>JAGNYI010000073.1:4520-9011 GCA_017985015.1 Giesbergeria sp. | reverse complement strand
CCGCGCTCGATCACGCGCTTGAAGGTGCGGATCTCTTCGGCCTCGTTTTCCGGGTCCATGGTTTTGTAGGGGTGGTCCCATTCGCCCAGCACGCCCAGGCGCTGGAAATCCACCATTTGCTGCGCGATCTGCTCGGTGGCGTAGGCGCGGCCCTTGGCCTGCATGTCGTCGCGCGAGAGCTTGCGGCCGAACTTCTTTTCAATGGCGTTTTCGATCGGCAGGCCGTGGCAGTCCCAGCCGGGGACGTAAAGCGCATCAAAGCCTTCCAACTGGCGCGCCTTGACGATCATGTCCTTCAAGATCTTGTTGACCGCGTGCCCCATGTGGATCTGCCCGTTGGCGTACGGCGGGCCGTCGTGCAGGATGAATTTGGGCGCGCCGCAGCGGGCCGCACGCAGGCGCTTGTACAGGCCTTCGTCGTTCCATTCCTTGACCCAGCCTGGCTCGCGCTTGGGCAGGTCGCCGCGCATGGGGAACGGCGTGTCGGGCAGGTTCAGGGTTTTGCGGTAGTCCTGCGCGGGCGCGGGAGCAGGGGAGGTGGAGGCGCTGGGGGAGACGTCGGACATCGCGGATTCTCGTGAACGGTGGTGGCAGGCGGGGCGCGGTTGAGGAATCGCCGGGACGCCAGGAAAGAGGGGCCTTGGAGGCGCACAGAGCCGTGCGCGGGCGCTTCAAATTCGGTCGCGCGTGGTCTGGCGGCGGGTCTCTGCGTGGGCAGCGAACCAGGCGCGGGCGTCGGCGCAGTCGCGGGCGATGCCGGCCGTCAGCGCACCCAGGCTGTCGTACCTGAGTTCGTCGTGCAGTTTGTGCATCAGTTCCACGCGGATGATTTTACCGTAGGCCCCTTCCGCGCCCAGATGCTGCGGCCATTCCAGGCAATGGGTTTCGAGCAGCACGCGCCCACCGTTCACGTCGCTCGGGTCGAGCGAAGGCCGAATGCCCAGGTTGGCGACGCCCGGCAGGGCCTCCGCAGCAAGGCCATGCACCCACACGGCAAAGATGCCGCTGGCGGCAGGTTTCCAATGGGCAAAGCGCAGGTTCAGCGTACGAAACCCGTCGCCCGCGCCACTGCTGGCTTCGCCCAGTGCCCGGCCCAGCTTGCGCCCATGCACCACGTGGCCGGAAATGGCATACGGGCGGCCAAGCAGCTGCGCCGCGTCGTCCATGCGGCCGGCCGCCAGGGCGGCGCGCACCTCGGAGCTGGACACGCGCACCGGCTCGGCCGCGTTGGTGGAGGCCTGCGGATAGGTAATCTCGTAGGAATTCATGCGTGCGACGTCGAAACCGCGCTGCTGCCCCGCTTGCGCGAGCAGGCGGTAGTCGCCCGCGCGCTGGCGCCCAAACCGGAAATCGTCGCCGACGAGCACATAGCGTGCGCCCAGGCCGCGCACCAGGACGTCGTTGATGAATGTTTCTGGCGTCTGCCCGGCCAGGGCGGCATCAAAGCGCAGCACCACGGTTTGCTGCACGCCAAAGCGGGCCAGCTCGGAGAGCTTGTCGCGCAGCGTGCCGACGCGCGCCGGGGCCAGTTCGGGCTTGTGCAGCGCAGCGGCAAAGTAGTCGCGCGGATGCGGCTCGAAGGTCAGCACACAGCTGGGCACGCCGCGCTGCGCGGCTTCGGCGTTCAGCAGTGCCAGCATGGCCTGGTGGCCGCGGTGCACGCCGTCGAAATTGCCGATGGTCAGTGCGCAGGCCGGGGCAATGGCCGGGTGGTGGAAGCCACGAAGAACAAGCATGGTATGTTTTTAATAGCAGTTGGCGCACACAGGGCAAGCGCTGGCCCCGTTTCTGCGTGCTTGGCGTATATTGTGACGCAGTCGCCCCGCTGCGCCCGCGCAGTGTTTGGGGCGCCCGCTTGCCCCGTTTCCTGTGCATTTTTGAAGGAGGCTGCTCGTGAAAGTGTTGAAGCTCTCGGCCCAAGGCCTGCCCCAGTCGTGGATATCGCTGGAACAGGCCGCTACCCACTACGCTGCCGGCGACGTGCGCTGGGAGGTGGGGGGCGAGGTGGCGCGCTTTCGCGGGGGCAACAATGCCGTGACGGGGCTGCAGTCGGTCATCGTCATCAACAGCATCATCGGCACGCGCGGCGTACCGCGCACCAACCCCTTTGGCATCCGCCCGGGCCTGACCAATACCAAGCTTTTTGCCCGGGATCGCAATGTGTGCGCCTACTGCGGTGGCCTGTTTCATGAGGTCGATCTGACCCGCGAGCACATCGTGCCGTTTGCCAGCCACGGTGTGGACCACTGGATGAACGTGGTGACCGCCTGCCGCGCCTGCAACCACCGCAAAGGCCCGCGCACGCCCGAGCAGGCGAACATGCCGCTGATCTATACGCCCTACGTCCCCAGTCTGTGGGAAGACTTCATCCTGCGCAACCGCCGTATCCTGGTGGACCAGATGGAGTTTTTGATGGCGCATGTGCCCAGGTCGTCGCGCCTGCTCGGCTGAAGGGGAACGCGCCTGGGGGGTAGGGCGCGGCGTCAGTACGACTTGGGAAGTCCGAGCCCCTTTTCGGCGATGTGGCACAGCGCCATTTCCTGCGTCACCGGCGCAATCAATCCGAGCACACTTTCGCGAAGGCCGCGTTCCACGTGGTATTCCTTGGCGAAACCAAAGCCGCCATGGGTGCGCACGGCCCGGGTAGAGGTCTCGAAGCTGGCTTCGGCAGCGAGGTATTTGGCAGCGGTCGCTTCGACGCCGCAAGGCAGGCCAGCGTCGTACAGCCAGGCGGCTTTCCACATCATCAACTCGGCAGTCTGAAGCCGCATCCAGCATTCCGCCAAGGGGTGCTGGATGGCCTGGTTTTGTCCGATGGGACGCCCGAACACCACGCGTTCCTTGGCATAGCCCACCGCTCGCTCCAAGGCGGCATCGCCCGCGCCCACGCAAGAGGCTGCGACCAGAATGCGCTCGGGGTTCAGACCGTGCAGCAGGTATTTGAAGCCCTGGCCTTCCTCGCCAATGCGGTCCTCTGCGGGGACTTCCAGTCCGTCGATGAAGAGTTCATTGGAGTCGACGGCCTTGCGCGCCATTTTTTCGATGGGGCGAATGCGTACCTTGGAGCGATCCAGGTCGGTATAAAACAGCGTGATGCCGTCCATCGGGCGGGCGCATTCTTCGATGGGCGTGGTGCGGGTGACCAGCAGGATTTTGTTCGCCTGCTGGGCCGTGGATGTCCATACCTTTTGCCCATGCACCAGATACCGATCGCCTGTGCGCCTGGCAAAGGTTTTGATGCGCGTGGTGTCGGAGCCGACGTTGGGTTCCGTCACGCCGAAACAGGCGCGATCCTCGCCGCGAATCAGGGCGGGCAGCATGCGCTGCTTTTGCGCCTCGGTTCCGAACACCACCACCGGCTGGGGACCAAAGAGATTCAGGTGAACAGAAGACACCGCGGCAGAACCCAGGCGTCCGATGGTCTTCATCACCATGGCAGCGGCGGCGATTCCCTGGCCTGCACCCCCGTATTCGGTCGGCATCGTGATGCCAAACCATCCTCCTGCGGCGATGGCGTTGCAGAACGCGGTGGGCCATTCTCCGTCGGTGTCGCGCTGGAGCCAGTAATCCGCGTCGAAGTTCTTGCAGATGGCGGCAACGGCCTCCTGAATGGCCCGCTGGTCGTCCTGCTCAGCAAAGTTCATCTGAAACTCCCGTTTTGCTGGGCGTGCCCACCGGGGCAGCCGACCCCATCGCGGCCCGCGGATTGCCGGCTGCGGCAGGACAGGCGCAATGCGTGGCGCCCTTGGCCAGGTTTCAGGCAAACACTCCAGCGGTTTCCTGCATGCGGCTGGACACCTCACCCAAGTAGTGCAGGGTGTCGCCAAACGTCATTTCCATCTGCGTGAGCTTCTTGAAATAGTGGCTGCCGATGTACTCGTCGGTCACGCCAATGCCGCCGTGGAGTTGCACCATTTGCTGGCCGACGTAGCGCATCGATTGGCCCAGCTGCACCTTGGCTCGCGCCATGGCAGTGCGGCGTTCGCCTGCGGGCGCGGCAAGCTTGAGGCTGGCGTAGTAGCTCATGGAGCGGGCCAGTTCGAGCTGCATCTTCATGTCGGCGACGCGGTGGCGCAGCGCCTGGAAGCTGGCGATGGTGACGCCGAACTGCTTGCGCTGGTTCATGTAGTCCACCGTCAGCGCGACGGCCTTGTCCATGACGCCCACGGCTTCGGCGCACAAGGAGGCAATGCCGGTGTCCACGGCCAGTTCCAGCGCGGCCAGGCCGTCTTTGGTAATGAGGGTGGCGGACGCGTTGGCGAACTGCACCTCGGCGGCGCGGCTGCCGTCCTGCGTGGCGTAACCTTGCGCGCTGACCCCACTGGCTGAGCGTTCGACGAGGAAGAGGGCGATTTGGCCGTCCAGTTGCGCGGGCACGAGGTAGGCGTCTGCCTGGTCGCCCGCGGGCACTATGTTTTTAGTAGCTGTGAGGGTATATCCAGACTGCGCTGGAGCCGATTTTGCCTCACATTTTTCAAGTGCGTAGCGCGC
>JAGNYI010000073.1:0-4420 GCA_017985015.1 Giesbergeria sp. | reverse complement strand
TTGAAGTAGGTCGATGCCAGCGGCGCATTGGCCACTTCGCCGCCAGGGAAGTCGCCCTGCCAGCCGGCCTGCATGGCTTCCTCGATGAAGGGCAGGGCAAAGGGCCCAGCGGCCAGCATCATCAGTTCGGCGTAGCGCTGCTGGATCTCGCTGCCCTTGATCTTGAGCAGGCCGGCAATGTCGAGCGAATTCTTGCCGGACTTTTCAGCGGACAACACGCGCAGCACCAACATTTCCAGCGCCACGATGTCCACTTCGAGCAGGGCGATCTGGTCGCGCAAGCGCTGGGCATCGGCACCGCCTTCGACGGGGTCCCACACGCCTTCGCGCTTGGCGATGCGCTTCAAACGTTCGAGCTCGCGCTTGCTGCGGTTCACGTCGGCGATGTTGGTGCGCTCGTGGCTGAGCAGGTGCTTGGCGTAGGTCCAGCCCTTGTTTTCTTCGCCAATCAGGTTCTCGGCCGGCACTTCGACGTTGTCGAAGAAGACTTCGTTGACCTCGCACTCGCCGTCGAGCAGCTTGATCGGGCGCACCGTGACGCCGGGCGATTTCATGTCCAGCAGCAGGAAGGAGATGCCGGTCTGCGGCTTGCCTTCCGTGCTGGTGCGCACCAGGTTGAACATCCAGTCGCCAAACTGGCCCAGCGTGGTCCAGGTCTTCTGGCCGTTGACGATGTATTTGTTGCCCACGCGCTCGGCGCGGGTCTTGACGCTGGCCAGGTCCGAGCCCGAGCCCGGTTCGCTGTAGCCCTGGCTCCACCAGACTTCGCCGCTGGCGATGCCGGGCAGAAAGCGCTTTTGCTGCTCGGCATTGCCAAACGCCATGATGACGGGCGCCACCATCACCGGGCCGAAGGGAATGATGCGCGGTGCGCCGGCCAGCGCGCATTCTTCTTCAAACAGGTGCTTTTGTATCGCCGTCCAACCCGGGCCGCCAAATTCCTTGGGCCAGCCAAAGGCCAGCCAGCCTTTTTTGCCAAGAATCTTGGCCCAGTTCTGCATATCCTCCCGCGTCAGGCGCAGGGCGTGGTGCACCTTGTGGGCGATGTCCTTGGGCAGATTGGCCTGCACCCAGGTGCGGACTTCTTCGCGAAAGCTTTGTTCTTCGGGGGTAAATGCGAGATCCATAGGGCTTGTCTCCAGTGAGGTCGCATTTGTAGCACGGTCGTTCGTTTTAGGCCTGTCCGGGCGGCGACATGGGCAGGCCCAGTTCGCTGCAGAGCCGCTCCACCATGGTTTGCAGCTGCGAGACCTGGGCTTCGAGCTGCGCTACGCGTTCGCCCAGCGCGCCCGCTTGTGGAGTGGAAAGTGGCTGCGACAAGTCCACCGGGCCGCACAGCAGGTGCATCCAGCGCGACTCGCGGGCGCCGGGCGCGCGCGGCAGCAGCACGGTCAGCGGCCCGCCTTTTTCTTCGGAGCGTTCCTGCAATTCCTCAAGGAACGCTTCGACGGAGGACACATCGGCAAAGCGGTACCAGCGCTCGGCATTGGTGCGCAGCTCGGCTGCTGTCTGCGGGCCGCGCAGCATCAAGAGGCCCAGCAGCACGGCGGACTGCTCGGGCACGCCGATGCCGCGCTGAAAGTTGTGCTCGTAGCGCGTGGTGCGGCTGCCACTGCCCTCGAAGACGAGGCCGGCGCTGCGCAGCTGCTCCAGCGCCGCCAGCACCTCGGCGTCGCTCAATTGCATCACTGGCTCGCGCGTGGTCTTCTGGTTGCAGCCCGCGACCAGGCTGGTGAGCGAGAGCGGGTAGCTGTCGGGCACGGTGCGGGCTTTTTCCATCAGGGTGGCAAGTACGCGGGCCTCGATGTCGGTCAGTGGCTGGGTCTGGGCGTCAAAAGGCATGGCGGGATAATCTGGGAGATGAAGAACATCGTGATTCTGATCTCTGGCGGCGGCTCCAACATGGCGGCCATCGTGCGCGCTGCCGAGCGGGAAGACTGGGAGCGCAGGCTGGGCGTGCGCGTTGCAGCGGTGCTGAGCAACCGGGCAGACGCAGGCGGCCTGGCCTTTGCGCAGGCGCGCGGCATTGCGACGCAGGTGCTGGACCACAAGGGCTTTGATTCGCGGGAAGCCTTTGATGCGGAGCTGGCGCGCCGCATCGATGGCTATGCGCCCGCTCTGGTGGTGCTTGCCGGTTTCATGCGCATCCTGAGTCCCGGTTTCGTAGACCACTACCTTGGGCGTTTGCTCAATATCCACCCCTCGCTGCTGCCGGCCTTTCCCGGCCTGCACACGCACGAGCGCGCGCTGGCGGCGGGATGCAAGTTTGCGGGTGTCACGGTGCACCAGGTGACGAGCGAACTCGATGGGGGCCCTATCCTGGAGCAGGCTGTGGTGCCCGTGCTCGCAGGGGATACGGCGCAGACGCTGGCCGCACGGGTGCTGACGCAGGAGCACCTGATCTACCCGCGTGCGGTGCGACGTTTTTTTGGGAAGCACACGTGAATGTGACAATCGCCGCATGCATCCCAACGCCCTTATCGACGCCTGCGCGCAGCTTGTGCGCCTCGCACTCACTTTTGAGCACCCTGCCGACGCGGTGGTCTCACGCTTTTTTCGCGACAACCGGGGCCTGGGCCAGCGTGAGCGCGCGGCTCTGGCCGAAACGGTCTACACCGTGCTTCGCAAGAAGCTATTGTTTGACCACATGGCGCCTTCGGGCTCGGGCCCGCGCGAGCGGCGCATGGCGATTCTGGGCTTTGCCCATTGGCAGGACGAAGAAGCGCGGCGCAGCAACCCGCAGGCCAGGCACGGCGCGCGCGACTTTCTGCGCGGTGCGCTCAGCGATCGGGAACAGCAATGGCTGGAGCAGTGCGACGCCGTGCAACAAAGCGATTTGCTGGAGCGACACCGCCACAACCTGCCCGAGTGGTTGGTGGCGCCGCTCAAGGAGCAGCTGGGCGACGCGTTCTGGCCCGAGGTGATGGCCATGTCGCAGGGCGCGCCGCTGGACCTGCGTGTCAATGCTTTAAAGGAAAAACGGCCCCAGGTGCAGGCGGAGCTTGCGCAAGCAGCTATCAAGTCTGAAGTGACGCCGTATTCACCCTGGGGTCTGCGCGTGGTGGGCAAGCCCCAGCTTTCGAAGCTGCCCGCCTTTGTGCGGGGTGCCATTGAGGTGCAGGACGAAGGCTCGCAGCTCCTGGCCTTGCTGGTGGACGCCAAGCGCGGCGAGATGGTGGTGGATTTTTGCGCCGGCGCGGGGGGCAAGACGCTGGCATTGGGCGCCAGCATGCGCAGCACCGGGCGGCTGTATGCGTTTGACGTCTCCGCGCACCGGCTCGACGCGCTCAAGCCGCGCCTGGCGCGCAGCGGCCTCTCGAACGTGCACCCTGCGGCCATTGCGCACGAGCGCGACGAGCGCATCAAGCGCCTGGCCGGCAAGATCGACCGCGTGCTGGTGGACGCGCCCTGCTCGGGCCTGGGTACCTTGCGCCGCAACCCCGATTTGAAGTGGCGCCAGAGCCCCGAGGCGCTCGGCGAGCTGACGGCCAAGCAGGCTGCGATCCTGGAAAGCAGTGCGCGCTTACTGAAGCCGGGAGGGCGCCTCGTCTATGCCACCTGCAGCGTCTTGCCGCAGGAGAACGAGGCGATTGCAGAGGCCTTCTCGAAGGCCCACCCGGAGTTTGTGCCTCTGGAAGCGGGCGAGGTGCTGGCGCAGCTCAAGGTACCGGATGCCGCTTCCTTGTGCAGCGGTACAGAAACCGGCACGCGCTACCTGCGCCTGTGGCCGCACCGGCACCAAACCGACGGCTTTTTTGCTGCGGTGTGGCAGCGCAAGTAGGTATTTCTTAGATCGTGAACACGTTCTAAAGACAAAAAAACCGCCGGGCTCGCGCCGGGCGGTTTTTTTACCTGGAATGGGCCGAATTACTTCAGCTTCATTTCCTTGTACTCGACGTGCTTGCGAGCCTTGGGATCAAATTTCATGATCAGCAGCTTTTCGGGCATCGTCTTCTTGTTCTTGGTGGTGGTGTAGAAGTGGCCAGTACCCGCAGTGGATTCCAGCTTGATCTTGTCGCGTCCGCCTTTGCTTGCCATGGTGGTTCTCCTTAAGCCTGGCCACGTGCGCGCAGGTCTGCGAGCACCGAATCAATACCGTTCTTGTCGATCAGACGCAAACCGGCGTTGGAAATGCGCAGGCGCACCCAGCGGTTTTCGGTCTCGACCCAGAAACGGCGGTATTGCAGGTTTGGCAGAAACCGGCGCTTGGTTCTGTTGTTGGCGTGGGAAACGTTGTTCCCCACCATGGGCTTCTTGCCCGTGACTTCGCAGACGCGTGCCATGTGGACACTCCGATACTGTTCAACGGCCGTTTGCGGGCGCCACCGGGGTATTCCGATAGCCTGCAACGCGGCCTCACCTCGCCAGAAAGGGTGGCGGTAACCCGATTTGTCCGTGGTCTGAATGACCGAGGCCCCCG
>JAGNYI010000031.1 GCA_017985015.1 Giesbergeria sp. | reverse complement strand
GGGACACCTGGGTCAACCGCAGTTTCTCCCTGTCGGACCTCGGGTTCGGAGACGACGTGTTGCTGAGCGGCTTCGACAGTCGCCAGGAGTTCTATCTTCCGGTCCCCCAGATGCTGAAGTTGGCCGATGCCACCGTTGACTTCCGCGCGCACTACTACAAGGCCGAAGAGGGGCGCACTTCGATGGTGCTGTTCGTCAATGGCAGGCCCGTACATTCGCGCCGCATTGAAGTCTCCGAAGGCGATGCCAGCCAGGTGTTGAAGGTGGACACCAGCCAACGTACCAACGGCTTTCTGCGCTTTCGCGTGAACTGGCAGAACAATGTGGGACAACGCATTTGCGAAGTGGAGCGATCCACGGGCAACGTGCTGTCGGTCTCTGCGGACACGCGCTTCAACTACCGTTTCAGCAGTGCCGCTCTGACCAGTCTGGCCGATGCCTGGCTCACCTTGCCGGCGCATCCGACGCTGATGGTTGCGTCTCGCAAGGTCAGTAAGGCCAGCTACGACACCGCGTGGCGACTTGGCGTCGCACTAGAGCAGGCCAATCGCCGTGTCATGGTGAAGTCATTCCCCGCTCCTGGCGAGACGATTGACACGACCGGATGGCAAGTGCCCGCTGGACTGGCAAACCTGCCGGCTTTTTCCGGTCTTGCACAAGGCAATGCCAAATACGTGCTAAAGAATGCCGCCGAGGTGGGCGCTTTGGTGGTGCTGGGCTCTTCGCTTGCTACCGGCGACATCGCTGTAGTCGACACCGCTCTGCAACAGGAAATTGCTGCTGCCCTCGATGCGCTGGGCGCTCAATTGGGTGGTGACGCTGATGCGGCGCGTTCTTTCGCAAGCTGGCGCAGTTTGCAGACAGCGGTGGCGGCCGGAGCCCTGCCGTCGCATTCGATTCGTCTGGCGACCCTGGGGGCGCGTCCGGTGATCGTGGTGTCCGAGGATGGTGGTGCCAAGGCCGCAGGCGTTTTTGCCGATGTCTGGCGCAGCGCCATGACCACGCGAGAAGTGACCGTGGCAGAAGCCAATGCGCCCGACGTGTTAGACCGCTCGGCCATTCGCCTGACCAACCTCGGTGGCAGCGATGCGAGTTTCGATGTCCTGGCACGGGGGGACTGGACGGCGACCATTCCGCTGGGAGCGGTGGCGGTCAATGGCCGGATGCCGTCCGATCTGGTGGTGGACGTGGCCGCCGCGCCCGGTGCTTCCTCTACCCGCCCGGTGGCGTCGGTGTTCTGGAACAACGTCTTGCTTTCGGCCAAACGCCTCCAGGCCGATGGGCGTCCCGAGCGTCTCGACGCGCGCATTCCGGGCTATGCGCTCGGACTGAGAAATGTGGTGCGCGTATCTTTTCAGCGCCAGCCCTATTCCAATGACTGCAACGAAACACCGCAGGCATTTCCGGTGAACGTGTTGCCCACCAGCTACGTGCGCGGTGGCGACTCAGAGCCCGATGGTACCTTCGTCGGATTGCTTCCCTTGATGTCAGGCACACCGCAGATCATCGTTCCCGAAGCCTATCTGGCGGACGCACCCGCAAGTTTGATGCGCGTCGTTCGCATGGCCGTTGCGGCAGGCGTCACGCCCATACGCGCCGAGTTTGTGGTGGCCGTGCAGGGCCAGGCGTTCACACCGAGTCGTCCCTTCCTCGCCATGCAGGTGCCGGTGGATGGCGCCAGTTCGAAAGTTGTCGTCAAGGACGCACAACTGCGAATCAACGGGAAAAACGCTCCTTGGATTGACGTCAATGGATTGGCGCGCCTGAGCACCGTCGAGGTGACCAGTGCGCACGCTCAGCCAGGTCTCCTTTGGCAGCCGCTGGGCGCACAGACTGCAACGCAAGACAAGCCCTTCGTACTTAACCGCGGGGATATCGCTCTGATCGGTGCTGAGGGTCCAGTGAGCTGGGTGGACAGCAGCAACCCATCGGCGAGTCAGCCTCCTCGGGCAGGCGAAAGCGCCTTCTACGAATGGCGGCGTTATCTGTCCTGGAGCGTGCCTCTTGTGAGCGTCGCGCTCCTGCTGCTGCTGCTGTTGGTCGTCTGGGCCTATCGCATCAGGCGCAACCGCCGGAAGTCTTCGTAAGCGTGCGCATTTTCTACTGATCGCTCAGCATGTTCACGCTGTACTGGCCCTACCTTTTTGCCGACTACTACCGCGGGCTTGAGATATTGACGGCGGCGGTCGGCGTGATCATCCTGCTGTCCAGCATCGACGATCTGTTTATCGATGCCTGGTACTGGGTTCGCGAGAGCTACCGCTCGTTGGTAGTGCGGCGCCAATACAAGCGACTGACGGCCGAGCAGCTGCGGGAGCACCCTGAGCAGCCCATGGCCATCATGGTCCCAGCATGGCTGGAATTCGACGTGATCGCGCCCATGCTCAGCAACATGGTGTCAACGCTTGAGTATCGGAATTACACGATATTTGTGGGCACCTACCGCAACGATCACCGCACCATCGAGGAAGTCGAGCGCATGCGCAGGCGCTATCGGCAGCTGGTGCGTGTGGAGGTGCCGCACGACGGGCCCACTTGCAAGGCCGACTGTCTCAACTGGATCGTGCAGGCCGCCTTTCAGCAGGAGCGAATACAGTCCCATACCTTTGCCGGTTTCATACTGCACGATAGCGAAGACGTGCTTCACCCGCTGGAGCTGAAGTACTACAACTACCTGCTGCCGCGGATGGATTTCATCCAGTTGCCGGTGACTTCGCTCGAGCGCAGCTGGTTCGAACTGGTAGCGGGCACCTATATGGATGAGTTCGCCGAATGGCACAGCAAGGATTTGGTCGTGCGCGAGAGCCTTTCCAACATGGTCCCATCGGCCGGGGTCGGCACCTGCTTTTCCCACAGTGCGATGCAGCTCTTAGCGGCAACGTCCCATAACGAGCCTTTCAATGTGGAGAGTCTGACGGAAGACTACGACATTGGTACCCGGCTCAGTCGGATGGGTATGAAACAGATTTTTGGCAAATTCGACGTGGACTATTTGACCCGCCGCACCGCATGGTTTGGTCTTGGACGCGAGAAGATAGGTTCGATTCAGATGCCTTTGGGGGTGCGCGAATTTTTTCCGGATACCTTCCGCGCTGCATACCGTCAGAAGGCGCGTTGGACCATTGGCATTGGCCTGCAGGGCTGGCAGCAAGTGGGCTGGGCGGGGTCGCTGGCCACCAAATACTTGTTGTTTCGGGATCGCAAAGGCTTGGTTACTGCCTTCGTGGCGATCCTTGGCTACGTTCTGATGCTGAATTTTCTTCTGTTTTATGCCGCAGACCTGCTCGGCTTGTGGACGGTGTACTACCCCTCCTTGTTCCATACCAACGGATGGTTCATGACCGTCATGGGGCTCAACGCTGTGGCCTTGCTGTTGCGTGTGGTGCAGCGAGCCTATTTTGTGGGCAAGATGTATGGTTGGGAACACGGTTTTCTTTCCATTCCGCGCATGGTCATCGGCAATTTCATTAACGCCATGGCGGCGGCGCGCGCCTGGCGTTTGTTTCTCTCCCACAAAATTTTTGGTACCCGGCTGCTCTGGGACAAGACCGCGCACGATTTCCCGTCTGCCGATCAACTGGAGTCCCATCGCCAGCGCCTGGGCGAGGTGCTGCTGTCCTGGCGTGCCATTGATGCCGACCATCTGGAGCAGGCGCTGGCCATGCAAAGGGATTTGGGGCGGCCCCTGGGCCGCATATTGCTGGAGCAAGGCTGGCTGGACCAGCACACTTTGGAGGAAGCCATTTCCTTCCAGCAGGCCGAGTTGGCGCCCGCGCCCGCGCCGCCGCCCGCCATGCAGGACGTTGTTACCGTATGAAGCCTTTGCGAAGTCGAACCTTGTTGGCCGTGGCCCTTGCCATGGCATGGCCTGCCGCTCCCCTTCTTGCCGCCGGGATGCGTGTCCCCACGCAGTCGCCGCAGAGTCAGGGGCGTGGCGAGGAGAGCCCGCTGCGACTAACCATGTCCTTGCAGCTCACGTCACTCGGAGCTCTGCATCCTGTGGGTGGGCGATCTTCTGCTGACAACGAGCTTGCCTTGGCCGAGCGGCCAAGCGAACCGAGCGATGCGACGGTTGCGCGCTTGCGCCTCTCTGCTGAGCTGGTATTGCGGCCCCAGGATTCGCCGGCGCCAGACAGGCTGGCCAAGTCTGCGTCGACTCCTGCCCCCGTCCCGCCGAAACCTCCATCTGCTTGGCAGACGGCGTTGCAGGCTATTGAGCGGACAGACCCTGCGCCCTGGGGCCGTGGGCCTGCAGACACAGTGGTAGACGACGAATTCCAGCGCGCATTGCGTCGCTATGTGCGTTTGCAGATGCCTGCTTTGCCGATGTGGCAGGCGCCCAGACCGCAAAGTCCAGCAGAACTGGTAATGCCGACACCGCGTGCTTCGCAAGCGGACAGCCCTCAGTCAGACACTCCGCAAGCGCTTGAACCAAGGTCGCACCGGCCTGCGGCCCGTGCCCGGCAAGGTGGGCGACTGCGTGGACTGGCCTGGCGCTTGTCTGATCAGGGCTACAAAGCCTACGCTCGCGGTGACTACGAGACTGCCCTGCGCCGCGCCGATGCCGCGTTGAAACTTCGGCCCGATGTGGTTCGTTTGTACCAACTGCGTGTCTACGCATTGCAGAAGCTCAATCGTCATGATGAGGCCGAGCGAGCCGCAGCAGAGGCCATTGCAAGCGGCCACGGCAGTCCCGAATTGCAAGCGGCCTTGGAAAACTTGCGGCCCGCCCCTGCAGGTGTTTCAGAAGTTCCCACCACCGCCGAATACCGCAGGGCCTTCCCCATTGCCAAGCTTGCTTACGAGCAGCTCGCGGATGGAAAGTTTGCGGATGCGGCGTCCAACGCCGAGATTGCCGTGCGCACCGATCCAAGCCAAGGGCCATGGTCTTTGCTGTGGCTCAACGCTTTGGAAGATCTCCAACGCTATGAGGAAACGATCGTGGCAGGCCGCCAGGCGATTGCACTGGGCGCGCCAAACGCCGAAGCGATTGGGGCGTTGATGCGACTGGCCGAGCAGGCCATCGCTTTCCAACACGCGCAGAAAGCCTATGAGGCCTTGGCAAAAAATCTGCCGCAGGAGGCGCTTCCGGAAGCCCAGGAGGCCGTGCGCCGCGCCCCGGATGTGGCCAGCCATCGCTTGCTGTTAATCAGCGCCTTGCAAGCAACCAATGACTTTGCGGGTGCAGAGGCGGCGGCAGGGGAGGCTCTGGAGACAGACGAAGAAAACGCCACAATCCGTATTCAGCGGGCCTATTTGCGTCAGCTACTGGGGCGTGGCGGAGCTGCGCAGCAGGACATCGACGCCGTTCTGGCCCAGGATTGGATCGATGAATCCTTGCGGCGCAATGTGCGCCTGATTGGCGCCGACCTTGCGCTGGCCGATCGGCAGCCAGCGCGTGTCGAGAAGCTCCTTGAGTCTGTTGCGCTCGATGACGAACAGGCCGCGTCCCGGCGCCAGGCCGCGAGGGCGCTTGGCAGCTTCTGGACCGCGCAAGAAGTCTTGCCTGCCACTGCCTATGCCCCCTTGCAGCTGTGTCACGACACGCCCTATGGGACAGTCTGCGAGATGCAGCCTTGGGACGCCCCAGGTACGGACAGCCCCGCAGCGCGCGCTTATGCCGCCTACGGCCAGAAGCGCTATGAACAAGCCATTGCGCTGGCGCGCAGAGCGATCGCCGAGGATCCAAAGAGCGAATCGAACCAGATTTTGCTCACTACGGCATTGGCCGCAGGAACACCGAACGAACAGCAAGAAGCTCTGGCCCGACTGGACCAAGCCCTGTTGGCTCAGCCACAAGACGCCAATTTACTGCGTCAGCGCGGCTACTTGCGCCTTGCGAATCGCCAACCTGAACTGGCTTTGCAGGATTTTGTGGCGGCTCGAAGCACGGGCAATGCCCCGCCAACGAACATTCTGGACGAGGCATATGCCTTGGCTGCGAGTGGCAACCGGATCGCGGCTGCAGCCATGTTGCGTCAGGCGATTGACGACGCAGACAATGGGAAGTTTGCACTCGATGCGCAGCAGCGATTCGATACCCGAAGCGCCGTGGCCAATTTTTCGCGCGAGTGGGGCGCAACCGCGTCCGTTGGCTATCGCGGTGCGCGTGCACCGACCAATGCATTGGTCGGTCAGCCGGTATCACTGCCTGGAAACGCCGCTTTCAGCACCGTTGAGGCGTATTGGCGCCCGCCGGAGTTTCTCAACTCCAGCAGCAGCACGTTCGACGTCTATGGGCGCTTGTCGAATACCCTGCACAGTGGCGCCGATGTCACGGGTGCACAAACTGTCCCGGATCCTTGCGGAGGAACGATCAATGTTGCGGAGACCCGTAGCCAGGCCGTCTCCGGTTTTCCCACGACGACCGGCGCAATTGGCGCGCGCTACACGCCATGGACCGAAAAGAACATCACCTTTGGACTGGAGAGGCAGTTTTTTCTGGGCAACGCGGCACGCAGTGGCTCTCTGAATGCGGATTCCAGTGCCGTGCGCTGCTTGTTGAACCAGCAGGCCGGAGCGGTCGATTACCGTACCGACGCGGCTGCCGGAGCCTGGCAGGCCTATGTGCTGTATGGGTTTTATGAGGGCACGGGGCTCAGGCTTGATGCCCGCAATTGGTTCACGATGGAAGGCTACGTACAGGCTGGGTACACCTTGATGGACGCCCCGACGGCCTACACCCTGCGCGACAGTTCAGGCCAGGTGCTGGGACGCTCCGAGGGCAGACTCAAGCGCGGCCAGGCTTTCGCGGCCAGTGAGGTGCGGGTGGGCCGCAGCTACCTTTCTGACTACAGCGATCGGCTGGTGTTCTTTCCCCATGTGTCGCTCGCTGCCGACTGGTACTCGGACCGCAATCGTGCAACGGGCACACCGGTGGCAGGCGCCTCCAATTTTGATCTGGTCGGCATCAACGGCGATTGGTCTGTAGGCGCGGGCGTTGGCGTCAACTTGCGCTATTGGCTGGAAGGCGATAAATACCGTGCGCAAAGCTCCTATGTGGACGGAAGTCTGCAATACCGCACGCGCCTGGGTGGCGTTAAAGACCGCGCCAAGGGCGTCTTCCTGAGCTTGACATTCGCGTATTGAGCGGCACCGCGAGCTTGTTGAAATATTCGTGTAATCGATGAAAACTCCTATTGCTCCTTCCGCAGTCTCTCGGCGAGGCTTGCTTGGCTTGTCGCTCGGATTCACTCTTGGTATGTCCTTGCCGCAGGTAGCCATCGCGCAGCCCGATATTCTGGCAATCATCGGCAAAGACAACTATCTGTTCCCCGCATGGGGCACCACGGACGAACCCAATTGGCCGGCCATTGACGCCACGGTGGCACGTGTCGCTGAGGTGCACAAGCGGCTTGCTGCGCGCGGCATTGCGCTGGTGGCACCGGTGCTGCCCAGCAAGAAGCTGTTTTACGCCGACAAACTTCCCGCTGTCGACGCCCTGACGCCCGAAATGCTTGGTCGCTACGCAGGCATCCGGGATCGATTGGCTGCAGCCGGCGTGCCTGGTTTCGATGTGGAGCGACTTTATCGCGCCCTTCAGGCAAACGGCGAGCCGGTCTACTACCGCACCGATCAACACTGGACCCAGTCGGCGGCCGATGCCACCGCACAAGCTACTGCGGACCTCATTCACCAGTTGGTTCCCAAGTTGGCTGGCGCCGCCGGTACCGGGCTCGCGCTGGGCGCAATATCCAAGGAACGGCGGTATGGCGACCTTGCAGAGCGCTTTCTCTCGCCAGAGCAACGGCGCGCCGCTGGGCGTGAGATTTTTACGGTACGCCGCCAAACCCAGACGACGGGCTTGCTTGATGCGGCCATCGCCCCTGTTCACGTGACGGGCAACAGCATGGTGCAGCCATATTTCGGGTTTCCGCAAAAATTGTCGAATCTGATTGACCGGCCGGTTTCCGTGAATTGGAAGCCAGGCGACGTGGGTTTTTGGAGCGTGTTGATCGAATATCTGGAGTCTGCGGCGTTTCGCCAGCAGCCACCCCAAGTGGTGGTCTGGCAATTGTTTGAGCCCAATTTCCACCTCGGTCCCGATGCGGAAGGCCTATGGGACGCAGCTTCTGTCCTCTCTGCCCAGGATTGGAGCCGGAGGCTTGGCGCAGCACTGCCGGCGTGATGGCGATACCAGCGCCGCTGCCGCCGAGCGAATCAGACCTCTCCGGGCATCGGCGTATCGCGATCGTGGTTGCGCTGGCCCTGGCTGCGGGCTTTGTCTGGGGCGTGCTGCGCCTCAGTCAGTTGCGCTTTGCGCCCAGTGAATGGGCACCGTCCACCTGGGTGGACGGCCAGGCGGGCAAACAGGCCAACAAGGCGCTGGGCACGCTGCCTGGCCAGACTTGGGTTGATCGGGCATCGGCCGCGCTGCGCTTCCGTTTTTTTGGAGACTTGGGCCCTCAGGTGCTTGAGGGCTGTCCTGGTTGGCTGTTCTATCGCGACGGCCTGCGCCCAGCGCCGGGCTCCAGCGGTGCATTTGCACAGCGGGCGGAGCTGATGCGCCACTGGGCTGCACAATGGAAAAAAACTGGCATTCATCTGCTGGTGCTTACCGTGCCCGACAAATCGCGCGTACAGGCAGCCCAGCTCTGTGGTCTGCGAGTGGCTGCGCCTCTCCCGGGACGGCTGGATGAATGGCAGCATGCACTCGCTGGCGCGGAAGTGCCCTTTGTTGATCTTCGGTCTGCCCTGGGCGCTGTGCCACAGGCGTTTTACCGAACCGACGTACACATGACGCAAGAAGGCGCCGACGCGGCGGCCGACATCAGCGCAAAGGCAGCACTTCCCATTCTGGGCGGCAAAGGGACGCAGAAGTTCACCTCGTCCAGTGGAGCGGAAGCGGTGCCGCGCATGGGCGACTTGATCGTGCTTGCTGGGCTGGAGCATGCGCCAAAAGGGTGGCGTCCTGAGCTTGAGCAGGTTGTGCCCGAACACATCGAGCCGGTGCGCAGCGGTGGGCTGCTTGACGAAGGGACAAGTGCACAAGTAATTTTGCTCGGTGACTCCAATGGTCTTCGCAGCGAGTTCGCAGAACGCCTGGGCCGACAACTTGGCGGCGAAGTTTGGAATCTGAGCCAGGACGGTGGCTATTTTTCAGGCGCCATGCTGGCGGCGCTGGACCGGCAGCGGACTCTGCCGCATAGCCTCAAGCTGGTCGTGTGGCAATTTTCCGAATTGTCCTTGTCGCTGCCGCTGACCCCGGCCGAGCAGCGCGCGCTTGACGCCATTCGCTGAGTTCGCCTTGCTCTTCAACTCCTATCTCTTTTTGTTTTTGTTTCTGCCGGTGGCTCTGGGGGGCTACTACCTGCTTGGGCGCGTTCGCCTGCGTTGGGCGGCGCTGTGGTTGTGCGCCGCATCGTTCGTGTTTTATGGCTGGTGGAATCCTCGCTTTGTAGTGCTGCTGGCGGCATCCATTCTGTTCAACCACGTGGTCAGCCGGTATGTTCTTCAGCAGGCCAGTGCGCCACGCCGTCAGGGCTGGATGGTGGCGTTCGGTGTAGCGAGCAACCTGACGCTGCTCTTCTACTACAAGTATTTCGTCACTCTGCTGGGCGTGCTTCAGGGTTGGGGCCTGTATGCCGATCGCCCCGAAGGTATCCTCCTGCCACTGGGTATTTCCTTCTTCACTTTTACCCAGATCGGCTATCTGCTCGATTGCCGCGCCGGTTTCGTGCAATCGCCCAGCCTGCTCAAGCACACGCTGTTCGTCACGTTTTTCCCCCACTTGATTGCGGGTCCGGTGCTGCACCACAAAGAGATGATGCCGCAGTTCGCTGAGCCGGAAACCTACCGGTTCCGGGCGGACAACCTGTCCATCGGCGGCACCCTGTTTGTCATTGGTCTGGCCAAGAAGGTACTCTTTGCAGATGGTATTGCAGCGTACGCCGATGCCGGATTTGTGGCGCCCGCAGAGCTGCAGTTCTGGGGCGCTTGGTCCACCAGCCTGGCCTACGCCATGCAACTGTACTTCGACTTTTCTGGCTATTCCGATATGGCACTAGGCCTGGCCAAGATGTTCGGCATCCGCTTCCCCCTTAACTTCAACTCGCCGTACAAGGCCAACTGCATCATTGACTTCTGGGCGCGTTGGCATATGACGCTCACGCGCTATCTCACCGCCTATCTTTACTACCCACTCGCCATGCAGGTCTCGCGCTGGCGCAATCGCCGTGGTTTGCCCGTGGGCTCCGCGGGCAGTCGCACACCGGGGGGGTTTGCGCTGATGATTGCCCTGCCTACCCTCTACACCATGGGGCTCGCGGGCGTGTGGCATGGGGCGGGCCTTCAGTTCGCCATTTACGGACTGCTGCACGGCGCCTACCTGTGCGTGAATCACGGCTGGCGCGTGCTGTTTGCCAAACGCTTCGCGCCGCGCCGCGCATGGTCTCAATGGTGTTGGAGCCGTGCGTGTGTGCTGCTCACCTTTGTGGCTGTGATGGCGGCTTTCGCTTTCTTTCGCGCGTCGAACGTACACGAAGCCATGGCGCTTCTGCGCGCCATGGTGGGATTGCAGGGGGTGGAAACCGTGCAGTGGCCGCAGCATGAACTGAGTGAACTGGCGGGCCTGCAAGACTGGCGCTTGCTGATCGGTCGGCATCTGCTGACCATCCAGTTGGCGCTTTTGCTTGCTGTGGTCTGGCTGGCGCCCAATTCGCACCAGATCCTTGGACATTTTTCACCGGCATTGGCGCGCGTTCAAGAGGCCGATATGCGGTGGTTGCGCTGGCGCCCCAATGGCGCATGGCTCCTTGCGTTTCTCGTCGTACTGTGGGTCTGCCTGATGCATCTTCATCGGGAAACCCGTTTTCTTTACTTTCAGTTCTGATGTTTCCATCTTCTTTGCCCATTGCGCGCTCCAAGGCTTTGGAGTGCGCAGCGGTTGCGCTTTCGCTGGCGGCCGCTGCTCCTGCTTTGGCGCAGGAAGGCGCGCTCTCTCAGCTGTATGCACCCCGGCCGCCGGCAGGTGCTTCTTACGTGCGGGTTGTCAATCCGCTGCCTGTGGCGCTTGCCATTCGCGTGGCCAAGGGCCCGGTGCAGCAACTTGGTGGCAAGGCACCTGCGGGCAGCTACGCCATCGTTCCGGGCGGGCAGCGTTTTGGTGTGCAGATTGACGGAAAGGAAGTCGCTCGTTTGGAGGTACGCCCGGACAGCTTCAGCACATTGGCCCTGCGCCGCGAAGCTGCTTCCTACGCACTCACAGTCATCGACGATACGGCGGATACCGAAGATGCGCTGAAGGCCGAGCTTCGGTTTTACAACCTCGCCGCGGGCTGCTCTGCAGCGAATCTGCTGCTGGCACCGGCGGGTACAGCGGTGTTTTCCGCTGTGGCCGCCAGCGCTTCGGCAGCGCGATCGGTCAACCCGGTCAGGGCGTCGCTTGCGGGGCAATGTGGCGATGCCAAAACCGCGCCGCAATCGCTCCCGCACCTGGAGCCAGGCGATCATCTGAGCTTGTTTTTGACGGGATCTGCCGCTGCCCCGCAGCTGGTGATTCAGCCTAGCCGAACCGATCCCTTCACGCGTTGAGCGCTTGGTAGATTTCGGCCAGCCTGGCGCGGTCTATTTTGAAGTTCACCGATACCGGCATGCGCTCGCAGGCCAGCAGCTCGGTGGGCAGCATGTAGTGGGGGAGCTTTCTGGCCAGCAGCACTTTCCAGTCGGCCAAATCCTGAGGCAGACGCGCCTCTGTGCTGCCGGTTTCCACGAACGCCACCAGCCGTGCCACAGCGCCATTGGCGCGGCGCAGGGCCACAGTGGCGGCAGGGCGGGCGCCCGGCAGCGTAGCCAACGCGGCATCGACTTCCAGCAGTTCCAGGCGGTAGCCATTGAGCTTGATCTGATCGTCGATGCGCCCGTGGCAGTAAAGCATGCCGTCAGCAGCTTCAGTGCCGAGGTCGCCGGTGCGAAAACCGCGCTGGCCATCGCGTTCAAACATGCGGCTGGCGTTCAGGTCCGGCCGGTTGATATAGCCGCGCATGACGTGCGGCCCAGCAATGCACAGCTCGCCTGCGTCGCAGAACACCCAGCTGTCTCGCTTGGCTCGCCCGATCGGCATGATGGCGTCGTTCGCCAGATGGGAGTCTTCGACGCGCAACAAGGTCGTAGCTACCGTGGCCTCGGTCGGTCCGTAGGTGTTGAGAATGGGTAGATCAGGGAAACGCTTTCGCAGCGTGCGCGCCAAGGGCACAGGCAAGGGTTCGCCACAAAACAGAAAGATCCGCAGAGACGGCAATCCCGTTTGCGAGAACCCAGGATTGAGCAATTGCTGCTGGGCAAAAGAGGGCGTTGAGACCCAGGTGCTGACCGCGTGGTGCGTGATTTGCTCCGCCACCTTCAATGGTGCAGCAGCTGTATCGCGATCCAGCATCATGATGCTGCCACCCAAGGCGAGTGTTCCAAACACGTCGTAGAGCGAGACATCGAAGCTGAACACCGTATGGTTCAGGAAGACCGGATGCGGGCCCAAGTCGAAATCCAGCCGCATCCAGTCGATCAGGCCCTGCACACTTTCGCGTCCAATCTGCACGCCCTTGGGCTGGCCAGTGGTGCCGGAAGTGAACATGATGTAGCACAGGCCGCTCTCGGCCAGCGTTGGCGGCGGGCCCTCTCGCAGCACATGGAACGAGCCTGTGGCGGTGTCATAAAGCAGGTTGGCATCGAGGGTGTCGATGATGCTTTGCAGTCGGCTTTGCGGGTACACGGCGTCCACGGGAACAAAGGGCGCACGCAGCATCAGGGCGCCGGTGAGCGCCACCATGAACGCCGCTTCCTTGTGTCCCCGGATGACGATGGGTGCATCAGCGCGCAGACCGAGGGCCTGGGCGTGCTCGCACCAGGCGCGGGCCTGCGATTCCAGTTGCTGCCAGGTGAGGCTGCGGTCATGAGCGATCACTGCCCAGGCATCGTGGTCGCTTTCATGGTCTTGAAAACGGCAGGCATCGAAGTCGAAATACATAGCCGTGCTCGCCGCGTCAGCAGTGTGCAGCAACGTAGGTGGACAGCGTGCGCAAGGAATGCAGGTGCTCTTCCACTTCAGTCAGCGGCACGGTACAGCCGAAACGGCTCTCGATGGCCAACATCAAATCAACGGCTGCAACAGAATCGAGCAGGCCCGACTCCAGAAGCAAGGTGTCGGGGCCGATTTTTTTCAGGATGACGGCCTGGATCATTTCGGCCAGCTGGTCTTCAACTTCGGATGGGGTCATGGGGTAGAAAGAGAGAAAAATTACACGTCGCGCGTGATGGGCATGCCAAGCACGACGCTGGAGAGGCTGCCGAGAATGCGGTCGTCGTTGACCATCACCATGGCAGAGTGGGCGTCGCGGATATGGCGGCTCAGGTAGAACTCGCCATCCTCCATGTAGCCCTGAATGCCACAGATACGCAAGGCAATCTCGGTGACGCGAATCACCAGCGCTGAGGCGCTGACCTTGAGCGTGTTGTAGCTCACCATGCGGTCGGTGGTGGAAGTCTGGGAGTCGTCCGCCTCATACAGTGACAGGTTGGCCGCAATCAGCGCGCGCATCTGGTGCACCATGGCTTCGCCTTCGGCCAGACGCAGATTTGCGATTGGGTTGAGCGGGGCCCCCGCGCGGTTGCGCTTGCGCAGAAAGGCCTGCGCCCGGCCGAGCGCCGCAGCCGCAATGCCCAGCCACACGGAGCCCAGCAAAATGTGGGAGCTGGGCAGCATGGTGTCTGACATCACATTGGCAAAGCGACCAGGGAAGATCTGCTCAGCTGAGCAGTGCGCGGTGAGATTGAAGCGATCGGTGCAGGCGCCGCGCATGCCCAGCGGATTCCAGCGGCCACACGACTCCAATGCAAGTTGCTCGCGCAGCACCGCTACCAGCTGCTGGTCTGATGCCGCCGCATCTTCGGATCGGCGCGCCGACACCAGAAAAACATCGGCCGCATGCGCATAGGAAATGACCGAGCCGCTCTTGTGCAAATGCAGCCCATTGTCTTTCAGATCGATAAAGCAAGCACTGGTTCGGATGGAGCCACCCGTGGCCCCTTCGGTGGTGGCAGAGGCAATCAAGCTTTGCTCGCGCGCCATGCGCAGCAGCAGTTGCTGGTGCCATTCGCTCTCGCCTGAATGCTCGATGGCGACAGCAGCCTGCGACTGGTGCATGGCGAAAATCAAGCCCGTCGAAGCGCAGCCCTCAGCCAGTCGCCGACAGATATTGGTGACGGCACGCAGCGACAACTCGGGTCCGCCGAAGCGACGGGGAACCAGCAGCCCGAGCAAGCCCTCAGCGCGCAAGGCTTCCAGGGCTTGCACGGGCAGCTGGCCCGCCTGGTCGACTGCGTCGGCGTATTGGGCAGCAATGGCGGCGGAGGAGGCAGTTGCGGATGCTTCGACTTGGGCTTCAGGCACGGCGCTGACGGATTTCATGCAAGAAGTTTCCACTGAAAATCAGCATTCTCGTCGCCGCCCCCGATTTCAGCAAGCTTGTGGCTGCGCCCACGCAGGGCTGGTGATCGGTCACGCCTAGACCTGGCTCCCCCAGGAATACGGAAAGGTCAGCTCATCGTCCGAGCTGCTGAGCAACCAGGGATCAACGGCGAAGGCCACGATGCGGTCCGCTCCGAAGCTGCGTGCCACTTGCATCTGCTCACTGATGCGCTCGCCCGAGGCTGGTTTGGCCCGGAACGCATCGTTGCTATTGGGCAGGGAGGGCAGTTGCTCGAACAGTTCCACAATCAGGTCAAAGGGAATGTTGCGCTCGCGCAGCAGCAGGCGCAAAGGCTCCAGCCCTGCGTAGTTGCCAAGGCCCGCCACGCCTACGCCGTCCTGCAGCATGGGACGCAGCCGGACCGCGTCGAGAATGTCGCCCCACAGACCCGCCAAAGTACCCGTCGTCGCCACCTGGCTGTAAAAAGTTGAAAGGGCCAACGGTTGGGCAGAGCGCTTGGCAGAGGCCTCTGAGATTGCGCTCAACCAGGGGACCAGAAGTTCCCTTCGCTCGGGGGTGGCCCAGTTGTACTGGTCCAGTTCGTAGGGCAGATACCAGCCACGGAAACCCGCCTGGTCAGGCCAGCGGCTGTTGTTCAGAGTGTCCATGCAAACAGCCTGCGTGCGATCGAGAAACTCCGACACGCGCCGTGTTCCCTTGCCACTCAGCACTTTCCACCAGCCTTCGTCGTAGGGCAGGCCCACCCGAATGCCAATGCCATTGCTGCGACCCTCTTCGAACAGAAGTTGGATCAGCTCTTCAGGCATGGTCCAGGGGTAGCTGCCGCCATACAGTGCACTCCACTGCAAGATGATTTCGTTGCAGCCGAGATCGCGCGTGAGCTTGAGTCGACGTCGCCATTCCGCGACGGGCAGCGTTTCATAGCTCTGCCAGGGCTGCAGGAAAGTCGCCTGAAATTTCTCGGTGGTGCCGCTGCCGCTGCCGCAGCCCGCTGCCAGAGAAGCGGCAGCAGCCGCTGCCAGAGTCAGCCAGGCGCGCCGGCTGTACTGCGGATCGTTGATCGGTGGGGAGGGGGAAAGGGGCGACATGGCGTTCAATGCAGCAGTGCGATTCGCGGAAATCTGAGCATAGCCACATCCGGCGGTTCTTGCTGTGAAGCTTGAGCAGAGTCCACAGGCGCCAATCATGCCGCGCCACGTGCTATCTTGCGGTCCTCGATTTTGAACTGCTCTATCTCGCTGCCATGCTCGCCAAACGCATCATTCCCTGCCTCGACGTCACCGGAGGTCGCGTGGTCAAAGGGATCAATTTTGTTGAACTGCGCGACGCGGGCGATCCGGTGGAAATTGCCGAGCGCTACAACGAGCAGGGGGCCGACGAGCTCACGTTTCTTGACATCACGGCCACCAGCGACGAGCGGGACCTGATCCTGCACATCATCGAAGCCGTGGCCAGCCAGGTGTTCATTCCGCTCACCGTGGGCGGCGGCGTGCGCACTGTGGACGACGTTCGCCGCCTGCTCAACGCCGGCGCCGACAAGACCAGCTTCAACTCTGCCGCCATTGCCAACCCGGACGTCATCAACGCGGCCTCGGAACGTTACGGCGCGCAGTGCATCGTTGTGGCCATTGACGCCAAGCGCCGCAGCGCGGATGAAGCAGCGCAGCGGGGCGCCGATGGTGAGTTGCGCGGCCCGGGTTGGGACGTTTTCAGCCATGGCGGGCGCAGGAACACCGGGCTGGACGCCGTGGCCTGGGCGCGCGAGATGGCGCGGCGCGGTGCCGGTGAGATTTTGCTCACCAGCATGGACCGCGACGGCACCAAGGCAGGTTTTGACCTGGAGCTCACGCGCGCGGTGAGCGACGCCGTCGCTGTGCCGGTGATTGCCTCGGGCGGTGTCGGGACGCTGGCGCATTTGTGCGACGGCATCCAGATCGGCGGCGCCGACGCCGTGCTAGCCGCCAGCATTTTTCACTATGGCGAGTTCACCGTGCAGCAGGCCAAGCGCGCCATGGCGGAGCGCGGCATTCCGGTGCGACTGGCCTGACCTTGCAAGTCAAAATTCTTAGGACTTACGCAAAATCGCCCCAGCGGCGTTGCTCTTCCTTGCCGTGCGCTTGCACTGTCTGCGTCAGAGCGCCTTGCTGGCAACCATTTTGCGTGAGTCCTGATTTTAAGGGAAAATGGCCTCTAGCGCTTGACTGACAATCTCTGATAGCTATATTTATTATAGCAGATTCGCGTTTTCAACCGTGCGCAATTTCCTCTCGCACGGCCGCCACCTGGCGGCGCGAGACCATGATCGGCTCGGCCAGCCCCGCCAGCCGCACCGCCCAGCAGTCGCCCTCTTCGGCGTCAAAGTGCTTTTCCAGCGCCCGTACCGCGTGGCGTGCCACCAGCGCATTGCGGTGCACCCGCATCAGTTGTGCGCCGTGGCGCGCTTCGAGCTCTGCCAGGGTGCTGTCGAGCACGTAGCTGCGTGATGCGGTGCGCAAGGTGACGTATTTCAGTTCGGCCTTGCATAGCAGCACCTCGGTCAGGGGCACGCGTTCGGTGCGCCCGCGGTCCTGAATCAAGAGCACCTCTCCCAGCGACTCCGCAGCCGGGGGCGTACGCGTTGCCATTTCACGCAGGCGCTGCACCTTGGCCAGCGCTTGCTGCAGGCGCTCCAGGCGCACCGGCTTGGTGAGGTAATCGGCCGCATCGAGCTCGAAAGCGCTGACGGCGTGCTCGGCGTGCGCGGTGACGAAGACGATGGCGGGCGGCCAGGCCAGCGCCCGCACCCGGTGCGCAAAGGCCAGGCCGTCGAGCCCAGGCATGTGGATGTCGAGCAGCAGCAGATCAAAGCCGCGCCCGTCCACCGGCGCCAGCAGGGCCAGGGCGTCGGCGCTGCTGGCCGCTTCGCTGACGCGGTGCGGCGGATTCGCCGGGCAGTCGGCCAGCAAGCTCGCCAGGCGGCGGCGCGCCAGGGCTTCGTCGTCAACGATCAGGATCTTCATGGCTTGCGGGTGGTTGGGCTGCGACGGCCCGCTTCGACGGGGCTGGAGGCGCGGGTGGGCGGCAGTGTCAGACGCACTTCGTACAGGCTGCCGCGCACGCCGGCGCTGAATTCGGCCTGCACATCGTGCAGCAGCGCCAGGCGCGCACGCACGTTGGCCAGCGCAATGCCGTGCCCGGGCGCGCTCGCACCGGTGCGGGCGCTGTCGGCGGGCAGGGTGTTGGTGATGCGCACCACCACGCGGCTGCCGCGCAGCTCGGTGCAGACGCGCAGGCGCCCGCCCCAGCTGCTGGGCTCGACGCCGTGCTTGACGGCGTTCTCCACCAGCGGTTGCAGCAGGAGCGGCGGCAGCAAGGCGCTGCCAGCACGCGGATCGATCTGCCACTGCACCTGTAGGCGCTCGCCAAAGCGCACCTGCTCGATGCCGAGGTAGCGCTGCGCCAGCACCAGTTCCTCCGCCAAGGTGACAGCCTCGCCCTGCTCAACCAGCGCATGGCGGAACAGATCGCTCAGGTCTTCCAGCAGCGATTCGGCCTTGGCCGGCTCGGCGCGCACCAGGGCAATGGCGCTGTTGAGCGTGTTGAAGAGAAAGTGCGGGCGGATGCGCGACTGCAGTTCCGTGAGCCGCGCCGTCGTGGCGGCCGGCGTGCGGCCGCGCGCGCGCAGCGCCAGCGCCGCCACCAGCAGTGCGGCCAGCAACGCGCCCGTAGCGGCGCTGGCCCACCACGGAGGTGCCGCAGCCACACCGACGAAGCCCAGCAAGGCGCAGGCGCACAAGCCGGCGAGGGCGCCCAGCAGCACGCCCGCAGCGTACTGGCCGCGCGTGGGCAGCCGCTGGATCAGGCGCTTGGCGCTGCAGGCGGCGATCAGCCAGGCCAGCGTCGCGGGCAGGGCGCCGCCAGTGAGCAAAGCCAGGCGCGCCACCCAGGCGATGGGGTCTTGCGCGCCAAACATGGCCCCGACGGCCAGCACGATTTCGACGAACAACACCGCGCGCAGCACCACGCCCAGGTCGCAGGCGTCGAATACCAGCACGCGTGCGCGCTCCTGCGACTTGGGCGCGGGATTGGGCACTCCGGGAAGGGTCGATAAAATTTGCGTCTCGTGCATTGCGGCATCCGGAATGGTCCGGCTGTCGTGGGTGCGCGATTATTGCCCTGCCATGCCCACCAGCCAAGACCAAATCGCGCCTGCCGGCAGCGACTCCGCCCCTTCTGCCAACCAGCTCGACACCAAGGCCCAGGCCTGGTCGGCGCTGTTTTCCGAGCCCATGAGCGATCTGGTCAAGCGCTACACCGCCAGCGTGTTTTTCGACCAGCGCCTGTGGCGCGCCGATATCGAGGGCAGCCTTGCCCACGCCGAGATGCTGGCCGCGCAAAACATTATTGGCGCGGCCGACCACGCCGAGATCGTGCGTGGCATGGCCGCCATTCGCGCCGAAATCGAAGCCGGCCAGTTCGAGTGGAAGCTCGATCTGGAAGACGTACACCTCAACATCGAAGCGCGCCTGACGCAACTCGTCGGTGACGCCGGCAAGCGATTGCACACCGGCCGCAGCCGCAACGACCAGGTGGCTACCGACGTGCGCCTGTGGCTGCGCGGTGAAATGGATCTGATTTCCGCGTTGCTGGTCGATCTGCAGCGCGCGCTGGTCGAAGTCGCAGGCCGCAACGTCGAGGTGATCCTGCCGGGTTTCACCCACCTGCAGGTGGCGCAGCCGGTGAGCTTCGCCCACCACCTGCTGGCCTACGTGGAGATGTTTGCCCGCGACTTTGAGCGCATGGCGGACGTGCGCCGCCGCGTCAACGTACTGCCGCTGGGCAGCGCGGCGCTGGCCGGCACCACCTACCCGCTGGACCGCGAGCGCGTGGCGCGCACACTGGGCATGGTCAATGCGAGCGGCGCCGCATGCGTCTGCCAGAACAGCCTGGACGCGGTGAGCGACCGCGACTTTGCCATTGAATTTTCTGCCGCCGCCAGCCTGGTGATGGTGCACATCAGCCGCCTGTCCGAGGAGCTGGTGCTGTGGATGAGCCAGAACTTCGCCTTCATCCGCATTGCCGACCGCTTCACCACCGGCTCGTCCATCATGCCGCAGAAGAAAAACCCCGACGTGCCCGAACTGGCGCGTGGCAAGGCCGGCCGCGTCGTCGGCCATTTGATGGCGCTGATCACGCTGATGAAGGGCCAGCCCCTGGCCTACAACAAGGACAACCAGGAAGACAAGGAGCCCTTGTTCGACACCGTGGACACGCTCAAGGACACGCTGCGCATCTTTGCCGAGATGATCGGCGGGCAGGTCGATGCGGCCACGGGCGGGAAGAGTGGCGGCATCACCGTCAACCCCCAGCCCATGGAAGACGCGGCGCGCAAGGGCTACGCCACCGCCACCGATCTGGCGGACTACCTCGTCAAGAAGGGCCTGCCGTTTCGTGACGCGCACGAAACGGTGGCGCACGCTGTGAAAGCGGCGCAATCCCACGGCTGCGATTTGTCCGAGTTGCCGCTTTCCGTGCTGCAGGGCTTCCACCCCGACATCGGCAAGGACGTGTACGAAGTGCTCAGCCTGCGCGGCTCGCTCGATGCGCGCAATACCCTGGGTGGAACCGCGCCCGCGCAGGTCAGAATGCAGATTGCCCGGCACCAGGCGCGTCTGGGCTAAAAATATTGAGGAAAATTGGTCTCTAGCGATTGATGCATAAGCGTTAGCAGCTATCAAAATGAGAGTTTCTACGCCTCCCACCAGAGCGCGTGGGGGCGCTCAAAGTTTTCAACCCGCCAAAGGAGTTCCGCCGATGTCCCCGTCCCGCCGCACCCTGATCTCGCGCGTCCTGCGCACCACCGCCGCTCTGGGCGCCAGCCTGGCCCTGTGCAGCGCGTTCGCGCAAAGCGCCAAACCCATTCGCATCATGGTGGGTTTCCCGGCCGGTGGTGGCTCGGACGCCATTGCCCGCCTGCTGGCCGCCAAGCTGCGCACGCCGCTCGGCACCGAGGTGCTGGTGGAAAACCGCCCCGGCGCAGGGGGGCAGATTGCGGCGCAGGCGCTCAAGGCCGCACCGGCGGACGGCAGCGTGCTGTTCCTCTCGCACGACCACACCATTTCCATTCTTCCGCTGGTCGTCAAAAACCCCGGCTACGCGCCGGAAACCGATTTCGTTCCCGTGGCCGGTATCGCCACCTTCGTCAACGCCTTTGCCGTTTCGGGCGGCACGCCGGCCAACAGCTTTGCTGCCTACGTCGATTGGGTCAAAGCGAAGAACGGCGGCAAGGACGCGGTGGGTATTCCGGCCCCCGCGTCCACACCGGAGTTTCTGGTGAAGGTCATTGCCGACAAGTACAAGCTGGATTTGGTATCCGCCCCCTACCGCGGCAGCGCGCCCATGGTGACCGACATGCTCGGCAACCAGATTCACGCCGGCGTCGGTTCGGTGCAGGACTTCATTGAAAACCACCGCGCCGGCAAGATTCGCGTGGTGGGCGTGCTGGGAACTGAACGCCAGGCAGCGCTGCCCGATGTGCCCACGTTCGACGAGATCGGCCTCAAAGGTTTTGAAGACCTGCCCTACTACGGCATCTACGCGCCCAAGGGAACCCCTGCGGCGGAAATCAAACGCCTCTCGGACGGAGTTGCCAAGGTGCTGGCGCTGCCCGAAGTGCGCACGCAACTCGTCGCGCTGGGCCTGACGGTGGACTACATGACCGGTGAACAACTGGCAACCCGCGAGCACGCCTACACCCGGGCGTGGACACGCATCATCAAGACCAGCGGCTTTCAACCGCAGTAGGGCAGCGCGTCAGCAGTGGGCGCAGCGTCGCCCGATACCCTATTGCTGCTTCGATCATCAGATCGACCTGAACCAGCGCCAGCCTGGAAAGGCTCAGATGCCCTCGCCTGCCAGCGCAAAAGGTGCGGTGTGGCAGGCCTCGATGTAGGCCTCCAGGCCCTGGATGGGAAGGGGTCGGCTGAAGAAGTAGCCCTGGTAGGTCTGGCAGCCGTGCCGCGCCAGAAAATCGCGCTGTTCGGCCTGCTCGACCCCTTCGGCAATGACCTCCAGCCCCAAGCTCTCCGACAGGGCCACGATCATGCGGGCGATGTCAGCGTCGCTGGCATCGGTCAGCACATGGGAGACAAAGCCCTGATCGATTTTTAGCTGGTCCAGCGGCAGGCGTTTGAGGTAGGCCAGCGACGAATAGCCGGTGCCGAAATCATCCAAAGAAAAGCACACGCCCTGGGCCTTGAGGGTGCTCATCTTCGCGATCACTTCCTCGATATTGGTGATGAGCAGGCTTTCCGTCAGCTCAAGTTTCAGCCGCCGGGGGTTGGCGCCGGTCTCCTGCAGCACCGTAAGCACCTGCTCGACAAAATCGGCATGGTGGAACTGCCGGGCACTCACATTCACGGCCATGGTCAGGTGCTGGCGGTCGGCACGCTGTGCCCATGCGGCCAGTTGACTGCAGGCGGTTTCCAGCACCCAGCGGCCCAGGGGCAGGATCAGGCCGGTGTCCTCTGCCAGCGGAATGAAGTCGAGCGGCGAGATCAGGGCGTGCTCGGGATGCTGCCAGCGCACCAGCGCCTCGACACCCACCATGGCGCCTGCTCCGTTGACCTGGGGCTGGTAGTGCAGGACGAAATCCTGGCGCTGCAGTGCGATGCGCAATTCCTTTTCGAGCGCCACCCGTTCGGCCAGCACCGACTGCATCTGCGGGTCGAAGAAGCACAGCGTATTGCGCCCTGAGGCCTTGGCGCGGTACATCGCCAAGTCGGCCTGTTTGAGCAATTCCTCCACCGAGCCCTGGGGTTCGCCAAACAGCGTCACGCCAATGCTGGGCGTGTTGTGGTGCGCGCTGCCCTGCAACAGGTAGGGCTCGTTGAGGGCGAGCAGGATGGTGGCGCCCACCGCTTCGGCCTGCTTGACAGCCTGCAGAGCGTCCTGGCTCAGGCCCTCGAGCATGATGACGAATTCATCACCGCCGAGTCGGGCCACGGTATCGCCTTTGCGCACGCAGCCGACCAGGCGCTGGGCGACCTGCTGCAGCAGCAGGTCGCCCATGTAGTGGCCGCGCGTGTCGTTGAGCCCCTTGAAGTCATCAAGGTCGATGAAAAACAAGGCCCCCCCGCGCTGGTTGCGCGTGCTCACGATCAGGGCATGCTCCAGGCGGTCCAGCAGCAAGCGCCGGTTGGGCAGACCAGTTAGCGGGTCCGAAAAGGCCAGCAGCTGGATGCGTTCTTCGTTCTGCTTCTGGTGCGTGATATCCGAAAACGTGGCGACGTAGTGCGTTGGCTGGCCCAGCGGAGCGTCCACTGTCGTGATGGACAGCCATTGGGGATAGATGTCACCCGATTTGCGCCGATTCCAGACCTCGCCCTGCCAGCGGCCGTGGCGTTTGATGGTCTCCCACATCTCGGCGTAGAACTTGCGATCGTGCCGACCCGACTGAAGCATGCGGGGATTCTGACCAATCACCTCTGCACGGTCGTAGCCGGTGATGGTGCAGAACGCGCGGTTGACGGCGACGACGGTGCCGTCTTGCTTCGCAATGGTCACACCCTCGGCGATGTTGTCAAACACCGTGGCGGCATGGCGCAAGTCACTTTCCATGCGCGTGCGTTCGGTGATGTCGAGCATGACGCCCACCAGCCCGCCCACGCTGCCGTCGGGGTGGGTGAACGTGGCCTTGTGGAAGATGACTTGGCGGCGTTTCCCGTCGGCATGGAGCACTTCTTCCTCGTAAATTTGCTTCCCGCGCTGCCCCAGAAGTTCGCGGTCCGCGCTCAGGTACCGGTCGGCCAGTTCTTGGGGGGCAATGCCCTGAGGCGATTTGCCGATGATGTGTGCTGCGGGTTTTCCAATAAAGGCCTCGAAGGCGCTGTTGCAGCCCAGATAGCGCAGTTGGGCGTCCTTGTAGAACAGCGGGCTGGGAATGGCCTCGATCAACTGGCGCATAAAGCCCAGCTGCTGCGACAGCTCTTCGGTGCGCGCCTGAACGCGCTCTTCCATCACCAGGTTGGCGTGCTGCAGTGCGGTGCTGCGGTCCTCAAGCAGTTGCTGGTCGCGCCGCCGTTCGGTCACGTCCTGCACGGTTTCGATGGCGCCGGTCAGCTGGCCCTGTGCATCGCGCAGTGGGGCGGCCGTGATGTGCAGCCAGCGCCCGTTCTCTGCGACGTCGGCCAGAAATACCTCGGCTTCCAGCGCGCCTGCGATCAGGGTGGAATGGCGGAAGTTGGGGTAATGGGTGGCAAGCACTTCGTCCGGGGCTTGGTCGACCAGCAGACTGGCCAGGGTCGGCTGGGGGCTCGGGTACCAGGCGCGCCAAACCTCGTTGTGGCCCAGCATCGTGGCGGCGTCCTTGCCCGTCAGCGCGGTGCAGGCACGGTTCCAGTGGGTGATGCGGTGCCGGGCATCAATGACGAAGGTGGCCAATGGGCTGCCGTCGACGATCTGCGCGAGCTGGCGTTCACGCTCGCGGATTGCCAACTCTGCGTACCGCAGATCGGTGATGTTGCTGCCGGTGCCGTGGTAGCCCGTGAAACGGTCCTGGTCGTCAAATAGGGGCGAGCCGCTGACGGAAAAATACTGTGTACTGCCGTCCTCTGCATCGATTTCGTACTCGAAATGGCGAAAGGGCTCATGCCGCTGGTGGCAAGCAATGTGCTCTGCCCGCTGTTCTTCGGTGATGCCCTGGATGGGCATATCCCAGCGCCGTTTCCCAAGAAAATAGCTGGGCTCGCGGCGCAGCTTTTCGGTGGAGTTCCCGAAAAATCGGGTGAAACGAAACTCGGTGTCCTGTTCCCAGAACCAGTCGGACGAAAGATTGGAAAAATCCGTCAGCGTGCGGGTGCGCTGTTCGACCAGTCGCTCGGCGTGGTCGAAGGCGGCGCGCAGGGCCGTGTCGGCCCGGCGTTTTTCCGTGATGTCGGTGAAGGTGGTGGCCAGACTTCCGTCAGGCAGCGGCCGATTTACTATGGACAGCACATGGCCCTCGGCACTTTCATACTCGAATGTGCTGGGTTGCCCTGCGCACCAGAGTGCTACTTCGCGGTCCATCAGGGCCTTGAGTTCTGTCGGCGAATTGCCGGTGTTTGTTGCGTAATGCAACACCAGCTCTTGCAGCGGCTGGCCGAGCCGAACCTGAGTATCGGGAAGGCCGATCAGCTCCAGGAACCGCCGGTTCCAGACCACCAGCTGCAGGTTGTTGTCGAACAGCGTGATGCCCTGGTCAATGTGGTTGACGGCGTCATGCAGTCGGCTGAGACTGAAGGCCACCGCCTGGCTGGCATGGCTGAGCAAGTCCGTCAGACTGGGATGCGCGAGGCGACCCCTTGCGGTAGGTGCGATGTCGGTGGGCGCAGACGACGCAGCGGCTTCCTGACGCACCTGCAGCAGCGATGTCACGCAAAAGCGCACGACCCGTGCCAGAGGGCGCACCGCCTGCAGCGGCCCGGCGATGGCAAAGCAGGCCACGCGCTCACCGCCCAGGTCGATGGCCATGTTGATGCCCTCGCGCATGCTCGCCGAGCGGGAGGCTTCCTCCGGGGTCACGCTGTATTCTTCCAACTCCCCCTGCATGATGCGCTGTGCTATTGCGTGGGCGTGGCCGATGCGCTCGCGCTCGCTCGATGCCACGATGCGCCCGGCGTCCCCCATGAAGCTGCAGACCCAACCCAGCTCTGCGTGAAGAACATCACACAGTTCCTGGCCAAATGGGATGTCGAGTCGCGTGGGCATGGCGTATGGTGCTGACAGGATGGCATGTCACCGGCATTGGCGGGTGCTCCTTGTGTGAGCACCTCATAATTTTGCTCGCGGTTCAGCAGAGAAGACCAGGATGAATATAAAAATTGCAGTATGGGGCTTTGCGCTGGCGGCCGCCAGCGCGCAGGCGTTGCAAACCAGCCGCTTCTCGCCGCAGGGCGAAGTGGCCAGCGTGCGCCAGGTGGTGGCGCAATTCGACGCACCGGCGGTGCAGTTTGGCGACCCCAAAGCGCCCGCACCTTTTGCCATCACCTGCAGCGACGCGGCTACCAGCCAGGGCTCCGGGCGTTGGACCAGCGAGCGCGAATGGGTGTTTGATTTTGCCCAGCATCTGCCGCCCGGCGTGCGCTGCACGGCGCAGCCCAATTCAGCATTCAAATCACCCTCTGGCGCAGAGTGGAAGGGCGCGAGAAGCTATGCATTCAATAGTGGCGGCCCGTATGTCGACCACGTGCGACCGGGCACTTGGCAAGCGCTCGACGAAGACCAGTTTTTTGTCCTGCAATTGAGCGGCCCCGCCACTCTGGCAAGTGTCAAAGCCAGCGCCTGGTGCAGCATGGAAGGCGTGGGCGAGCGCATTCCGGTGCGCCTCATCGACGGTGCGCAGCGCGGCGAACTGCTCAAGGCGCTGCGTCTTGACAAAGAGGCGGCGAAGGCGCCGCTCACCATCGCCACGCTGGCCTGCAACCGGCGCCTGACCGCCGGCAGCAAGCTGCAACTGGTGGTAGGCAAGGGCCTGGCCACCCCCAGTGGCGTGGTCACCAAGGTCGACAAGCGCTTTGAATACACGGTGCGCGATGCCTTCACTGCGGAACTCAGCTGCGAGCGCGAGAACGCGCAGGCCGCGTGCCTGCCTATCCGCCCAATGACGGTCACGTTCAGCGCCCCCGTGTCCTGGAAGCTTGCGTCGGCGCTGCGGCTGCGCGGGCCACACGAGGTCTTGAAGCCTGGCCTGAATGGGGACGACGAGAGCAAAGTCGTCCAGGGCGACACGCTGGTCAGTACGCTGCGTTTTGCTGCACCGTTTGCGGAATCCACCGCCTACTCGCTGGAGCTGCCCAAGGATTTCGTCGATGCCTCGGGCCGAACGCTGGCCAATGCATCGATGTTTCCGCTGGCGGTGGGCACGGGCACCATGCCGCCGCTGGCCAAGTTTGCCGCCGCGCCCTTTGGCATCGTCGAGCGGTTCGCCGAAGGGCCGAACGGACCGGCGCTGCTGCCCATCACGCTGCGCAAAGTCGAGGCTGGCTTGCAAGTGCAAACCACGGGCCCGGTGCCACAGAAGACGGGCGTGCCCATGAACACGCTGACGCCGCAAAGCGACGCCGACATCATTGCCTGGTACCGCCGCGTGCAGTACTACAGCCACGACGCGGTGCAGCGCAAGCAGGCCAGGCGCGATGCGCGCATTGCCCTGCCCAAGCCTCTGCAGGAGGAAAGCAAGGACTACCTGCAAAGCCGCATGGTGTCCTTGCTGGGCGGTCAGCCCGGCGTGCACAGCGTCACCCTGCCGCAGGCCGCTGCGGCCGACCCGCGCCCCTTCGAAGTGGTGGGCGTGCCGCTCGCGCCAGGTTTTCATGTGCTGGAGGTGGCCTCGCCCCTGCTGGGCGCCTCGCTGCTGGCGCCCGAGTACGGCTCCAAGCGCACCATGTACGTGCGCACCAGTGCGCTGGTCACCAATCTGGCGGTGCACTTCAAGCTGGGCCGCGAGAATGCGCTGGCCTGGGTGACCTCGCTGGACAAGGGCAAAGTCGTCGAAGGCGCCAAGGTGCAGGTGTCGGGCTGTGACGGCCGCCTGCTCGCTGAGGCCGTGACCGATGCCCAGGGCCGCGCGCCCATCAATGGTCTGCCGACCAATGCACCGGACTGCAACGAAGGCAAGGACGATTACGGCAGCGCCGACGGCTACTTCGTCAGCGTGCGGCACACCGACGACGACGGCGTGGCCGACATGGCGTTTACCTGGAGCCAATGGCAGCGCGGCATCGAGCCCTGGCGCTTCAACGTGCCCACCAGCACCGACGCCGAGCGCGACCAGCGCGCCCACACCGTGTTCGACCGCACCTTGGTGCGCGCGGGCGAAACGGTGTCGATGAAGCACTTCCTGCGCGCCGAAACGGCAGCGGGTTTTGCCTTGTCCAAATCGGAACCCGCCGAACTGGTGGTCACGCATGTGGGCAGTGGCCAGCAGTTCGTTCAGCCGCTGGCCTGGCGCAGCAGCGCGACCGGCGGACGCAGTGCGCTCAGCGAATTTGCCGTGCCGCCGGCCGCCAAGCTGGGCGTGTACAGCGTGGAACTGCGCGGCAAGGGTGAACAGGCGCAAAGCCTGGCCTCGGGGCAGTTTCGTGTCGAGGCCTTCCGCCTGCCGGTGTTGGAGGGCCGTGTTGGTCCGCAGCAGAAGGACGCTCTCGTCAGCCTGCGCAAGGTGCCCGTGGACGTGCAGGTGCACTACGTGGCGGGCGGCGCGGCTGCGCGCTTGCCGGTGCGTGTTTCGGCGCTGGTGCGCAGCAAAAGCCTGACGTTTGCCGAGTACGACGAATTCTCTTTCAGTCCGCCGCGCGAGCGCGATACCCAGAACGCGCAGCAAGACATGGCCGATGGGGGCGACGACGGCGACGAATCGGGTGCGCCCTCCACCGCCGCCAGCGACACCCGCATCATTGCCGACAAGCTGCCGCTTACGCTCGATAGCAAGGGTGCTGGGCAGGTGACGCTGGACCCGGTGCCGCGCGCGGCAAGCGCACAGGAACTGGTCATCGAAGCCACCTACGCCGACCCCAGCGGCGAGGTGCAGACCCTGCGCAGCAGCAACACCCTGTGGCCGGCCGGTGTGATTGCCGGCATCAAGACCGAAGGCTGGGTGTCATCGGGCAGCAAGGCGCGGTTCCAGGTGCTGGCGCTCTCACCCGACGGCAAGCCTCAGGCCGGCGTGCCGATGCAGGTGCAGGCCCTGGCGCGTACGACGACGAGCAGCAGGAAGCGCATCGTCGGCGGCTTCTACAGCTACGACAACCACACCGAAACGCGCGACCTGGGCACCCTGTGCACCGGCAAGAGCGACGCGCGCGGCCTGCTGCTGTGCGAGGCGCGGCTCGACGACGTCGGCGAGATCGAACTTGTCGCCACCGCGCGCGACAAGGACGGCAACACCTTTGATGCGGCCTCGTCCATCTGGGTCAGCCGTGCGGGCGAGCAGTGGTTTGGCGGCGAGAACCACGACCGCATCGACGTGCTGCCCGAGCGGCGCAGCTACCAGCCGGGTGAGACCGTGCGCCTGCAGGTGCGCATGCCGTTTCGCGAAGCCACTGCCTTGGTGGCGGTGGAGCGCGAAGGCATTCTCGAAACGCAAGTGATGACGCTCTCGGGCAAGGACCCGAGCGTGGCGCTCAAGGTGCAGCCCAGTTGGGGGCCGAACGTGTACATCAGCGTGCTGGCGCTGCGCGGCCGCTTGAGCGAAGTGCCCTGGTACAGCTTCTTCACCTGGGGCTACAAGGCACCGCGTGATTGGTGGGGCGCCTTCTGGTACGACGGCAAAGAGTACAAGTTACCCACCGCCCTGGTGGACCTGAGTAAACCGGCCTTCCGCTTTGGCATGGCCGAAATCAAGGTGGGCGCGGCGGCGCACCGCATCGACGTGAAGGTGGCGGCCGACCAGGCCAGCTACCCGGTGCGCGGCAAGGCGCAAGTCAGCATCACGGCCACGCTGCCGGACGGCAAACCTGCCGCGAACGCCGAAGTGGCGCTGGCCGCGGTGGATGAAGCGCTGCTTGAACTTATGCCCAACACCAGTTGGAACCTGCTGGGCGCCATGCTGCAGCGCCGCGCCTGGGGCGTGCAGACGGCCACGGCGCAAATGGAAATCATCGGCCGGCGCCACTACGGCAAGAAAGCCGCGCCACCCGGCGGCGGTGGTGGCCGCGCACCCACGCGTGAATTGCTCGACACGCTGCTGCTGTGGCAACCCGTGGTCAAGCTCGACGACAAGGGCCAGGCCCAGGTCACCGTGCCGCTGAACGATGCGCTGACGAGCTTTCGCATCGTCGCCGTGGCCGATTCCGGTATCGGCCTGTTTGGCACGGGCTCGGCCACCATTCGCAGTACGCAGGACCTGCAAATCATCAGCGGCCTGCCGCCGTTGGTGCGTGAAGGCGACCAGTTCCGTGCCCAAATCACCCTGCGCAACACGACGGACAAGGCCATGAAAGTGGAAGCCGCCCCGCGTGCCACGCTGTTGGAAATCAAGCCACAGACAGTGGACATCCCCGCCGGCGAAGCGCGCGAAATTGCCTGGGATGTGACCGCGCCCGAGCAGTTGGCGCAAACCCGCGCCCAGTCGCTGCTGTGGGAAATTGAAGCGCACGACACGCTCGGCGGCGCGCGCGACGCGCTCAAGGCGCAGCAGCGCATCGTGCCCGCCGTGCCGGTTTCGGTGCAGCAGGGCACGCTGGTGCAGCTGGACGGCAGCTATGAGCTGCCTGTGGCACCGCCGCCCACGGCCTTGCCCGGGCGCGGCGGCATCAGCCTGGCGGTGCAGCCCAAGCTGGCCGAAGGTCTGCCCGGCGTGCGCGACTGGTGGGCGCGCTACCCCTACAGCTGCCTGGAGCAGCAGGCCAGCAAGGCCATCGGCATGGAAGATGCAGCCGCCTGGCGCGCCCTGATGGCGCGCGTGCCGACCTACCTCGATGAAGACGGCTTGGCGAACTACTTCCCGCCCCGCGCCGGCGAGACGCGTCGGGGCAGCGACACGCTGACCGCCTTCCTGATATCCGCCGCCGACGAAGCCGCCAAGCTCGACCCCACGATGGGCCTGCCGGACGCCGTGCGCGCGCCCATGGAGCAGGCATTGGTGGCTTTTGTCGAGGGGAAGATCACGCGCAAGTTCTGGAGCCCGCGCGACGATTTGTCTATGCGCAAGCTCGCCGCCATCGAGGCGTTGTCGCGCAGCGGCAAGGCGCAGGCGCGCATGCTCAGCAGCATCACGATTGCGCCCAACCAATGGCCGACGCACGCCGTGATCGACTGGCTGCGCATTCTGCGCAAAGTGCCCGGCATCGCCAACCAGGCCGCGCGCCTGCAAGAAGCGGAGCAAATCCTGCACAGCCGCCTGAACTACCAGGGCACGCGCGTGGCGTTCAGCACCGAGCAGCAGGACGACTGGTGGTGGCTGATGCAAAACAGCGACGTGAACGCCGCACGCCTCTTGCTGGCCGTCATGGACGACCCAGCCTGGCAGAGCGATCTGCCGCGCCTTGTTACCGGATTTATCGGGCGCCAGCAAGGCGGCGCCTGGCACACCACCACGGCCAACCTGTGGGGTGCTCTGGCGCTGCGCAGCTTCTCGGCGAAGTTCGAGAACACCCCCGTAGCCGGTACGACGCAAGCCACCTTGGGCAGTGAGACTGCCCGGGTGGACTGGACCAAGGTGGAGCGCCGCAAGCCCACCGACGCCGCAGGGGCAGCGCACCAGACCAGCACCTTTGGCGCGCCCTCGGCGCCCGGCATGCTCAGCGGCAACACCCTGTTCTTGCCTTGGCCGAAGGCCGCGAACCAGACCTTGGCCGTCACGCACCAAGGCACTGGCAAGCCCTGGCTGACCGTGCAGTCACTCGCTGCCGTGCCGCGCACTGCGCCACTGGACGCGGGCTACCGCGTTCGCCGCAGCGTGGTGCCGGTGGAGCAGGCCGACAAGAGCCTGCCGGCTGGCCAGTATTCGCGCGGCGACGTGCTGCGCGTCACGCTGGAAGTGGACGCCAGCGCCGACATGACCTGGGTGGCGATCACCGACCCGATTCCGGGCGGCGCGACCATTCTGGGCAGCGGCTTGGGGCGCGACTCCGAAATTGCCACACAGGGAGAAAAGCGCACCGGCAACGGCTGGCTGGCCTTCGAGGAGCGCAGTTTCGAGGCCTTCCGCAGCTACTACGAGTATTTGCCGGAAGGCAAGGTGAAGCTCCAGTACACGATTCGCCTGAACAACGCCGGCAACTTCGCGCTCCCACCGACCCGCGTCGAAGCGCTGTACGCGCCGGAGATGTTTGGCGAATCGCCCAATGCGCCGGTGCGCGTGCTGCAAGGGAAGTAAGGGCGCAGCAGTGAAAACGCTATTGAAAAAAGAGCAGCTTGCGCTTTACAGATAAGCGCTAGCGGCCATTTCAAGTAACTTTTTCTGGTGATTCGGCCACCAACCCATACTGCCGCACCAGCGCGGCCCGCTTGCGGGGATCCAGGTTGATCCGGCTCGCGTCGCGCCCCACGGCAGCCAGCAGGCGCGGGTCCATCACCCGGCGCCACAGCGGTGGAAAGTAGGCGAGGGTGAACATGCCGAAATAGCCGGTGGGCAATTGCGGCGCTTCGTCGAAATGGCGCAGCGACTGGTAGCGCCGGAAGGGATGCGCATGGTGGTCGGAGTGGCGCTGCAAATGAAACAGCGCCCAGTTGGAGAAAACGTGGTTGCTGTTCCACGAGTGGCGCGGCAGGCAGGGTTCGTAGCGGCCAGACGGCCGGCGCCCGCGCAAGAGGCCGTAGTGCTCGACATAGTTGGCCGAAGTGAGCTGGAAGTTGGCCCAGAACGACGCTGCCAGTACAAACACCAGAATGTCCGGCCCCAGCCAGACGGCCAGGCCCGCCCAGAGCGCCAGCGTGACCAATGCGGTCTGCAAAATCTCGTTGCGCGCCGACCAGGCCGAGTGGCGGTTGACCGCCAGCCTGGCGCTTTCGATCGCCCAGGCGCGGCGCAGCGCGCCCGGCATCTCCCGCAGCAAAAAACCGTAAATCGATTCGCCCATGCGCGACGATGCCGGGTCCGCGGGCGTCGCCACATGGCGGTGGTGTCCCTGGTTGTGCTCAATGGAGAAATGCCCATACCCCGTGGGCGCCAGCACCAGCCGCGCCAAGGTCCGCTCCAGCGCGGGCAGTTTGTGGCCCAGCTCGTGCCCGAGGTTGATGCAAAAGCCGCCCACGGAACCTGCCGTGAGCACCATCGCCACCAGGCCCCACCAAGGCAGGTCGTGGCGCGCTACAAACCAGGCGCTGAAGATGAACGCCGCCCACAGCACCGGTACCAAAAGGTAGCAGACGATGCGGTAGTAGCGGTCGGCTTCCAATGCCGGCACCGCCGATTCCGGTGGGTTGCTGCGGTCTTCTCCCAGCAGCAGATCAAGGAGCGGCGCCACCAGATAGAAGAAACCCACCGGCAGCCAGAGCAGCCGCGCGTCGCCGGTGTGCAGCATCAGCAGCGGGCCGATCAACACGATGGTGGGCACGGCCACCGACAGCAGCCAAGCCCAGCGCTTGCGGTCGCGGTAGGGCCGGGCCGGGGCGTCAGAGTGGCTGCCGGGGTCAAGCGATGCAGACATGGGGCTCTCCTGTCTCAAAATTCGATGGCCGGCCAGCGCCCGCATGACCGGGTGAACCAACGCGTTTTAGGCGGCCTCGTGCACGGTGGCTGGGGCATGCGGCCGGGTTCGCGTCGACAGTCTGGCATGCTGGCGGACCCACCCGCCCGAGCGCGCTTTTTACGCCCCCATTCTCCATGCCTTCGAGTGTCTTCCCCGAATTGCGTTTTTGGCTGCTGATCGCATTTTCGCTCGTCTTGCCCTGCGCCATCTACGCCGTCTTGCTGTTTCGCCGCGCGGTGTCTTCTGGCACGGTGCTGGCACTGGGCTTGCTGCTGATCGTGCTGGCCGGGCTGGATGTGTATTTGCTGCAGTCACTCAGCCACCTGGCAGCAAAGACCGCGTCGGTGGTGGACGACGCGGTCTTTCTCTCGGAAGTGGGCTTGGCCTTGTATGTGCTGCCGGTGCTCTTTGGCGGCATTGGGGTCAACCTCGTCTCGCATGTGCTGGTGCGCCATCTGACGCAGGCCGAGCGCCGTTTTGACGCTGAGCATCGCGATGACTAATTCTGGGGCGGCCCTGCGCGCCTGCGTCTGTGCGGCGCTGCTGGCGTTCGCCGCGGCGCCCGCCATGGCGCTGCCCTCGTATGCTGCCGTGCGCGCCGGATGGCATTCGTCCGAAACCCTGCTGCTGTCGCGGGACGGCGAGGTGCTGCAGCGCATCCGCACCGATGCCAGCGTGCGCCGTGGCGAGTGGGTGGCGCTGGCCGATGTGTCGCCGGCTCTGCGCAGCGCCATGCTGCTTTCTGAAGACAAACGTTTCTATGAGCACAGCGGTGTTGATTGGCAGGCCGCCACGGCCGCCGCCTGGGCCAACCTGTGGAACGAGCGCACACGCGGCGCCAGCACCATCACCATGCAGCTCGCCGGCCTGATCGACGCACCCGGCGGCGCCGATTTGCGGCAGCGGCCAGGTGGACGCAGCGTGGTGCAGAAAATTGGCCAGGTGGCGGCGGCCGAGGTGCTGGACCGGCGCTGGCGCAAGGCGCAGATTCTGGAGGCTTACCTCAACCTGGTGCCGTTTCGGGGTGAGCTGGTGGGCATTGACGCGCTCAGTCGCACCCTGTTCGGCAAGGCCGCCCACGGCCTGGACGACCGTGAAGCAGCCATCACCGCAGCGCTGGTGCGTGCCCCCAACGCCAGCAGCGCGCAGGTCGCGCGCCGGGCCTGCGGCGTGCTGCGCGAGATGCAGGCGGCGGGCAGCAGTGCCGCCATGCCAGCCGACACCGATTGCGACGCGCTGGCGCTGCTGGCCAGCGGCACCCTGGCACGCCGCGCCTTTGCCGCCAGCGACGGCATCGCCCCGCACTTTGCCCGCCGCGCGCTGGCAGCGCTGCCGGCTGGCGCGCTGCCGCCTGCACGCCTGACCACCACACTGCGCGCGCCGCTGCAGCGCTTTGCCGTGCAGACCTTGTCGCAGCAGTTGCGCGAGCTGGCCGGCCGCAATGTGCAGGATGGCGCGATCGTGGTGCTCGACAACGCCAGCGGCGAGGTTCTGGCCTGGGTCGGCTCGTCGGGCGAACTCAGCCAGGCAGGTGAGGTCGACGCCGTGCTGGCGCGCCGCCAGCCCGGTTCCACACTCAAACCCTTTTTGTACGCCCAGGCGCTGGCCGAGCGGCGCCTCACGGCCGCTTCGCTCATCGACGATTCGCCCGCGCACATTGCCACTGCGGGGGGCCTGTACATCCCGCAGAACTACGACCTGCGCTTCAAGGGCTGGGTATCGGCGCGCACGGCGCTGGCGTCCTCGCTCAATGTGCCTGCGGTGCGCACGCTGGCCATGGTCTCGCCCGACGCGTTTTTCCAGGAGTTGCAGGCGCTGGGCCTGGAGCTGCGCGAGAGTG
>JAGNYI010000110.1 GCA_017985015.1 Giesbergeria sp. | reverse complement strand
TCCATACCTTCGACGGGCACCGCCAGGTGCTGCTGGAATGGATCGAGCGCCTGGACCTGCAGCGCTGCGTGCTGGTGGTGCAGGACTGGGGCGGCATTCTGGGCCTCACGCTGCCCATGGCCGCGCCTGGGCGTTTTGGTGGGCTGCTGGCCATGAACACCCTTCTGGCCACGGGCGAGCAGCCCCTGTCCGCCGGTTTTCTTGCCTGGCGCGAGATGTGCGCGCAAAAGCCGCTGTTTGGCGTGGGCCGCATGCTGGCGCGCGGCAACCCCCAGTTGAGCGAGGCCGAATGCGCAGCCTACGACGCGCCTTTTCCCGATGCCGGCTACCGAGCGGCGTTGCGCGCCTTCCCGCTGCTGGTCCCTGGCAGCCTGGGCGCACCGGGTGCGGCGCTGTCGCGTGCGGCCCGCGATTTCTGGGCCAGCCAATGGACCGGCCGCAGCCTGATGTTTGTCGGTGCGCAAGACCCCGTGCTGGGCGAACCCGTGATGCAGCAGCTGGCGGCGCAGGTCCGCGGCTGCCCGCCCTTGGTGGTGCTGCCGCAGGCCGGGCATTTTGTGCAGGAGCATGGGGGGCCGATCGCTCGGCAGGCTGTGGAATACTTCGGCGACTTGGCTGGTGCCTGAGCCACTCAGCGGCGCCTCCCATCAACGCCCAGCCCCCCAACGCCCAACCCACCAACGCCCTTGTGGCCTGCATGCCTTGTCTCACGATCACCCTGCCCACGATCCGCACCCCGAATGCGACTGCGGTCACACGCACGGGCCCCGGCACATCTATATTTATTCGCCCTCCAGCGCGGTGCGCGACAAGGCGGCCTTTCGGCGCGGGGTCAAGCGCCTGCAGGCATTGGGGCATGAGGTCGAGGTGGACCGCGACGCGCTGGCCGTGCACACCCGCTTTGCCGGTGACGATGCGACGCGCATCGCGGCCATCGCCCGCGCTGCCGCGAGCGGCGCCGACGTGGCGCTGATTTCGCGCGGCGGCTACGGCCTGACGCGCATCTTGCCGGGCATCGACTTCAAGGCCATGGCGCGTGCGATCGAGGGCGGCATGGACTTTGTCGGCATCAGCGATTTCACGGCTTTGCAGTGCGCTGTGCTGGCGCGTTGCGGCGCCATGACCTGGGCCGGCCCGGCGCTGTGCCCGGACTTTGGCGTGGCTGGCGAGCCCGACGACATCATGCAAGCCTGCTTTGACGACTTGCTGACCGGCCACGGCGAGGGCACGGGCTGGCGCCTGCCGTACCCGCGCAGCCGCGTGGCACGCGAGAGCACGCCGGACTATGACTTCGAACTGCACGATGCGCCGCTGTGGGGCGGAAACCTGGCCGTACTGGCCTCGCTGGTCGGCACGCCCTGGCTACCGCAGGTCGAGGGCGGCGTGCTGTTTCTGGAAGACGTGAATGAGCACCCTTACCGCATTGAGCGCCTGCTGACGCAGCTGCTGTACGCGGGCGTGCTGGCGCGCCAGAAGGCGGTGTTGCTGGGGCAGTTCACCGGTATTCGCCTGGCACCGCACGACAAGGGTTTCGGCATGGACAGCGTGGTGCAGTGGCTGCGCAGCCAGATCGACGTTCCGGTGCTCATGGGCCTGCCGTATGGCCATGTGGAAACCAAGGTGCTGCTGCCCGTGGGCGCCAAGGTGGACCTGGCGGTCCAGGGGCGAGACGCCATGCTGGTGTGGGGACACCTGGACTGACACGTCCGGCCGCTGGACGGCTGCGTTCGAGCGGGAAAAAAACAGTCGCAGAGAACCCTAAACGGCGCCGCCTTGCGTCACCAACGTGGCGGCCCGCTGCGCGGCATAGAGGCCGAGCCGAACCATGGTGCGGTGGTTCATGTTCACCGAGACGGCAGTGCGTGCCAGCGCCGACTGAATGCGCGGTTTGCCCAGCGCAGTGGTGTGCATCTGCGGTTCGCTGCAGTGCGCGCCATGGGCATCGAGCACACTGGCCACCAACGGCAGATTGGGTTTGTCGCCCCGGCGCAGCACGATGGCGGTCTCGCCGTTGTCCAGGCGCACGAAGGTGCCCGGCGGACACAAGCCCACGGTGCGCACCAGCATCAGGCTCACTTCGTCGCGCTGGTCGATCTCCTGCCCGACCAAGGCGCGCACCGAATCGGTGGCGCTGCGGCCCACGCGCGACTTGCGCGGGCTGATCATTGCGGCGTAGCGGTCGATGGTGCCCAGAATCCGGGTCAGGCGGTCTTCGGCCTTCAGTTGGGCCAGGGGCGTACTGAGCGGCACGTTGCCATGGTGCTGACCGACGAGGTCGAGCCACAGATCGTCGGTGATGTCGCGCTCCTCCAGCAGCGCCTGACCGACGCGTGGGTGCTCACCAACGGCCTTCTGCTGCGTGCTGTTCAAGGGTTCGCGCTGCACGGCGAGCTCGTCTTGCAGGAGCGTCATGCCAATGTTCATGGTCAGCGCGGCCCGCACCAGGGCATTGCGTTCGTGTTCAGGCAAGCTGAATTCGCGCGCCATGATGTGGCAAAGCGTGCCACAGACCAGCGCATGCGAAGCGCTGTAGCCCACGGTGG
>JAGNYI010000004.1:111817-120507 GCA_017985015.1 Giesbergeria sp. | reverse complement strand
GCCTGCGTGGGCAAGCCAGCTGCATCAGAAGGCGCAGGTTTTGCCGGCGGGGAGCCCTGCGGCTTCTCCTTCGGCAAATCGCCCGCGGGCCGCACCTTCGAGCCGCAAGAGGCCGAGCAATTGCTGAGTGAACGCAAGATCGGCCCGCTCGACGGCTTTCGCTCCAAGGCCGGGTGGCCGTTCACGTCCGAGATCGTGCTCAAGTACGACGACGAAGCGCACAACTACAAGCTCGAATTCGACTTCGGCGACGACAAGGCCGAGGAAACCGGCGAGCTGGTCGAATTTACCGACCCGCCGCTGGGCGCCTGCCCCATTTGCGGCTCCGAAGTGCACGAGCACGGCAGCAACTACGTGTGCGCCAAATCGGTACCCACCGCCGCGCAGCCTGTGCCCAGTTGCACCTTCAAGAGCGGCAAGATCATCCTGCAGCAGCCGGTGGAGCGCGCGCAGATGGAAAAGCTCCTCGCCACGGGCAAGACCGACCTGCTCGACAAGTTCGTCAGCATGCGCACCCGCCGCGCCTTCAAGGCGCACCTGGCGTGGGACGCTGAAGCCGGCAAAGTGAACTTTGAATTTGCCCCAAGCAAGTTCCCGCCGCGCAAGCCGGCTGCTGGTGGAACTACCAAAACAATAGCTGCCAATGTAAGCAGGACAAGCGCTGGAGGCCAAAAAGACCTTAAAAAACCCGCCGCAGCCAAGAAAGCCCCAGCCAAAAAGGCGGCGACGAAAGCGGCCGCACCACGCAAGGCCGCAGCCGGCAAAGCGCCCAGCGCGGCGCTCGCCGCCGTCATCGGCACCGAGCCGGTGGCGCGCCCGGCCGCCGTGAAGAAGCTGTGGGAGTACATCAAGGCACACGACCTGCAGGACCCCAAGGACAAGCGCACCATCGTCGCCGACGACAAGCTGCGCGCCGTGTTCGGCAAGGACAGCGCCGGCATGTTTGAGCTCGCCGGCCTGCTCGGCCCGCACCTGGGCTGACCTGGAACGGGGTGCACCATGCTCAGCCGCACCGAGCGCACCGTCTGGACCGCACTGGCCGTCGTGCTGGTGCTGGCCGCCGCCGCTGCGTGGTGGACGGCTGAGCGCTGGACACCACTGGCCGGACCATGGGCCAGGCAGACCTGGCTCGCCATCACCCGCCCGAGCCCTCCGCCTGGGCACCCACGCGCTGCAGCCGCTGCCCAAGCGCCCGGGTCGAGTGCTTCGGCCCCGGCTGCGCTGCCGCGCAAGTGCGTGCAGGGCAACCGCACCGTGTACACCGACCAGCCGTGCCCACCCGGCAGCAAAGAGCAGAAGATGGACGCCGCGCTGAACGTGCTGCCGCAGTGAGTAATTCGATTTCTCAATCCATCGAGTACACGAAGGCGAAGCGCAGACAGTACAGGCGTACTGACCAAGCGAAGCCGACAAAGCAATCGTTTGATTTAGAAATGGAATAGCCCACCGCGAGCGCCGGATTGGCAGGCACTGGTACCATCGTCCGCCATGCCTTCACACCCCGCGCTCCACACTCCAGCCCGCTGCTGCCGCCGCGCGCTGCCCTGCGCAGGCGTGGTGGGACGCGAGATCTGGCCGTACCAACCGGTCGCACATTCCCTCGCCCGGCGATTCGCACTTCCCCTCTTTTCCACGCGCAAATCCTCCATCGCCGGGCACCCTCCTCGCGCGATGGCGGCCGACCCCTCAGCCTGATCTGGGGCAACCCGGGCCGCTCTCTTCAGGAGATGGCCATGCCACCCGATCTCGCTACCGATGGGCAAGCGTCCATCCGCCCCGCATCATTGGAAATCCCTGCCCCTGCCGCCTTGCTCGGCACTGCGACAGGCATGGAGCTCACCCGGCAGTTCCTGCGGGCCAAGAACCCCTGCTCCAACGGCTTTCGCTGGTTCAGCCGCAACCTCCCGGACGGCAGCGGCTACCAGCAAGCATTGGATACCTTGGTCCAGGCTGGGCGCGTGGACGATGCCTGCTGGCTGCTCACGCAGTTCGGGCCGACGCAGGAGGTGCTTACGGTGGACACGCTCGACGCCGATGCCATTGTCTTTGCCGGCACGCTGCAGGTGCGCGGCAGTATCGATGCCGATGCGGTGATACACACCGGCGGTTCGATCCGTGCGGGAGGAGGCCTGCGTGCCGGTGGCGCCATTACCGTGGGCGGTGACATCCGCGTGGAAGGCAGCATCCGAGCGGGCGCTGCGTTGCAGGCTGGAGGCGATGTGCGCGCGCAATGGGGCATAGAGGCGGGGGGCGACATCACCTGCGCCGGTGACCTGCGCGCAGGCTGGGACGCCCTTTGCGGCGGAAGACTGCAATTGCAGGGCGGCGGATTCGTCGGGCAGGACCTCATCGCGCAAGGCGCCGTGGAATGCGGCAAGGGTCTGCGCGTGGGGGGGCACCTCACCGGCAGCGAGAGCCTGCGCGCTGGTCAGGGCATTCTGGTCGGCGGCACGATCAGCGGTGTCGTGCACCTCGAAGCCGGCTGGGGCATCAAGGCCGGTGAGTCGATTCACGCGCTGGGCGCCATCAAGGCAGGGGAAACGCTCTCGGCCGGGCAAGACATCTGCGCAGGCGCTGGCTATGGCGTTTTTGCGGGACTCAACGTGCAGGAAGCATCCTGGAACGCGAGCGGCCAAGTGTGGTCGCCCGCATGCCCTGAAGGCTTGCGAAGCGGCCTGTGGGTGGGTCCCAACCCGATCTAGGGATGTCCTGCAAAACTCTACGCGAGTGGGTGTAGTGCGAATCGGGATGGGATGCCAGGCGTGTTTTGCAGGCAATAGCCGTAGCTATGGGCTGTGAAACGCAACGACGCAGACCGCCCGAGTCCGCGCTATCACACGCCGCGAGGAGTGATGCAGGACGTCCCTAGGCGACACAAGCCCTCGGCCGCTTGCGATACGCTCAGCGCCATGCACACACCAGACTCGCCTGCGCACGCTCCCATGCCCGTCGAAACGCCCTCCCGTTCCCTGCCGCTGGCCGGCGCCACCAACTTCCGCGACCTGGGCGGCTACACCGGCCAGGACGGCCGACAGGTCGCATGGCGGCGCATCTTCCGCTCGGATCACCTGGCCGCGCTCACACCAGACGACCAGGCGCGTCTGGCCGCGCTGGGCATCGCGCGCACGGTGGATTTCCGCGGCGAGCGCGAACGCGCCCAGCTCGCCTACCTTTTGCCCGCGGTAGAGCACCACCAACTGGCCATTGAGCCCACCGTAGTGCAGCGGGCCATTGAACTGCAACGCGAGGGCCGGGCACTGACAGCGCAAGATGCGGTGGCGCTGATGCAGGAAACCTACCGCGGCTTCGTGCACGAGAACGCGCCGCGTTTTGCCGAGTTCTTCTGCATCCTGCTTGCCAAGGACACGCCGCTGGTCTTCCACTGCACCGCCGGCAAGGACCGCACCGGCTTTGCCGCAGCACTCATCCTGCTGACGCTCGGCGTGCCGCGCGACGTGGTGATGCGAGATTATTTGCTGACCAACGATCTGTACCGCCGCCCCGCCATGGCCGAGGGCCACGCACCGGAAGAAGTGCTGGCCGTGCTGTGGCGTGTGCAGGCCGAGTTTCTCGACGCAGCGCTGCACAAGGTGGACCAGGACTACGGCGGCCTGCAGACGTACTTGGTAGACGTCCTGGGCGTGGACAGCGCAGCGCAGCGGGAATTGTCAGGCCGCTACCTGCAAGCGCCGCGCGGCGCCGGCCTGCTTCCCCCTATGCACTGACGCGGCTGCGCATCGAGCCCCACACCGTCCAGAGCAGCAAAAACGCGCACACGGCGAGCGCCACCGCCGTAATAGGCCGCTCCACGAACACGCTGAAACTCCCGCGCGAGAGCAGCAAGGTCCTGCGGAAATTCTCTTCCAGCATCGGCCCCAGGATCAGGCCCAGCAGCACGGGCACCACCTCCAGGCGCAGCAAGGCCATGAGGTAGCCCACGATGCCAAAGGCCAGCAGCACCCAGACATCAAAGGTGCTGTTGCTCGTGCTGTAGACCCCGATGCAGGTGAACAGCACGATGGACGGGAACATCAGGTGGTAGGGAATGGAGAGCAACTTCACCCACATACCGATCAGTGGAATGTTCAGAATCACCAGGAAGAGATTGCCGATCCAGAAGCTCACGATCAGCCCCCAGAACAGGTCCGGGTGGGCCGTGATCACCTGCGGTCCGGGCTGAATGCCCTGAATGGTGAGGGCCCCCAGCATCAGCGCCATGACGGCGTCGCCGGGAATGCCCAGCGTCAGCGTCGGGATGAACGCCGTGCCCACACCGGCGTTGTTGCAGGCCTCGGGCCCGGCAATGCCCTCGATGGCGCCCTTGCCGAACTCTTGCGGATGCTTGGAAATGCGCTTTTCCATCGAGTAGGACAGAAACGTCGCCATGCCGCCGCTGGTGCCGGGCAGCGCACCGAAGAACGCGCCCAGGCCCGAGCCGCGCAGCATCGGACCAAAAGAGCGGCGCCAGTCCTGGCGCGTGGGCATCTGGTCGCGCAGCGTGAAGCTTTGCTCCGCGGGCGTTACCCGCGTGGTATTGGCGCTCTTGATCACCTCGGTAATGGCAAACAGACCCATGGCCATGGCGATCAGGCTGATGCCGTCGGTCAGCTCAGGGATGTCGAAGGCAAAGCGCGAGACACCGCTGTTGATGTCGGTGCCGATCACGCCCAGGATCAATCCCACGAAGACCATGGCCACGCCCTTGATGGGCGAGCCCTGGCCCACGGTGGACGCAGCAATCAGGCCCAGCAGCATCAGCGCGCAGTACTCCGAGGGGCCAAAATTGAGGGCCCAGCCCGAGAGAATGGGTGCGAAGAACATCAGCAGCACGATGCCCACGGCAGAGCCCCAGAACGAGGCCACGCATTTCATGAACAAGGCGATACCGCCGCGCCCCTGTTTGGCCATGGGGTAGCCGTCCAGCACATCGACCGCTGCGGCCGCGTGTCCGGGCACCCCGAGCAGGATGGAGCAGGTGCCGCCTCCGTAGTCAGCACCAAAGTACACGCCGGCCAGCATGATGAGCGCGCCGGTGGCGGGCAGGTGGTAGGTGATGGGCAGCAGCAGGGAGATGGCGATCAAGGAGCCCAGGCCCGGCAGCACGCCCACCAGCGTGCCCAGGAACACCCCGACAAAGCAGTACCAGAGGTTGCTGAGCGTGACCGCTTCATGAATGCCTATGGAGAGGTTGGAAGCGAAGACGGAGAAGAATTCCATGGCTCAAAACCCCCAGGCGAAGGCGGGCAGGGTCATTTGCAGACCGAGCGAGAAGATCAGCCAGGCAATGACCGAGAGGGAAACACCGAGCAGCACTGCCCGGCGCAACTGAAAGCTGTTGCTTCCGGAGGCGGTGACCATGACCATCAGGATGGTCGTGGGAATCAATCCGATGCGCGTGATCAACAAGGCAAAAAGCGCCACCGCAGCCATCACGGCCACAAAGGGCCGCCAAGTAAAGGGTGGCGGCTGCACCACGTGGACGGTCTTGCGCAGCGAGAGCAGCGCAATCACCAGGCCCAGTGCGGCGAGGATGTAGCCGAGCAGGGTGGGGAAGTAGCCTGGCCCCATGCGGGTGGCCGATCCGACCTGGTAATGGTTGGACGCATACAGGGCCACGAAAAGCCCCACCGAGATCATCAAGATGCCAGCGACCAGGTCGCGAATGTCAGGTTTCACTGCTTACTCCACGCGCCGGCACTGTCCGGCGATACCAATCATGAGGGCTGTAACAAGTTGGCGTCGCCTGAAGCCCGCTCTGTCTCCTATTGACAGGACAGGAGCCAAAGCGGCAGGTCTCAGACGCTCAGTGGTTGAGCAGCAGTCGCACCGGGATCCGGACCGGCATTCCCAGCACGATCTGCGCCATGCCTTTGCCCAGCGAGTCGTTGCGCAAAGTCGCCATACCGCCACCACCTAACGCACTTTCACAAACAAAGTTGAACGCGCCGATCCCCGGCACTTCATGGCGCGTTACTTTCCCTTTGACCAGATGCGCCAGCCACCCGGCCACAGCCACCTCGGTGAGCTGCGCGCGCAGCACTGGCAACCACTCCGGATGGCGCGCGATGATGCCGATGTTCGAGATATCGCCCTTGTCACCACTGCGTGCAAAAGCCATCCGGATCAGCGGCACCTCGACGCAGTCGGCCGCGTCGGCAGGGTCAGCCTGTGCTGCCGAAGGCGCGCTGCGCGCAACTACTGCGCGCAAGGCATCCCCACTGCCTGGGGGAACCGCAATGTCGGTCGCCTGGCCGCCAAGGTGCATGACCGGCCGCACGTGCGACTTGTCGAGCAGGAAGGCGTATTGGCGAATGGACGGCGATGCGCTCGCGCGGCCACCCCCAAAGCCAGTCGTGCCCGGCGCCCAGGACGTGCCCGCTGGCGCCACTTCGCGCGCCAGCAATTGCAAGGCTTCTTTGCGAACGTGCGTCGCCGAAAGGCGCAGGACGACTTCGCGAGCCTGCGAAGCCCGTGCATGGGGGCCGTAGCAAGATTCAGCGCCAATGAGTTCAATGTTGGTCTCGGTATAGGGCTCCAGGCCGTTTTCCTTGAGCAGCTCGGAGGTCCGCGTGAAGATCGCTTCTCCGGTGCGCTGCGCCTTGGCAGCCGCGTCGAAACCGATGATGGTCATGTGTGCCGACGTCTTGAAGCCGTCGAGGTACGTGGCGCTGACCTTGTAGGTGTCCGTGGGTGCCCGACCGCGCGCGCCCTGAACTTCGACCCGGTTCTCACCTGCCTGTGCCATGCGAACCTGCGTGAAATCGCAAATGACATCCGGCAATAGGTACGCTCCAGGGTCCCCGATTTCGTAGAGCATTTGCTCCCCAACCACCGCCGGCACCACCTTGCCGCCCGTGCCCGCAGGCTTGGTCACCACGAAGCCGCCGTCCTGCTGGCACTCGACGATGGGGTAGCCGATGTGCGCCCAGTCGGGCACCGTGTCCCAGTCGGTGTGCAGACCCCCCGTGGCCTGGCAACCGCATTCGAGAATGTGGCCCGCCAGCGAACCCGCCGCGAGTTGTTCGTAAGCGTCAGGCGCCCAGTCAAACTCGTGCATGAGGATGCCAAGCGTCACGGCCGAATCCACGCAGCGCCCGGTAATCACGACCTGTGCGCCCGCGTCCAGAGCGGCCTTGACCGGAAGCGCTCCCAGGTAGGCGTTGGCAGTGAGCACCTTGGCCGGCATGGCGGCGCCCGACTGCAGTTCGCGAACCGGCGGGTCGGCTTCGCGCAGGCCAGGGATGAGCGGCAGCACGTCGTCGCCCGTCACCACGGCAATGCGCAGCGGCACGCCGAGTTCTGCGGCCACCGCCGCCAGCGCGTCGGCACAGCCTTGCGGATTCACCCCGCCCGCATTGCTGACCACGCGGATGCCTTTGTCGATCACGTCCCGCAGCACCGCACGCATGGCCACCGTGACGAAGTCGGTGGCGTAGCCAAGTTCGGGTTTTTTCAGCCGCGCGCCGGCCAGGATCGACATGGTCAGCTCGGCAAGGTAGTCAAACACCAGGTAATCGATCTGCCCGCTGGCCACCAATTGCGGAGCGCCCACGCTGCTGTCGCCCCAGAAACCACTGGCACCGCCAATGCGCACGGTTTTGTTCTTTGCCGTCATGTCAATTGCCCGTCCAGACTGGTTTGCGTTTTTCCTTGAATGCGGCCAGCCCCTCGACCGCATCGTCCGTGGCGGCGAGCAGGCCGATCTGGCCTTCCATGAAGGACATCGATTCCTCGAAGGACATGGATTCGATGGCGTAAGTGGCGTACTTCCCCCGACGAATCGCCGCAAGCGAGCGTTCGGCAATCTGGCCCACCAGGATGGCCGTTGCGGCATCCAGCTGATCGGCTGGCACGACCTGGCTCACCAAACCCATGTCGAGCGCGTCGGCAGCGCTTACGGGCTCGCCGGTCAAGCACATCTGCAGCAGGCGTCGGCGCGGCACCACGTGTTGCAGCACGGCAAGTACCTGCATGGGGTACACGCCAACCTTCACTTCCGGCAGCCCGAACAAGGCGTGGTCGGCTGCCACGGCCAGATCACAGATGGCCAGCAGACCCATGCCGCCCGCCATGCAGGTGCCATTCACCTTGCCGACGATGGGCACGTTGGTGCGACGCGCGGCACGGAACAGCTCGGCAAACGCCATGCGGGGCTCGGCATAGTTGAACTTGAACGAGGCTCCGCTGGCGAGATCGGCGCCGGCACAGAAGGCCTTGGCACCTACGGCGGTCAGGACGATGGCACGCAAGTCCTTGTCGCTGTTGGCGCGCTCAATCTGATCGCGAATGGCATCCATCAGAGGGCCATTCAATGCATTTCGCTGGTCGGGGCGGTTGATGGCGAGGGTCAGGACGTGGCCGTCGCGCTCGACCAGGAGCTCTTCATGGTTCATGGGTTTCCTTTTTTGCAAACTGGGTCAGGCGGGTGGCAGCACTGCCGGCCTGGCAACGCCACCGAGGGCGGCAATGGCCTCGTCCGAATAGCCCGCTTCGCGCAGCACCTCCTGCGTGTGTTCGCCCAGCGTTGGCACGGGCCGGTGGTTGTCCGGCGTGGTGTCGGACCACTCGCTGGGTACGGCCATTTCGCGTATGCGGCCCACCACCGGATGAACCGATTCGCTGAAGAAGCCCGTCGCGGTCAAGTGCTCGTCCTCCAGCAGCGAATCGAAGGTGTGCATCGGAAACAGCGG
>JAGNYI010000004.1:0-111717 GCA_017985015.1 Giesbergeria sp. | reverse complement strand
ACTCGCTGGGTACGGCCATTTCGCGTATGCGGCCCACCACCGGATGAACCGATTCGCTGAAGAAGCCCGTCGCGGTCAAGTGCTCGTCCTCCAGCAGCGAATCGAAGGTGTGCATCGGAAACAGCGGTATTTCGGATTCCGGCAGCACTTCGCGCCACTCGGCCACGGTGCGGTGCTGCAGCTCGTCGGCCACCATCTGGTACAGGTCGTCGATGTGCGTGGTGCGGCTGCGGATGTCGGCAAAACGCGGGTCGGTCTGCATCAGCTCCGGCTTTCCAATGGCATGCAGAAAAGTGCGCCAGTGCGCATCGGTATAGATCAGGCAGCAGACGTAGCCGTCCTTGGTTTTGTACGGCCGGCGGTTGGGCGTCATCAGCCGCGGGTAGCCGAAGTCGCCCTGGCTGGGCACGAAGGTGTTGCCATACAGGTGGTCGCCGAGCACGTAAGGCACCATGGTTTCGAACATGGGCACTTCAATGCTCTGGCCGCGCCCGGTCTGGCTGCGCGCGTACAGCGCCGCCGAAATCACACCGAAGGCGTAAATGCCCACGGAGCGGTCGGCAATGGTCACCGGCAGGTAGCGCGGCACACCGCCATTGCCCGGCGCCATTGCAGCGGCGAGCCCCGAGCCGGCCTGGATCATGTCGTCGAATGCGGCTTTGGCGGCGTAGGGCCCCTTTTGCGAGAAGCCCACCATGCTGACGTAGAGGATGCGTGGGTTGGCCTTGGCCAGCGCCTCATACCCCAGCCCAAGCCGTTGCATGGCAGCAGGGCGAATGTTGCTGGCAATGACGTCCGCCGTTTCGGCCAGCTTGAGCAGCGCCTGCACGCATTCGGGCTTCTTCAGATCGAGCACGATGCTGCGCTTGTTGCGGTTCAGGCCGAGAAACAGTGGCCCCAGGCCCTGGTGCCCTTGCGGGCCAATGCGCCGCGTGGAGTCGCCCTCAGGCGCTTCGACCTTGATGACGTCCGCCCCGAGATCGCCCATCATCTGTGTGGCCGATGGCCCCATGAAGACCGTGGTCAGGTCGAGCACCTTGATGCCACTGAGAGGCCCAGAAAACCGCTCGGCAGTTGCGTTCTGGCCCACCGCGGTGGGTGTTCCGTTGCTTTCCTTGGACATGGCTTACTCGGGCTGAATGCCGGCGCGCTGGAGCGCTGCCTTGGAGCGCTCGATCTCGGTGGTGATGAAGCTCACCATCTCGGGCGTGCTCATGGCGGTGTAGTAGCCGCCCGTTCTGCCGACGTAGGCCTTGTAGTCGGGCGACTGGAAGTAGCTGTTGAAGGCCTTTTGCAAGGTAGCGACAACCGGTTCGGGCGTGCCCGCCTTGACAAAAAGGGCGGCCCAGCCAGCGAGCTGAATGTCGGGCAGCCCCGCTTGGGCCATGGTCGGCACGTCGGGCAGCACATCCACGCGCGCCGGCGAAGTCACGGCCAGTGCCTTGAGCCGGCCCGCTTCGATCTGCGGAAGACCGGCAGCCAAATCAACCAAGGTGAAATCCACATGGCCGCCCAGCAGATCCGTCATCGACTGCGCACTGCCTTTGTAGGGCACGTTGGTCGTCTCCAGCTTGTTCTCGTGCTTGAACACCTCCATGGCCATGATCTGGAACGAGCTTCCGGTGGCACCTGCCATCTTGCCGGGGTTCTTGCGGATCACATCGACAAGTTCCGCCGCAGTCTTTACATGGAGGTCCGGCTTGGCCAGCAGCACCATGGGCGAGAACACGCCGGGCGTCACCGGCGTGAAGTCCTTGAGCGGGTCGTAGGGCAACTTCTTGAACAGCGCCGAGTTCACGCCGTGCGTGGTGCCGCCGGTGTAGACCATGGTGTAGCCGTCGGCCGGGGAGCGCTGCACCTCGCTGAGCCCGATGAAGCCGTTGCCGCCCGGCTTGTTTTCGACGATGAAGGTCCAGCCGGTCTTCTCGGCGATCTTCTGCGTGAAATAGCGCGCGCTGTTGTCGGTACCACTGCCGGTGCCATAGGGAACAATGAGACGGATCGGCTTGGAGGGGAATTTGTCGGCCTGGGCGTGGGCGGCGCCCACAGCCAGAAAAGCCCCGCAGGCGAGCCCGGTGGCCAGAGCGGTTCGGCGAAGCAATGTCATGGTGTTGTCTCCTGTTGAATAGTTTTGGAAAGGGGGGGTTTCAGGTCCGTGCTTCGGGCCACTGGAAGCTTCCGGGGCGCTTGGCCAGAAAGTCCTGCACCGCCGCAGCGTGGAAATCGCTGGAAAACGCCACGCCTTGCGCAGTGGCTTCGTACTCGATCATGGAGCGCAGGTCGGACGACAGGGAATTGTTGAGCGCGGTCTTGGTCATGGCCGTCGCCACCGGCGAAGCCTTGGCCAGCGCCTGCGCAATCTCCAGTGCGCGCGGCAATGCGCCCTCTTTGGGCACCACCTCCATGGCGATGCCCAGGTCAAGCGCCTCCTGCGCCCGCACTTCGCGCGCACTCATCAGCAGCGCCTTGGCGCGCTGCACGCCAACGATGCGCGGCAAGGTGTACAGGCTGGCGCTGTCGGGCAGCAGCCCCACCTTGGCAAACGACATGCAAAAGCGCGCCGTTTCGCTGGCGATGACGATGTCGGCCAGCAGCGCCAAGCCAAAGCCGCCGCCAAAGGCGCAACCTTCGACCGCCGCGATCACGGGTTTGTCGCAGGTGTAGAGCGTCTCGACGTTCTTCAGCGTGCTGCGCATGCGGGTGCGCCCGGCTTCGGCTGTGAGCCCGCCAGCGCCCATGGAGGTGATGTCCCCACCCGCACAGAAATGGCCGCCACGCCCGGTGAGCACGATGGCGCGCACCGAATCGTCCGCCACCGCGTCAGACACCATCTGTGCGAACACGCGCCGCGAATCCATATCGAGGCTGTTGCGCCGCTCGGGGCGGTTGAAGGCGAGCAGCATGACGCTGCCGTGCCGTTCCATGTCGATGCCGATGGCGTCTTGCTTGCTCATTGGGTCTTGTTCCGCTGTGGGGGTGCTTGAACTTTAGAGAGGCGCTACTTATGATGCAAGCGACACTTACTAGTCACATGACATGAGCAGAATTCATCTCAACCGCATCGACCTGAACCTGCTCACGGTGCTGCACCGGATCCATACCGAGGGCAGCCTGACGCGCGCGGCAGAAACGCTGAACGTCACACAATCGGCCGTGAGCCACACGCTGCGCCGCCTGCGCGAGATCCTGGGCGATCCTTTGTTTGTGCGCCAAGGCGCCAGCCTGGTCGCCACGCCGCTCATGAAAAGCCTCGCCGGGCCGCTGCACAAAGTGCTGCTGGAACTCGAAGACGTCATCAACTGCGCATCGGAATTCGACCTGAAGACCTCGTCGCGCCGATTTACCGTGGGCATGGACGAGCGGCTCGAAGTGTTCGCGCTGCCCTCGCTGGTAGCAGCGTCGCTGCCCGAGGCGCCCGACATCGAACTGCGCTCGGTCAAATTCACCATGGAAAACATGGAGTCCGGCCTGGCCAGCGGCGCCATGGACATTGCCATCAGCGCAGGCGCCGTCGTCAGCCCCAGCCTCATCTGCGAAAAAGTCGTGAGCGACACCTTGGTTGTCATTGGCCGCGCCGGTCACCCACTGCTCAAGGAGGGGCACATCACTCTCAAGGCGTACCTGGGCGCTGGGCACATATCGGTCACCGGGTCGTCGGGCTTCCCCTCAGAAGAAGAGCGGGTGCTCACCCGCGCTGGGCTGAACCGCCGGGTGCGGGTGCGCACACAGCGCTACATCGCCGCATCCACCATCGTCTCGCGCTCAGATCTGCTGCTGACCATGCCGGTGTTGTACGGCCGCGTGGTGAACCAGGCGGCGCACAACACCATCGTGGCACTGCCCAGGCAGATTCCGACCGTGGACTACTTCATGCATTGGCACACATCGTCTGCCAATGACCAGGGCGGCATCTGGCTGCGCGACTCGGTCATGCGCTCGTTTGCGGAGCCCAGCTACGCCGGGCTGTTTTTGGACGGCTCTGAATAGGCCGTTGGCAAAGCCCCCGGCACCCTTCCCCCCACCACCACCCCCTGCCGCCGCACGCGCCAATACAGCCAGCCCACGATCGACAGGTTCAGCGCATTCCACCCCATGCCGTTGATGAACGCCGCCTGATAGCTGCCGGTCACGTCAAAAATCCAGCCCGACATCCAGCCCCCCAGCGCCATGCCGATCAGCGTGGCCATGATCACCGCGCCCACCCGGGCGCCCGCCTCTTGCAGCGCGAAATACTCGCGGATGATGATCGCGTAGGCCGGCACGATGCCGCCCTGAAACAGCCCGAACATCGCCGAAATCACATACAGCGGCACCAGCCCGTCAAACGGCAGAAACAGCGCCAGCCCTACCCCCTGCAACGCCGACCCCAGCAGCAGCGTGCGCACGCCGCCAATGCGGTCGCAGATCACGCCCGACACCAGGCGGCTGACAATGCCGCAGGCCAGCATCAGCGACAGCATTTCGGCCCCGCGCGCCGCGCCAAAGCCCAGGTCGGTGCAATAGGCCACGATGTGCACCTGCGGCATCGCCATGGCCACGCAGCACGCCACGCCCGCCACACACAGCAGCAACTGCGCGTGCAAAGGGCGCAGGCCAAACGGGCGGCTGCGGTCTAACGCAACAGACGCGGGTGCGGGAGCCGCCGCCGCCGCAGCGCCCCCGGGCGATGCAGGCACCGCAGACACATCCAGCAGCACCATCGGCGCCCGCTGGCGCATGCGCAGCGCCAACAGCAGCATGCCCGCCCCACACACCAGCCCCATCAGCACATAGGTGTGGCGCCAGCCAATGGCTTCGATACCGTGCTGCACGATGGGCGGCCACAGTGCACCGGCAATGTAGTTGCCGCTGGCACAAATCGCCACCGCAATGCCACGCCGCCGGTTCCACCACAGCGCCGTGTCGGCCAGCAACGGTGCGAACGTGGCCGACGCACCAATCAGCCCCATCAGCCCGTGAGCCAGCCCAAATCCCCAGATGCTGCCCGACAGCCCCGCCCACACAAAGCCACCGCACACCCCCACCGCCCCCACGCACAGCACCGGCATCAGCCCATGCCGGTCGGCCATGCGCCCCGTCCACAGCCCGCCAATCCCCAGGCACACCATCATCAGCGTGTAGGGCAGCGACGCATCCGCGCGGCCCACCCCAAACTCGGCCTGCACGGCGGGCAGCACGACTGACACCACATACATGCTGCTGTTGCCGAGCACCACCAAACCCAGGGTGATCAGCAGGCGCCAGGCGGCCTGGGGGGAATCGATGAGGGATGCCGGGGCGGCGGTGGAGGTGGAAGCGGGGGTGCTGGGCATGCGGAGCAATTTAACCCCACGGGGCTGCAGGGACTTGCGGAGTGGCGCCAGTGCTCGCAGGCTGCAAGGATGTGTTAGCTGATCGGTATAATTTTGATAGCTGCAAGCGCTTGCTGGATAAGCGCTAGAGGCCAATTTTGCTTGAAATATTGGGCAATTGCACCGCAATGCAATGCCGCTGCCACCTGGCGCACCGCCCTTGCTTTATGTCGCGGTGACACGGGCCGCGCAGAGGTTGGTGATTGGGGTGGGCGGGGATGGCTGGGTTGGGGTGTGCCCAAAGACTAGGCACCTTCAAGTTGGGGCCGGATCACTGTTACCTATCGGACATGAACCAGTGAATTGCACCGTTTTGGTCGATATGCTCTGGCAGTGCACAAAATGCCCAAACGAATCAACGACTTCTATTGCCCAACTTGGTTCGCCAGGGCGATAGACGCGACATGGAACCCTGAATGCCAAGCTTGAACTGGATCGGCAAAGACGCCGTTGTCACGCACCACAAGGACGTGCCCTTTCGCTTGCTGGAGCCGGTGCCCGAACTGTCCTGCGGCGACGCGGCCAGCGGCAACCTGATCGTGCAGGGCGACAACCTGCATGCATTGAAGGCGCTGCTGCCGCGCTACGCCGGCCAGGTCAAGTGCATCTACATTGACCCGCCCTACAACACCGGCAATGAAGGCTGGGCCTACAACGACAACGTCAACAGCCCCGAAATCCGAAAGTGGCTGGGCGCGGTGGTTGGCAAAGAAGGCGAAACGCTGGACCGGCACGACCGATGGCTTTGCATGATGTATCCGCGACTGGTGCTGTTGCGACAATTTTTGCGGGAGGATGGCGCCATCTTTGTGTCGATTGACGACAACGAAGTGGCGGCCCTGCGGCTGTTAATGGATGAGATTTTTGGGGCTGCGAATTTTGTGGCCACGGTGATTTGGCAGAAGAAATATGCCGTCGCCAACGACCATAAGACCATCGCACCTATGCACGATTTTTTGCTGGTGTACCAGCGCTCGTCGCGGTGGAAGCGCAACTTGCTGCCACGAGGTGAGGAAAAAAATGAGCAATACAAGTTTGAAGACGCTAAAGGCACATTTCGCAGCAGCGACTACACCTGCAGCAAGTCGGCTGAAGAACGCCCCAACTTGTATTACCCGGTCACAAACCCCAATACTGGCGATGAAATCTGGCCCAAACGTACTCGGGTCTGGGCCTATTCGGAAGGTGAGCACGCCCGTAACGTAGAAGCGGACCTAATCTATTAGGGTAAAGATGGGAAGGGCAAGGTGCCCGCCTACAAACGTTACCGACATGAATTGCGTAACGTGGACGGCGTGGTACCGCAGAGCCTTTGGACCCACGACTTCGCTGGGCATACCGACACTGCCCGAAAAGACCTGCGCGAAGTGCTGTTTGACGTGTCATCGGCCTCAGACTTTGCAACGCCCAAGCCTGCGCAATTGATTCAGCGTGTATTGCAGATCACCACCGACAAAGACAGCCTCATTCTCGACAGCTTCGCCGGCTCCGGCACCACCGGCCATGCCGTGCTGAAACAAAACGCTGAAGACGGTGGCACGCGCAAATTCATCCTTGTGGAGATGGATACCAATATCGCCAAAAACGTCACCGCCGAACGCGTCAAACGCGTGAGCCAGGGCTATACCAATGCCAAGGGCGATGCCGTGCCTGGCTTGTCGCCAGCGGGTGGTGGCTTTCAGTTCTGCACCCTGTCTGCTGAGCCCTTATTTACCCCGCAAGGTCAAATTCGCGATGACGTGACGTTTGCCCAACTGGCTGAATTTGTGTGGTTCGCAGAAACGGGCACCGGCTTCACCGGCAATGGAACGTCACCTCTGCTCGGTACGCACGAAGGCCGCGCCATTTACCTCCTTTACAACGGTATTTTGAAAGACAAAAGCGTGGGTGGTGGCAACGTGCTTACCAGCCCGCTGTATGAAGTCTTGCCGTCGTTTGCCGGCCCCAAAACCATCTATGCAGCGGCCTGCCGTTTGGGCGCGCCCCGCTTGCAGCGGGAGCAGATTGTGTTCAAGCAAACACCGTACGCCCTGGAGGTGTAAGCCATGGCCACCTTTTCACCCAAAAAATATCAGCAAGATCCCGCCAACCAGGGCGGCGTGCTCGACAGCGTAGAGGCTTATTTCAAAGCCATTCATACCTTTGGGCGTGCATCGCTTGCGTTTACCGCCGTAACCGAGGACCTGTGGGGCCAAAGCCTGCGTTACACGCCCCTGGCCGGTTTTGCGGCAGACATGCCTTACTTCTGCCTTCGCGTACCCACGGGCGGCGGCAAGACCTGGCTGGCTGCCAAAAGCCTGAACTTGGTCAACACGCATTTGCTGCGCGTGCCGCACAGCGTGGTGCTGTGGCTGGTGCCCAGCAAGCCGATTCGCGAGCAAACCCTGCGCGGCCTGAAAGACCGCAACCACCCTTTAAGCGCAGCGCTGCGCGAGGCAGGGCCTGTCACGGTGCTGGATTTGACGGAAGCCAGAGCATTGACGCGTGCCACGCTGGACACGTCAACCGTAGTGATCGTCGCTACCCGCCAAGCTTTTCAGGTGGAAGACGAAGAAAGCCGCAAGGTGTATGAGTCCAGCGGCGCGCTGATGCACCACTTTGAAAATTTGACGGCTACGCAGCGCCAAGGTCTGCTGACGGATGGCGACACCGCGCCCTATTCGCTGGCCAATGTGTTGCGGCTGCGCCGACCGTTTGTCATCGTGGACGAAGCCCACAACAACCGCACCGAGTTGGCTTTTGACATGCTGGCCCGCTTTAACCCCAGCGGCATCATGGAGCTGACCGCCACGCCGGATATGGAGCGCACGCCCAGCAATGTGCTGCACAGCGTGAGTGCGTCCCAGCTTAAAGCCGAGCAAATGATCAAGCTGCCGGTGGTGCTGGAGACCGAGCCCAACTGGCAGCAGTGTCTGAGCGATGCCATCGCTCGACGCAATGGCTTGCAAAAGTTGGCCGACGATGAACAGCGCCAAGGCGCACCCTACTTGCGCCCGATCGTGTTGATTCAGTCTGAGCCACGCCGCGAAGGGCTGGACAAGCTGGATTTTGAGCGCGTGCGCCAGGAACTGCTAACCAACCACGGCATTCCGGCTGATGAAATCATTGTGGCCACCAGTGACAAAAAGGGGCTGGAGGCCGTGGACGCGAAATACAAGCTTGGAATCAGTGACCCTGACTGTCCCGTGAAGTTTGTCATTACCCAAAAGGCGTTAGCCGAGGGGTGGGATTGCCCATTTGCGTACATCTTGGTCAGCATGGCGTCCTTGCAGTCGGCCACATCGGTGGAGCAACTGTTGGGGCGCATATTGCGCCAGCCGGGGGCAGCGCATCGCGCTGCAAAAGAACTCAACCAGTCGTATGCGCTGGTGGTGTCGCGCAGCTTTTTTGAGACCGCCACCGCGCTGCGCGACCGGCTGGTTGAAGGCGCTGGCTTTGATCGCAAAGACGTGGCCGAGTTTGTAACCGCTGCGCGCCAAGAACAGCAAATGTTTGACCTTGAAGGCATCGGCAGCCGCGTGGAGCTGCGCCCGGTGGTCATCACCTTGCATGAAACACCGGACTTGAAGGCCTTACCCAAAGACCTGCGCAGCGCCATCAATGACAAAGTGGACTTTGACCGAAAGACCAGCACGCTGACCATCCGTGCGCCGCTGACCCTGGATGAGGCCGATGCATTGAAGTTGGTGGTCACCACGCCGCTGGCCAGAGCTGCGATTGAGGCGGGCGCAGTGGAGAGCCGAACGACGGCCATTGAGTTCTTCAAGACGCCCGCAGAAGAAGGCAAAACGATGCTGGTGCCGCAGCTTGCATTGCGCGTGCAAGGTGAGTTGCAGTTATTTGATGACCCGGAGGTGTTGGACTACCCGTGGGCGCTGTCCTTGTTTGATGCGAAGCCGACGGCCGACAACTTGTCCAAGTTGGGCACAGCATTGATGGTGAGCGAGGGCGGTGTCATTGACATTGATGAGTCCACTGGCAAGCTGGTTCAGGATTTCATGCCCAATTTGCAGCGGGACCTTGGTTTGGCCTATACGCCAGAGCATTGGGACAACATCAAACTGGTTGCCTGGCTATGCACCAATTTGCCAGAGACATCCCTTACGCACGCGAGCAAGCTGGCTTTTGTGTCAGGATGGCTTTCGGACTTATTGGTCCAGCCTGGTTTCGATTTGGGCAGGGCCAATCTGCAAAAATTTCAGATACGCAACCTGCTTGAGGCACGCATTCGGGAGCTTCGCATGATTGCAGTCAAACGGGCTTATCAAGAGAGCTTGTTTGGCGAAACTGCTGCTGAACGGGTCAGTGTATCGACTGAGTTCGTTTATGACTTCAGGCCGGAGGTCTATGCACCCAGTCGTGACTATGACGGGCGGTTTGGACAGCACCGGTTCCGTAAGCACTTTTACAGTCGAATCGGAGATTTCGACAGTAAGGAAGAGTTTGACTGCGCTGCTTGGCTAGATACTCAGGCGCAAAAAGGTCGGCTGCAATACTGGGTGCGAAACTTGGCACGCCGGGAAGGTGCTTCTTTCTTTTTCCAAAAAGCGACCGGGCGTTTTTATCCTGACTTCGTTTGCAAACTCAACAACGATTCATTTTTGATCGTGGAATACAAGGGAGCGAATGGCTGGACGGACGCGCAGGATGATCGCGACATTGGCGGGCTCTGGGCCAAACTGTCGAAAGGCACCTGCCAGTTTGTAATGATTAAGGAAAAGCAGTGGAACGGAATTGATCCCTTCTTGTCCGCTATCTTTTGAATAGCTGTGCACGAACATTTTACGGAGCGCTGGAGCTCAACTTGAGTCTTAAACCTGCGGCAAATACTGCTCCAGCAGCACCTGCACCGCATCGGCCTGCAGCACGTCCCGGCGTCGCTTGAGTGGGTCGCGGTCGGGTTGCCCTGCCAGCCACCGCTTGAACGTCGCAAACGTTGCAGGGTGCACGGTGTCCATGCGGGCCATGGTGCCGTTGGTGGCGACGATGACGGCAGAAAACCCCGGTGAGTCCAGCAGCACGCTGGCGCGCCGGGCTTGGGCCACCCAAAAGTCCTCGTCCGCTTCGCTGAGCTTGATGGGGTGGGGGTCGTCATCTGTGCGCTCGCGGCGGATGATGTCCACTTCAAAGCCGTCTTTGTTGACGGCGGTGTACTTTTGGCCCTGCCGCATGCGAAAGGTGGGGTCTACCTTCTTGAGCACCCCCAGCATGGAACTGTCCACCCGAGCAAGCTTTGTGGAGAAGATGATGCGTTTGCGGGTGTCCCACAGCAAGTCGATGTCGCGCGTGGCGAGTGCGTCGGCATCCAGCCGCACGCCGGCGGCGGCCTCATACGCGTAGAGGGCATGGGTTCCCACCACGCGAAAGTGCTCGCTGAGGTGGGTGCTGGCTAGGCGGTTGAGCAGCGCCACCACCAGCGGGTCTACCCTGCCGACTCGCAGGGCGCGGTTCAGGCGCTGTTGCTGGTCTAGCGCAGCTTTCAGGCCGGCCAAGCGCTCGGCACTGGCCCGTTTTCTTTGAGTGAATTTGTCGTAGATGGCCTGCGTCTCGGGCGTGCGCGGGCCCAGGCTGGCTTCGGCGCCCGCAGGCGAGGTGCGCACGAGGTATTTCGATTCCGGCGACGTCGCTGGCCCCGCGTGCCAGTACATGCCACCACGCACCTGGGCAGCTTCCTCGGTCGCCTCGGCCAGCGCATCGAACACGGCAACGGCGTCTATGTACTGGCGGGTGATGGCGGGGCTGAGTTCGAGCATTTCGGTATGTTTCGGTGCTTTGTGATTTTTTACCGAAAACCAAATAATGACAATGGCTTAAGAAATTATTTGCCATGCAATGCGGAACGGGAATGCAATTTTGATAGCTATCAGCGTTTACTGGGTAAGCGCTAGAGGCCAATTTGGCTTGTAAAACCTACCGCTTGAACCCCACCTCACGCTGACTGCGCACAGCCAGCACAAACACTGTGTCCATGGCCTCGATGTAGTGGTACAGCGCCACGTAACCGCGCGCGGCGCGGCCGATGACCAGTTCGCGTTTGCCGCCTTGCACGGGGCGGCCGATTTGCGGACTGTGGCCAAGGATTTGAATGGCGTCGACGATGGCGCCAATGCGTTCGGGCGCAGAGCCGGGGTCGTACTGGGCGATGTGGTCAAAAAAACGGTCGAAGTCGTCGAAGACTTCGGGGGCCAGTTCGATGCGGGTCATTGCTTGATGGATGGACAGATGGATCGCCGCGCGCTACTTCGCCAGTTTGCGGGCCGCAGGTTTGCGCGGGCGCCCGGCATCGTTGTCTTGCACGTTGGCGCGGGCCAACAAATAGTCTTTGGCATCGGTCCACCCTACGGTTTTTCCGGTGGTGCGAATGCGTGCCCAGCGTTCGTCGGCCAGCGCATGGAACGCGGCCTCTTGCTCCACTTGTTCCACCCGCTCGGCCAATGCGTCCACGATAAAGGCGTGGGCAGATTTACCCATTTGCTGCGCTGCGGCCGCTACGCGGGCCTTGAGATCGTCTTCAATGCGGATGGTGGTGGTGGACATGGCGGTTCCAAGGTGGGTCGAGGCAATGTAGCACAAACGTGCTATTGCGATGATTGCTGCGGACTCCGGCCAAGTTCGCGATCCCAAAGCGCATCGCCTGCCCGCTATGCTCCCCTCCCAACGAAACACGACACACAGTGACCGCCATGCACGACATCATCTGCCCCCACTGCAACAAGGCGTTCAAGGTGGACGAGACCGGCTATGCCGACATCCTCAAGCAGGTGCGCGACGCGGATTTCCACGCGCAGTTGCACGAGCGGCTGGAGCTGGCCGAGCAAGACAAGCGCAATGCGATAGCGCTGGCGCAAGCCCAGGTGGCCAATGAACTGCAGAAGTCGGCGGCCGCCAAAGACTCCGAGATTCAAGGCCTGAAGGCCGAGCTGGACGCCGCCGAGGTGGCACGCAGGCTGGCGGTGTCCGAGGCCTTGGGCGCAGTGCACCAGGAGCGCGATGCGCTGGCCCATGAGCTGGGGCGTGTGCGGCAGGCGCAGCAAACAGCGGCGCTGCTGGCCGAGGCCCGGCTGGCGCAGGAGCTGCAAGGCGTGGCCGCCAGGAAGGACGCCGAGATCCAGCAGCTCCAATCGCAGCTGGAGGCGGGCGAGGTGGTGCGCAGGCTGGCAGTGTCCGAGGCGGTGACGGTGGTGGCCCGGGAGCGCGATGAATTCAAGAACGACCTGAATCTGGTGGTGGTGAAAAAGCAGCTGGAGGAGGCCGCCATCAAGGAGCAGTACGCCCTGCAGTTGCGCGACCGCGACGGCGAGATTGCGCGGCTGAGGGACATGAAGGCCCGCCTGTCGACCAAGATGGTGGGCGAGACGCTGGAGCAGCACTGCGAGACGGAGTTCAACCGCATTCGCGCCACGGCGTTTGCGCGCGCGTATTTCGAGAAGGACAACGACGCACGCGGCGGCAGCAAGGGCGACTACATTTTTCGCGACCTGGACGAGTCGGGCACCGAGATCGTGTCGATCATGTTCGAGATGAAGAACGAGAGCGACGAGACCGCCACCAAGAAGCGCAACGAAGACTTCTTGAAAGAGCTGGACAAGGACCGCACCGAAAAAGGCTGCGAGTACGCGGTGCTGGTGTCGCTGCTGGAGCCCGAGAGCGAGCTGTACAACACCGGCATCGTGGACATGTTCCACCGCCACGCCAAGATGTATGTGGTGCGGCCGCAGTTCTTCATCCCCATCATCACGCTGCTGCGCAACGCCGCGATGAAGTCGCTGCAGTACAAGTCCGAGCTGGCACTGGTGAAGGCGCAGAACCTGGACATCACCCGGTTCGAATCGCAACTGGAGGACTTCAAGGGCGCCTTTGGGCGCAACTGGCGTCTGGCATCGGACGGGTTCGAGGAGGCTGTTCGGCGCATTGACGAGGCCATCAAGGACCTGGAGAAGACCAAGGAGGCGCTGCACAAGTCGGCCAACAACCTGCGCCTGGCCAACGACAAGGCCGAAGACCTCACGATCAAGAAGCTGACCCGCGGCAACCCGACGATGGCGGCCAAATTTGCGGAGCTCAAGCAGGTGGGGATCTCGGACGGCGAGTGACGCTGGGCAGCGCACGGTAGCGTAGCGGCTGGGCGGCCGCAAGTGGTTTTCGGGGCCCCTCTGTGGCATGGCGAGCCGCGCGCCGAAAAGGGCATTTCGCGCCGCCACGCCCTGTTCACAGGCACGGGTTACAGTGCCCCGCCAGGCCGGTGTCGGCGCGAGCAGGCGTTGGGCGCAGCGCCAGGTTCAGTGCAGCCGTCGCGCCAATCGCACCCTTTCGCCACCCTTTCGCCACCCCTTTTTGCCACTAAAAAGTTTTCGGACCACCCCATGATCAGCCCCATGTACACCCACTCGGTTCCCGTCTTCAAGCAGATGCTGACGGCCTTGAAAACCATTCTTGCGCAGGCAAGCGAACACGCGGCCACCAAGTCCATCGAGCCCGATGCGTTCTTGCAGGCGCGGCTGGCGCCCGACATGTTTCCGCTGCTCAAGCAAGTGCAGATTGCCGCCGATTTCTCGCGCGGCGTCTCGGCGCGGCTGGCAGGGGTGGAGATGCCGAAGTTTGAAGGGCAAGAGAAGAGCTTTGCCGACCTGGATGCGCTCTTGGCGCAGACCCTGGCCTTTCTGGACAGCGTTCAGGCCTCGCAGTTCGAGGGCAAGGAAGGCGCTGAGATCGTCCTGCGCCCTGGCACGCCCAAAGAGAAAAAGCTCGCTGGGCAGGCGTATCTCGCGAACTATGGTCTGCCGCAGTTTTTCTTTCATGTGACGACGGCCTACGACATCCTGCGCCACAACGGTTTGGCCATTGGCAAGCGGGATTTTCTGGGCACGTATTGAACTTTGCCAAGGCATGCGGCGTGGGTCGCGATAGGCATTGCGGCGTTCAACCATTGCAGAAAGAGGGCCGCTTTTTGCGGGGCCCCTCTGGCGCCTACCCACCCAAAGCCCGGAACTGCGGTGAGGGGCCGGGTCGGTCGCATCGCGCACAATTCCCCCCATGAAAGCACCTCCCAGACTCCAATCGCTGATCGACGAAGGCCTGATCGACACCGTGGTGCGCCAGCTCATGAGCGGCAAGGAGGCCATGGTGTTTGTGGTGCGCCATGGCGAGCAAACCCTCTGCGCCAAGATCTACAAAGAGGCCACCAACCGCAGCTTTCGCCAGGCGGTGGACTACACCGAAAACCGCAAGACCAAGAACTCACGCACCGGCCGCGCGATGGCCAAGGGCAGCAAGTTTGGCCGGCAGGAGCAGGAAGCCGCCTGGCAAAACGCCGAGGTGGACGCGCTTTACCGCCTGGCCGCCGCCGGCGTGCGCGTGCCGCAACCCTTCAATTTTCACGATGGCGTGCTGCTGATGGAGCTGGTGACCAACGCCCACGGCGACGCCGCGCCGCGCCTGAACGACGTGTCGTTCACACCCGAACAGGCCCTGCAGCACCATGCGACGCTGATTGCCGAGGTGGTGCGCATGCTGTGCGCGGGCGTGGTGCATGGGGATTTGTCGGAGTTCAACATCCTGCTGGCGCATGGCGAGGTGGAGGGTGCGCCCGATGGCGTGAACTTCCCCGTCATCATCGACCTGCCGCAGGCGGTGGACGCGGCCGGCAACAACCACGCGCAGCGCATGCTGCTGCGCGATGTGGCCAACCTGCGCAACTTCTTTGGCCAGTTTGCGCCGGCACTGCTGAAGACCGAGTACGGCGCCGAAATCTGGAGCCTGTACCAAAACGGCATGCTGAGCAACGAGACGCCGCTCACCGGCCGCTTCGAGCGCAGCCACGCCAATGTGGACATGCAGGCCGTGCTGCGCGAGATCGACGACGCCCGGGACGAAGACGCGGCGCGCCGGCTGCGCATGGCGACGGCGGCGAGGTAAAACGGTTTTGGGCGCTTGCTTCTGTATTGATAGCAAACTTCTGAATATGCACATGCGCTAACGGCCTATTTCAATAATAAATACGCCGCCCTGCACGCCGCTGCGAACCTGTTTACGATCCCCCGGCGCGCCGCCAGCCAGCAAGGGCTGTGTCGGCACCTGGTTTTTTTAATCCCTCTCCCTTCGCGGGAGCCAGACAGGAGACAACGATGTTCAGTCATGTGATGGTGGGTGTGAACGATCTTGAGGCATCCAGGCAGTTCTACGACGCGGTGCTCGGCACCCTGGGCATCGGCCCTGGCGTGGCCAACCGGAGCCGCTACTTTTACCGCAGCCGCTCCGGCACGTTCGGCATCACCACGCCCATCAACGGCGAATCGGCCTGCCACGGCAACGGCAGCACCATCGGCTTCACTGTGGATTCGCCCGAGCAGGGCGCGGCGTTCCATGCGGCCGGCCTGGCCAACGGCGGAACGACCTGCGAAGACCCGCCCGGTTTTCGCGAAGGCGAGATGGGCCGGCTGTACCTGGCCTACCTGCGCGACCCCGATGGCAACAAGATCTGCGCGCTGCACCGCCCGCCCAAACCCGAAGCTGGCGCCGCGCGCACGTGAAGTCTGCCCAGGCCGAAGTGTTTGACGAAGCGTATTACCAGCGCTTCTATTTCGACAAGAAAACCAGCGTCGTCGACCCCGGCCACGTCGAGCGCCTGGGCGCTTTCGTGTGCAGCTACCTGCAGTACCTGCGCGTGCCGGTGCACCGGGTGCTGGACATGGGCTGCGGCATCGGGCTGTGGCGGGATGTGGTCGCACGGCATTTCCCGCACGCGTCGTACCACGGCGTCGAGTTCAGCCCCTACCTGTGCGAGCGCTTTGGCTGGGAGCGCGGCTCGGTGGTCGACTACCGCGCCAGCGCGCCGTACGACCTGGTGGTCTGCCAGGGCGTGCTGCCCTACCTGGACGCACCGGATTTGAAGCGCGCCATGCACACCCTGGGCCAGCTCTCGCACGGCGCCCTGTACCTCGAAGCCGTCTCGCGCGAGGACTGGGAGCAGGACATTCTGGACGAGGACCTGACCGATCCGCGCATGTTCCGCCACCGCGCCGCGCTGTACCGACGCGGGCTGGAGAGCCACTACACCGCAGTGGGCGGCGGCCTGTGGCTGAGCCGCGAGGCCGAAGTGCCGCTGTTTGCGCTGGAGAGTTTGAAGTGATCCCCCCCTGTGTCGCTGCGCCCCTTCCCCCATCGCATCGCTGGGCGCTGCGAAAGGGAGACGCCATCCGTGCGGCGGGGCGGTGCGGCCGGCATAGGCCCTTGCACGATGGCCGCTGACCTGTGCTTCGCCCATTGCATGCCTCGTGGGTCGCGCACGGCACAAGGGATCACTGCGCAGTGACTGAAAAGCCCTCTGTCCATGTCGCCGAGGCGCGCCCACCCCACGCCGTTTCTAGGCTGAGAACCGCCCGCCTGGCGCGCAGCGCCAAACCGTTTCTGGCGCGCGGTGGCCCCAAGGGCGAGCGCTGCCCCGGCTGCCGCCTGGTGCCCAGCCACTGCCTGTGCGCGCTGCGCCCGCAAACGCCGACACGCGCCGGCGTCTGCCTACTGATGGCGGACATCGAGCCGCTCAAACCCAGCAACACCGGCTGGCTGATCGCCGACGTGGTGGCCGACACGTTTGCCTTCGGCTGGGCGCGCACCGAGGTGGACCCGGCCTTGCTGGCGCTGCTGGCCGACCCGCAGTGGCAGCCTTACGTGGTGTTCCCGGGTGAATTCGTAGCGCCTGAGCGGGTGGTGACGCAGGTACAGCAACCGCCCCAGGCTGGCGACGGCACACAGGCTCGGCGCCCGCTTGCTCGGCGCCCGCTCTTCGTCCTGCTGGACGCCACCTGGCCCGAGGCGCGGCGCATGTTTCGCAAAAGCCCGTACCTGGATGCGCTGCCGGTGCTCAGCCTGCAGGCCGATCACGCCTCGCGCTACCAGCTGCGCCGCTCGACACGCAGCGAGCATTTCTGCACCTCGGAAGTCGCAGCGCTATGCCTGGCGCTTGCCGGCGAAGCGCAGGTCGCGGCGGTGCTGGCGGCCTGGCTCGACGTATTCACCCACCACTACCAGCGGGCCAAGCACCAGTTGCCGGCGGATCCCACCTGTGAGCCGCACCTGCACTTGCAGGCGCTGTGCGCGGCCCCGGCCGTTCAGCTGCCATAGGCCTGCGAGCGCACTCACAAAGCTGCGCGCCCAAAGCCCCGGCTCAAATAGCGCGAACCACGTTCACCAAAGCGCCAGGGTGTTTCCGCCGCCTTGCTGATGCCGATGCGCGGCCCGGCCAGCAGGTCCGCCGGTTGCCCATCCCACAACAAGGCGAAGGTCGGCGGCTGCACGGGGCGATGGTTCCAGCCATGGTCCACGCCCAGCGCCTGCGCCAGGCGCCCGGGGCCGGCGCAGAGCAGGCGTGGGTCTTGCAGGCCGCGGCGCGCACGCATCACCTCCAGCCCCTGCGTGGGTTCAAGCGCACGCAGCAGCACGCCCGCGCCATGGGCGGCTTCGCGGCATACCAGGTTCATGCACCAGTGCAGGCCGTAGGATCGGTACACATAGACATGCCCAGGCGGCCCAAACATGGCGGCGTTGCGCACCGAGGGGCCGGTGTAGGTGTGCGAGGCCGGGTCTTGCTGGTCATAGGCTTCGGTTTCGACAATGCGGCCACCGACACCATCGACCAGCAGCGTCACGCCAATCAAGCGCCGCGCGACCTCGCTTGAATCGGCGCTGAAGTCGATGTCGGCTGGCTGCAGCTTGTCGAGCGTTGCCATAATGCTCCTTAAAATATAGCTATACACGCTTATTGGATAAGCGCCAGGCAGCATTTTCATTCATATTTCTTCCGCCTGCTGCGCTCTGGCGTACAGTGCCATCCCGCCACCCTGCTCCCGCCCACCCAGAGAAAGACCCCTATGACGCCCGGCAAAGACCCCGCCCGCGAGAGCGAACTCAAGAAGATGGAGCTGTGCGATGCCTGCGCCGGCATCCAGCGCAACTGGCGCCGTGCGCCCGGCCACGCCGAGCTGGTGCAAGGCGGCCACCGCCGCGAAGAGCACGGCGACCACGTGGTGACCGTGACACGCCACGTCTGCGAGCGCTGCGGCACCGCCTGGGAGTACACCAACGACAAAAGCGACCAGCGCGCCGGCTGGGCCGTGGTGGGGCGCTGAAGCCCGCAATGCGAAACGCCCCATACAGGCCAATGGGCCTGGCCCGGCGGCGCTGGCTCATGCAGGCAGGGGCTGCGGCGGTGCTGGTGATCGGCGGCCTGCGCCCTGCCTGTGCGGGCATGGGGATTTCGGGCTACACGGTGTCGCTGGCCGAGTTGCTGGCCATGCTGAGCGAGCGCTTTCCGCGCCGTTTTCCGCTCGCCGGGCTCGCGGCGCTGGAACTGAACGCCCCCGCACTGGCGCTGCGGCCCGAAGCCAACCGCCTGCGCGCGCGGGTGCCCGCCGTACTCAGCGGGCCTGCCGTGGGCATGCCCCGCGAAGGCGTGCTGGAAGTCGAATTCGGCCTGCGCTACGAAGCGAAAGACCGCACGCTGCGCGCCCACGACATCGTTTTTCACAGCCTGGAAATGCAAGGGCTGGAGCCTGCCGCGGCCGCCCTGCTGCACGCCTGGGCACCGCGGCTGGCGCGGCGCGCACTGGGGGAGGTGGTGCTGCACCGGCTGGAAGAAAAGGACCTGGCATTGCTGGACGGCCTGGGCCTGCAGCCGGGGGCGATTGCGGTGACGGATCAGGGACTGTCGATTGCCTTTGTGCGGCGCGGCCTTAATACTCTGAATTGATAGCTGTCAGCGCTTTGTGGATAAGCGCTGGAGGCCATTTTTCTTGGTATTTTCTGCCCCCCGGGCGGAAACTCAATCCGGCACCACCGCCGTCACCTCGATCTCCACCTTGGCACGGTCTTCGATCAGTGCCGCCACCTCCACCGCCATCATCGTGGCGTTGAAGCTGCCGATGAGTTCGCGAAACGCCTTGCCGATCTCGGGGTAGGCCGCCACGTACTCGCGCTTGTCGGTCACGTACCAGTTCATGCGAACGATGTGCTCGGGCAGGGCATCGGCTTCCTTGAGCACGGCCACCACGTTGGTCAGCGCCTGGCGCACCTGACCGGCCAGGTCGTCGGTATGAAATTCGCCTTGCGCGTCCCACCCAATCATTCCGGCCACGAAGACCATGCGGCCACGGACCGAGACGCCGTTGGAATAGCCCTTGGGACGCGGCCAGCCGGGGGGAAGAAGAATTTGCATGTCGAGGCTCCTCGGTTCAGGGAAGGGGGGCGAAGGCAGCGAGCGCATTGCGCACGTCGGGCGGAAAAGCGATGGGCCGGTGCGTCTCCAGGCTGGTCGCGACCAGCACCTGGCGCGACGCCACGCGCAGTTGTTCGCCGGCCCGGCAGTCCAGTTCAAGCGTGAGCGAACTGCGGCCCAGGCGCGCAATCGACAGCCCCAGCACCACGTCGTCGCCCATGCGGCTGATGGCAGAAAAATCGCATTCGAGCCGCACGATGGGAAGGCCGACACGGCGCGGCCCGAGCAGCTCGGCATAGGACACGCCCAGGCCCTCTGTGAACCAGTCTTCCACCAGGCCGTTGAACATCACCAGGTACTGCGGGAAAAAGACAATGCCAGCCGGGTCGCAATGCGCGAAACGAATGCGCAGCGCACGCTCGAAACGGGGAGCGGTGTCGAATGTCGTATTCATTCCAGCGATTCAGTCGTCGGCTCGAACCGCAAAACAGGCACGCGCCAACCCAGCGGCCACCGCGCAAGGGCCGCCCCGCCGCGCTGGTGGTGTCCCCCTTCCCGAATCGCGGAGCGATTCGAGAGAAGGGGGAAGGCGCCGAAGGCGACTCAGGGGGATGCACGCCATTCCTATACTCCGATGTAGCGCTGCCACAAGGAAGGGTCAGCACCCAATTGCTCCGAATCGCCCTGCCAAACCACCTGTCCGCGCTCGATGATGGTGTGGCGGTCGGCCAGGCGCACCAGGCGCTGCACGTATTTGTCGATCACCAGAATGGTCTGGCCCTGCGCACGCAGCGTGGCCAGGCAGCGCCAGATTTCCTCGCGAATCAGCGGCGCCAGCCCCTCGGTGGCTTCATCGAGCACCAGCAGGTGGGGATTGGTCATGAGCGCGCGGCCAATCGCCAGCATCTGCTGCTCGCCCCCCGAAAGCTGGTTGCCCATGTTGCGCGAGCGCTCGGCCAGGCGCGGGAACAGGGCATAGACGCGCTCCAGCGTCCAGGGCTCGCGGCTGGCGTTGCGGTTGGCGCCGAAGGCGCGCAGGTTCTCGCTGACCGACAGGTTGGGGAAAATCTGTCGCCCTTCTGGCACCACGGCCAGGCCCATGCGGGCAATGCGGTCCGGCGCCAGCGCCTCGATGCGCTCGCCGCGAAAGCGCACCGTGCCGCCTCGCGCACGCGTCAGGCCCAGCAGCGAGCGCACCGTGGTGGTTTTTCCCATGCCGTTGCGGCCCAGCAGCGTGGCGACTTCGCCCTGGGCAATGGCCAACGAGACGCCGAACAGCACCTGACTGGTGCCGTAAGCGGTCTCCAGCGACTCGATTTCCAGCAAGGCTGTCATGCGCCCATCTCCGCTTCGTCACCGAGGTAAGCGCGGCGCACGTCGGCGTTCTCGCGGATCTCGGCCGGCGTGCCGGTCGCGATGACGCGGCCAAACACCAGCGTGGAGATGCGGTCGGCCAGGCGAAACACCGCGTCCATGTCGTGCTCTACCAGCAGCATGGTGGCTTCGCCGCGCAGGCTTTGCAGCAGCGCCACCATACGCTCGGATTCGTCCGGCCCCATGCCGGCCATGGGTTCGTCGAGCAGCAGCAGTTGGGGTCGCAAGGCCAGCGCCAGTCCCACTTCAAGCTGGCGCTGCTCGCCGTGCGAGAGCGCGCCCGCCAGGCGGTCCAGTTGCGGGCCCAGCCCGACGCGCTCGGCCACGGCCGTTGCGGCGTCGTAGCGCGCGCGCTCGCTGCGCGCCGGCTGCCAAAAACGCAGGCTGCTGCCGCTTTTGGCCTGCACCGCCAGCGCCAGGTTGTCGAGTACGGAAAGACGTTTAAAGACGCTGGTGATCTGGTACGAGCGCACGAGCCCCAGGTGCACGCGCGTGTGCATGGGCAGGCCGGTGATGTTTTGGCCGCCAAACCAGATCGTTCCGCTGGTCGGCTCCAGCGCGCCCGAGAGCTGGTGGATCAGCGTGGTTTTGCCGGCGCCGTTGGGGCCGATCAGCGCGTGGATTTCGCCGTCTTCCACGCTCAAACTCGCGTCGTCCGTGGCCGCGAGGCCGCCAAAGCGCTTGACGAGGTGCTCGACGCGCAGCAGCGCCACGGTACTCATGCCCGCTCCTTCTTGCCGGAGCGCAGGCTCATCAGGCCGTTGGGTGCCAGCAGCACCACTGCCAGCAGCACGGCGCCCAGGCCCATTTGCCAGTAAATGGTGTAGCTGACCAGCACCTCTTCGATCAGCAAAAAGGCCGCCGCCCCAGCCAGGCCGCCAAACAGATGGCCCACCCCGCCCAGAATGACCATCACCAGCAGCATGCCCGACTGGCTCCACTGCATGAGAGAGGGGCTGACGTAGCTGCCCTGGTTGGCCAGCAGCGCCCCGGCCAGCCCAGCCACCGCACCGGCCAGCGTGAAAGCAACGAGCTTGTAGCGAAACACCGGAAAGCCCAACGCCGCCATGCGCACTTCGTTCTCGCGAATACCTTGCAGCACATGGCCAAAGCGCGCATTCAGCAGGCGCTGTATGGCCAGGAACGCCAGCACAAAAAGCACCAGCACGACGAAATAGAACTGCGTATCGCTCGACAGGTCCAGCCCCAGACCCAGTTCGGAGCGCGTGAACAGCGACATGCCATCCTCGCCGCCATAGTTTTTCAGCGACACCATCAGGTAGTACAGCATCTGCGCGAAGGCCAGCGTGATCATGATGAAGTACACGCCCTGCGTGCGCAGGCTGATGAGTCCAATTACACAAGCAAACAGGCCGCCGAGCACGAACGCTGCCGGCCACGCCACCCAGGCCGAGGCGATGCCGCTTTGCATCAGGATGCCCACGGTGTAGGCGCCAATGCCGACGAAGGCAGCGTGGCCAAAACTCACCATGCCGCCAAAGCCCAGGATCAGATTCAGGCTGGTGGCTGCCAGGGCAAAGATCAGCACGCGGCTGGCCACGCCAATGTAGAAGTCTTCGCCCAGGCCATGCGCAATGGCGGGAAGCAGGGCCAGCAACACCAGCAGCGGAAGGCTCCAGCGCAGGTGCAGGCCGTGGTCGAGGATGCTGGGAGCGCGCACGCGTTCGATGGGTTGCATGGGGGAAGGCATCAGCCATGGGCAGGGAAGAGCCCCTGCGGTTTCCAAAAAAGGACGGCGGCCATGAGCACATAAATCAGGATGGAGGCCACTGCCGGTCCCGCATTGGACGCCGCCGCCGGCCCCATGAGGTGGCCGAACAGCAGCGGAATGAGCGTGCGGCCGGCGGTGTCCACCACGCCGACGAGCAAGGCGCCCAGCAAAGCGCCACGGATCGAGCCAATGCCGCCGATGACGATGACCACGAAGGCCAGAATCAGAATGCTCTCGCCCATGCCCACCTGCACCGCAAGCAGCGGCCCCAGCATGCCGCCTGCTACGGCACACAGCGCGGCGCCCAAGGCAAACAGCGCTGTGAACAACCGGCGCACGTTGGTCCCCATGGCCAGCGCCATTTCGCGGTTCGACGCCCCGGCACGCACCTGCATGCCAACACGCGTGTGCGTCACCAGCAAATACAGCAGCAGCGCTACGGCAAGCCCCACACCAATGATGAAAAGTCGAAACGCCGGATAAACAAAGCCCGGCAGCAACTCCACCGGCCCCGCCAGCGCAGCCGGCGGATTGAGCTGCAGCGGCTGGGAGCCCCAGACCATGCGCACGCCCTCGTTGGCCATGAGCAGGATGGCAAAGGTGCCCAATACCTGCGCCAGGTGGTCGCGCTGGTAGAGCCGGCGCAGCACCGTGACTTCGAGCAGCACGCCAACCGCAGCGGTGGCGAGAATGCCGCCGCCAAGCCCCAGCCAGAACGAGCCTGATGCGGCTGCGATGGTGGCAATCAGGTAGGCGCCAACCATGTAGAGCGAACCGTGCGCCAGGTTGATCATGTCCATGATGCCGAACACCAGCGTGAGCCCTGCGGCCAGCAGGAACAGCATCAGGCCGAACTGCAGGCCGTTGAGCATTTGTTCAAGAATCAAGATGCCCGTCATGGCGATTGCCTAGCTCTAGTCCTCAAGAGGGCATCTTGCATTGCTCAGAATACGCGTCGCCGTGGTCCTTGAAGATGGTCGAAAGCGTCTTGTTGGTGATGCGGCCCTGGCTGTCCTTGCCGATCACACGCAGGTAGTAGTCCTGAATGGGAAACTGGTTGGTATTGAACTTGAAGTTGCCGCGCACCGAGTCGAACTTGGCGGCCTTGAGGGCTTTGCGCACCGCCTGCTTGTCCTCGATCTTGCCCTTCACATCGCGCACCGCAGCGTTCATGAGCTGCGCGGCGTCGTAGCCTTGCGCCGCGTACAGCGTGGGCAGGCGGCCGTATTCCTTCTGGAAGTCGGCGACGAAACGCTTGTTGGCCACGTTGTCCATGTCGTGGCCCCATTGCGAGCTGTTGAACATGCCCAGCATGGGTTCTCCCACGGCGCGGATCACGTCCTCATCGGCCGAAAAACCGGGACCGAACAGCGTCATGTCCTTGGAAAGACCGGCGCCCACAAACTGCTTGATGAAGTTGATACCCAGGCCGCCGGGCAGGAAAATGTAGACCGCATCGGCCCCCGACGCGCGCAGGTTGGACAGTTCGGCGCCGTAGTCGAGCTGGCTGAGCGGCGTGTAGACCTCCTGCACGATTTCGCCCTTGTAGTAGCGCTTGAAGCCGGCCAGCGCATCCTTGCCGGCCGGGTAGTTGGGGGCGAGCAGGGCGACCTTCTTGAAGCCCTTGTCGTTCACCACCTTGCCTACGGCTTCGTGCATGTTGTCGTTCTGATACGAGACGCTGAAGAAGTAGGGGTTGCACTGGGCTCCGGCGAGCTGCGAAGGGCCGGCATTGGCGCTCAGGTAAAAGGTTTTGGACTGAAACACTGCGGGCGCCACGGCCAGCATGATGTTGGAGAACACCACGCCGGTCATGAAATCGACGTTGTCGCGTTTGATGAGGCGCTCGGCGGTTTGTTTGGCAGCGTCGGGGCTCATCTGATCGTCCACCACGATGACTTCGGCGGGCAGGGTACCGAGCTTGCCGCCGTTGTGCTTCATGGCGAGTTGGAAGCCGTCGCGGATGTCGACGCCCAGGCCGGCTCCGGGGCCTGAGAGCGTGCTCATCAGCCCCACCTTGACGTGGTCTGCTGCTTGGGCCGATGCGGCCAAAAGGGCGGCGGCGGCCACCAGGCTGAGGGCGCCGAGGCGCGAAGATGCGGTCATGGTGTTGTCTCCTTCAAAGTATTGGCGCTCTGGACGGTCTGCGCCGTTGGGTTACAGGGGTTCGTGCAGCTTGAAGCGCTGGAGCTTGCCGGTCTGCGTGCGCGGAAGCTTATCGGTGAAAGCAATGGCGCGCGGGTACTTGTAGGGCGCTGCATGCTGTTTGACGAAGTCCTGCAGCGCACGCGCCATGTCTTCGTCGCCAGAAGCATCGGCGCGCAGCACCACAAAGGCCTTGACGATCTGCCCGCGCTCGGCGTCAGGAACGCCCACCACGGCGCACTCGGCCACCGAAGGGTGCTGCATCAGCGTCTCTTCCACTTCGGGTGCGGCGATGTTGTAGCCCGACGAAATGATCATGTCGTCGGTGCGTGCCTGGTAGAAAAAATAGCCGTCGGCGTCCATCAGGTAGGCGTCGCCGGTCAGGTTCCAGCCGTTTTGCACGTATTTGCGCTGACGCTCGTCGTTGAGATAGCGGCAGCCCGTGGGACCTTGCACGGCGAGCTTGCCCACGGTGCCGGGCGCCACCTCGTTGCCCAGATCGTCCACCACGCGGGCGCGGTAGCCGGGCACGGGCGTGCCGGTGGCGCCCGGCCGCGCATGGGCTTCGTCGTGCGAGATGAAGATGTGCAGCAGCTCGGTGGCGCCGATGCCATCGATCAGCTCGATGCCGGTCGCCTCTTTCCACAGCGCACGCGTGGCCGCCGGCAGGGCTTCACCCGCGGAGACGCATTTGCGCAGCGGTGTGCGCCGCAGCGCTTCGCCGTGGGCCGCCAATGCGCGGTACGAGGTGGGCGCGGTGAACAGCACCGTGGCGCCATATTCGGCAATGGCTTGCAGCAGTTGCGGTGGGCCGGCCTTCTCCAGCAGCACGGTGGATGCCCCGATCGCCATGGGAAACAGCACCAGGCCGCCCAGACCAAAGGTGAAGGCCAGCGGCGGACTGCCCATGAACACGTCCTCCGGCGTGGCCTGGAGCACGTTCGGTGGCCAGCAAGCGCAGACGGCCATGACGTCGCGGTGAAAGTGCATGGTGGCCTTGGGGATGCCAGTCGTGCCCGAGGTGAAGGCGAACATGCAGGTGTCCGTGGCCGCCGTGTCCACGGTGCCGAACAGGGGAGACTGGCGTGCCATCGCTGTCTCCAGGCAGTCCTCTCCGCCAGCGCCGAAGCAGCGAATGTGGGCAAGCTGCGGACAAGCTGCGGCCGTCAGGTGCAGCTCTTCGGTCAACGCGGCATCGCACAGCGCGTGGGTAACCTGCCCGATGTCGACAATCGCATTGAGTTCCTTGGCGCGCAGTAGCGGCATGGTGGTGACGGCGATGGCGCCGGCCTTCATCACCGCGAACCAGCAGGCCACCAGCATGGGGTTGTTGGGCGCGCGCAGCAGTACGCGGTTGCCGGGCACCACGCCCATCTCATGAACCAACACGTTCGCGATGCGGTTGACCCGCTCCTGCAGGTCGGCGTACGTCCAGCGAACACCCGGCGCACGAAGGCACATACGCTCTCCGCGCCCTGCGGCGACGTGGCGGTCCAACAGTTCGGTGGCGCAGTTGAGTCGCTCAGGAAACTGCAGCCCGGGCAGATCGAAATGAAACTCCGGCTGCTGATCGGCGGGGGGCAGGTGCTCGGCAGCGAAGGTGTCGACGTGGGCGCTGGGGGGCATGGTCTTGGCTCCTCTGTCTCGTTCCGGTGGGGCAGTCACACCTTGGCCGGCTCGGCGCTGCGCAGCAGGTCGCGCGCAATGATGAGCTGCTGCACTTCGGTCGCGCCTTCGTAAATGCGCAGCGCGCGAATCTCGCGGTACAGGCGCTCCACCGGCTGACCACTGACCACGCCCAGGCCGCCAAACAGCTGCACGGCCGCGTCGATCACCTGCTGGGCGTTCTCGGTCGCGGTCATCTTGGCCATTGCGGCTTCGCGCGTGACGTTGTGCCCCTGGTCGCGCAGCCAGGCCGCGCGATAGGTCAGCAGGGCGGCGCTGTCGATGGCGGTGGCCATCTGCGCCAGCTTGGCCTGTGTCAACTGAAAGTCGGCCAGCACGCCGCCAAACATCTTCCGGGTGGTAGCGCGCTGCAAGGCTTCGTCAAAGGCTCTGCGCGCAAAGCCCAGGGATGCGGCGGCTACCGAGGTGCGGAACACATCAAGCGTGCGCATCGCCACCTTGAAGCCCTCACCTGCCGCACCAACGCGCTGGCTGGCGGGAATGCGGCAGTGGGTGAAGCGCAGGCGCGCGAGCGGGTGCGGGGCGATCAGGTCGATGCGCTCGGCGACCTCAAAACCGGGGGTGTCGGCGTCGACGATGAAGGCGCTGATACCTCTCGCGCCGGCTGCTTCGCCGGTGCGCGCAAAGACCACATAGAAGTCGGCAATGCCACCGTTGGAGATCCAGGTCTTTTCACCGTCCAGCACATAGTGGTCGCCGTCGGCTCGGGCGGTGCAGGCCATCGCGGCCACGTCGGATCCCGCTTCGGTTTCCGACAAGGCGAACGCGCTGATGGCTTCGCCAGCGGCGACGCGCGGCAAGTACTTTTGCTGCTGCTCTTGCGTGCCGGTCAATGAAATGGCTCCAGAGCCCAGACCCTGCATGGCAAACGCGAAATCGGCCAAGCCCGAATGGCGAGCCAGCGTCTCACGAATCAGACAGATGGCACGGGTGTCGATGGCCTCCTGCGCGCCACCATGGGCCTTGCCACCCACCGCGTGGCGCAGCCAGCCGCCGGCGCCCAAGGTCTTGACGAGGCGACGGCACTCGGCGTCCACATCGGCGCCGTGCGTGTCTGCAATATGGCGGCCCGCCCAGTCGTCCAGCGTTCGCGCCAGCTCAGCGTGGCGCGGCTCGAAAAAGGGCCAGTCCAGGTAGCGGGTGTCGGCCATATCAGTTGCCCTCGAAGCTTGGCTTTTGCTTGGCGGCAAAGGCGCGGTAGGCACGGGCAAAGTCTTCGGTCAGCATGCACAGCGCCTGCGCCTGCGCTTCGGCCTCGATGGCCTGCTCCAGCGTCATGGCCCATTCCTGGTGCAGCATGGTCTTGGTAATTCCGTTGGCAAACGTGGGTCCTTCGGCAATCTGCTTGGCGAGTGCCTGTGCTTCGGCCAGAAGGGCAGCGGGCTCGCACAAACAGTTGAACCAGCCCCAGCGCTCGCCCTCCTCGCCGCCAAGACTGCGGCCGGTGTAGAGCAGGTCGCTGGCGCGCCCCTGGCCGACGATGCGCGGCAGCATGGCGCAGGCGCCCATATCGCAACCGGCCAAGCCGACGCGGTTGAAAAGAAAGGCGGTCTTGCTGCGCGCAGTTCCGAGCCGCATATCGCTGGCCATGGCCATGATGGCTCCGGCGCCGGCACACACGCCATCCACAGCGGCGACGATGGGCTGCGGACAGGCGCGCATGGTCTTGACCAGCTCCCCCGTCATGCGGGTGAACATCAGCAATTCGGGGGCTTTGAGTTGGATCAAGGGGCCAATGATTTCGTGCACATCGCCACCCGAGCAGAAGTTGTCTCCCGCACCAACGATCACCACGGCGTGCACGTCTTCGGCCCACTTGAGCTGGTGAAACAGGTCGCGCAATTCGGCATAGCTGTCGAAGGTCAGCGGGTTTTTGCGCTCCGGCCGGTTGAGGGTGAGCGTGGCGACGCCAGATTCCACCTGCCAGACGAAGTGCCCGGCCTCGTAGCCTGCCAGTCGCTTTCGATTGCCGGCCAGCAGCGCGGGGTCTACGCGGGTTTCGGTCATGACGCGGTCTCTCTTGAAGATGGGTTGGGTTGCTGGGCGAGCGGTTCGGTGGCGCTCTGGCCATGGGCCAGGTGCACGCGCAGGTGGCCCAGGTGTTCGTACAGCGCGTCTTTGCTCGCCTGGGGTAAACCGCCGAACATGTCGGTCAACCACTGCTCATGCTCGACGGCCATTGCGGCGAACTCGCTGCGGCCTTTCTCGGTGAGAACGACAAGGTAGGAGCGGCGGTCGTCCGCGTCCAGCGTACGCTCCACCAAGGCTTCTTTCACCAGCTGGTCGGTGAGACCCGTCACATTGCCACCGGTGACCATGAGGTAACGCGAGAGCAGATTCATGCGCAGGCCTTGCGGGTGGCGTGCAAGCTGGGCCAGATAGTCGAAGCGCGGCAGCGTGGTGCCAAAGCGCGCCCGCAGCTGGCGCCGGATCTGCTGCTCGATCTGCGTGCTGCAGGCCAGCAGGCGCAGCCAGATTTTCATGTCCAGATGGTCTTCGATCTGGGCGCGGGCTTCGAGGCCGATGTGCTTGTCACCGAGCGCATCCACGAGCTGAAAATGTTTGGTGTGGTTTTTCATGTCAGGGCGCTCACATCACTTCGCCACCGGACACGGACAGCGCCTGGCCGGTGATGGCACTTGCACCTTCTGAGCAGAGCCAGGCCACGGCGTCGGCCACCTCCTGCGGCGCCACCAGCCGGCCTTGTGGGTTGGACTGGACAAAGGCGGCGCGCGCCTCCTGCTCGCTGCGGCCGGTCTTTGCCACCACGCGCTCGATACTGGCGCGCACGATCTCGGTGTCGGTGTAGCCGGGACACACTGCATTGACGGTGATGCCCTTGCTGGCGACTTCCAGCGCGAGCGCACGTGTCAGGCCCACTACGCCATGCTTGGCCGCGCAGTACGCAGACACGTAGGCGTAGCCGACCTGGCCCGCCGTGCTGGCGACGTTGACGATGCGCCCCCAACCGGCCTCCAGCATGCCGGGCAGCGCGGCCTGCGTGCACAGCATGGTGCCGGTGAGGTTCACGTCCAGCATGCGGCGCCAGAGCACTTCGTCCATCTTGAGGAAGGGCGCGCTTTCGGCCTGGCCGGCGTTGTTGACCAGCACGTCCACGCGCCCAAAGCGCACCACTGCATCGGCAAACGCCGCCGCCACTTCAGAGGCATTCGCCACATCCGCGGCGACCGCGTGGAGAAGATCAGGTGGTTCTGCGGCGAGCACCTGCCCTGTAGCCAGGCGGCGCCCGAGCACTGTGACGCGCATGCCGCGGCGCACCAGCAGATGGGCGATGGCTGCACCGATGCCTTGCCCACCGCCCGTGACCAGCGCATGGCGCGGGGCGGACGGTGCTGCGATGTTGCTCAACGTGGGGGTCATGCCGATGCCCTAAGCCTTCACGGCTGGCGCCTGCGCAGCCTTCTCGCGCGCGAAGAGCGACTCCATCTGCGCCTTGGCAGAACGGTATTGCTTGGGCCACACGACGGGGGTGTAGCCGATCTTTGCCGCCTCGGTGAGCGTCCAGGCCGGGTTGGCCAGGTGCGGCCGCGCCACGGCGCACAGGTCGGCGCGGCCGGCCGCCAGGATGCTGTTGGCGTGGTCGGCCTCGCTGATCGCGCCCACGGCAATCGTCGGAATTCCGGCCTCCTGGCGGATACGGTCGGCGAACGGGGTCTGGAACATGCGGCCATAGACCGGCTTTTCCAGTTTGCTCACTTGGCCAGAGGAGCAATCCATCATGTCCGCACCGGCTGCCTTGAAGGCTTTGGCGATGTCAACCGCGTCGCTCGGGGTGATGCCGCCGTCCACCCAGTCGTTGGCCGAAATGCGCACGGAAATAGGTTTGCCCTGGGGCCAGGCCGCACGCACGGCAGCGAACACCTCCAGCGGGTAGCGCAGCCGGCTTTCGAGTGAGCCTCCGTATTCGTCTTCGCGCTGATTGGTGAGCGGCGAAATGAAGCCCGACAGCAGGTAACCGTGCGCGCAGTGCAGCTCCAGCCAGTCGGCGCCCGCCGCGTCGGCTCGGCGTGTTGCGGCCACGAACTGGGACTTGACCGCGTCCATGTCGGCACGCGTCATGGCACGGGAAACCTGGCTGACCCCTGAGAGGTACTGCTGCGGCGAGGCGGATATGAGCGGCCAGTTGCCTGCGGCAAGTGGCTGGTCAGCGCCCTCCCAAGCGACGCGCGTTGAGGCTTTGGCACCAGCGTGGCCAATCTGTATGCCAAATTTGGCATCGGTGTGGGCATGAATCCAGTCGGCGATGCGGGCGAAAGCGTGGGCTTGTTCGTCGGTGTACAGCCCAGGACAACCGGGGGTAATGCGGCCTTCCGCGCTCACGCAGGTCATCTCGGCAAACACCAGACCGGCGCCGCCCATGGCGCGTGCACCCAGGTGCACCAGGTGATAGTCGCCGGGCACGCCGTCCACGGCGCAGTACTGGGCCATCGGCGAGACCACGATGCGGTTTTTCAGTGTGACGCTGCGCAAGGTGTAAGGCGTGAACATCGGTGGCGGCGCCTTCTGGTTGGGCGCGGTGATCACCCCGGCACGCTCGGCGAGCCAGCGCTCGTAGCCTTCGAGCCAGGCGCTGTCGCGCAGACGCAGGTTTTCGTGGCTGATGCGCTGGCTGCGGGTCAGCATGGAGTACATGAACTGTTCAGGTTCGAGCTGGTCGCAATAGCGCTCGCCACACACCTCGAACCATTCCATGGCGTTCCATGCCGCGTTCTGAAGGCGCAGCGTCTCGACACGGCGGGCTTCCTGGTAGGTGGTCAACACCTCCGTAATGTGCTCAGGGCCATCGCCGAGCAACTGAAACTGGCGTGTCAGCTCGATGGCATCTTCAATGGCCAGCTTGGTTCCCGAGCCAATGGCGAAATGCGCGGTGTGCACCGCATCGCCCATCAGCACGACATGGCTGCCGTGCGCGTTCTGCATCCACCATTGCTCGCACACCACGCGCTGAAAATTGAGCCAGGCCGAGCCGCGCAAATGGCGCGCGTTCGTCATCAAGGACTCGCCTTGCAAAGTGTCGGCAAAGACTTTTTCGCAAAAGGCAATGGACTGGTCCTGGTCGGCCTTGTCGAGGCCATGCGCCAGCCACACATGCTCTGGGCACTCGACGATGAAAGTCGTCGTCTGGTCGTCGAACTTGTAGATGTGCGCCTGGAACCAGCCGTGCTCGGTGCGCTGAAAATCGAACGTGAACGCGTCGTACAGTTTCTTCGTGCCCAGCCAGATGAAGCGGTTGGGGCGGGTGACGATGTCCGGGCGGAACACGTCGGCGTGCAAAGTGCGAATGCGCGAATTGATGCCGTCGCTGGCGATGATGAGGTCTGCGTCGGGATAGTGGGCGTCGGACGCTGCATCGGTCTCGAACACCAGTTTGACGTCCAGCTGCTCGCAGCGGGCCTGCAGGATGTTGAGCAGCTTCTTGCGGCCAATGCCGACAAAGCCATGACCACCGGAACGGATTCTGCGGCTTTTGAAGCGCAGCTCGATATCGTCCCAGTGGTTGAAGGCCTGCTCGATCTCCTCCGCGGTCGCTGGGTCCCACTGGCGCATGTTATCCATGGTGGCGTCTGAGAACACCACGCCCCAACCGAAAGTGTCGTACGGCTTGTTGCGTTCGACCACCGTGATGTCGTGCGCGGGGTTCTGCTGCTTCATCAGAAGTGCGAAATAGAGGCCAGCAGGTCCCCCGCCGATGCACACGATTTTCATTCAGAGACCTCCTGAGGGCGAACGCCACCGCGCGGCGAACAGGAATCTAATTTATGTACATATCATTTAGTTGTCAACTACTTTGGGAAACGCTGGCACGAGGGTGTTCCCGTAGCTCCAGTCTTCAACCGGCGAGAGAACGCAGGCTACAGGCCGCGCTCCACCATATCCAGCAGGCGCTCACCCAGCGCATGCAGCACTTGCTGGGGTGCGGCTTGCAGCGGGCCGTCCAGCGCCAACAACGCCAGGCCGTGCACGGTGGACCACGCCAGGTATTCCGCGCCAGCGCGGCGTGCTGGTGACAGTGCGCCTGCATCTACGAGCGCATCCAGCGCGGCATTCAGGTGTCCAAACGGGTTGTGCCCGGTGGCGCCAGACTTGGCGGCTTCCTGATCCACGCTGAATGGGCCTCCAAACGCGGTGCGAAACAGACCGGTTTGCGTAAACGCGAAGTTCAAATACCCCCGGCCTACGGCGCGCACTCGGGCATGTGCCTGCTCTGCGGCAGTGCCCTGTGTCGGCGCGGCCAGGTATTCGGCTTCCATCGCACGCGCCACGGCCGCTACCGCCTCGGCGCGCACGGCACCCAGCAACGCTTCCCGGCTGGCGAAGTGTCGGTACGCGGCGTTTGGCGCCACGCCCGCGCGCCGTGTGGCCTCGCGCAGCACCACCGCCGTGGGGCCGCCATCGCGCGCCAGCGCAATTCCGGCGTCAAGCAACGCACGGCGCAGATCGCCGTGGCGGTAGGTACTGCGGGGAGCCGGGTTACGCTTTTTTTCACTCATGGACACGCTTGATTGTAGACAGCGTCCATTTTCTCTGCGACTATTTGTGTACGCCGTACACAAATGCCGTGCTGCGCCTTCAACACTGATTCAAGGAGACCCTCCGTGCCCAGTCCCATTCAACCGTACCTATTCTTTGAAGGCCGTTGCGAGGAGGCCTTGGCCTTCTACGAAACCGCCATCGGCGCCCAACGCGGCTTGCTGATGCGCTACAGCGAAAACCCCGACCCACAAACCACTCCGGGCTGTCTGACGCCACCAGGTGACAAGGTGATGCACGCAGAGTTCAAGGTGGGCGACACGACGCTGATGGCGTCGGACGGCATGGCGTCGGGCACCCCCAATTTCAGCGGCTTTGGCTTGACGCTGAGCGCTGCCACCCCAAGCGAAGCCGAGCGCCTTTTCAACGCGCTCGCGGATGGTGGGCGCGTCCAAATGCCCATGAGCAAAACCTTTTATTCACCTACCTTCGGCATGGTGGCCGACCGCTTTGGCGTGCTGTGGATGGTGATGGTGCCGCAATGAGCGTTGACGCAGGCACTAAAGCGCCATCCAGATCTGTGGGCAGTTGCCACTGTGGGAGCGTTGCGTTTGAGGTGGATGGCGCTCCGGACAGCGCCACCGCCTGCAACTGCAGCATGTGCCGCCGACGCGGCTCGCTCTTGTGGTTCGTGTCGCGCGAAGCGCTGCGCCTGCGGACACCGGAGCAAGACTTGGCAACCTACCGCTTTCACAAACATGCGATTGATCACCGCTTCTGCAAGGCGTGTGGCATCCACACTTTTGGCGAAGGCACGCACCCCAACGGCCAGCGCATGGCGGCAGTGAATGTGCGCTGCCTGGACGACGTGGATCTGGACGCCCTACCGGTACACCACTACGACGGGCGCACCGCCTGACCTCACCCCCTCCCTTTCAGGAGACTTTTCATGATGGACGCACACGCCCAAGACGAGCACCGCTGGCTGCAGCAGTTGCTAGGCGCTTGGACAAGCACCTCCACCTGCAACATGGGCACCGACCAGCCCGCAGAGCAAAGCAGCGGCACCGAGCACGTGCGCGCTCTTGGTGAGCTCTGGATCGTCTGTGAAGGCACGACCGCCATGCCGGACGGTGGCCCCGCGCGCATGCTGATGACGCTGGGCTACGACCCCGCCCAGGGCGCCTTCGTCGGCACCTGGGCCGGCTCCATGATGGCGCACATGTTTGTCTACCGCGGCTCGCTGGACGCGGCGCGAAGGGTGCTGACACTGGAGACCGAAGGTCCGAGCTGTGCGGGCGATGGCGGCACGGCGCGCTACCGAGACGTCATCACCTTGTTGGGCGAGAACGAGCGCACGCTGACCTCGTTCGCGCTGCAAGCAGATGGCAGCTGGGCACAGTTCATGCAGGCCACGTACCTCCGCAAGGCGTGATGAGGACGGCGACCGCGATGCCTTACAGCGGACTGGAATGCCGTGAGGCTCCGAAAACTCTTTCCATTGAGGTGTGAATGCGAAAGTTAAAGCTACAGGTGCAAATATCCATTGACGGTTTTATCGCCGGCCCGAAAGGGGAGATGGATTGGATGGTGTGGGATTGGGACGACGCACTCAAGCAGTACGTCAGTGACATCACGGAGCCGGTCGACACGATCCTCCTTGGCAGAACGCTCGCGCAGGGCTTCATCCCCCATTGGGCCGCGGTGGCTGCGCAGCCCGATCATCCGGAGTTTGCAGCGGGGAAAAAGTACACCGACACCCAGAAAATCGTGTTCTCCAGAACGCTCCACCAGTCGGAATGGGCCCACACCGAATGGGCCGCCGACCCCCTTGTGGACCGCGTCACAAGCCTCAAAAAACAGCAAGGCAGGGACATCATCGCCTATGGGGGTGCACGCTTCGTTTCGGCTCTCATCGCACACGGGCTGATTGATGAATTCCATCTGTTCGTGAACCCCACTGCCCTGGGCAGCGGAATGGCCATATTCGAATCGCTCCACAGCTATCAAAAGATGTCACTGGAATTTTCCAAGTCCTTCTCTTGCGGCGTGGTGGTGAACCAATATGTGAAATCAGGATGACCTGTTCTGCACGCGCATATGCACTGAAGTAGCGCACGTTCCACCCCCCGGGAGTCGCCATTCAATCCCCTCATTTTCATCATGCAAGTTGCCACCTCCCGTCAGCGCTGGACAGCGCTCATCCTGCTCTGCCTGGGCGAGTTGATGATCGTGCTCGACACCACCATCGTCAACGTCGCCTTGCCCAGCATTCGCGCGGATTTGGGCTTTACCGAGACCTCGCTTGTCTGGGTGGTCAACGCCTACATGCTGACCTTCGGCGGCTTTCTTCTGCTGGGTGGGCGCCTGGGCGATCTGTACGGCCAGCGCAGGCTGTTCCTGCTTGGCATCGCGGGGTTTACGTGGGCATCGCTGGCCTGCGGGCTGGCGCAAACGCAGGCGCTGCTGGTGGCCGCGCGTGCGCTCCAGGGCGTGGGCGGCGCGGTGGTGTCGGCCGTTGCGTTGTCGCTCATCATGACGTTGTTTTCCGAGCCGACGGAACGCGCACGCGCCATGGGCGTGTACGGCTTTGTCTGCGCGGGCGGCGGCAGTGTGGGAGTGCTCCTGGGAGGTGTGCTGACGAGCCTGCTCAGCTGGCATTGGGTATTTCTGGTGAACATTCCGGTCGGCGCCGCCATTTACCTCGCCTGCCGCGCAATGCTGCCCGGTACTCCAGGCCAAGCCCACGGGCAACCGCTGGACGTCGCGGGGGCGGGTACGGTAACCACTGCGCTGATGCTCGCGGTATACGCCATCGTCAACGGCAACCAGGTCGGCTGGACCTCCGCCCAGTCGCTGGTGCTTCTGGCCAGTGCAGCCGCGTTGTTGGCCCTCTTTGTGTGGCTGCAGGCGCGCGTGCCCGCGCCGCTGGTGCCTCTGGCGCTCCTGCGTCTGCGCAACTTGTCGCTGTCAAGCGCCATTGGCGTGCTCTGGGCGGCCGCCATGTTCGCATGGTTCTTTCTGTCGGCTTTGTACCTGCAGCGGGTGCTCGGCTACAGCCCTATGCAGGTCGGGCTCGCCTTCCTGCCTTCGAACCTCATCATGGCGGCTTGCTCGCTCGGGCTGTCGGCCTGGGTGGTGCTGCGCTTTGGCATCCGCCCGACCTTGGGTGCGGGCCTGTTGATGGCGGCTCTCGGCCTTGCCTTGTTCGCCCTGGCACCCGTGCAGGGGCAGTTCATCCCGCATGTGTTGCCGGGCATGGTGCTGCTGGGAGTGGGCGCGGGTATCGCCCTCAATCCATTGCTGCTCGCCGCGATGGGCGATGTGAACCCGGAAGATTCCGGGCTTGCCTCGGGTGTGGTCAATACCGCCTTCATGATGGGCGGGGCGCTGGGGCTGGCCGTGCTCGCGAGCCTCGCCGATGCGCGCACCGGTGTCTTGCTCGGAAGCGGCCGCGCGCTCACCGACGCACTGCATGGCGGCTACCGACTGGCATTTGCTGCTGCGGCGTTCGCGGCACTGGTGGCTGCGGCATTGGGCTGCTTTGCGCTGCGGCGAGCGGCAGCACGCCCGGCCACGCTGGGCGGCGCGCCGCTGGTGCATTGAGCGTATTGCGCTCTTATTTATATAGCTACATACGCTTATGTATAAAGCGCCAGAGCCTTATTTTATATAAAATATCGCAGCCTGTGTCGTCCCACGCTGCGCCGTGCTGTCCTGGTCTGCGCATTGCAGCGTTCCATGCGCCGTGTCTTTTCTTGCGCGCAGGGCGCCCCATCTGCGCAGCGTGGCCACCTGCGCATGGGTGGCGCCCAACCAGGAGTTCGCCATGTCTTTCCCTGCTGCCCCCGGCACCGTGTCTCCCGTCCTGCAAAACCAGCCGCTCGGCCCGCTGTGGCCCACACTGGACCCGTTCCTGTTTTGCGCCCACCACGACGACGCTTACCCTGCCGGCAACGCCGAGCGCGGCCCCGCAGTCGCCCTTGAAGGCCGGCAGATCGGCAGCGACTTCAGCCGCAAGGACGGCTGGAGCATGTACCACGGCGACGTGGTGCCGGGCTTCCCCGGCCACCCGCACCGCGGCTTTGAGACCGTGACCCTGGTGCGCAAGGGTCTGATCGACCACGCCGATTCACTGGGCGCGGCGGCACGCTTTGGCGGCGGCGATGTGCAATGGGTGACGGCAGGCCGCGGCATCCAGCATTCAGAGATGTTCCCACTGCTGGACGCCACCCAGCCCAATCCGCTGGAACTCTTTCAGATCTGGCTGAACCTGCCAGCCGCCAACAAGATGGTGGCGCCGCACTTCACCATGCTGTGGAACGAGCGCATTCCGCGCCTGGTCCACCGTGACGATGCGGGCCGCGCGACGACCGTGACCGTTGTGGCCGGGGCGCTACCCGGCGCGGACGCGCCCCTGCCGCCGCCCCCCGAATCCTGGGCGGCGCAAGCCGAGAGTGACGTGGCCATCTGGACGCTCAAGCTGGAACCCGGCGCGCGCTGGACCTTGCCCGCCGCAGCCGGCGCTGGCACGCGGCGCATGCTGTACTTCTTCGCTGGCACGGGCCTGCGCATCGGCGCAGCCGAGCAGCGCAGCCACGCCGCGCTGGAACTGGTCGCGGACCAGAACTGGGAACTGCAGAACACCGGGGACGACACCGTGGAATGCCTGCTGCTGCAAGGCCGGCCGATTGGCGAGCCGGTGGCGCAGTACGGCCCGTTTGTGATGAACACGCAGCACGAGATCATGCAGGCCATGCAGGACTACCGCCGCACCCAGTTTGGCGGCTGGCCGTGGGACACAAGTGACCCGGTGCACGGCAACGAGGCCAGGCGCTTTGCGCGCTACCCGGGTGCTGCTGTGGACGAGGTTCCACAGTCACGTTCGATCCCCTAAGAGCGGCCGTTGGTGGAACCAGAAAGTGGCCGTTCACGCATGCGCCCGAGATACCGCCGTCTCTCTCAGTGACCAGTCCCCCCGGCGCATCGTGAAGGCCCATCGCGATGCCCGCTCAGGTACGACAGGAAAGTGACGGCCAAAAAAAACCGACGCAGTCGCGTCGGCTGATGGAGCAAGGGCCTTTATTTAGCGGGAACGATGACCACCGTGTCGCCGCCGGTTTTCCCCTTCTCACCTTTTTCGCCGTCATAACCGGGAGCGCCCGTTGCGCCTGTGGAACCTGTCGCGCCGGTGTACCCGGTGGAACCTGTGTCACCCGTCGCACCGGTAGCGCCGGTAGCACCCGTAGGGCCGGGTACCGCCACCGTCGAGCCTGTGCTGCCCGTAGCACCCGTGGCGCCGGTCGGGCCTGCAGGGCCAGGAACGACCACGACAGGAGATGGTGCTGCCGGACTGACCGTGCTTTTTTCACAAGCGGCCAAGCCAAGCGTGGCAATCACACCGGCCAAGAGTATTGAATATTTCATGAAGAGCCTTGTAGGAAATGGAGTTACAGCGCACCTGAAAACGAAACCGTGCGCACAGTTTCTCGCCTGCCAAGACCCATAACGATGACTAACAAGCGATAAGGCAAATCTACTTAAAAAGTTGATCCGGCCCTGTAGGACGGACGTTCAACTGCCTGTAGCCATTTCGCAGTAGACGGGATACCCGAGCGAGCAATGGGTGAAGGTCGGCCAGCTCGCCCAGCATTCCGAGATGTTCCTGCTGCTTGACACCAGCGCGTCGCAGGTCAGGCTGCCCGCCCAACGCTCCGGTCGGGGACAATTGGCCCATTGCGGCGCCGCGCGATGCGTGCAGCGCCATCTTCCTATCCGACTCCGAGGCCTCCAATGAATATCGCCAAAAACAGCGCCGTCACCCTTAGCTACCAGCTCACCACGCCCGCAGGCAAGCCGCTTGACAAGGGCGATCTGTCGTACCTGCACGGCGGCTACGAAAACATCTTCCCCAAGGTGGAAGCCGCGCTGGACGGCCAGGCCGTGGGCTTTTCGACAACGCTTGATCTGGCGGTGGAAGACGCCTTTGGCGCGCGCGACGAATCGCTGGTGCGCAGCATTCCGAAATCCGAATTCCCGCCCGGGGTGAAGGTGGGCGGCCAGCTGCAAGGCCAGGGCCCCGACGGCCAGCCGCAGATGTTCAACGTGGTCAAGATCAAGGGCCCCGAGGTGCATCTCGATGGCAACCACCCGCTGGCCGGCCAGGCGCTGCGGTTTGGCTGCAAGGTGACCGGCGTGCGCGCTGCGAGCGCCGAGGAAATCCAGCATCGCCACGTCCACGGCGACCACGGCCACCACCATTGAGCGCGCGCTCAGCTTGGACACCCACCCGACATTGCACTGAACGCTGAGCGCTGCCATGCAGCTCAAGACGGTCCTCAAAGCCGGCGTGGTGATGCTGGTGGCGTTCTTCGCCATCGAGTCGATCCGCACCAGCTATTCGCCCCAGCACGCCAGCGCTCCGGCGCTGGCGACACAGGCGGCCCTGCAAGTTCCGGTGCAGGGCCACACCGACAAGCCGGCATTCGCATTCAAGGGCTTTCAAATCCAGCCGCTGGCACGCTTTGCCATCGACGCCAAAGTGCTCTCGCGCGAAGACTATTACCTGGGCCAGGAAGCCGAGCTTGCGCCGGTGGACCTGGCGCTGGGCTGGAAGCGCATGGCCGACCCGGCGGTGGTCCACCAGCTGGACATCACCCAGGGGCGGCGCTGGTACTTCTACCGCTGGCGCGACGCGCCGCCGATTCCGGTGCAGGAAATCGTCGAATCCTCGGCCAACATGCACCTGATTCCAGCCAATGCCGCCGTTGAGAAAACATTGAGAAAAGCGCGCGAAGGCGCCTCCATTCGCCTCACGGGGCAGCTGGTGCAAGCCACCGCCGCAACCGGCTGGCGCTGGACCAGTTCGCTGTCGCGCACGGACTCCGGCGCGAACTCCTGCGAACTGGTGTTTGTGGAGACCGCGCAGGTTGAAGACTGATTGCAATCACCCTGTGCCTTGTCCCACCGATTGAAGATCCGGGGCGCAAAGTAGTCGGCCTAAGGCCGTCAGGCGCATCAGGCGCCAGGTGCGAGCGGGCGCTTCTCCAGCAGACGCACCAGGATGTGCAGCAGGCGATTGGCAGGTGTGGCGATGCCCAGGGCCTCGCCCCGGCGCACGATGAATCCATTGATGTGGTCGATCTCGGTGTGCCGACCCCGCGCCAGGTCCTGCGCGGTGGACGATATCTGGCCTGGCATGGAGGCGGCAAGCGGCAGCACCGCCTGGGCGGTGCCATCGGGCAGAACAATGCCGCTGGCATGTGCCACGGCCAGGCATTCCTGCACGATGTCGTCCATCATCCGGGGCACATCCAGTCCGGGACTATCGACAATCTGGCCGTAAGACTGGCCGGTGATGGCGGACAGCGGGTTGTAGACACAGTTCAGCACCAGCTTGGCCCAGAGGGCGCCGGCCACGTTGTCCGATACCTCTACCGGAATGCCCGCAGCAGCAAAAGTATTCGCAAGTTGCTCACTGGTCGGTGAGGCGGCCAGCACCAGTTCACCGCGACCAAAGTGCTGCACATGCCCGGGCCCCGCCATCGCAGCCGCCACATAAACCACTGCAGGCAGCACAGGGCGCTGCAGCGTCGCCTGCAAGCGTTCGGCGTTGTCTACGCCGTTTTGCAGACTCAGGACGGTGGCGCCGTCGGCCAGATAGGGCACCATGGACCGGCCAGCGCTCTCGGTGTCGGTCGACTTGACGCAAAACAGCACGCACTGGGCGCCACGCACCGCAGCGGCCTCGGTGTCGGCCTGCAGCCGCACGTGCTCCTGAAAATGCAGGGTGTCCAGCCACAGACCGTGCTCGCGCATCGCCTGCACATGGGCCGCGCGCCCTACCAACACCACCTCATGCCCGGCGCGAGCCAGCATACCGCCGTAGTAGCAGCCCACGGCGCCCGCGCCCATCACGGCGATCTTCATGGCAGAGTCCTTTCAGCGCGTTGCATTGAGCGGGTAGAAGCAGTCATGGAGACAGTTTAGGACCGCGGCGGCCGTGCAAACACCGTGCGCGCCTAAGCATGGTGATTCGAGAACTACGGCTGCCGCAAAAACTGCTGCACCACCGCCACCGTCGCCGCCGGGTCCTCTTCCTGCGGCACATGGCCCAGGCCTTCGAACACAACGAGCTTGGAGCCCGCAATATCCTTGGCAAAGCGTTCGCCGTTCACGGGCGGAATCAAGCGGTCGAGCGCGCCCCACAGAAGAAGCGTGGGCAACTTCAGATCGCGAATGTCCTGCTCGCGCCCCGTATTGCGCTGGGCCATGCGCACCGTCAACGCATGGCGGTTGCCCGCGCGGCGGGCCAGGTCGCTGTAGCGCTGCACCAGTTGGGGCGTCACCCGGCTCGGATCGCCGTAGACGTTGCGCACCGAGTTCTCCACCATGCCGGGCGGCAGCAGATGGCCCATCAGCGCGCGCAGGCCCGGCAGGGCTGCCACGCGAAACGCGAGCGGCACCGAGGTGGACTCGAAGGCGTAGCCCGCAGCGTCCACCAGAATCAATCGGTCCACCCGCTGAGGCGCAGCGTGCGCCGTGGCCCAGGCCACTTCGCCGCCGAGCGAATTGCCGCCCATAGCGAAGCGCTGCACACCCAACTGATCGAGCAGCGCCAGCACAAAGTGCACATACACCGCCATCGAATAATCCTGAGCGGCATTCGGGCCTGTGAGGCCAAAGCCCGGCAGGTCAAAGCGGATGACGCGGCGGTCGTTGCGAAGCGCGTCTGTCCAGCCGTCCCAGGTGTGGAGGCTGGCGGAAGTGCCGTGGATCAGCACGATGGGCGTGGGGTCATCCCGCGGACCTTCGTCGCGCAGATGCACGCGCAGGCCTTCGACCTCGATGAAGGTGGACGGTGGTTGGGCCCAGCGCTGTTCAAGCTCGCTGGCGGGCAGATCGGGGGCCCAGGACCACACCAGCACCGCGGCGGTCGCCAGCACCAGAAGCGCCATCAGGCCCAGAGCAATGCGCAGTCCGGCTTTCATCGTTGTCTATCCGGCCTTGCCATTGAGCGGCAGAAAGCGCGGCGCGGGCGCCACGTCCAGCCCCCCTCCCGCCGTGTGCACATAGGTGCCCCGGGCCACGTTGTGCGGGTGCTCGGCCGCCTGCGCCACGCTGAGCACCGGCGCAAAGCACACGTCCGTGCCTTCCAGCAAGGCGTCCCAATGCGCGCGCGGCTGGCTGGCAAAGAGAGCCGTCAGGCGGTCCTTGAGGGCGGGCCAGGTGCGCGGGTCGAACTGGCGCCCCCGGTCCACGTCGTCCAGACCGAGCTTTTGCAGGAGCAGTGCATAGAACTGCGGCTCCAGCGCGCCCAGCGTGATGCTGCCGCCGTCGGCGCAGCGGTACACGTCGTAGAAGGGCGAATCGTGGAACGGGCTGGGGTGCGGGCCGTCCAGCATGCCGCTGCCGCGAATCCACTGCGCAATGCCGCCCAGCATGGCCACGATGTCGACGATGGCGGCGTCCACCACGCGGCCCTGGCCGCTGGTTTTGGCCTCCAGGATGGCGCAGACCATACCAAACGCCAGGCCCAGCGCGCCGCCCGCGTCGCCCACCACCGTGGGCGGCACGATGGGCCGCTCGCCCCGGTGCGCCGAGAGCGAGAGCATGCCGGTCAGCGCCACGTAGTTCAGGTCGTGCCCGGCCGCCTGCGCCAGCGGGCCGCTCTGGCCCCAGCCGGTCATGCGGCCATAGACGATGCGCGGGTTGGCCTTGGCGCAATCGGCCGGGCCCAGGCCCAGGCGTTCCATGACGCCAGGGCGGTTGCCTTCGATCAGCGCGTCGGCCTGCGCCACCAGGGCCAGGGCCTCGGCCCGGGCGGCGTCCTGCTTGAGGTCGAGCAGCACCACGGTCTTGCCGCGCCGCAGGGGGTTGTCGCCGCTGCCGCCGAGCTGCGCCGCCACGGCGCCCTGCTGCGGGCGGGCAATCACCGTGACCTCGGCGCCCATGTCGGCCAGCATGCGCGCGGCCAGCGGGCCGGGGCCAATGCCTTCGAATTCGACGATGCGGATGCCAGTAAGGGGTGCGTTCAAGGCTGCTGTCATGTGCCTAGTCTCCGCGCGATCAAGTCTTTCATGATTTCCGTCGTGCCTCCGTAAATGCGCTGAATGCGGGCATCAGCATACAGGCGCGCAATCGGGTACTCGGCCATGTAGCCATAGCCACCGAACAACTGCAGGCATTCGTCGGTCACCTTGCCCTGCTGCTCGGTGCACCACCACTTGGCCATGTAGGCGGCTTCGTCGTCCAGCGTGCCGTCGAGCAGGCGCTGGATGCAGTCGTTGACGAAGCTGCGCACCACATGGGCCAGCGTGGCACATTCGGCCAGCTTGAAGCGGGTGTTTTGAAAATCGAACACGCTCTGTCCAAAGGCTTTGCGGTCCTTGGTGTACTCCACCGTCAATTCGACGGCCCGCTCGATCACCGCCGCAGCGGGCACGGCCAGCAGCAGGCGCTCGTAGGGTAGCTGGCTCATCAGCTGGCGAAAGCCTTGGCCTTCCTGCCCGCCGAGCAACTGATTCGCTTTCAGGCGCACGCCATCAAGGAACAGCTCGGCGGTGTCCGACGCATGCTGGCCCAGCTTCTCCAGCCGCCTGCCGACACGAAAGCCGGACAGGTTTTCGGTCTCTAGCACCACCAGCGAGACACCGCTGCTGCCCGGCTCACCGGTGCGTACGGCGACCACCAGTAAGTTGGCAGTGAAGCCGTTGGTGATGAAGGTTTTGGCGCCGTCCATCACGTAGCCATTGCCGTCCTTGGAGGCCTTGGTGCGCAAGGCCTTAAGGTCCGAGCCGCAACCCGGCTCGGTCAGCGCAATGCCGGCCAGCATCTCCCCGCTGGCCAGCCGTGGCAGCCAGCGCTGCTTTTGCTCCTCGGTGCCGTAGTCCAGGATGTAGTGCGCGGCGATGGTGTGCACAGCCGAGTTCGCGGGCACTTCGGCGCGGGCGAGTTCATCCTGCACCACCAACTGGTAGGCCAGGTTGGCACCGGCGCCGCCGTACGCCTCGGGCATCTCGGGCAGCAGAAAACCCAGCTCACCAAACGGCCGCCAGACCTCGCGCGGGATAAAGCCCTGGCGGCGCCAGTCGTCCAGGTGCGGCACGAGTTCTTTGGCGATGTAGCGCTTGGCCTGTTCTCTGAACGCCTCGATGCCTTCGTCCATCCAGGGATGGCGGTGCAGTTGGGGCAGCAGGCTCATGGCATCAGATTCCCGTCAAACCGCCGCTGCACATCAGCGTTTGGCCGCTCACATAGTCGGACTCGGGGATGCACAGCAGGTATACGGCCCCCGCTGCCTCGTCGGGCGTGCCGCCACGGCCCAGCGGAATCGAGCGTTCCATGGCTGCCATCAGGTCGGGATTGACGCCCACCTTGATCTCGCGGCCATCGATGTTCTCGGTGGCGTCGCTGTCGGCGCTCACCGTCAAGCGCGTCTTGATGAAGCCATAGGCCACGCAGTTGACGGTCACGTTCATGCGGCCCCATTCCTTGGCCAGCGTCTGTGTCATGCCGACAATGCCGGCCTTGGCCGTGGAGTAGTTGGTCTGGCCGGCGTTGCCGAACAGGCCCGCCACCGACGAGATGTTGACCACCTTGCGCACCACGCTCTTACCCGCTTCCTTTTCCTGCTTGGAGAGCGCACGGATGACGGGCTGCGCGGCGCGCAGGATGCGAAACGGCGCCGTCAGGTGCACATCAAGCATGGCGTACCACTGCTCGTCGGTCATCTTCTGCACCACGTTGTCCCAGGTGTAGCCCGCGTTGTTGACGATGATGTCCAGGCCCTTGAATTCGCTCACCGCCGTGCCGATGAAGCGCTCGGCAAAATCGGGCGCGGTCACGCTGCCAATGCAGGCCACGGCCTGCCCACCGGCAGCGCGGATGGCCGCGACGACTTCTTGCGCGGGGGCTTCGTCGAGGTCATTGACGACGACATGCGCGCCTTCGCTGGCGAGCTTGAGCGCGATGGAGCGGCCGATGCCGCGGCCCGAGCCGGTGATGAGGGCGACCTTGCCTTCGAGTTTCTTTGTCATGGGGTTCCTTGTGTGGGTTCAGGCCAGCGCCACGAGGGCCTCGCCGACGATTTTGGTTTGGCCAAACTGGTTGGCACTGGTGAGCTCGATGCGCACGCAGTGCTCGCCGTTGTGCTCGAGCTTCTCGACGATGCGGCCGCTGCAGCGCATGGCGTTGCCCAGGTGCGTGATGCCCTGAAAACGTGCATTGAATGTGCGCAACTGGCTTTGCGGCGCCCACGCGGTGACCACGCGGCCCAGCCAGGCCATGCCCAACATGCCTTGGGCAAACACATCGGGCATGCCGGCGCGGCGTGCGACATCGATGTCGATGTGCATGGGGTTGTGGTCGCCCGACGCGCCGGCAAACAGCGCCAGCGTGGTGCGGTCGACCGGTGGCAGTTGCAGGTCGGGCAGGGTATCGCCGACCTGGATCTGCGCAAAGCTAGGTGTCTTGAATGTCATGGCGTTCTCCCGTCAGTGGCGAACCACGAGCACCGTGCGCATCTCGGCCACGAGCTCGCTCTTTTGATTGGTGGCGCGGGAGGTCTTCACGACGAATTCCAGCGCGCCATTTTTCTTGTCATAGATATCGCCGATTTCGGAGCGCACCGTGATGGTGTCGCCCGCGCAGGCGCTGCGGTGGTAGGTGAAGCTCTGTTCACCGTGCAGCAGTTTGGCGATGGGCACGTCCAGCAGGGTCAACAGCGCGTCGGTGACGCCTGAATCGAGTTCCGCGCCAAAGAGGAAGGTGGGCGGAGCCGGCAGGTCGGCGTAGCCCGCCGATTGCGCGGCCTGCACGTCGGTGTACTCGGGCGCGGTCTCGCCAATGGCCTTGGCAAAGAAGCGCAGACGGCTGCGATCAAGCGCCATTTCAGAGACCGGCAGGATGTGGCCGATCCATTTCTTGTCAATCATTTCGGGACTCCGGTTTCAAGCTCTTTCGTACAGGGTGACGACGCATGCGCCGCCCAAGCCCAGGTTGTGCTGCAGCGCAAGGCGCGCGCCATCCACCTGGCGTTGCTCGGCCGTGCCGCGCAGCTGGTGCGTGAGCTCGAAGCACTGCGCCAGGCCCGTTGCGCCCAAGGGGTGCCCTTTGCTCAGCAGGCCACCTGAGGGATTGGTGACGACCTTGCCGCCGTAGGTGTTGTCACCGTCGTGGACAAACTTTTCGGCGCCGCCCACGGGGCACAGGCCCAGTGCCTCGTAGCTCAGCAGTTCGTTCTGCGCAAAGCAGTCGTGCAGCTCGACCACGTCGATGTCTTGAGGGCCGATGCCAGCAGCTTCGTACACCTGCTGGGCAGCGTCGCGGGCCATGCTGAAGCCGACCACCTCGCGCATGTCGCGCGCCTCGAAGGTGACGGGCTTGTCGGTCGTCATCGCCTGCGCCTTGATGCGGACGCGCTGGTCAAGTCCATGTTTTTGCGCGAAGGCGGCCGAACACACGATGGCAGCTGCGGCGCCGCAGGTAGGTGGACAGGCCATCAGGCGCGTCAGTACGCCGGGCCACAGCATCTTGGCTTGCATCACCTCCTGCTCGGTGACCACGGTGCGAAATACCGCCAGCGGGTTATTAGCGGCGTGGCGACTGGCCTTGGCGCGGATCTTGGCAAAGGTTTCGAGGGGCGTACCGAACTCGTCCATATGGGCCTTGCCCGCACCGGCAAAGTAGCGCAGTGCGAGCGGCAGGTCGGACTGCACCAGCTCGTTGGTGGCAGCGTCAAACCGCTCAAACGGACTGGGACGGTCCTCAAATACCGCGCCCAATGCACCGGGGTTCATCTGCTCGAAACCCAGCGCCAGCACGCAGTCGGCCGCGCCGCTGGCCACCGCCTGGCGCGCCAGGAACAGGGCTGTCGAGCCGGTGGAGCAGTTGTTGTTGACGTTCACCACCGGAATGCCGGTCATGCCCACCTCGTACAGCGCACGCTGGCCCGAGGTGGAGTCGCCATACACATAGCCCACGTAGGCCTGCTGCACTTGCTCGTAGCCGATACCGGCATCCTGCAAGGCTGCGCGGGTGGCATAGGCTCCCATCTGCGGGTAAGGCTCGTTGGCTCCGGGCTTGGTGAACGGGATCATGCCGACCCCACATACGAATACATCACGGCTCATCAGAATCTCCTTGGTCAAACGGGAACTGGTTATGCGACACCGCGCTCGCGGCCCTTCCAGAAGGGCTCGCGCAGTTTCGTCTTGAGAATTTTTCCCGCGCCGGTCATCGGCAGGGCATCGAGGAATTCGACGCTGCGCGGACTCTTGTAACCAGCGATCAAGGTCTTGCAGTGCGCAATGATTTCTTCGGCGGTCACCTGCTGTCCAGGCGCGAGCACCACCACCGCATGCACGGCCTCGCCCCACTGCGGGTCGGGAATGGCAATCACCGCGCTCATCACCACGGCCGGGTGTTTGGCCAGGGCGTTTTCGACCTCGGCCGAGAAGACGTTCTCGCCACCGGTCTTGATCATGTCCTTGATGCGATCGACCACGGTGACGAAACCGTCCTCGTCCATGCGGCCACCGTCGCCGGTGTGCATCCAGCCGTCGCGCAGCGCAGCAGCCGTGAGTTCAGGCTGATTCCAGTAGCCCATCATCACGTTGGGGCCGCGCACGATGATCTCGCCCACCGTGCCGCGCGGCACTTCGGTTCCTTCGCCATCGACGATCTTGGCTTCGGTGCAAAACGTGGCGCGGCCAGAGCAACCCAGCTTGCCCAGGTGCCGGTTTTCTTCTGCCAGGTAAGTCGACGGCAAGATGGTGCCCACAGGCGAGAGTTCGGTCATGCCGAAGCCCTGGAACACCTCGGCCTGGGGAATCGCTTTTTGAGCACGCAGCAGCAAGGCATCGGGCAGCGCCGAGGCGCCGTAGAACACGGTGCGCAGGGAGCTCAGGTCGCGGTGCGGGCCCATGCTGGGATGGTCCAGCATCATCTGGATCATGGTGGGCACCAGGCACAGGTTGGTCACGCGGTGCTGCTCGATGGTGTCGAGCACCTTGGCCGGGTCAAACGCCGGGATGATGGAATGCGTATTGCCTTCCACCCAGTGCGGGAACGCCAGGCCCATGTCGGCCAGGTGGAACATGGGCGCAGCGTGCAGGTAGGTGCCGCCCGGGCGCGCCAGGCCTTCGGCACGCACAGCCAGGCCCGAGCTGCACAGGTTGTTGTGGCTCAGCATCACGCCCTTGGGGAAGCCCGTGGTGCCGCCGGTATAAAAAATGCCTGCCAGGTCATTCCCCCGGCGCAGCGCGTCCGCCGCTGGTGCAGTCTGCGCCACCAGTGCTTCGTAGCCGTGCATGCCCTCGGGCGTTTCGCCATCGCCACAGTAGATGAACTCGCGCAGCGTGGTCGATTCACGCCGGAACTGTGCCACCATGCCCTTGAAGGTTTCATCCACCAGCAGAACGGTCGAGCCCGAATCTTCCAGTGAATACAGGATTTCTGCGGGCGACCAGCGGATGTTGCATGGATTGAGTACCGCCCCCGCCCAGGGCACAGCCATCTGGTATTCCAGGTAGCGCTCGGAGTTGAGCGACAGCATGGCCACGCGGTCGCCGCTCTGCACGCCGAGCTTTTGCAGCGCTCCGGCAAAACGCGCCACACGATCGGCAAACTCGCCAAAAGTGCGTGTCTGCTCGCCCCAGCGCACAGCGATGCGGTGGGGGTGCTGTTGCACCGAGCGGTGCAGGCTTTGGGTCAGGTACATGGGATTTGTCTCCAGAGTGGGAGGGAATCAACAACGTTTTCTTCTTGGCCCATGGTACAAATCGGGTGCCTTTCGGGCGATGGCAGCAGACACCGTTCTGATGGCAAAACACCTCAAAATCCCCTCTGTAGGCGAGTGTTCGTGCATGCTTTCTCCTCCACCGAGCATTCCCATCGTCTTCGTGCAGAACATGCTGGCCGGCCTGGCGGCGGCGAAGCAGCCGACGCAGGAGTGGCTGGCTGCGGCTGGTATTGCACCGGCTTTGCTGGACCACCCGTCTGCCCGCGTCACGGCCGATCAGTACGCGCGCCTGCTGCAGGTGCTGATGGAGCGATCGGGGGATGAAGCCCTGGGGTTTCTTTCCCGTCCTCTGCGGCCGGGCACGCTGGCCTTGCTGGCACGCAGCACGCTGGGCGCGGGCACCCTGGGCGTGGCGCTGCGGCGCCTGGTGCGCGCCTTTGGACTGGTGCAGGATGACCTGTGCATGGATCTCCTGCACGAAGGGAGCCTGAGCGCCGTAGCGCTGCGTCCAGCCAACCCCACAGCGGCCTACCCGGTCTTTTTGCACGAACTGATGCTGCGCGTGTTCTGGCGCCTGCTGGCCTGGCTGGCCGGTGGACGCCTGCCGGTGCATCGCTTTGACTTCGCCTTCCCGCGCCCGCCCCACGCCAGCAGTTACGCGCAGCTGTTTCCAGGGAACGTGGTGTTCGACCAACCCTGCTGCGCATTCTGGTTCGACAGCCGACGCTTGCAAGCGCCCGTGCGGCGCGACGAGGCGGCGCTGCGAAGTTTCCTGGCCGAAGCCCAGACCCAGATCATCATTCCCCGCCGAGGTGAAGGTTCCCTGCCCGCACGGGTGCGCGCCCACCTGCTGCAGGAGCAGCCCCATTGGCCCAGCCTCGCATCCTGCGCGCTGGCATTGAACATGGCCGTCTCCACCTTGCAGCGCCGCCTGGCCGAAGAGCACACCTCGTTTCGCGCCGTCAAGGACAGCCTGCGGCGCGACATGGCCATTGCGCGGCTCAACAGCAGCCAGGTTCCATTGGCGGTGCTGGCAGGCGAACTGGGGTTTTCCGACAGCGCCGCATTCCAGCGCGCGTTCAAGGGATGGACCGGCGTACCACCGGGCAGCTACCGACACCCGGAGCAAGGGTAGCCATCGAGCGGCGCGCGCTCCGCCGCCCTGGGTGGCCGACCCGTTTCAGAGTGCGGCTTCGAGAATCACCCGGCTGATTTCTGGCGTGATGGCGCGCTGCTCGCCCAGCTTGACCATGCCGTGCTCGGTCAGGGCTTTCACTACCGCATCCACCGCCTCACCGCCCAATTGGTAGGCCGATAGCCGGGTAGGAATGCCCACGCTTTCAAAGAACTGCGCTGTGCGGGCAATGGCCGCGTCGATACGCTCGTCGTCGCTGCCCTCGGTGATCTGCCAGACGCGCGCGGCGTACTGCAGCAATTTCTCGCGCTTGGCCTCACGCCGCGCCTGCATCACCTGCGGCAGCACGATGGCCAGCGTGCGCGCGTGGTCGATGCCGTACAGCGCGGTGAGTTCGTGGCCGATCATGTGCGTCGCCCAGTCCTGCGGCACGCCGGCGCCGATCAGGCCGTTGAGCGCCAGCGTGGCGGTCCACATCAGGTTGGCGCGGTTGTCGTAGTCGGGCTCGCCTTCCTGCATGGCGCGCGGCGCCAGCTCGACCAGGGTCTGCAAGAGTCCTTCGGCAAACCGGTCCTGCGCCAGGGCGTTGACTGGGTAGGTCAGGTACTGCTCCATGGTGTGCACAAAGGCGTCCACCAGGCCATTGGCAATCTGGCGCGGGGGCAGCGTGTAGGTTTTGGTCGGGTCGAGCACCGAAAACTGCGGAAAGCACAGGGGGCTGGAGAATGCCAGCTTGGCATGCGTGGCCTTGCGCGTCACCACGCCGCCGCTGTTCATCTCGGAGCCGGTGGCGGGCAGCGTGAGCACGGCGCCCATGGGCAGGGCGCGGGTGATGTTGCTGCCGCGCTTTTCCAGAATGCTCCAGGTGTCGCCTTCAAACGGCACAGCAGCCGCGACGAACTTGCTGCCGTCGAGCACCGAGCCGCCGCCGACTGCCAGCAGATAGTCGATGCGCTCGGCGCGCGCCAGGTCTACGGCGCGCGAAAGGGTTTCGTAACTCGGGTTCGGCTCGATGCCGCCAAATTCAAACACGGTGCGCTCGCCCAGCGCCGCCAGAACTTCAGCGAGCGTTCCGGTGCTGCGCGCGCTGCCGCCGCCGTAGAGCACCAGTACACGGGCATCCTGCGGCACGAATTGGCTGATTTCGGCAATCTTGCCGGCACCAAAAAGGATACGGGTGGGGTTGTAGAAATTGAAATTGAGCATGGTTTCGGCTTTGCAAATGGAAGGGTGGAAGGGCACATCGCGCTGCGCCCACGCCCTGCCTTGTACTCCGTGCGGGGCACGAATGCTGTGCCGCACCCGACAGGCCTGCAGCGGCAACCAACTACTCATTTGATAGCTATATACGCCCGTCACATAAGCGCTATAGCCTAAAAAGTATCAAACTTTTGAAGTCCACTCAGCCGCCGCGCTGTGCCGCCTCGTACAAACCTTGAACGCGCGGGGCATTGCGTTCCAGCTCACGGATGCGTGCCGGCCCCGAGGGGTGGGTGGAGAGAAACGCCAGACCGCTCTGGCGCTCTCCGGTGGCGTTGCCCATCTTGGTCCACAGGCTGGCGCCGGCCTGCGGATTGAAGCCAGCGCGCGCTGCCAGCTCCAGGCCCACCAGGTCCGCGTCGCTCTCGTCACTGCGGCTGAACTGCAGCGTGAGCAACTGCCCGCCCAGGCCCGCCGCCAGGTGGCCCAGATCGCCCAGGCCAAGCAACTGGGCGCCCAGCCGCAGGCCCAGGTTGGTGGCCTGGGTTTTGGCCAGGCGCTCGCGCGCGTGCTCGCGCAGCGCATGCGCCATTTCATGGCCCATCACCATGGCGACTTCGTCGTCGCTCAGTTTGAGCTGGTCGAGGATGCCGGTGTAGAAGGCAATTTTTCCGCCCGGCATGCAAAAGGCGTTGATCTGCTCGCTGCCAATGAGGTTGACTTCCCAGCGCCAGTCGGCGGCGCGGGGGTTCCAGCGCACGGTGAACGGAATCAATCGCCGGGCAATGGCGCGCAGGCGTTCGAGCTGCAGGTGGCCGGCCGGTGCCAGCGCGCGCTGGGTCCGGGCCTGGGCCAGCAATTGCGCGTACTGCTGGCGCGCAGCGTCCTCAAGGATTTCGGCCGGAACGAGCTTGCGCAGCGACGAGGCTTCGCCCACATCCACCTGCGCCAGCGCGGGCGCGGCGGCGGCCAGGCCCGCTGCCACCAGGAAGCCGCGGCGAGCGTTCCATACCTCACCGCGCGCGGCGCACAAGCGGCAGCCGCCTGCGGCAGCGCCCACTTCTTCGGTTGCTGTGGTGCCATGCAGAAGCATCGGGGAAAAGGCCATGGCCGGCAGTCTAGCGGGGCCGTGCGGCCCCCGCGTGTAGGTCATCGTGCCTCTCACGAGGTCCGCTGGAAGGCTCATCCGCCCGCAGTGCGGCGGGCGGCAGACCCGGCACGCAGCTCGGCCCAGATCACCAGCATCAGCCCCGCCAGCACCCCCGCCAGCCCCCAGAACGCCATCGCCGAGGGCGACTCGCCCACCACGGCAATGGCCAGCGCAAACGCCGTCACCGGCTCAGCCAGCGCCAGGGTCACCGCCGTGGCGCCGTTGATATGGCGCAGTGCATGGCTGAACAGCAGGTAGGCCACGCCGGTGGCCACCAGGCCCAGGTAGGCCAAGATGGCCCAGGTGCTTGCCGATGCTTGCAGCGGCCCGCCCAGCACGCCCGCCACCGGCAGCGACAGCAGGGCGGCGGTGCCGAACACCGCCAGGTTCACGCTGGCGGCGCCGGCCTGCCCCACCAGCAGTTTGTTGAGCAGCGCATAGGCCGCGTACGCCAGCCCCGCCAGCAAACACAGCGCGATGCCGGCCAGTGGAGCGCTGACCGTGGAGCGCCCGTCCAGCGCCATGGCCGCTCCACCGGCCACGCCCAGCAGCGTGCCGGCCCACCACACCGGCGCGGGCCAGCGGCGCTGCGCCAGTGTCTGCAGCAGCCCCGCCCAGACCGGCCCACTGCCGATGGCAATGGCCGTGCCCAGCGCCACGCCGCTGGCCTTCACGCCGGCAAAAAAGCTCAGGTTGTACGCCGCCACGCACACGCCCGCCAGCAGCACGGGGCGCCACGGCAGCCGGGACGCACCCGCGCGCCGCCACAGGACCGGCGCCGCCAGCAAGGCAAAGAAGGCACTGGCCACCACCAGACGCAACGCGCCCACCCAGTAAGGCGACAGCCCCGCAGGAGCCAGACTTTGCGCCGTGCCGGTGGTGCCCCAGAGCATGGCGGCGAGCAGCACCATGGCGATGCCGCGGGTGGAATGGGAAGTGGTCATGCCTGGAATGGTGCAGCGCCCAACGCGGGCAACTGTCGAGCAACGCGCGAAGTGCATTGCTCATAAATTTGGCCAAAAACGGCTGTAGCGCTTTCCTGGCAAGCGTTTTCAGCTCTCAAATAAGGAGTTATCTGGCCGCCCGGCGCAACGCACGGGCGCCACACCCTCGCTCGCGCCGCAACGCGAAGCCCAGGGCGCTGGCGCTGGCGTAGCCCAGCTGCAGCGCGGCGGCTTCCAGTGACTGGCCGCGCGCCAGCAGGCGCTGCGCCGCGTCCAGCCGCAGCGCGCGCAGCCAGGCCTGGGGCGTCTGGCCTGTCAGTTCCAGCCAGCGGGCATGAAAGCGCTGCGGGCTCAAGGCGCACAGCGCCGCCATGCGGGCGGTGGGCCAGGGCTCGTGCAGGGCTGCGCCCACGGTCCGTGCCACCTGCTCGGGCCGGATGGCGCGGCGCACCAGCACGCGCCGGAACTGCAAAATCTGCTGGAGCCTTTCGACCGCATCGTCGCTCACGCTCCAGCCCAGCTGCGCAGGCGCCACGGCAAAGCGCCTTACACGCTCAACGCCCGCCTGCGCAGGCGCGTCGATGACCAGCAGGCGCGCGCCCGGCAGCGCCAGAAAGCCGTGCGTCGTACCGGCCGGCACCACCATGCCGCACGTGGTGTCGACAAAAGCGGCGCGGCCGGCCACTTCCAGCTCCATGCGCCCGCGCAGCGCGTAGAGCACCTGGGCGTGGTCGTGCGCGTGCGCCGCGTGTTCGCCGCTGTACTGGCGCACAGAAAGAAGGGGCACGAGAACCGGGGCATGGGCCATGGACGCATGGTAGCGGTGCAGGCAACCGGATAATCCCCAGAACACTTTGGCTTTCGACCATGCCCCCAGCGACTTTCCCCTCCCCCGCGAAGCGCCGCAGCTGGCGCGAGGCCTGGCTCATCTACCTGGAGCCGGCCAGCCTGCGCATGCTCACGCTGGGGTTTTCGGCCGGGCTGCCGCTGTTGCTGGTGCTGGGCACACTCAGCTTCTGGCTGCGCGAGGCGGGCGTGGACCGCACCACCATCGGCTACCTGAGCTGGGTGGGCCTGGCCTACGCCTTCAAGTGGGTCTGGGCGCCGCTGGTAGACCGGCTGCCGCTGCCGCTGCTGACGCGCACACTGGGGCGGCGGCGCAGCTGGCTGCTGCTGTCGCAGGCGATGGTGATGGCCGGCCTCGCGGGCATGGCTTTCAATGATCCGCGCGTCGCCCTGGCCCCCATGGTGTGGTGCGCCCTGGCTGTGGCCTTTGGCTCAGCCACGCAAGACATTGCCCTGGACGCCTTTCGCATCGAGTCGGCCGACACCGAGCGCCAGGCGGCGCTGGCCGCCACCTACCAGACGGGCTACCGCCTGGCCATGATCTGGGCCGGCGCCGGCGTGCTGTGGGTGGCCGCGCGCGCCGAGCTGGTGGGCGTGGCCGGCTACCAGCAGGGCGCCTGGAAGACGGCCTACTTGGTGATGGCGGCCTCGATGCTCGTGGGCACGGTCACGGTACTGCTCTCGCGCGAGCCAGCGCCGCGCCCGCTGCCACCCGCACGCAACGCGCTGGAGTGGCTGCGCGGCGCACTCATCGACCCGTTTGCCGACTTCCTCAGCCGCTACCGCTGGCATGCCGTGCTGATTCTGGCGCTGATCGCCGTCTACCGCATCAGCGACGTGGTGATGGGCATCATGGCCAATCCGTTCTATGTGGACATGGGCTACACCAAGGACGAAGTGGCCGCCGTGACCAAGGTGTTCGGCGTGCTGATGACGCTGGCCGGCGCCTTCCTGGGCGGCGTGCTGGCGCTGCGCATCGGCGTGATGCGCGTGCTGATGCTGGGCGCCGTGCTCTCGGCGGCCAGCAACCTGCTGTTCGCCTGGCTGGGCACGCGCGGGCACGATCTCACGGGCCTGGTTTTCGTCATTTCGGCCGACAACCTGGCAGGCGGCATTGCATCGGCCGGCTTCATCGCCTACCTCTCCGGCCTGACCAACGTGCAGTATTCGGCCACGCAGTACGCCTTGCTCAGTTCGGTGATGCTGCTGCTGCCCAAATGGCTTGCCGGCTTCTCGGGCCGCTTCGTGGATGCGAACGGCTACACCGAATTCTTTATTGGCACCGCGCTGCTGGGCCTGCCTGTCCTGCTCCTGGTGGCTCTCGTTTCAAGATTAAAAACAGGCCCTAGCGCTTGACCAATAAAGGTTTGCAGCTATAAAAAGAATAGTTTTGTGCGGTGAGGCAAGCGTTTACCCAGGCTTTACCCAGGCTTCAAGCCCCCGAGACGCCAGCACGCCAAGATGATCCTTCCCCCCATGCCGGAAATGCCATGACCACGCAGTTGCTGATGATTGAAGACGACACCCGCCTGGCGGACATGGTGGTGGAATACCTCGCCCAGTCGGGCATGCAGGTGGATCATTGCGGCGACGGCCGCAGCGGCCTGGCGCGGCTGCAAACGCCGGGGACCGCGCCCTTGCCCGAGCTCGTGATTCTTGACCTCATGCTGCCCGACATGGACGGGCTGGACGTCTGCCGCAGCATTCGTGCCCTGCAGGGGCCGATGGCCCGCGTGCCGGTGCTGATGCTCACGGCCAAAGGCGACCCCATGGACCGCATCATCGGCCTGGAGCTGGGCGCCGACGACTATCTGCCCAAACCCTTCGAGCCGCGCGAACTGCTGGCCCGCATCCGCGCGGTGCTGCGCCGGCGCGACGAGGGCGCTGCGCCGGCCAGCCAGTCACTGCGCTTCGGCACGCTGGAAATCGACCGCGATGCCCGCAGCGTCTGCGTGGCGGGCGAGCCTTGCGAGCTCACCTCCTACCAGTTCGACCTGCTGGTGGCCATGGCCGAGCGCGCCGGCCGCGTGCTCACGCGCGACCAGATCATGGAAGCGGTGCGCGGGCGCGAGCTCGAAGCCTTTGATCGCTCCATCGACGTGCACATGGGCCGAATCCGCGCGGCCATCGAGGACGACGCCAAAAACCCGCGCCGCATCCTCACGGTGCGCGGCGTGGGCTACGTCTTCGCCAAACAGCAGGATTGAATGCCCCCCCTGAGTCGCTTCGCGCCTTCCCCCCTGAAGGGGGACGCCGCCAGCGCGGCGGGGCGGCCCTTGCGCGGCGACCGCTGGCCGGGGCAGCGCCTGGCGCAACACTTGTGGGTTCTGCACACCCATGTGGAGCACTGCTGAGGTGTTTTTGATCAACCCCTTTTCCCGCCGCCTCTATTTGCGTATCTGGCTTGCCGTAGTGGGCGGCGTGGCGGTGCTCACCCTGGCCGTGGGCTGGGCCTGGCGCGTTGCGGCGGAGCAGAACGAAGTGCAGCGCGTGCAGGCGCCACGCGAAGTGGTGCTGCGCAATGCCCAGGGAGATGTGGTCGGCAATGGTGTCGCTCAGCGCGTGCGCGGTGAGGGCATCGAGTTCAAGGTAGACCTGGACTCTGGAGATGCCTTTGTCCTGCAAGTGGCTCCGCGCGAGCCCGGACCGCGCGGCGAACGTGGCCCCCGTGGGCCCAGGGAACGCGACACCGCCTTCTGGACCCGCCCGCCTTTTGGTTTTCTCTGGATGCTGGGCCTGGTGGGCATTGCCGTGGCCCTGGGGGTGTTTCCCATCATTCGCCGGCTGCTGCTGCGGCTTGAGGTGCTGCAGCGCGGCGTACAGCGCTTTGGCAGCGGTGACCTGGCCGCGCGCGTGCCCGAGCAAGGCCACGACGAGGTGGCGGACCTCTCGCGCCAGTTCAACGCCGCGGCGGCGCGCATCGAAGCGCTGGTAGGGTCGCACAAATCGCTGCTGGCCAATGCTTCGCACGAGCTGCGCTCGCCGCTCACGCGCATCCGTATGGGCCTGGCACTGATGGATGGCGACCATCCTTCGCCCCTGTTTCGCCGCGAAATTGAACGCAACATCAGCGAGCTGGACCAGTTGGTGGAAGAAATTCTCCTGGCCAGCCGGCTCGACGCCCGCGAGGCCGATGTGGGCGACATTGAAAGCGTGGATCTCGTCGGGCTCGCCGCAGAGGAATGCGCGCGCGTGGGCGCGGACCTGGAGGCAAGCGGCGAGGACATCGAGGTGACCGGGGTGGCCAAGCTGCTGCGCCGCGCGCTGCGCAACCTGCTGGAGAATGCGCGCCGCTACAGCACGGGCGAGGTCACCGTCATCCTGCAGCGCAGCAACGGCTGGGCGCAGGTGCAGGTGTGCGACCGCGGCCCTGGGGTCCCCGAGGCGCAGCGCGAACGCATCTTCGACCCCTTTTACCGCCTGCCTGGGGCCAGCGAGCGCGCAGGCGGCGTCGGCCTGGGGCTGGCTCTGGTGCGCTCGATTGCCACGCGCCACCACGGCAGCGTGCACTGCGAAGACCACGCAGGTGGCGGTGCCTGCTTCGTGCTGCGGCTGCCGCTCACGCCAGCCGGCGCGAGAATCGGCACATGACGCAGCTCAACGCCTCCCGGTTCTCTAAGCAGTTTTCCCTGACCACCCCGATCGCCCTTGCGCCCATGGCGCTGGCTTCGGGCGGCGCCCTGGCGGCCGCCTGCGCTCGCGCCGGCGCGCTGGGTCTGGTGGGCGGCGGCTACGGCGATCTTGCCTGGACGCAGCGCGAATATCGCCTGGCCTTGCAGGCGGTGGACAGCCAGCGCATCGGCATCGGTTTCATCACCTGGAAACTCGACGAGGACGCCTCGGCGCTGGACTGGGTGCTGGACCTGCCGCTCGAAGAGCGTCCGCGCGCCGTGATGCTCTCGTTTGGCGACGCCCGCCGCTACGCCGCCCGCATCGCCGCCAGTGGCGCGCCCCTGATCTGCCAGATCCAGCGGCTGGAACAAGCTGCACAGGCTCTGGAAGCAGGCGCCCAGGTGTTGGTCGCCCAGGGCGCGGAGGCCGGCGGCCACGGGATGAATGGACTCAATGGCCGCTCCACCCTGACTCTGGTGCCCGAACTGGCGGACTGGCTGGCAGGCCATGCCCCAGAAACCCTGCTGCTGGCGGCAGGCGGTATTGCGGACGGCCGGGGCCTGGCGGCCGCACTGACTCTGGGTGCCGACGGCGCGCTGCTGGGCACACGCCTCTGGGCCACGCAGGAGAGCCTGGCACCTCTTGGCGCCAAGCAGGCGGCGCTGGCCGCCGGCGGCGATGGCACCGCACGCAGCGCCGTGTTTGACATTCTGCGGCGCAAGCACTGGCCTGCACCCTATGATTTTCGGGCGTTGCGCAACGACCTGCACCGCAGCTGGGAGGGCCGCGTGGACGCGCTGCGCGCTGCGCCCGAAGCAGCGCAGGCGAGCTACGACGCCGGGGTACAAGCGGGTGACTACTCCCGGGCCCACGCCACAGTGGGCGAAGCCATCGGCCTGGTGCACGACCTTCCCGAAGCCGGCGTGCTCGTCAAACGCCTGCATGCGCAGGCCCAAGCGGTGCTTTGCAGCTGAAGCCAATCAAGTACAAGAGGCTGCGGCGCACTACCACCAGCGCGTGCGGTCCCGCGTATGGCGCAGGCGAAAACGTGAATAGACATTGCTGTTCTCGGGCTGCTGCAGGCGATCGAAGACCACTATGGCAATGGCGGCCAGCGGGTGCAATGCGCAAAGCTTTTCCATGCGCCAGCGCATGTTGCGCAAGGTGTCGTCGGTGCCGACAACAAAGGCAGACAGACCATCCATCAAGCCAACCCGCCCAGCCTGCAGCGCGGCGACCGACTCGGGCCGATCGGGTGACTCCGCGGCCCCCTGCAGGAAGCGCTCGGTTTCCTGCAACTTGATGGTGTTGACCAGCAGCACCGCGTTCATCAGGGTGGCCCGAAGGCCGGCGTCGGGATCATGGTCAATGAAGGTATCGCAGGCAGCCACCAGCCAGCGCAGGTCCAGATGCTCCGACAAAAAGGCCTGTTCAGAAAGCCACAGCTGCTTGAAGCGCGCGAAATTCTGCTCTGGCGCCGCCTCCCGGCGTATCAGCACGATGAGCGCCGCATGGTGATAGAGCAGTTCGGGTTGCCCAATGAACTCCTGGCGCAAGCGCTGCAGGTGCGCCTGCAAATCCGGCAGTGAGCCATAAGCGTATTCGGCCGCATCGCCGGCGACCAGGGTGCTTTTGAGCGCCTCGGTGTCCTCGCCCAGCAGGCCGGCAGCCAGCGCATGCGCGCCGAAGCGCCGGCGATACCGGTTGAAGGAAAACCACTTCTCGATTTTGGTTTTTCGGCGTCGGCTCATGGCGTTGGTGGCGGACACAGGTAGCGCCCAAAGGTGCTCTCGGGCAGGTACAGACCGCGCTCCAGATACAGGTCCAGGCGTTTGCGATCGGGCTTGCGCAATTTGATCAGCGGCGGCGGCGCGCTCGCCGCACGCAGGAACAGCAAGCGGATCTTTAGGGCAGTGCGCCCCCATTGGCCCAGCGCATGATAGAGGAAGGGGCCATCTTCCGCGCAGCGCAGTGACAGGCGGTAGCTTGCGCCGCTGCGCAGCAAGCGCTGCAGGGCCAGATGCATGCTGAGGTAGTTGGGCAGGTCAATGCCTTGGCGCAGCTGTTCGTAGTTGCCCAGCCGCTGCAGATACGCCACATAGCCTGCACCGCCCAGCGGCAACACGGTGTGGGTGAATTCGTGCTGCAGATCGGCCACCAGGGCACTTTGCGGCGGGGCTGCAAGAAACCAGTTTTCCACGATGGGAAACTGCGCGTCCGTGGTGTAGCGATCGAGGTAGTAGGCGATGAGATCGCTGCCGCTGCGCTGCTGCTGCTGCAGCACCCAGTCGAGTGGCGCCGTCAGCAAGGTGCTGGCATCGAGCCAGATGCCACCATGGCGGCGCAGCAGTTCGAGACGAATCCAGTCGGCACGCAGCGTGGCACTGGCATGCTCCAGCGCCTCAGGCAGTTCGCCCAGGTAGTTGCGCACGCTGTCGTCGTCCAGCACCCGGATGCTGAAATGGGGATTGAACTGGCGCCAGTTGGCAAAGCAGCGCGCAATGAGTGGGGGCGCAGCCGCGCCGCTCCAGTAGGCCCAGACAATCGGCGGAATCGCCCGCGCGTTGTGCGCGCGATCACGCTCATCGGGCCTGCGGGAGCCAAAGAGGTATTCCTGCGCGGCAGTGTCGACCCCGGGTTCTGCCGTGCGCGCAAACCATTGGAAATAGCGCTTGAGTCCCCCTGCGAGCCACAACTCGGCGCGGTCACGCCAGGGCAGGGCAGCGTGCATCATGCACGGAAGGCGCCAAACCAGCGCAGGAATTTCTGGCGCCGCAAAAGCCAGCCGCGCCGCAGATAGGCGTTTGCGAGTTCCTGCTCAGTCAAGGGAGATGACTCGCGAAAATTCTGCCGCAATTGGTCGGCCAGCGCCGGCAAAGGCCCGGCGAATGCGAGCGCGCTCGATTGCGAATCCAGATAGCGCATCGCGCCCATGAGGTTGCGGGCACTCTGGTGCGCCAGGGCAAGGCGCAGCTCTGGAGACCGCGCACTGGCATGCGAGCGCAGCGCCTCGCGCAAGGGAACGAGGGCGCGCGACTGGTCTTGCGCCTTCTGCCAGTTGGCATTGGCCAGAATGCTGTGCTCGTGCTGCCGGTAGGCCACCCACGGGCGAGGCACGTAGTAGCTGGAATCTGCCGCCAGCGCCAGCAGGCTCATGGTGGCCATGTCCTCGAAGTACTGGCCTGGGGGAAAGCGCAGCCCCGAATCCCACAGCGTGCGCCGGGACACTTTGGACCAGGCGTGCAACTGCCCGGCCAGGAGCATGCCGCTCAGCAACTGCGCCGTGTCGCCATGCAATAGGCCAGGCGCGCCCGCGAACGACTTGCGGTGGTGCTCTCCGCGCAGCCAGTGCTTGATCTGGCGGCGCTCGCGCAAAACCTCGAAGTCACACAGCACCAGGTCGGGCGCGTCGGTCTGGACGATGTCGCGCAGTTCACCGAGGACTCCCGGCAGCAACTTGTCATCGGCATCCAAAAACCACAGGTATTCGCCGCGCGCCGCTTCCAGGAGGGTGTTACGCGCCGAGCTCAATCCCCGGTTGCGCGCATGGCGTTGCACGCGAAAGCCCTTCGGCCAACGGGTGGCGAGCTGCGTCAGAATCGCCGCCGACGCATCATTGGAGCAATCGTCCACCACCACCAGTTCAACGCCCTCGATGCCCTGAGCCAGCACCGATTCCACACACTCGCCAAGATAAGCAGCCGCGTTGTACGCGGGCACCAACACACTGAGCCAGGGCGTCGCTTCGATGGGTTCTGCGATGCTATTCATGCAGGCCTTTGCCCCAACAATCGAAGAAAGAGTGCTTCGTAGCGCGACAGCATCAGCGCCAGCCCATGGCGTTTCCGCGCATCGCGCTGCCCCTGGGCGGCCATCGCAGCCGCCTCTTGTGGCCGCGCCAGCAGGCGCTCCAGCGCATCGGCCAGGGCCTTGGGATCGCCTTCGTCCACCAGCAGTCCGTTGCGCTCATGCTGCAGCACCTCGCGCACACCTAGTACCCGGCTGCCCACCACCGCGCACCCGGCGGCCATGCCTTCGATCAGCGACAGTGGCATGCCTTCATAGTGGGTGGACAGCACGCACACCTGCTGCGACATCAGCAGGCCGGGGACGTCTTTGCAATGGCCTAGAAATCGAACCTGCGACTGCAGACCGAGCTGGCTGCACAGATTTTTGGCCTGCCGAAGGGCGCTGGCCTTTCCGCCACCCGCAAGCAGCAACGCAGGCGTCTGTCCACGTTGGCGCAGCAGGGCCAGCGCGTGCAGCAGGCTCGCGTGGTCTTTTTGCCGTGCAAACCGGGCGGCCATGACAATGCCCGGTTCGCGCGACGCATAGGGATGCTCGTGCGCCTGTGCGTAGGGCTCAAGCCGGATGCCGTTGGGGATGGCCAGCGTCTTCGAGGGATCCACGCCACGGGCCAGCAGCGCCTCGCGCACGCCTTGCGAGACGCCCACGATGGCCTGGGTGCGGCGCGCCAGCCAAAGCATCTGTGCCTGGCGCCAGCGCGTATAGCGTTCGCGCGAGTTGTGCTCGACCTGTACCAGGCGCGGCACGCGCGCGATCAGCCCGGCATAGCGCCCCCAAAGGTGCTCGCTGAATCCGTGCGCCACCAGCAGATCGGGCCGAAATTTGCGACACAGGCGCACCAGTTGCCACATGGTGGCAGCATGGGACCAGCCTGGGACCACCTCTACCGCCAGGCCTTGCGCACGCAGGGCGGCGATGCGCACCGGATCGGTCTGGCGCTTGCGCCGCAGCACCAGCAAGGAGTCAAACAACCCGCTCTCACCATGCGCCCGCACCAGATCCACGGCCACCTGCGTGGCACCGGAAAAGCCACCGGTGACGAAATGCAGTACGCGCGGCAGTTCTGGAGGCAAGGTGCTCATTGGGCCAGAGTGTCAGAAACCAGCGTGCGAGGAGGCAAGGCATCGAGTTGCCGCTCCACAGACCGCAGCGCGGCCCACAGCAGCATGAGCATGAACAGATAGAACATGATGCCGCTGTTGTGCGCAAAAAAGACCTGCGTCAGGCCGAAGCCGATATAGAGCACAGGGATACAGGTGCCACACAGACGCAGCGCCAGCGCGTGGGCGCCCAGTTCGGCGTCGCGCTCGTAGTCTTTCATGCGCACCCTCTTGGGTAGAAACATGGCCAGAGGCAGGGCATAGAACAAGAGCAGCATGGCGGGCCCCATGATGCCCAGTTTGACCCACTGGTCGAGCAGTTCGTTGTGAACAAACTTGTATTCGACGATCGAAGGATGGTAGCGACCCGCCGCCACCCGGGCCGCCTTTTCCGCCATGTAGCCCGCAAAACCCCAGCCCAGCAGTGGCCGCTCGCGCGCGATATCCCAGGCGAAACGCCAGTGTTCAAGCCTTTGCCCCACGGAATTTCCTGCTTCGCCATGTTGGTCGTAGGTCTGGATTTCGTGCTCCATGCGCTCGACGCGCTCCATCAGCACGCCGCCATTCAAGACCACCAGGACGATGACAATGGCCGCCACACCCAGGCCGACCGCGCGGAAAGTCTCGCGTCGGCGCAGGAACAACCAGGCCAATGCCAAAGGCAGGGAGAGCAGCAAGGCCAGCCAACCACCGCGCGACTGCGAAAGCACCGAGGCGTCGAGTCCTGCAAGCACCCCAAGAATGCACAGGACGCGAGCGGATGCCCTGAGCTGACGCCACAGAGCGCTCGTATACAAGGCCAGCATGGTCGCCAGGCACAGCGCAAGATTGCCGTACTGGATGGCATTGGTGTGACCCCAGGCACGCTCGGCGTGCAGTCCGTACATCTGCCACAGCGCCAGCCCACCCGCGCCCAGGCTACCGACCGCGAGCCCGGCAAGCAGGGCCCGTGGCCGGGGCGGATAGCAAGTGACAAAAAGCAGGCACGCAGCGCCGAGGATGAATTTGGCGGGTCGATCAGCGCGACCAAAATGCTCTGCCGGATCGGCCTGCGCCGCCCACACCACGGCCATGGCCAGCATGCTGGCAGCGAACCACCAGGTGAACGCTTCGTGCTGCCGACGCGGCCAGCGATTCAGCGTAAGCAAGGTCCCCAACAGCAGCAGGGCGGCGCCATAGGAATAGCCCGACGGCAGCCACAGCGCCAGACCCGGAACCGCAAAGGCCGCCACGCTGGAGAGGCGCTCCGGCCAGGAGTGGGGCTGCGCGGGCGCAAGGTTTGAGATCAAAAGGGAGTGACTCGCGGAAAACTGGAAGGCGCCTCGCTAGGGCCGCATGGCGCGCAGGCGATGCCGGCAGGGTGGGTAGCTGCACGCTCCATGCGCGTACAGCTACTTTCTCAGTGTCCAGCGCTCAGGGTTTCTCCTGCCTTGAGCCGGTACTCGGTGCCGCAATAGGGGCACTTGGCCATGCCCGCATGGGCCACGTCGAGGTAGACCTTGGGATGGGCGTTCCACAATTGCATGCCCGCTTTGGGATTGGGGCAATACACCCCGCCCTCAGGGTTGAGCTCGCTCGCCAGCAGTTCGATCACAGCTTGTTTCATGTATCACACCTTGCTGAGCCAGTGGGCATATTTGGGATTGCGGCCATTCACGATGTCGAAAAACGCCGACTGCACTTTTTCCGTGATGGGCCCGCGCTCGCCGGCACCCAGTTCAATGCGGTCCAGTTCGCGGATCGGCGTCACTTCGGCGGCCGTGCCGGTAAAAAACGCCTCGTCAGAGATGTAGACCTCGTCTCGGGTGATGCGCTTTTGCACCACTTCGAGCCCCAAGTCCTTGGCAATATGCAGCACGGTATTGCGCGTGATGCCGTTGAGCGCACCGGCCGAGAGATCGGGCGTGTAGATGACGCCATTCTTGACGACGAAGATGTTTTCCCCCGCGCCCTCGGAGACGAAACCAGAGCTGTCGAGCAACAGGGCTTCGTCGTAGCCATCGTCCAGCGCTTCCATGTTCGCCAGAATCGAGTTGGTGTAGTTGCTCACCGCCTTGGCCTGCGTCATGGTGATGTTGACGTGGTGGCGGGTGTAGCTGCTGGTCTTGACACGGATGCCACGCTTCATGCCTTCTTCGCCCAGGTAGGCGCCCCAGGCCCAGGCAGCCACCATCAAATGAATCTGATTGCCCTTGGGCGATACGCCCAGCTTTTGCGAGCCGATCCAGGTCAATGGTCGCAGGTAGCACGATTCAAGTTTGTTTTCACGCACCACCGCCTTCTGCGCCTCGTTCACCTCTTCCTTGGTGAACGGAATTTTCATTCGCAGAATTTTGGCGCTGTTGAAGAGGCGTTCGGTATGTTCCTCCAGCCGGAAGATGGCCGTGCCATCGGTCGTCTTATAGGCGCGAACGCCTTCAAAGGCACCACAGCCGTAATGCAAGGTGTGCGAGAGCACATGAATCTTGGCGTCGCGCCAATCGACCATCTGGCCGTCCATCCATATTTTGCCGTCACGATCGGCCATCGAGGGAACTACGGGGCTCATGGGGGTCCTTTGGATTTGCTGGGTTCGCAGAACCCGAGATTTTACGGCGCCCTCCAGGAGCTCCGCCACCAGCACAGGTAACCGAGCGTGAAGGACCTCACGTCAGCCACACTTTCGATCATTGCAATTCGCGCACCAGGTCCATGGCCTGCTCAATGCGTTCAACCGCATGAATCGTCAGCCCCTCGATGGGCTTTTTGGGCACGTTGGCCTTGGGCACGATGGCCACCGAGAAGCCCAGCTTGGCTGCCTCGCGAAGGCGCTCCTGCCCACGCGGCGCAGGGCGCACCTCGCCCGCCAGACCCACCTCGCCAAAGGCGAGGAAACCTTTGGGCATAGCCCGAGCGCGCAGGCTGGAGGTGATGGCCAGCATCACGGCCAGATCCGCTGCCGGTTCGCTGATGCGCACCCCGCCCACGGCGTTGACGAATACGTCCTGGTCCGCGCATGCCACGCCTGCGTGGCGGTGCAGCACGGCCAGCAGCATGGCCAAGCGATCGCGGTCCAGACCGACGGAGAGGCGCCGCGGGCTGGGCCCGCCGCCGTCAACCAGCGCCTGGATTTCCACCAGCATCGGGCGGGTGCCTTCCAGCGTGACCAACACGCAGCTGCCGGGAACCGGCTCGCTGTGCTGGCTCAGGAAAATCGCGCTGGGATTGCTCACTCCTTTGAGGCCCCGCTCGGTCATGGCGAAGACACCGATCTCATTGACGGCCCCAAAGCGATTCTTGATGGCACGCACCAGACGGAAGCTCGAATGCGTATCGCCTTCGAAGTACAACACCGTGTCGACCATGTGCTCCAGCACACGGGGGCCGGCGAGCGCCCCTTCCTTGGTGACGTGACCCACCAGGATGATCGCGACCCCGGTTGCTTTGGCCAGGCGCGTCAGATGTGCTGCGCATTCGCGCACTTGGGCCACCGAGCCTGGCGCCGAGCTGAGCGCCTCCGAATACATGGTCTGAATCGAATCGATGACTGCGATCGCCGGTTGCGTCTGCTCGATGGTGGCGATGATCTTCTCGAGCTGCGTCTCGGCCAGGACCTGGACCATGCTGTGGTCCAAGCCCAATCTGCGCGAACGCAAGGCCACCTGGGCGCCACTTTCTTCACCGGTGACGTACAGCGTGGACAGGCCTGATCGCTGCAAGGCGTCCAGCGCCTGCAAGAGCAGCGTCGACTTGCCGATGCCGGGGTCGCCGCCAATCAGGACCACTGCCCCCTCGACCATGCCGCCCCCAAGGACGCGGTCAAGTTCATCCAGTCCCGTTGGAGTGCGCTCGAAGTCACTGGCCTCGATCGACGACAGCGGCGCTACGGCCTGCGCCGCATTCAAGGCCGGGCGCGACGCGCCTGCATAGCGGTTGCGCGCACCCTGGGGCTCGACCACGGTCTCGCTAAGCGTGTTCCAGGCGCTGCATTGCGGACATTTTCCCAACCATCGTGGACTCGTTCCACCACAGTCCGAACATACGAAAGCCGTTTTGTCTTTGGACATCTTGGACCCGTGAACCACCAAAAGAAAACCGCCGGCGCTATGAGGCAGACCGGCGGGATGCGTGCTTGCTCGGTTCAGGCGGCGTTGAGCCAGTAACCCGAATTGAAGGGGCTGCTCATGCGCAGCGCCAAGGGTGAGATATCTACCAGTTTGTCGGTAAGCATTTTCTCTGGCGGCTCCGCACCGACCTCGATTCCCAGCACCGCATGCGGTGCTTCGCTAGCCCCGTTCGCCCGTTCTGCCTGGCTGTTGGTTGCAGAACGGGCTACAGAAAAGAATAGAAACAGCGGAACGGAATCTTTCGCTCTCCCCAGAAATCCGCAGCGTCACGGAATACGTCGATCAGCTGCTCGCGCGCTTCCTTATCGAACTTGGCCGTAGCGGGAATCTGCTCAAGCACGAGGATAAAGCCGGGTTGCGGACCCGACTTGTGCAGCGGGTCCGTCAGGCAGTCCGACAGGGCGTCGAAGTTCTTCCCGAAGTGCGCCGGAAAGGTGAACTGCTGTGCAATCAGATCCAGCACATCCTGTTTGGTCTGTGCGTGGGCGAGGTTGGCGTAAAGGAAGTGGTGTCCCAGCGCAGTGGCCGCATCCTGCAGATCCTGCACGCGAAATGCGCGGATGGATTGCACGATATTGGCGCGTATGCCGCGCAAGGGAACATCCTGGTCTTTACGAAGTGGCGTGTCCATCTCCGCGTCTCTTTCTATTCAAGTCTAAAAATCGGTTGTCTGCAGGCTCAATCAACGATCCTGCGAAAACTGGCGTAATGGTCCGCCGTGTAATAGCAAGCCTCGGGCTGTTGCGGCGGGCCGCCACAGACAATGCGTTTGGGGCCGCGGTGGCGCACCCCTGGGGTTCTGACGGTGTATTCGCGGTAGTAGCCGCGTTTTGACGGCGGAAGCAAGCGTTCACGGTTACCAAAAACGACGCCGTCCTTCTCATAAGGAAACGGGCCGCCGGCAAAAATCAACGCATGGGTTCGCTGCCCCTGCAAGGGCAAGTCGGCCCGTGCAATCACAGCGGACCCTGCGTCGGTGGCACTTTGCCGCGCCTGCAAACCCAGCGACGACAGTACGAGCGTCGCGCCCAGAACGAAGGAAAAACCGGCTTTGCGCGTCCAGGCCGCAGCGTCAGCAAACATCACGACTACACCTTTCGGAAACTACGGGTTAACCCGAAATTTCAAGGCGCTAGTGTGACGGAATCCCCACACGAATGCAAGCATTTGCCCAAAATATGGGCAAATTCGAGGGAATACCTTTTGTTAGCGGACGCTCACTTCGTCGGGTAAACCCCCGGCGACTTCAGCGTTGCACGTTGGCGTCAACGACGGTCAATGCCGTCATGTTGACGATGCGGCGCACGGTCGCGCTGGCCGTGAGCACACAGACCGGTTGGGCCGCGCCGAGCAGCACCGGCCCAATGGCGATGTTGCCGCCGGCAGCGGTCTTGAGCAGGTTGTACGAGATGTTGGCCGCATCGATATTGGGCAGGACCAGCAGGTTCGCGTCGCCGATGAGGGTGCTGTTCGGCATGAGTGCAGCGCGCGCGCTGCCACTGAGCGCGACATCGCCGTGCATCTCGCCGTCGACTTCCAGCCAAGGCGCCTGCACGCGCAGCAACTCCAGCGTGTCACGCATCTTCACGGCGCTGGGCTGGGTGCTGCTGCCAAAGTTCGAGTGCGACAGCAGCGCCGCCTTGGGCTTGATGCCAAAGCGCAGCATTTCCTCGGCGGCCATGACCGTTATTTCGGCCAGTTGCGCCGCCGTCGGGTCGTAGTTGACGTGGGTGTCAACGAGAAAGACCTGGCGATCGGGCAGCAGCAATCCATTCATGCAGGCATAGGTGGTCACACCGGCACGCTTGCCGATGACCTGGTCGATGTAACTCAGGTGGTGCGTGGTGTTGCCCCAGGTTCCGCAAATGAGGCCGTCCACCTCGCTCTTGTGCAGCATCATGCTGCCAATCAAGGTCAGGCGCCGGCGCATCTCGATCTTGGCGATCGGCACGGTGACGCCCTTGCGTTCGGTCATGCGGTGGTAGGTCTGCCAGAAGTCGTGATAGCGGTAGTCTTGCTCGACGTTGACGACGTCGTAGTCGCGCCCCTCTGCGAGCCGCAGTCCAAACTTTTCGATGCGCTGGGCAATGATGGCGGGGCGCCCTATGAGCGTGGGACGTGCAATGTGCTCGTCCACCACGATTTGTGCGGCGCGCAACACGCGCTCTTCCTCGCCTTCTGAGTACGCCACACGCTTGGCGCTGGCCGCCTTGGCAGTCGCGAAGATCGGCTTCATCGTCGTGCCGGAAGCGTAGACAAATGTCTGCAAATGGTCGCGGTAGGCGTCCATGTCGGCAATGGGGCGCAGCGCGACACCGGAGTCAAAGGCGGCTTGCGCCACGGCCGGCGCGATCTTCATCATCAGCCGTGGGTCAAAAGGCTTGGGAATCAGGTACTCCGGCCCAAAAGCGAGTGGCTCACCGACGTAGGCTGCGGCCACCACTTCGCTCTGCTCGGCCTGCGCCAGCTCGACGATGGCGTGCACGGCGGCGATTTCCATCTCCATCGTGATGGTGGTAGCACCCGAATCAAGCGCGCCACGAAAGATGTAGGGGAAGCACAGGACGTTGTTGACCTGGTTCGGGTAGTCCGTGCGGCCGGTGGCGATGATGGCGTCGTCGCGCACGGCTTTGACGTCCTCGGGTGAAATCTCGGGGTTGGGGTTGGCCAGGGCGAAGATCAGCGGGCGCGGCGCCATGCTGCGCACCATTTCCTGCTTGACCACGCCGCCGGCCGAAAGGCCCAGCAGCACGTCCGCGCCGACGATCACCTGGCTGAGCGTGCGCTGTTCGGTGGGCTGCGCGTAGTGCGCCTTGTCCTCGTCCATCAGCTCGGTGCGGCCCGCGTAGACCACACCGGCCAGGTCGGTGACCCAGATGTTCTCGCGGCGCACGCCCAGCTTGACCAGCAGGCCCAGGCAGGCCAATGCTGCAGCGCCGGCGCCGGAGGTGACCAGCTTGACGTCCTCCGGGCGCTTGCCAGCGACTTTGAGGCCACCCAGAATGGCCGCGCCCACCACAATGGCCGTGCCATGCTGGTCGTCGTGGAACACCGGAATGTTCATGCGCTCGCGCAGCTTGCGCTCCACATAGAAACAGTCGGGCGCCTTGATGTCTTCCAGGTTGATGCCGCCAAACGTCGGCTCCAGCGCAGCGATGATCTCGACCAGTTTTTCCGGGTCTTTTTCGTTGATCTCGATGTCGAACACGTCGATGCCCGAGAACTTCTTGAACAGGACCGCCTTGCCTTCCATCACCGGCTTGCTGGCCAGCGCGCCGATGTCGCCCAAGCCCAGCACGGCCGTGCCGTTGGTGATCACGCCGACCAGGTTGCCACGGCTGGTGTAGCGAAAGGCCGCGTTCGGGTCCTTGACGATTTCTTCGCAGGGCGCGGCCACGCCGGGCGAATAAGCCAGCGACAAATCAAGCTGGTTGACCATCTGCTTGGTGGAAGCGATGGCAATCTTGCCGGGCTTGGGAAACTCGTGGTATTCGAGAGCAGCCTTGCGCAGCAGGGCGCGCTTGTCGACAGGGGGGACTTTGGGGGCTTCAGACATGGGAACTCCGGCGGTGGCGAGCAGCAGCGCGCCGGGTTCCGTCACAGGCTTGACGCAGCCGCTCGCATGAGCGCCACGCAATTGTAGGCTGCGCGTTTTGCGCGCTCGCCTGCCCCGATCGTTGCCGTGAAGCGAAGCACGCTTGCGCGCAATCCGCGATGGCGCAGCTTCAGCTCCGTCCCCACGTCCGCAAGGGCTGCGGCATCACAGCCAAAGTTTCAAGCAAAATTGGCCTCCAGCGCTTATCAGATAATCGCTGTCAGCTATTCTTATGATAGCAAATAGCCTGCGAGGCAAGCCTCACGCCGTCTCGGCCAGCGCATCCCCCAGCGCATTGACCAGGCGCTCGATCTCGGCTTTCTCGCTGATGAACGGCGGCGCCAGCTGGATGGTGTCGCCGCCGTAGCGCACGTAGAAGCCTTTCTTCCAGCACGCCATGGCAATCTCATACGGCCGGCGCGCCGGCTCGCCCGGAAGCGCAGCAATGGTGAACCCTGCGGCCAGGCCGTAGTTGCGGATGTCGGCCACATGCTTGGCGCCTTTGAGACTGTGCACCGCCTGCTCGAAGTGCGGCAGCAAGGCCTGCACGCGGCCGGGCATGTCCTCTTTTTGCAGGATTTCGAGAGCTGCTAGCCCTGCAGCGCAGGCCACCGGGTGCGCCGAATAGGTGTAGCCGTGGGGGAATTCCACCAGGTATTCAGCGCCGCCCTGCGCCATGAAGGTGTCGTAGATGTCTTTGCTGGCCACCACGCCGCCCAAGGGCTGGGCGCCGTTGGTCACCTGCTTGGCGAAGTTGAGGATATCGGGCGTGACGCCAAAAGCCTCCGAGCCGGTCCAGGTGCCGCAGCGGCCAAACGCCGTGATGACCTCGTCAAAGATCAGCAGGATGTGGTTCTGTGTGCAGATCTCGCGGATGCGCTCCAGGTATCCCTTGGGCGGGATGACCACGCCGGCCGAACCCGAGAACGGCTCGACGATGACGGCGGCGATGTTGCTCGCATCGTGCAGGGCAATCACGTCGAGCAGTTTGTCCGCCAGTGCCCGGCCCCCTTCCTCGGCCATGCCCTTCTGGAAGGTACCGGCGGGCGGCTGGGTGTGGGGCAGGTGGTCGGCTTCGATGCCCTGGCCAAAGGTCTTGCGGTTGCCGCCAATGCCGCCGACCGAGATGCCGCCGAAGTTCACGCCGTGGTAGCCCTTTTCGCGGCCGATGAGACGTGTCTTGGTGCCCTGGCCCTTGGCGCGCCAGTAGGCGCGGGCCATTTTCAGCGAGGTGTCGGCTGATTCCGAGCCCGAGCCGGTGAAGAAGACGTAGTCCAGCCCGTCGGGCGTGAGTTCCTTGATCTTGTTGGCCAGCGCGAACGAAGCCGGATGGCCGAACTGGAAGGCCGGGGCGTAGTCCAGGTTCAGCGCCGCCTTGCCCACGGCTTCGGCAATTTCACGCCGGCCATGGCCCAGGCCGGTGCACCACAGGCCGGAGAGACCGTCAAAAATCTTGCGGCCGTCGGTGTCGGTGTAGTAGGCCCCGCTGGCACTGGCGACCATGCGCGGTGCGGCTTTGAAGTTGCGGTTGGCGGTAAACGGCATCCAGTGCGCGTCGAGCCAGGCGGCGTCCATGCGCGGTGCGGCTTCAAGGGCTTGGTCAATAGGCACAAAACTCATGGCGGTCTCCAGAAGGACGGAACGATGCGCCATTGTTCTTGCGGGTGTTAATCTCTCAAATCAACAAATGTCACTGTTCACTTGAAGATTTATGCAAGTAATGCCACCGGCCTCTTCAGCGCGGCCCCGCGCCATGCTGGGGCAATTGGCCGATATGGACCTGCGCTTGCTGCAGGTCTTCAAGAGCGTCGTCGAGTGCGGCGGGCTCTCCGCCGCCGAGCTCGAACTCAACATCGGCACCAGCACAGTCAGCCGCCACCTGAAGGATCTGGAAACCCGCCTTGGTTTGAGGCTGTGCCGGCGCGGGCGGGCCGGCTTTGCGCTGACGCTGGAAGGCCAGCGGGTGTACGACGAAACGCTGCGCCTGCTGGCCGGCGTGGACGCGTTTCGCAGCAGCATTGACGACATCCACCACCGCATGGGCGGGCAGCTCGACGTGGCGGTGTTCGACAAGACCGCCAGCAACCCGCAAGCCCATATCGATTCGGCGATTGCCCTGTTCGCCGACCGCGCCCCCGAGGTGGCGCTGAACCTGCATGTGGGCGGCATGCCGGCCATTGAGCGCGGGCTGATGGATGGGCGCTTTCAGGTGGGCATCCTGCCCACGCACCGCAGCTCGCAAAGCCTGGTCTACGAGACACTGTTTGGCGAAGACATGCGGCTCTACGCGGGCGCCAGCCACCCGCTGTTTGCCGCCGACCATGCCGCGCTGGATTGGGACGCCCTGCGCGCCTGGCCCTTTGCCGGCCTGGGCTACCACTCGCCCAACATGGAGCTCGGCCACCGCGAGCGCCTGCCGCGCAAGGCGACGGGGTTTGACCAAGAGTCGATTGCCACGCTGATTCTCTCGGGCCGCTACCTGGGTTTTCTGCCCGACCACTACGCAGAAGCCTTTGAGCGGCGTGGGCACATGCGCGCGATTCGGCCCGAGCTGTTTTTCTACTGCTGCGAGTTCGTCAGCGTGCTGCGCCGCTCGCCCCAGCCCGCGCGGGCCGCCCAAGCGTTCGCCCAGTGCCTGCGCGAAGCCCACGGAGCGCCGTCGTAGGCGCGGTTTCTGAACGCTTGCCGAGTTCGCGTCGGCGGCAGACAATGGCCGGGCACACCACGGTTCAAGGAGTTTCCGCATGTCCAGCCTCAACGCCATTGCCTCCTCCGGTCTTTCCGCCGCCCGGATGCGACTGGACGCCTCGGCCGGCAACGTCGCCAACATGAACACGCCCGGCTACCGTGCCCAGCGTGTCGTGCAACAGGCGGCGCCCGAGGGCGGCGTGGACGCCAGCGTTCAGCGCGCCAACGCTGAAGGGGTTTCACTCGAACAGGAAGTCGTGGACCAGCTCGCCGCCAAACACGCGTTCATGGCCAATGTGCAGACCCTGCGCACCGGCGACGCGGTGCTCGGCGCACTGCTCGACGTGCGCGCCTGACCCAGCCCTTCAGGCTGGCAGCAACTCCGCAGCCGCTGAACTGACTGATTGCGCCTGGCGCCGCGCAGCGCGCCGCTCCCACGCCTTTTCGTGAAAGAAGAACGCAAACGCCTGCACCGTAGGTTCCAGCAGGCTGAGCGTGATGGAGGCCATCAGGTTGCCGGTGACGGCGTAGGCCACCATGGCAGCGACGCTGATGTGGATGAGGTAGTAGCTGCCGGTCTTGGTGAGCGTGGCGCGGTGAGTGCTGGCGAACTGGCGGATGCGGGTCATGGCGGATTCCTGAGAGCAGATGAGTTAAATGATAATCATTCTCATTTAAAAAAGCAAATATTTCTTTGCCGCCAGGAGCCGTCGCCTCTGGCGCGCTGCGGTTTTGCGCCTTCCGTCACGCTCTCTTGGGCTGGCTACCGAAAAAGCGCCAAAACCCCACCCCCGTTGCTATCATGGCCGCCACCCTTTTTGCCCACCCACGGGAGCAGCACATGGCCCTTATGGATTTCATCAAGAAACAGTTCATCGACGTCATCGAATGGACCGAGGACGGCGACGGCACGCTGGCCTGGCGCTTTCCGATGCAGGACATGGAAATCCAGAACGGCGCCGTGCTGGTGGTGCGCGATTCGCAAATGGCCGTTTTCGTCAATGAAGGCCAGGTGGCCGACGTGTTTGGCGCTGGCACGCACAAGCTGACAACGCAAACGCTGCCGCTGCTGACCAACTTGAAGAACTGGGACAAATTGTTCCAGTCGCCCTTCAAGAGCGACGTCTACTTCTTCAGCACGCGCCAGCAGATCGACCAGAAATGGGGCACGCCCCAGCCCATCACCATCCGCGACAAGGACTTTGGCGCGGTGCGGCTGCGCGCGTTTGGCAACTACGCCTACCGCATCGTCGACCCCAAGGCGTTCTACACCGAAATCTCGGGCACCCGCGCCAGCTACCCGGTGGGCGACCTCGAAGGGCAGTTGCGCGGCCTGGTGCTGCAAAACATCAGCAACGCCATTGCCGGCAGCGGCGTGCCGTTCCTGGACTTGGCCGCCAACCAGGTCATGTTTGCCGACGCGCTGACCAAAGAGCTGACGCCCGCCTTTGAAAAGCTCGGCCTCAAGGTCGAGAGCATGACGGTGCAGAACCTGTCGCTCCCCGAAGAGCTGCAGAAAATCCTGGATCAGAAAATCGGCATGGGCATGGTCGGCAACGACATGGGCAAGTTCATGCAGTACCAGACGGCGCAGGCGATCCCGAAGTTTGCCGAAGGCGCGGGCAGCGGTGGCGGCGGCATTGCCGGCGACGCCATGGGCCTGGGCGCCGGCGTGGCGCTGGGCCAGGTGATGGCGCAGAACCTTGCTGCCGGCCTGCAGGGCAGCGGCAATGCGCCCCAGCCGCACGCAGCCGCTGCGGCAGAAGCACCCACCGTGGGCGTCAAGGCAGAAGACGTCATGGCCACGCTGGAAAAGCTCGGCGAGCTCAAGTCCAAGGGCATCCTGACGCAAGAGGAATTCGACGGCAAAAAGGCCGAGCTGCTGAAGAAATTGGTGTAATTGCTACTAAATAGATAGCTACTTGCGCTTACCAGATAAGCGCCAGAGGCCAAAAAAAGCTTAAAAACACCTGCCAATGGCCACCGCACCCACCCAGCGCGCCTACCGCGCGCCCTGCCCTGGCTGCGGCGCGCCGGTGGAGTTCAAGAGCGCGCAGTCAAGCTACGCCGTCTGCCCGTATTGCCAGAGCACCGTGGTGCGCAATGGCGAGGTGCTGTCTCGCATCGGCAAGATGGCCGAGCTGTTCGACGACCACAGCCCGCTGCAGCTCATGGCGAGCGGGCGCATCGTGCTGGATGGCAAAGAGCACCCTTTCACCCTGATTGGGCGGCTGCAGTACAAGAGCGATGCCGGCGTCTGGACCGAGTGGACCGCCTTCCTGCAGGACGGCGAGCTGGCCACCCTCTCGGAAGACAACGGCGCCTATGTCTTCACCCGCTCCGCCAGCGTGCAGCAGGCGCTGCCCGACGTGGCAGCGCTGCGCCCCGGCGCCAGCGTCAGCCTCGATGGCAAGGTCTACAGCGTGGCCTACACCGGCCAGGCGCAGCTCATCTCGGCCGAGGGCGAGCTGCCCAAGCTGCCGCCGCTCGGCCAACTTTTCGACCTGATCGAACTGCGCAGCAGCGACGGCGAGGTGCTCTCCATCGACACCAGCCGCCAGCCGCCCGCGGTGGACCGCGGCCGCGCCGTGCTGCTCGACGACCTGAAGCTCCAGGGCCTCAAGGACGAATCGGTCAAGGAGGAAAAAGGCCGCCAGTTCAGCTGCCCGAACTGCGGCGCGCCGGTGCAGGTGATGCTGGCGGGCTCCAAGAGCATTACCTGCCCTTCCTGCAAAAGCATCATTTCGCTGGAGAGCGGCGTCGGCGCCGAACTCGCGTTTGCCGAGCAGGACGAACCCGTGCGCCCCATCCTCCCGCTGGGCGCCAAGGGCCAGTTGCAGGGCGTGCACTGGCAGGTGGTCGGCTTTCAGCACCGCATGGGGCAGGAGCCGGGCGACGATGAGCAATTCGGCTGGAGCGAGTACCTGCTCTACAACCAGAAGCGCGGTTTCTCGTTCCTGGTCGACAGCAGCGACGGCTGGAGCCTGGTGCGCCCCACCACCGGCGCACCGCAGATGGTGCAAAACGGCCGCAGCGCCAGCTACCTGGGAACCACCTACCAGTTGCAGTCGGCGTATGAGGCCGAAACCACCTACGTGCTGGGCGAGTTCTACTGGAAAGTCGAGCGCGGCCAGCGCACCAGCAACCGCGACTTCGCCAGCAGCAAAGGCCTGTTGTCGCTGGAAAAAACGCCCAGCGAAGTGACCTGGTCGGCCGGCGACAAGCTGGCAAGCGACACCGTGGCCGAAGCCTTTGGCCTCAAAGACAAGGCCGACCTGCTCAAGCGGGACGACCCCGGCCCGTTTGTGGCGGCCAAAAGCATCGGCTGCGCCACGCTGTTCATCATCGCCATCGTGATCATCATCCTGCTTGTGCTGCTGTCCAATTGCTCTGGCCCCTTGGGCGGCGGCACCCGCAGCAGCGGTGGCTCGTACGGCGGTTTTTCCACCGGCGGCAGCCACAAATAGACCCGCTTTTCAAGGAGACTCCCACCATGCTCGGAATCGAATGGCTTCGGCCAGCAGCCTTTCTCGGCTCCATCCTCTACGCGCTCATCGGCGTTTTCGTCTTCTGGCTGTGCTTTTTCATCATCGACAAAATCACGCCCGTAGACCTGTGGCGCGAAATCGTCGAAAAACAGAACCGCGCGCTCGGCATGGTGGTGGCGGCCATGTGTCTGGGCATCAGCATCATCGTGGCGGCGGCGATTCATTGAGCGCCCGCCCCGCGTGCCCGCCCGCTACGGGCCGGGCCTGAGACGGCGCCAAGCAAGCTGACTGCGGCGCCGCCACGCGCAGGAGAAAATGCGGTCTCTTGCCAGAAGACCGATCGGCCCCTTTCCCATGCGCGTCAACTACATCGAACCGGTCATCATGGTGGCCACCATCCTGCGGTGGCTGCTGCTCGCCAGCATCACCGGGGCGATTGTGGGAACCGGGGTCAGCCTCTTTCTCCAGGCCCTGTTTTTTCTCTCGGAGCACACCGCCCATCTTTCGCTGTGGACGCAGATGGCCCTGCTGCCATTGGCCGGCATCCTGAACGGCCTGCTCCTGCACTACGGCTACCGCGAGCCCGGCAGCTATGCCCGCGACTCGGTCATTACCGCCATCCACACGCGCTCGGGCGCTATGTCGCACAAGACGATTTTGATCAAACCCGTGGCTGCGTTGATCACGCTGGCACTGGGCGGCTCGGCCGGCAAGGAGGGGCCTTGCTCGCACATCGGGGGCACGCTGGCTTCGTCGGTGCCAGACGCGCCGCTGGAGCCCGGCAAAATCCACATCTCCTACAGCCTGCTGCGTCGCCAGGGTTACTTTCGCAGCAACCGGTGGCGCAAGTAGTGCGCCCCAACCAGGAACTTGCATGAACGAATTTTTCCGGTGGATCCTCAAGCACAGCACGCCCTGGGACATACAGCCCCCCCTCAGCGATGCCGAGCTTGACGAGTTGTTTGGGCTGATGTCAGACAACGAGCAACTGTCCAAAGGCGCCATGGGCATGGAGATGGCCGATGGCTACATGACAGCCAGCTTGGTAGGCCCCGATCCCCTCCCCATACCTTGGTTGCTGGAGGCGATTTTTGACCAGCCCACCTTGCCTTTGCCGCACGACAGCGAACGCCAGCAGCGCCTGCTGCAGCTCCTGTTGCGGCGCCATACAGATATCCAAGCCAGCACCGCGTTAAGCTCCGACGAAGTCACGCCTGACAATGTTTTTATGCCCTTGATGGCCCAAGTGCCCGCCGAGGAGTGCATCACGCCCTACCGCCTCGACGAGAAGCACGAGCGCATCGGTCGGTGGGAGCTGCAAGACTGGGGCGAAGGCTTTCGCCGAGCCATCGCCGAAGACGATGCATGGGAGCCCCTGCTGAGCGACCCAGAGGTGGGGGGCCTTGTTTCCCCAGTGGTGCTGTACTCCATGGGCCACAACCCCGACTGCCCAGACTTGCAGATCGACGAGGACCACGAACTTCTTCCGCTGCTGTCTGTCAGTGTGTGCGCGATGCGCAGTTGGTGGCGCGACTACCACCGCTCCCTGAGCGCAGCAGCGATTCCGTTCGAGCGCGGCGCCCCCAAAGTAGGCCGCAACGACCCTTGCCCTTGCGACAGTGGCAAGAAATACAAGAAATGCTGCGGCGCCTGAGCCGACAACGCCCACCCCCCCGACTGCCTCCATGCCCACGCTCGACTGGCTCAACCGCGCCGCCGCCTTCACCACTTCCGCGCAGGTGCCCTACCGCCTGCTGGAACCCGTCAGCACCCACGGCGATGCGCAAAGCGCCGCTGGCAACCTGCTCATCCAGGGCGACAACCTAGAAGCGCTTAAGGCGCTGCTGCCGTTTTACCGGGGGCAGGTGAAATGCATCTTCATCGACCCGCCCTACAACACCAAAAGCGCGTTCGAGCACTATGACGACAACCTGGAACACAGCCAGTGGCTGTCGATGATGCTGCCGCGCCTGCAACTCCTGCGCGAGCTGCTCAGCGAAGACGGCTCGATCTGGGTAACGATTGACGACAACGAAGGGCATTACCTCAAGGTGCTGATGGATGAGGTGTTTGGGCGGGGGAATTTCGTTGCTTCGGTTATCTGGCGTAAAAACTACTCGCCGAAGTCCACAGCGAGACACTTTTCTGAAGATCATGACTACGTTCTGATTTATGCAAAAAATGGCGCGACATGGCTACCAAATCTGATGCCGCGCACTGAAAAACAAGATCGTGCATACAAGAATCCTGACAAGGACCCGCGTGGAGCATGGAAGCCTGGGGATTTATCCGCGCGGAATTTTTACGGTGCAGGTACTTATCCAATTACCACGCCGAGCGGTCGATTGATCGCTGGACCGCCCAATGCGATGTACTGGCGCGTCTCGGAACAGAAACTGCGTGAACTGGATGCCGATCAACGTATTTGGTGGGGGAAAGATGGAGCAAACGTCCCCGCAATGAAAAGGTTTTTGTCCGAAGTGAAACAAGGTTTGGTTCCCCAAACTTGGTGGTCGTATGAGGAGGTTGGCCATACTCAGGACGCCAAAAGAGAGGTCGTGGAGCTTTTTGGCTCGGATGCGTTCGGCACCCCAAAGCCCGAACGACTGCTCCAGCGCATCCTCCACATCGCCACTAACCCCAACGACCTCGTCCTCGACAGCTTCCTAGGCTCCGGCACCACCGTCGCCGTCGCCCACAAGATGGGCCGCCGCTGGATTGGCATCGAAATGGGCGAGCACGCCGCCACGCACTGCCTGCCGCGCCTGCAAAAGGTGATCGACGGCGAGCAGGGCGGCATCAGCCAGGCGGTGGGCTGGGGTACTGGTGCGAACGGCCAGCCGTTCGACGGCGGGGGCTTTCGTTTTGCTCGCCTGGGCGCGCCCATTTTTGACGCCAACGGCTGCATCCACCCCAACGTGCGCTTTGCCACGCTGGCCGCCTTCATCTGGCAGCAGGAAACCGCCACCGCCTTCGACGCCGCCCAAGGCCAGAGCGGCACGCCCTACCTGGGCACAAACTCTGTTTTTGATAGCTGCTTACGCTTATCAGACGGACGCGAGAGGCCAATTTCGTCTGAAATTTTAGACGCCCCCGAAACGCCGCCCACCCCCGTGCTGCAAAGCCGCACGGCCTACTACCTGCTGTTCAACGGCATCCTGGGCGACAAGCGCCCGGCCAGTGGCAATGTGCTGACCTCCGCCGTGCTCGATGCCTTGCTGGCGCTGCACGCCAGCACAGCGCACCCCGAAGCGCCGCTGGTGGTCTACGGCGAAGCCTGCCGCCTGGGCGAAGCGCGGCTGGCGCAGGCGCGGGTAACGTTCAAGCACATTCCGTATGACGTGAAGGCGAGGTGAGGGCAATGAACGACGTTACGGGCGAGTTTCTGGATGAGCTTCGGCGCATGTCCACGGAGACGGAGTGGCTGGAGTTCAAGCGTGCCGGGCAGACGTTCAACTTTGACCAGATGGCGCAATACGTCTCTGCGCTGGCCAACGAAGCCAATTTGCACCGCCGCGAAGAGGGCTGGCTGGTCATGGGCATTGATGACAGGCTGGACCCGGCCACCGGCATGCGCCCGGCGATCGGAACGGAATTTGCGCGCTCATTGCCTGAACTCAACCGGATCAGAGAGTCGGTGGCGGCGCAAACCGCACCGCCCGTCGTTTTGAATCCGCCCCACGAGCTGGAGATGGCCCGGCCAGACGGAGCGCCAGCGCGGGTGCTGCTGTGGCGTATTCCTGCTGCGCCCCGAGGGGTGCCGGTCTCTTGCAAGGGCCACTACTGGGGGCGAAATGGCGAGAAGCTGTGTGGGCTGCCCTTGCACAAGCTCGATACCTTGCGCGCGCAATCGGCTTTGCACGACTGGTCAGCGGCGGTCGTAACGCAGGATTGGGCGCTGCTGTCGGCCCCAGCCATTGCCAGGGCGCGGGAGCTGTATGCGCGCCGCTATGCCAGCAAGCCCGATATTGTCCAAGAGATGCGGGGGCAGACGGATGCGCAGTTTCTGCATTCGCTGCGGTTGGCCGTCCATGGTGGCCTGACACGGGCGGCGTTGGTGCTTTTGGGCCTGCCAACGGCTGCCAGCCAGTTGGGCGGGCCAACGCCACGCATCAGCTGGCAGCTGCTGGACCACCGAAACGAACCTGTGACGCACCAGCATTTCGGACTGCCGCTGCTGTCGTCCATCGACGCCTTGATTGCCCGCATCCGCATCATCGAGATCAATATCTTGCCGCCGCGTGAAGTAGCGCCACTGAATCTGCCCAACTACGACGATTGGGTACTGCGCGAAGCGCTGCACAACTGCGTGGCACACCAGGACTACACACAGGGCGGGCGCATTCTGGTGACGGAGGGGCCGGATACGCTGCGCTTTTTCAACTACGGAGAGTTTCTGCCGGGGTCACTGGACAAGGTTCTACATGCGCAGCAGCCCGAGCAGCGCTACCGCAATGCCTGCCTGGCCGATGCGATGGTGGAGCTGGACTTGATGGAGACGCTCAACCGTGGCGTGAAAGGAATGTTCCGCAAGCAAAAGGAGCGCTTCTTCCCGCTGCCCGATTTCGACATCGAAGTGCAACCTGCATCCGTCAGCGTCTTGCTGTATGGCCGCGTTCTGGACAAGGGGTATGTCGATGCCTTGATGACGAACAGCGACCTTACCCTTGAGGATGCCGTGCTGCTCGACCAGATTCAAAAAGGCCGCAAGCCACCCGCAGGCGAATTGCGACGTCTGCGCGCCAAGGGTTTGGTGGAGGGGCGCAGCCCCAGGCTGCGCATCTCCGCGCAGTTGGCGGTTGCAATGGGGCAAGAGGTGGCCTACCTCAATCAAAAAGGCCCGTCCGTTGAGGACTGCAAAAAGGCGGTGTGCGATTTGCTCGCCCTGGCGCCCCAGCCCCGTGTCGAGATCAATGCCCTGCTGATGGACAAGCTGATGCTGTGGATTCCTGGGGCGTCGGAGCGCAAGAAGTACATCAAGGAACTGCTGGCCGATATGGCACGGCAGGGCACGATCCGCAATATCGGCAAGCCGACCCGTGGCGCTGTTTGGGCGCTGGTTGCGCCAATGAATGCCCGTGTATAGCCAAATTTTTTCCAATGGAAAAGAAAAAGTTTTTATAAATCAATCACTTGCATTGGCGCATTGGCTAAAGATTGCCAAAATTTGCGCCAATTCAAACCAATCCCCATGACCGCCCTCACCCTCAAGTCTTACCAGCAAACAGCCCTGGACGCGCTGACCGCCTTCGCCCGTGCCGCCCAGCTCAAAGGCCCGGCGCTGGCGTTTGCCGAGCAGGCGGGGCGCCCCTACAACCTTGAGGCTTTCGGCGCAGAGCTGCCCTGCGTGTGCCTGCGCATTCCCACGGGCGGCGGCAAGACGGTGCTGGCAGCGCACGCCGTGCCCCTGCTGGCGCGCGAATGGTGCCAAGTGGACGCACCGGTGGCGGTGTGGCTGGTGCCCAGCGACGCGATTCGCCAGCAAACCTTGAAGGCCCTGCAAACGCCCGGCCACCCGTACCGCGTGGCGCTGACCGAAGCCTATGGCGAGCAGCTCCAGGTGTGCACACTCGACGAGGTGGCACAAATCGCCCCGCCCGACTGGGGGCGCACCGCCGTGGTAGTGGTGGCGACCATGCAGAGCTTTCGCATTGAGGACGCGGGCCAGCGCACGGTGTACAGCTTCTCGGAGCGTTTCGAGCCGCATTTCAAAGGCGCGCTGGCGCAGGACGGTGGGCGCGCGCTGGCGGGTCTGCACGCCCTGCCCGATGCGCTGGTGACGGAGGGCGACGCAGCGCAGGACACCACGGGCATGCTGCAAGGCTTTGTCGGCCAGCCGCGCTGGAGCCTGGCCAACTGGCTGGCGCTGCAGCGGCCAGTGCTGATCGTGGACGAGGCGCACAGCACCAAGACAGACAAAAGCTTCACCGCTCTGCAACGGCTCAACCCGGCTTTCATTCTGGAACTGACCGCCACGCCGCTGGCGCACAAGACCAATGTGCTCTACCACGTCAGCGCGCAGGAGCTGGCGGCGGAGGACATGATCAAGCTGCCCATCGTGCTGGCCGAGCACCCTGAGGGCTGGCCGCAGGCCGTGTTTGGTGCGGTGCAGACACAGCGCAGGCTGGAGGCCGAGGCCTTGAAGGACGAGGCCGACGGCCACGGCTATGTGCGCCCCATCGTGCTGTTCCAGGCGCAGAACTAGGGCGACGAGATGCCGCCCGAAAAACTGCGCAGCTATCTCATTGAGGAACTCAAGCTGCCCTCGAACCAGATCGTGGTGGCCACAGGCACCACGCGCGAGCTCGATGACCTCAACCTGGCTTCGCGCAGCTGCCCGGTGCGCTATGTGATCACCGTGCAGGCACTGCGCGAGGGCTGGGACTGCCCGTTTGCCTACGTGTTGTGCAGCCTGCAAAAGATGACCAGCGCCACGGCGGTAGAGCAATTGCTAGGCCGCGTGCTGCGCATGCCGCAGGCCCGGCGGCGTGGGCGCGAGGCGCTCAACCGCGCCTACGCCCATGTGTGCGCGGCAGAGTTTTCCAGCGCTGCGCATGCGCTGGCCGACCGGCTGATCCACCACATGGGGTTTGAGGCGCTGGATGTGGCGTCGATGATTGCGGCGCCAGCCGCCTATCCTTTGTTTGGTGAAGATTTTGAACAAAATCAGCCTCTAGCGCTTACCCAGCAAGCGCTGATAGCTAGCAATTTTGAAGCACTCGAAGCCACACCCGAACTGCTGGCGCTGCCCGGCGTGCAGGTGCACACCATTGCCGGTGCTCCGCAGTTGGTGGTGGCCGGGCATATCGCCGACAGCACCGAGGCGCTGATGCTGGCCCAGGTGCGCGGCCCCAAAAAGCAAGAGCAACTGCGCGAACAAGTGGCGCAGCACAACGCCCTGGTGGCCGCCAGCGTGGCCCCGGCAGCGCGCGGTGTGCCCTTTGCGCCGCTGCCCCCGCTGGCCTACCGCACGCAAAAGCAGGCGCCGCTGTGGCCGCTGGAGCGGGAAGCCGTACTGGAAACCGTGGAGCTGGACCTGCTGAGCCCCCAGGCCGTGCAGTTGCCCGGTTTTCATGTGGCGCAGGAGTCCGATGTGTTCACGATCGACCTACAGGGCGAGCGCGTCACGCCGCGCCATGCCGACGTGCAGCAGATGCCCATGGATTACGGCCACAGCAGTATTACCGCCGAGACGCTGGTGCAATGGCTAGATCAGTCGCTTTTCAAACCCCTGCATGAGCTGACGCAAAGCCAGCGCCGCGCCTACCTGGCCGCTGTGGTGAACTACCAGTTGCACGCCTGCGGCATCCCGCTGGTGGCGCTGGCGCAGGCGCGCTTTCAGCTAGCGCGCAGCATTGCCGCGCATGTGGCCGACTTGCGCGATGCGGCGGCGCAGCGGCAGTTTCGCCAGTGTGTGCTGCAGCAGGGCGAAGCCGGCGCCTGGCTGGTAGAGCCCGACTGGGCACACCCGCATGTGTTTTCCCCTGGCCGCTACCCGGCGCCCGTGGCCTCGCGCTACCAAGGCCGCTACCAGTTCGCCAAGCACTACTTCCCGGTGCTGGCCGACCTGAAGGACGGCGGGCAGGAGTTTCAGTGCGCGCAGCTGATTGACCGGCACCCCGCAGTGCGTCACTGGGTGCGCAACTTGACCACGGCGCCCTGCGGTTTTGCCCTGCCCACCTCGCGCGGCCGCTTTTACGCCGACTTCGTGGCCGAGTTGGTCGATGGCCGGGTGGCATTGCTGGAATTCAAAGGTGAGCACATTGCGGATACTCCCTATGACATGGAAAAAACCCAAATAGGCGCGCTGTGGGCCAGCGCCAGCAAAGGTCGCGCCGTGTTTTCCCGATTGACCATGGCGCAGAGCGGCAAAACTTTGGCCCAGCAACTCGATGAAGTACTGGCATGAGTAACGCTCCCAGCACCGCGGTGCCTACCGCCTCGCGAAGCCCCCGCCCCATCGACATCGCCCTGCTCGCCAGTGTCTTCGTCGTCGCCGCCTGCGGGCTGCTGTACGAACTGGCAGCGGGGGCGCTGGCGTCGTACCTGCTGGGCGACTCGGTGTTGCAGTTCTCGACCATCATCGGCACGTATCTGTTTGCGATGGGCGTGGGTTCGTGGCTGTCGCGCTATTTCGAGCGGCAGTTGCCGGCGCATTTTTTGCGCATCGAGCTGATGGTGGCGCTGATTGGCGGCGCGTTGCCGGCGGCGTTGTTTGTCGCCAATGCCTATACGCCGAGCGCATTTCGCTTTTTGCTCTACGGCATGGTGCTGCTGGTGGGAACGCTGGTGGGCCTGGAGATTCCGCTGGTGATGCGCATCATGAAGCGCAACGTGGCGCTGAAGGATTTGGTCTCGCAGGTGCTCACCTTCGACTACCTGGGCGCGCTGGCGGTGTCGCTGGCGTTCCCGATTCTGCTGGTGCCGCATTTGGGGCTGATCCGCACCGGCTTGCTGTTTGGCCTGCTCAACGCGCTGGTGGCCGTGTGGGCGCTGTGGCTGTTTCGCTGGGAGCTGCGGCGCCTGGGCGCGCACGCGTTCGCCTGTGCTGCGGTGATTGCCCTGCTGGCTGCCGGCCTGTGGGGGGCCGAGCACATCACCAAGTTTGCCGAAGACCGCTTCTACCAGGACCGCATCGTGTACACCGCAGCGTCGCCATACCAGCGCATCGTGGTGACCAACGGAAAATTGGGCCACCGCCTGTTCCTCAACGGCAACCTGCAGTTTGCCGAGCATGACGAATACCGCTACCACGAGGCCCTGGTGCATCCGGCCATGGCGGCGCAAGGCGCGCCCAAACGCGTGGTGGTGCTGGGCGGCGGGGACGGCATGGCGGTGCGCGAAATTCTCAAATATCCGTCCGTCGAATCGGTCACGCTGGTGGAACTCGACCCGGCGATGACGAAGCTGTTCACCGACAACCCCACACTCGCAAAGCTCAACCAGCATGCGCTGTTGGACCCGCGCGTGCACATCGTCAACACCGATGCCTTCCAGTGGCTGCAGCAGGATGTGGGTTTTTTTGATGTGATGGTGGTGGATTTCCCCGACCCCACCAATTTCGCCATCGGCAAGCTCTACACCAACAGCTTTTACGCCCTGCTGGAAAAACACCTGGCGGCCAGCGGCTACGCGGTGATTCAGACCACCTCGCCCCTGGTGGCGCGGCAAAGCTTCTGGACCGTGGTGGCCACCGTCGAATCGGTGGGCCTGACCGCGACGCCCTACCACGCCCATGTGCCCAGCTTTGGCGAATGGGGCTATGTGCTGGCCAGCCGCAGGCCCTGGCGCATGCCCGAGCGTCTGCCGCCCGGCATGCGCTTTCTTTCGCTGCCGTCGCTGCCGCTGCTGTTTGACTTTCCGCTGGACATGGCGCGCTTGCCGGCCGAGGTGAACCGCCTCTCCAACCAGGTGCTGGTGACCACCTACGAGCGCGAATGGGGTGCACACTGACTCCCCCTGAGCGGCAGCGCCGCTTCCCCCTGAGGGGGACGGCGCCAGCGCGGCGGGGCGGCCCTTGCGCGGCGCCCGTGCGCCTGGGCCGTGCCAGTCGCAACGCCCGGGGCTGACGCCATGCAGCGCCGCCAATTCCTCACCGCCGCCGCCTCGGCCGCCACGGCGCTGCTGTCTGCGGGCTGCGACGGTGCGCCGCGCCCGCTCGAAGGCGGCTTTGCCGGTGCCGACATGGAGCGCGGCCACGCACTGCGCGATCGGCTGGTGCAAGGCAGCCTGCCCGCACCCAGCGTGCAGCGCCGCACCCGCGTGCTGATCGCCGGCGGCGGCATTGCGGGGCTGGCGGCGGCGCGCGCGCTGCGGCTGGCGGGCGTTCAAGATGTTGCGCTGCTGGAGCTCGAAGACGGCGCTGGCGGCAACAGCCGCGCCGGCAGCGTGCTCGGGCGCGCCTGTCCGCACGGCGCGCACTACCTGCCGGTGCCGGGCGACAGCGCGCCCGAGGTGCAGGACCTGCTGGAAGAGCTGGGGCTGCGCCAACGTGTGGGCGGGCGCTGGCGCTACGACGAATTCAGCCTGTGCCACAGCCCGCAGGAGCGCCTGTTCTGGCAGGGCCAATGGCACGAGGGCCTGCTGCCAGTGCAAGGCGTGGGTGCGCGCACGCTGGCGCAGTACCGTCTGTTTGCGCGCCGCATCGAGACCCTCTCGCGCGCCGCGCGCTTTGCCATGCCCAGCTTTGCCGATTGGGGGTCAAAAATGCCTCCAGCGCAGATACTGCTTGCGCTGGATGCTATTACTTTTGATAGCTGGCTGGCAGGGGCGGGCCTGGACGATCCGCTGCTGCGCTGGTACCTGGATTACTGCTGCCGCGACGACTACGGAGCCGGCAGTGCGGTGGTGTCGGCCTGGGCCGGCATTCACTACTTCGCCAGCCGGCACGGTTTTTCGGCGCCAGGGGAAGGCGGTGGGGACGATGGCGGCGTGCTCACCTGGCCCGAAGGCAATGGCTTCCTCGCGCGCCAACTGGCCGCGCCGCTGCGGCAAGCCGGTCAGCTGCACACCGGGCACAGCGTGCTGGGGATCACCGAGCTGCCGGGCGGCGTGCAGGTGGATGCGTTCAACCACAGCAGCGGCCAGGTCGAGCGCTGGCAGACCGAGCGCTGTGTGGTGGCCTTGCCGGTGTTCATTGCGGCACGCGTGGTGCAGAGCCCACCCGACTTCCTGCGCGCCGCCGCCAGGCAACTGGCCTGGGCGCCCTGGCTGGTGACGAACCTGGCCATTTCCGGCCCGCTCACCGACCGGCCCGGCGCCGCACCGGCCTGGGACAACGTGCTCTACCAGGACGGGGCCCCCGGCGGTCTGGGCTATGTCGACGCCGGCCACCAGCGGCTGGACCCGCGCGCTGCGCTCACCCTGCCCACGGTGCTGACCTACTACCAGGCGCTTGGCGATGTGCCGGATGCCCGCGCACAACTGGAACGCCAGCCCTGGCAGCACTGGGCAGACGCCGCCATCGCCGCGCTCAGCCTGCCGCACCCCGATTTGCGCGAGCGGATTGAGCGCGTAGAGGTCACGCGCTACGGCCACGCCATGGCGATTCCACGCCCGGGTGGCCTCAAAATATTGGGTCAAATCGGCCTCCAGCGCTTATCTGGAGGGCGCAAGCAGCTATCGAATGGAGAGCGCCAACGCGCCCTCCCCACGCCCGCGACGGCGCGGCTGGCGTTTGCCCACGCCGATTGGTCCGGCTATTCGGTGTTTGAAGAAGCGTTTACTCGCGGCCATGGCGCGGGCTTGTGGGCGTCGGAGTGAGCGCGAATGCCCCCCAGTTGCAAGCCCGCAGCTCGCCAGACGCCCCTGCATTTTTGCCGCCAAGGTGAGGCAATTCCATGGCCGGGAAGCTTGCGCCTGTCCGCCGGTCAACCCGTAAGGATGGGGCGCAAGGTTTCGATTTCCTCAACGATGAAATCAAAGAACGCGCTGACGCGCGGCGTGCGCCGCAGCTCAGGCGTCGTCAGCATGCGCCAGATCCGGGTCAATTCGGGTACCGGACCGAACACGCGCACAAAGTCGGGCTCCGCGTCGCCCAGGGGCATGGGCAGCGCGCCCACACCGAGCCCCGCCTTCACCGAATAGACCAGGCCGAGCACGCTGCTGCTGCGTGAGGCCAGCTCCACGTTCGGCGCCACCTCGCGCAACCACAGCGACAAGCGGTGCTTGGCCATGGAGTTATCGAAGCCGACCAGCGCGTGGCTGGCGAGATCTTCGATGCCCTCGGGCTGGCCGTGCTGCGCAATGTAGCCCTTGCTCGCATACACCGCCCAGACGGAATCGCCGATCTTGCGGCCCACCAGTTCGCCGTCGTCGGTGTCCCCCGAGCGCAGCGCGACATCGGCGTCGCCCTTGTGCAAGTCCATGTACTTGTCGCTCATCACGAACTGCACCTTGAGCGCAGGGTGCCTTGCATGAAACCGGTCGATCATTCCGGTCTGCGCGATGCGGTTGACGATGGGTTCGGGGCAGGTGATGCGGATCACGCCGGTTGCTTCACCGCCCAGCGTCTGAACCTGGCGTTCGAAGGCGCGCACGGCGCGCTCGACGGTCTCGGCGAACGGCAGCATCTCTTGCCCGAACTCGGTCAGGCGGTAGCCCGTGGGTTGCCGCTGCACCAGCGACTGGCCGATTCGCCGCTCCAGTTCGCTCAGACGTCGCTGCACCGTGGACTGATCGACCCCCAGCGCGCGCCCTGCCGCCAGCGTGCTGCCATGGTGGGCCACTGCGAGGAAGTGCTGGAGATCGTCCCACTGAAATCGGGTCGGACTGTGCATAACTGCGGCCCCCTTTTGCAAAGTTGCGCCTTACGAAGGCTCGCCCGTCGCCCTAGGCTGTGAACACATCGAGATCCCTCCGATCCCGCACCCGAAGGAGACCATGCCATGAAAACGACGCCATTGTGTGCTTCCAACTTGCCGGGAGTGAGCCCCATGTCCGACGACCCGAAAAACACCACCCGCGCCCAATGGGACCGCGCGGCCCCAGGCTGGAACGCGCACGGTGCGCTGATCGGCGCCTGGCTTGCGCGGGCCACCGAGGGCATGCTCGGCATGGCCGGCATCGGCACCGGCTCGCGGGTGCTCGACGTTGCCGCCGGCGCTGGCGAACAGACGCTGATGATCGCGCGCCGAGTCGGCCGCAGCGGCAGCGTGCTCGCCACCGACCTGTCGCCGGCGATCCTCGCACTGGCCGAAGACAATGCGCTGAGCGCTGGCCTGTCGAACGTGCAGTTTCAGGTCGCCGACGGCGAGGACCTGCAAGTCGAACCAGCAAGCTTCGACGCGGTGGTCTGCCGGCTCGGACTGATGCTGTTTGGCGATCCGCTGCAGGGCCTGGTGGAGATGCACCGGGCGCTTCGGCCTGGCGGCCACGTCTGCACCATGGTGTTCTCGCAACCGCAGCACAACCCTTGCATCACGATCCTGATGTCAACGGCCCTGCAGCACGCAGGCTTGCCCGCCCCCAACCCCGGCGCGCCGGGTAGCCTGCTGAGTCTTGGACGGCCAGGCTTGACCGATGAACTGTTTGCGGCCGCAGGTTTCCAGGACGTGGCCACGACGCGGCTCGATGCCCCTTTCCGGATGCCCTCTGCCAAGGCCTATCTGGACTTCGTTCGCACCTCGGCGAGCCCGATTCAGCAGATATTGGCTCGCCTTGACGAACCCAGCAGAGAACGCGCTTGGGCCGAAATGGAAGAAAAACTGTCCGTCTACGCCACACCCTTGGGCTGGGAAGGGCCCAACGAGCTGCTGCTGACGGCCGGGCGGCGCTGACCGCTGCCGCCGAGGAAATCAAATGGGTCCCCCGCGACGGCGCAGCTGGCGTTTGCCCGCGTCGACCCGCTCTTCATCCCCAGTCCCACCACAAACCAGCGCAAAGCACCGCGCCCACCAGGTACAGCACCCAGGTTTGCGAGACGGCGTAGGGATAGAACATCAGCGCCACGCCCAGCCAGCGCCTGCCGCGCTGCTGCGTGCGTTTGCCGTGCCAATAGGCGGCCATGCCGATCAGGCCAAACACAATCGCGCCCGCGATATAGGCAGGGCTGGGCAGCTCCAGTCCGAGCGACTGCAGGGCGGAGAGGGTTTCCAACGTGAGGCCGTCGGTGCGGGGGAAGCGATGCGGCTGCGCAATGCGCCGCCCTGCACGCAGGGCGGCAGCGGTTTACTCTTCCGCAGCGCGGATGGTGTCGCGCCCGTGCTTGTCTTTGAGGCGGCCCGTATCGGCATCGAGCGCCCGCATCAGTTTTTCGATGGCGCCGCTGAAGGCATCGGCCACCTTGTCGCCTTCGCCCGTCACCGTGACCGGCTGGCGCCCGGCGGGGCGTGCTTCCATGCGGCAACGCTTGTCGTTCGCGCCGGATTTGCCGGCATCCACGTCGGTCAAAAACACTTCAACGCGGGTGACATGGTCCCGAAAACGGGCCAGCTTGGCGGTGGTTTCCTCAGTGATCCATTGCGCCAGCGATTCTCCGCCCTGGATGTTGTCGTCGGTATGTACTTGAACTTGCATGCGTTGCTCTCTTTCGGGTCAGGGCCGGCCCGCAGGCCGGCGGTAAACAAGCGGTGTGGGCTCCATCATGCCTGCATTCGAGCGCGTTGCGACCGCAAGCCGGCAAGGCAAGCTTGCGCCCTACAGCACGCACACCGCTCTGGTGTTACAAAGAAGCATGATTCCCCCACGCCGCCTAAAAATCGGACTCTCCGCCTGCTTTCAGCACGCCGACCCGAGCCGCTCCCTGTTCACCAACAAGACGCTGCAGTACGTGGAGCAGTCGATTGCCCACTGGATCATGTCGGCCGGGGCGATGGTGGTCATGGTTCCCTGCCCCACCGGCGACACAGCGCGCGGCGACGTCACGCTGGACCATTACGCCGAGTGGCTGGACGGCGTGGTCATGCACGGCGGCGCCGACGTGTGGCCAGGCAACTATGGCGAAGAGCCGCTGCGCGAGGAATGGCTGGGCGACCGGGTGCGCGACCTCTATGACCTGGCGGTGGTCAAGGCCTTTGCCCAGGCCAAGAAACCCATTTTTGGCGTCTGCCGAGGCCTGCAGCTGATCAATGTGGCGTTTGGTGGCGCGCTGTACCAGGATCTGCAGGAGCAGCACCCCGGCGCCCAGCTGCACCGCAATGCCAGCACCTACGATCAGCACTTTCACGACATCGAACTCGTGCCGGGCACGCGGCTGGCGCAGTTGTACCCCGACAAGCCAAGCGCCCGCGTCAACAGCATTCACCACCAGGGCATCAAGCGCGTGGCGCCCGATTTTGTGGTCGAAGCCTTCAGCCTGCCCGACCGCGTTCCCGAGGCCATCCGCCTGAGCCCTGGACCGGGACGCGGCTACATTGCGGCGACGCAGTGGCACCCCGAGTTTCATCGAGCGGGTTCGCAAACGCTGGACGATTCCGCCATCCTCAACGATTTTTTGGCCGCCTGCGGCGCAGCCCAGCCCGGTCCCTTGGCAGGTATCCACACCCCGCTGCACCTGCGTGACCGCGCCAGCCGCTTGCTGCGCAATGCCCTCAAGAGCAAGAAGTGAATTTCAGGTAAAAAATCGCCTCTAGCGCTTTACTTGTAAGCGTAATTAGCTATTGAATCAATAGCATTTCACGTACCCTGTACGTAAGGATTTGAGCGCCGCTCTCGCCCAAAGCTGCTCTCCGGACCATGCCCCGGAATGAACACCGTGGCGTCGCCCATGGGCCAGAGGCGCTGGGTGATGCTGTCGATCAGCTGCTGGTGGTTGCCCTGGGGGAAATCGGTGCGGCCGATGCTGCCGGCAAACAGCACGTCACCGACAAAGGCGCGCTCGATCTGCGGGGCGTGGAACACCACGTGGCCCGGTGTGTGGCCCGGGCAATGGCGCACCTGCAGCGTCTCGTTGCCGATCTGCACGGTATCGCCATCGTGCAGCCAGCGCGTCGGCGTGAAATGCTGCGCGGGCGGAAAACCAAACATCGCGCTTTGCTGCGGCAGGCCATCAATCCAGAACTGGTCCCCAGGGTGCGGGCCGATGATGGGCAGCTGCAGCCGCTCGGCCAGCTCGCCCGTGCCGCCCGCATGGTCGATGTGGGCATGGGTGAGCCAGATCTGCTCTAGATGCAGCCCCAGGCGCTCGACTTCTCCCAGCAGGCGGTCCAGATCGCCCCCGGGGTCAATGACGGCTGCCTCCCGCGTGGCATCGCACCAGACGATGGAGCAGTTCTGCTGGAATGGGGTGACGGGAACGGTCAGGTACTTGAGCATGGGGTGTGAAGGCGCCTTCGCTTTACAGGTTGGTGGCCGCCAGCACTTCGCTCATGTCCGTCAGGCCCTGCAGGACCTTTTCGATCCCGTCCTGGCGCAGCGTGTGCATACCGGTGGCCAGCGCAGAGAGACGAATTTCGTTCGCCGGAGCGCGGTGGCGGATGTGCTGGCGGATGGTGTCGTCGCTGAGCATGAGTTCGTGGATGCCAAGGCGTCCGTGGTAACCGTCGTGCTCGCATTTTTCGCAGCCCACACGCTGCCACATCATCAGCCGGCCATTCGCGTCGCCATAGCTGGTGCGCCAGCGTGCGATCTGCGCCGCGCGCGCTGCGCTGGCGCTGTCCTGTGTGCTGGCCAGGTACTGCGCCGCCAGTGCGTCCAGGCGGGCGTCGTCCATGGGCTCGGCGCGGCGGCAGACGGTGCACAGGCGCCGCACCAGCCGCTGCGCCAGGATGGCCAGCAACGAATCGGAGAAATTGAAGGGATCGAGCCCGATCTCCAGCAAGCGGGCAATGCTCTCGGGCGCCGAGTTGGTGTGCAGGGTGGAGAGCACCAGGTGCCCCGTGAGCGAGGCCTCGATGGCGATGCGCGCGGTTTCCTCGTCGCGCATTTCGCCGATCATGATGACGTCGGGGTCGGCGCGCAGAAAGGTGCGCATGGCGGCGGCAAAGGTCCAGCCGATGCGCGGGTTCATCTGTACCTGGCGCAGCCCGCTCTGGGTGATTTCAATCGGGTCCTCGGCCGTCCATATCTTGCGCCCAGCGGTATTGATGTCGCTGATCACCGAATGCAGCGTGGTGGTCTTGCCGCAGCCGGTGGGGCCGCAGACCAGCACCAGGCCATAGCTCTTTTGCACCACGCGGCGCAGCGATTCCAGATTGGCGGGGCTCAGGCCAATGCCGTCCAGCGGCAGCGGCTTGGCGCCGGCCAGCAGGCGCAGCACCACGTCTTCGAGACCGCGCGAGGTGGGCACGGTCACCACACGCAGCTCCACCGGCGGGCCACCGAAGCGCGAGAAGTCGATTTTCCCGTCCTGGGGCTTCCTGTGCTCGGAGATGTCCATGCTGGCCATGATCTTGATGCGCGCCACCATGGCAAAACGATAGCGCGCCGGCAGCTCAAGGTACGGCCGCAGTTCACCGTCCACGCGCAGGCGGATGCGCACGGGCTGGGGCGGCATCTCGGTTTCGATGTGGATGTCGGAAGCGCGCTGAGAAATAGCCTCGTTGATCAGCGAATTGACCAGGCGCACCAGGGTGTTGTCCGACTCGTTCACCACGTCGGTGGCTTCCGCTGCTCCGTCGGGCGTCGCGCCCTCCAGCGCGCTGGCAAGCTCCTGTGCGCTGGCGCGGGCCGTGTTGTTGGCCGCTGCGACGTCGGAGCGCAATGGGGGTTTCTGGCTGTCTCCCGGATGCACCGCATACGCCTTGGCAATGGCTGGGGCGAGCGTGCCTGGCGCAGCGCGCAGGGCGATCAGGCGGCGCTGCGTCAGAAAGCGCAATTCGTTGAGCAACAGGCGGTCCAGCGGGTCCACCATCAGCACCACCAGCGCGTCGTCCCGCGACAGCAGCGGCAGCACCGATTCGCGCTCGGCCACCTGGCGCGGCACCAAGGCCAGCGCGCTCGCGTCGGGGTGAAGTTGGCCTGGGTCTACGACATAGTCGCCCAGCCAGGCCGCAATCACTGCTCGCAACTGCTCTTGCGTCAGCGCACCGCCGCTGATGAGGATTTGACCGATCAGCCGGTGCACACCCTGCGCGCGCTCCTGGTGCTGCAACTGCAAGGCATCGGCGAGCGCTGCGGCGCGCACCATGCCGGCATTGACCAGGGCCTCGCCCAGGTGCCGCGCCGCCCCCACCACCGGATGCGGAGAATTGATGAGTTGCCAAAGTGCGTCCGCGCTGGGCGGGTCGAAATGCGGGCTGGGTGGTGGCGCATCGCTCGGGATCGCTTCGGGCAGAGAGTCCATGGTGTCCTTGGCTGGCGCAGTGTTTCACGCTGTCTGGTACATAAAAAAGGCGTCTTTTCGGCCCTGGCCGCGTTGCAAATCCTCGCGATACCTACGGGTATCGCTGCGGCTTTCGCTTCGCCAGGACCAAAAAACCATCCTTTTTATTTGTGCCATTCAGCATGAAATACTGCACTAGATGGCCAGTTCGTGATCAATGGTGAGCGGCGCGTGGTCGAAAAAGCGCTGCTCTTTGTAGAGGCTGGCAGCGCGCGCGTTGTGCGAGCGAGAGACTGCTCAGCTGGCAGTCCAGCCGCCACCCCACGTTGTTGGGTCAGGCCTGACTGCGGCTGCTCCATCAAGTATAGGCGTCGCCCGTGGTTTCTGGACGCAACAGGCGATAAACGTCGACCAGCCACCCCTCGGACCAGTTGTGTGCAACAGCTTTGCCATCCAGGCGCGCTCCGGGGGCAAAAACCGCTGATTTTCTGGTTGCTGCTCCGGTTTTTGAGATCGATCTGCTGATACGGTACGGCCGCAACGTATCGTTCGCTCATGATCGCAGGATCGTGCGCTTCGAGGCCGTGGATAGGGGCATCCCGGTCGCACCGCCCAGCCTGTCCTAGGAGTCTGTCGGACTTGGAAGTCGTCGGCTGCAAATCGGCCGCAGCGGTCCATTTTCCACCGTCTTTTTGCCCCATAGCCGGGCTATGGGGCTGCAAATCCGGCAAAAACTGTCCTCGCTGGGGCCGATTTTCGCTTTCGACGCTCCAAGTCCGACAGACTCCTAGAGAACCCGCCAGAAATGGTTAGCGCACAGTGTCGACTTGTGGGTGACTGAACGCATCGAGCGCGCAACAGGGGCCGTGGATTCTTGATCACTGCGCGGGGGGAACATCCGGGCGACGACTCGACCATTGAAGCACTCCTTGCGCGGTTCGCGACCGGCTATTCGCGGCGCTCGAGCTGCTGGTACACCACCTCGGCCACGCGCAGCATTTCCTGCCGGCTGGCACCCGACGAAAGGGCGTAGCCAAAGTTCTGGTCGACCCAGTAGAAGACGTTGACCGGCCCTTCCTGTCCAAACTTGAAGGCCGTCTCGCGGCCCACGTCTTCGCGCGTGACGTAGAGCGTCAGGCGATCGCCCTGGGCACGCTCGAACATGAACTGCGCCACCGGTTCCGTGTTGCCCGGCAGCAGGCGTCCGCCGATGAGCCGGTAGCCCAGGGACCGAAGGTCGGGCGGTCGCACAGTGGCGCCCATGCGCTTGGTGAGCCATGCGACGAGCGCCTGCTCTTGCTCGGCGCCGACCTCTACTGGCCGCCGCACATCGGGGCTGTAGACCACATGGGCGATGGCCGCGCGCTGCGCAAAGCCGCGCAGCGTGCCGGTCTGTGCGGCGGCCATGCGCTGCTGGTGGCTGTCGTACGCGCCGCGACCCCACCAGGCGGAGCCGCTGCTGATGACCACCATCGCAAGCCCGGCCGCCAGCGAGCGCCAGGGCCAGGCGTGCCAAGCGGGTGCCGCGGCGGGCGCCAAGGGCAGCCGCAGCGGCAGCGGTTCGGCCATGACCGGGTTGAGCAGCTGCTTCAGCGCGCGGTTCTGCGCGCGCCAGTCGTCCACCCGCTGGCGCTCGGACGGACAGGCGCTCAGGAAGGCGTCGATCTCGGCCTGGCGTGCGGGGGCCAGCAAGCCGTCGGCATAGGCATGCAGATCGGCTTCGGTGACCGGCTGCTGGCCGCTACCAGGAACGGAAGTGGGTCGGGATACATCCATGTCACTTGATCCTGCGCAGGGGTGGGCTCGCTTGTGCCGAGGGTTCGCGGCCTTGCAACTCCTGGCGCAGCCTTTCCCGGGCCCGGGCCAATCTGGACATGACCGTACCAACAGGCACACCGAGTACTGCGGCCGCCTCTGCATAGCGCATCTCCTCGACCGCAACCAGCAGCAGGACCTCGCGCTGTTCGGCCGGCAGGCGCTGCAGCGCGCCGTCCAGGTCGCGCACCTCCAGGCCGTCGGCTTGCGAGGGGCGTTGTGGCACTTCGGGCAGATCGTCGCCGGCGCTGTCTTCGAGGCGCCGCTTGGCCGAGCGCACCGTGTCGATGAACTGGTTGTGCATGATGCCGAACATCCAGGAACGGAGCTCACCACGCCGCTGCCAGAGCGAAAAACGGCTCCACGCCCGCTCCAGCGTGTCTTGCACCAGATCATCTGCCAGCGCCGCATCGGCCACCAGCCCACGCGCATAGCGGCGCAGGTTGGGGATGCAGGCGACGATGGAGGCGCTGTCCTGGTCACGCATGCGGAGACGGCAAAACGGTACCGGTCGGGCGCAGTTCAGGGCTTGATGACGTGCCAGACGTTCTTGAAGTTGTCGCCCGTGGCATCGCCGGCCTTCATGTCGGACTTGTACAGATACACCGGCTTGCCTTTGTAGGCCCATTGCTTGGAGCCATCGTCGCGGGTGATGATGGTCAGATCGCCTTCGGGCTTGGCATCGGCTTCGGCGACGACCGGCGGCCACAGGCCGGCGCAGGGACCGTTGCAGGCGCTCTTGCCGCTGCCGGCGGTGTCGTTGTCGAAAGTGTAGAGCGTCATGCCGGCAGTGTTGACCAGCATGCCGCCGACCGTCTTCATGGGTGCGGCGGCCATCGCCACGCCAGAGGCCAGCGCGGCCAGTGAAAGAACCAGGGTGGGCAGCAGGGGAGTTTTCATGGCATTTCCTTGGACATGTCGGGGGTGACATGGAGGTAGACGCGCGGCGCGCTGCACTTATTCCGCTCGCCTGGAGAAAAGTCGCTGCTGGTCAGACTGCCAAATCGTAGTCCACCGTCAAAGGCGCGTGGTCCGAGAAGCGCTGCGCCTTGTAGATGCTGGCGGCGCGCGCGCGTTCGGCGAGCGCAGGACTGGCCAGGTGGTAATCCAGCCGCCACCCCACGTTGTTGGCCCAGGCCTGGCCGCGGTTGCTCCACCAAGTGTAGGCATCGCCCGTGGTTTCTGGGTGCAGCAGGCGATAAACGTCGACCAGCCCCCCGCCCGGATCAGTTGTGTGCAACAGCTTTGTCATCCAGGCACGCTCTTCAGGCAGAAAACCGCTGTTCTTCTGGTTGCTGCGCCAGTTCTTGAGATCAATTTGCTGGTGCGCAATGTTGATGTCGCCGCACAGAATGAACTCGCGCTCGCCGTGGCAGTGCATCAGGTGCGGATGGAACTGCTCCAGAAATCGGAACTTGGCCTGCTGGCGCTCGTCGCCCGAGGAGCCACTGGGAAAGTAGGCGCTGATGATGGAGAGCTTGCGCGCGGGCGTGTCAAAGCGCAGTTCCAGAGTGCGCCCTTCGGCGTCAAATTCGGGAGATCCGTAGCCGATGCGCACGTCGCTGGGCTCGTGGCGGGTGTAGATGCCCACGCCCGAATAGCCCTTTTTCTCGGCGAAGTGGAAGTGCCCCTGAAGGCCAGCCAGCTGCTCGAAGCGCCCAGCGACGTCGGCCTGCTGGGCCTTGACTTCCTGGACGCAAATACAATCCGGCCTGCTTGCGTCCAGCCAGGCTTCCAGGCCTTTGCTGGTGGCCGAACGAATGCCGTTGAGGTTGAGACTGGTGAGCTTGAACAAGGATTTTCCCATGGCAGATTTGGATGCGAAGCCCGTGGACGCGGGCGCAACAGCACAGGAGTTCGTGCGCTTTGCGGTCGATGCCGGCGTACTGGGCTTTGGCGAATTCAAGACGAAGGCGGGCCGCTTGAGCCCGTATTTCTTCAATGCTGGCCTGTTCCATGACGGCGCCACGCTCGGCCGGCTCGCACAATTCTATGCAAAAGCCCTGCTCGCCAGCGGCATCGAGTTCGACATGGTTTTCGGGCCCGCCTACAAAGGCATTCCCCTGGCGGCCACGCTGGCGGTCGAGTTGGCGCGGCAGGGGCGCAACGTGCCGTTTGCCTACAACCGCAAGGAGGCCAAGGACCATGGGGAGGGCGGCACCCTCGTGGGCGCGCCACTGGCTGGGCGCGTGCTGATCGTCGACGATGTCATGTCGGCCGGCACCGCCGCGCGCGAGTCGATTGCACTGATCCGCCAGGCCGGGGCCACGCCCCATGCCATGCTGATTGCCTTGGACCGACAGGAAAAAGCGACGGAAGATGGCCGCGACGTCGAGTACAGCGCCGTGCAGTATGTACGGCGAACGCTCGGACTGAAAGTTTGCGCCATCGCCACGCTGGCAGACTTATTGCTGTATCTTTCGGAAACACGCGGCGCTGAGGTAGATCAGCACCGCGAACGGGTGCTGGCGTATCGCCAGCGTTACGGCGTCGGAGAAGGATGAGGCATTGAACGCTTTGACTTGGACCGCTGGCTTGGGGATCGCGCTGCTGGTGCCGATGGGTATGGGCGCGTTCGCGGCCGAGCCTGCTACGGGCAGCATCTATACCTGCGTGGATTCCAATGGGCGCCGGATCACCTCTGACCGTCCCATTTCCGCCTGCCTGGACCGGGAGCAGCGCGAACTGGGCGCAACCGGAAACGTGCGACGCATCATCGGTCCCAGCCTCACCGAGCACGAGCGGACGCTGCAGGCGGCGCAGCAGCGCAAACAGGAAGAAGAGCAAAACCGCATCGCCGAGGATCGCCGGCGCGAGCGCGTGCTGATTGCGCGCTACCCCGACAAGGCCACCCACGACGCCGAGCGCGCCGCCGCGCTGGAGAGCGTGGACGCCGTCGCGGCCACGGCGGTCAACCGCATCAACGAACTCAAAGACCGGCGCAAGGCGATTGACGCCGAAATGGAGTTCTATCAGAAAGACCCTGCCAAGGCGCCGATGAATCTGCGACGCAAGATCGTTTCCAACGACGCCGACATTGAAGAGCAACAGCGCTTCATTGCCGCGCAAGGCCAGGAAAAAAATCGAATATCAAAGCGCTTTGACGCCGAATTGGCACAGCTCAAACTGCTTTGGGCGGCGCGCGCTGCTCCCGCAGCGCCGCCGGGCAAGACCGAAGCCGCAGCGCGCTAGGCCGCGCTTCAGCAAATCAGCCGCGCACGCAGCAAGTCGGTTGCCTGCTGCGGGTTGGCCTTGCCTTTGCTCGCCTTCATGACCTGCCCCACCAGCGCATTGAATGCCTTGTCCTTGCCGGCCCGGTATTGGGCGACGTTGTCGGCGTTGGCGGCAATCACCTGATCGACCAACGCTTCAAGCGCGCCCGTGTCGTTCATCTGACGCAGGCCCAGGGAATCGATGAGAGCGTCCACATCGCTTCCCGCACCGCTCCACAGCGCCTCGAAAACCTGGCGCGCGGCGTTGTTGGACACCGTGGCATCGGCGATGCGCAGCAGCAGTTGCGCCAGTTGCTCGGCTCCCACCGGTGCCTTCTCAATGGAGCCCTCCTCGGCATTGAGGCGGCGCGCAAGCTCGCCCATGATCCAGTTGCTCGCCAGCTTGGGCTGGCTGCTTGCCTGCGCAGCACGTTCGAAGTAGGCCGCCATGGCCTTGCTTTGCGTGAGGATGGCGGCGTCGTATTCGGGCACGCCGTAGTCGGCAACAAAGCGCGCCGCCATGGCGCGTGGGAGTTCGCCCATCTGCGCGCGAACATCCTCAATCCACTGCGCGGCGATGACCAGCGGCGGCAAATCGGGATCAGGAAAGTAACGGTAATCGGCGGCGTCTTCCTTGCTGCGCATGGCGCGCGTCTCGCCGGTGTCGGGATTGAACAGCACCGTGGCCTGTTCGATGGCGCGGCCGTCCTCGATCTCCTCGATCTGCCAGCGGATCTCGTAGTCCATCGCCTGCTGCATGCTCTTGAAGCTGTTGAGGTTCTTGATCTCGCGCCGCGTGCCCAGCGGCGCACCGGGTTTTCGCACCGACACGTTGGCGTCGCAGCGGAACGACCCTTCCTGCATGTTGCCGTCGCAGATGCCGATCCAGGTGACGATCTTGTGCAACTCGCGCGCGTAGGCCACGGCCTCTGCGGAAGAACGCATGTCGGGCTCGGTCACGATCTCCAGCAGCGGCGTGCCGGCGCGGTTCAGATCGATGCCCGACTGGCCAATGAAGTCTTCGTGCAGCGACTTGCCAGCGTCTTCCTCCAGGTGGGCGCGCACCAGGCGCACAGTCTGCAGCGTCTCGCCGAACAGGAAGGACACTTCCCCGCCCTGCACCACAGGAATCTCGAACTGGCTGATCTGGTAGCCCTTGGGAAGATCCGGATAAAAGTAATTTTTTCGAGCAAAAATGCTCTCTGGCGCAATGTGGGAGCCAAGAGCAAGTCCTAATTTAATAGCACATTCAACCGCAGCGCGGTTCATGACCGGAAGCGTGCCAGGCAGGGCCAGATCGACCGCGCAGGCCTGGGTGTTGGGCTCGGCGCCAAAGGCGGTGGAGGCACGGCTGAAGATCTTGCTGCGTGTGGCGAGCTGTGTATGCGTTTCGAAGCCGATGACGACCTCGTAGCCGTGGATCAGGGGGGCGGTCATGGTCAGATGCCTGCGGGTGAGCGCAAGTGGAAATCGGTGGCTTGCTGGAAGCGATGCGCGGCATGAAGCAGGCGCGCTTCCTGGAAGTAATTGCCGATGAGCTGCAGGCCCACGGGCATGCCGTCCTCGCCAAAACCTGCGGGCAGGCTCATGCCGGGCAGGCCGGCGAGCGAGGCGGGGAGCGTGAAGATGTCGGCCAGGTAGTCGGCCAGTGGGTCGCTGCCATGCGCTCCGATGGCCCAGGCCACCGTAGGCGCCACCGGTCCAGCAATGACGTCGCAGTCTTTGAAGGCCTGCTGGAAATCGTCGGCAATCATGCGGCGAATTTTCTGCGCCTGCAGGTAGTAGGCGTCGTAGTAGCCGTGCGAGAGCACGTAGGTGCCGATCATGATGCGCCGCTTGACTTCGTCGCCAAAGCCCTCGGCACGCGTCTTCTTGTACATGTCCAGCAGGTCAACGTAGTGCCTGGCCCGGTGGCCGAACTTCACGCCGTCAAATCGGCTGAGGTTCGAGCTGGCCTCAGCCGGCGCAATGATGTAGTAGACCGGAATGGCCAGTTCGGTGCGCGGCAGGCGAATGGGGACGAGGCGCGCGCCGAGCTTTTCATATTCCTTGAGCGCGGCATCCACGGCGGCGCGAACCCCGGGGGCCAGGCCGTCTCCGAAAAACTCTTGCGGCAAACCGATGCGCAAGCCGTTCAGCGGTGCCTCCAGTCCCTGGGTAAAGTCTTCCGCAGGGCGGTCCAGCGAGGTGGAATCGCGGTCCAGGTCGGGGCCGCAGACGCTGGAGAGGAGCAGCGCACAATCCTCCGCCGAATGCGCCAGTACACCGGCCTGGTCCAGACTGGAGGCAAACGCGATCATTCCGTAGCGCGATGCACGCCCATAAGTGGGCTTGATACCGGTGATGCCGCAAAAGCTTGCGGGTTGGCGAATGGACCCGCCAGTGTCGGTCCCGGTGGCGCCGGGCACCAGGCGCGCCGCCACGGCTGCGGCGCTGCCGCCGGACGAGCCGCCTGGAATGCGCGAGCGATCCCAGGGGTTGCGCACCGGCGCGGGCGCATCGAAGCCCACGGGCGTTGCCGCCGAGTTTTCGTTCGCCGAGCCCATGGCGAATTCGTCGCAATTGAGCTTGCCCAGCGTGACCACACCCGCGTCGGCCAGACGCTGCACCACGGTGGCGTCAAAGGGGGAACGGTAGCCCGACAGCATCCTCGACCCCGCCGTCGTGGGGAAATCGCGGGTGACAAAAATATCCTTGTGCGCCAGTGGCACGCCCTCAAGCGGCGCCGTGCTGCCAGCCGCCAAACGCTCGTCGGCCATGCGAGCCTGGGAGCGGCTCACCTCTTCGTCCACAGCGAGAAAAGCGCCCAGGCTCTGGTGCTGGCGCATGCGCGCCAGGAAATGTTCGGAGACTTCCAGTGCACTGACCTGGCGTGAACGCAGGGCCTGCGCGAGGGCGCGCAGCGGCATGTCGTGCAAAGGCAGGTGGATTTCACTCATGGCAGCGCTCATTCGATGACCCGGGGAACCAGAAACAGGCCGCGCTCCACGGCCGGGGCGTTCTGCTGGTTGGCACTGCGCTGGTCGGGCTCGCTCGCCACGTCTTCCCGCAGACGCAGAATTTGCGGAGCCACAGCCGCCACAGGATGCGCCAGGGGCTCAATGCCCGCCGTGTCCACGGCACGCATTTGCTCGACGATGTCAAAAAAACCATTCAACCGGGTGAGCAGTTGCTGACTTTCTTCGGGGGCGAACTCAAGACGGGCCAAATGGGCAAGGCGGCCGATCTCTGGGGGGGTCAATGCCATGGGATTGCGGTGTCGAAACCGGATGTAAAGCACCTGCGCTGGTGCCGCAGGCGCGAGTTATTCACAGGGGATGCGCTATTATCCCGCCTTTGTCGAGAGGCACACCCAAGCGACTGTTTTTGTTGAATTAGTCCCTCAGGGTGCTGCCTTGATGGCCTTTTCGTGGTTGTTGGGCGCCTTTTCCGGACCAACGTACCCAACACGGTTTTTCCCATGTAACACGGCGACGGCAGGCCGAAGCGCCTTCCGTGCCGAGAGGATAGTTGAATGTTCGGAGTTTTTCGTCGGTACTTCTCCACCGACCTCGCGATTGACCTAGGCACCGCGAACACACTCATTTTTGCGCGCGACAAGGGCATTGTTCTGGACGAACCCTCGGTGGTGGCTATTCGCCATGAAGGGGGACCCCATGGCAAGAAGGTGATCCAGGCCGTGGGCCGCGAGGCCAAGGCCATGCTGGGCAAGGTGCCCGGAAATATCGAAGCCATCCGCCCGATGAAGGACGGCGTGATCGCCGACTTCGTCATCACCGAGCAGATGATCAAGCAGTTCATCAAGATGGTGCATCCACGCACCCTGCTCACACCCAGCCCGCGCATCATCATTTGCGTGCCCTGCGGATCCACCCAAGTGGAGCGCCGAGCCATCAAGGACGCAGCGGAAGCTGCGGGCGCCACCTCGGTCTACCTCATTGAAGAACCCATGGCTGCGGGCATTGGCGCTGGTCTGCCGGTGTCCGAAGCGTCGGGCTCCATGGTGGTGGATATCGGTGGTGGCACCACCGAAGTGGGCGTGATCTCGCTCGGCGGCATGGTCTACAAGGGCAGCGTGCGCGTCGGCGGCGACAAGTTCGATGAAGCCATCATCAGCTACATCCGCCGCAACTACGGCATGCTGATCGGCGAGCCCACGGCAGAAGCCATCAAGAAGAACATTGGTTCGGCGTTTCCGGGATCGGAAGTGCGCGAAATGGAAGTGCGTGGTCGCAACCTCAGCGAAGGCGTGCCACGCAGCTTCACCATTTCCAGCAACGAAGTGCTCGAGGCCCTGACCGAACCCCTCAACCAGATTGTCTCGGCAGTCAAGAACGCGCTGGAGCAGACGCCTCCCGAGCTGGGCGCCGACATTGCCGAGCGCGGGATGATGCTGACCGGTGGCGGCGCTTTGCTGCGCGATCTCGATCGCCTCCTGGCCGAGGAAACGGGTCTGCCGGTGCTGGTTGCCGAAGACCCGCTGACCTGCGTGGTGCGGGGCTGCGGCATCGCCCTGGAACGCATGGACCGTGCAGGAAGCATCTTCACCAGTGAATGAGCCTGGTTCGCTGCTGCGCGCTAACCCGCGCCCAGTCTGACCCGGAGGCCGCATGTCGCACGGTACCCTTGAGCGAAGCGCCCCATCCTTCATGCGCCAGGGCCCGACGCCGCGCGCACAGCTGATTCTCTACAGCGCCCTGGCGCTGTTTTTGATGGTGGCGGATGCCCGTTTTCGAATCACCGATCCGGTGCGAAACGTTGTCGCCACCACGCTCTACCCCGTGCAATGGCTGATGCTGCAGCCAATCGAGTTCCTCGGGCGCAGCACGGAATATGTGGAATCGCTTGAGACTGCGCAGGCACAGACCAGGCAAGCACAGCACCAGCTCCTGGAAGCATCGTTGCGTGCCAACCAACTGGAGGAGCTGGAGCTGGAGAACGAGCGCCTGAGGCAGTTGCTTGAACTGCGCACCCGCACCAAGGTTTCCGCCCGTGCCGCGCAGATTCTCTACGACACCGCCGACCCCTACAGCCGCCGGGTAGTGGTTGACGCCGGTCAGGCATCCGGCGTCGAACCGGGCTCTCCGGTGGTGGATGCGCTGGGTGTGCTCGGTCAGATTACGCGCGTGCATCCGTTCTACAGCGAAGCCACCTTGCTCATCGACCGCGATCAGGCCATTCCTGTGGTCAATGTGCGCACCGGTCAGCGCGGCGTCGCTTATGGCGACCCGGTACTCAGCCACGGGGGTGGCATGGAACTGCGCTTCATGCAGGCCAGCGCAGACATCGAGGAGGGCGATCTGCTCACCACCAGCGGGATGGACCGTGTCTATCCGCCCGGCCTGCCGGTGGCCCGCGTGGTACGCGTGGAGCGACGTGCGGACCTCGCTTTCGCGCGCGTGTATTGCAAGCCGCTGGCGCGCGTTCAGGGTGCGCGGCATGTACTGCTGCTCTCACCCGCAGTCAACGACTTGCCCCCCGCCGAGATTCCGTCCGAACCTGCGCGGAAAGAAAAGTCCGACAAAAAGGACAAGAAAGAGAAGGCGCGCAAATGATCATGCCGCGCGGCCAGTTGCTGCTGATGCCGGCCAATCCGGTGTTCCTCGCCGTCAGTCTGGTGGCTGCGCTAGCGTTGAACATGCTGCCCCTTGGACGCACTCCCTGGATGCCCGACCTGGTGATGATCTTGCTGGCCTTCTGGGGAATGCACCAGCCGCTTCGCGTCGGCATGGGGACCGCGTTCGCAATGGGCTTGTGCATGGATGTTCAGCAGTCGGCCCTGCTAGGCCAGCACGCGCTGGCCTACGCCGTTCTGATGTACGGCATCGCCCTCACGCACCGCCGCCTGCACTGGTACAGCGCCGTGTCGCAGGCGCCGCAGATGGCCGCACTTTTTGCTCTCGCCCATGCAGTGCAGGTCGTGGTGGGTTTGCTGGCAGGCGGCGCGCTGCCCGGTTGGAGCGTACTGGCAGCACCCGGGCTGGAGGCACTTCTCTGGGCTCCAGCGAGCTGGCTGCTGCTGGCGCCACAGCGCCGGGCACCGGATCGCGATGAGAAGCGCAAGCCATGACGGAACTGCGCAACGTCGAGGCCGACGCCTCACGCTTTCGCGCGCGGGTCCTGGTTGTCGGTGCGGTGGTTCTGCTGGCCTTTTGCCTGTTGGTGGCAAGGCTGGTGTTTCTGCAGGTCGTGCGCCACGAAGACCTGGCCGAACAGGCCGAGAGCAACCGCACCGCCATTGTTCCCATCGTCCCACACCGCGGCCTGATCGAGGACCGCAATGGCGTGGTGCTGGCGAGCAACTATTCGGCCTACACCCTGGAAATCACGCCGTCCAAGGCCGGTGTGCTGGAAGACACGATCAATGCGCTGGCCGAGGTGGTGGACATCACACCGCGGGACCGGCGCCGCTTCAAGCGCCTGATGGAGGAATCGCGCAGCTTTGAATCGCTCCCTCTGCGCACGCGTTTGACCGACGCCGAGGTGGCGCGCTTTGCCGCCCAGAACTACCGTTTTCCTGGCGTCGAAGTCAAAGCCCGCCTGTTTCGCAGCTACCCGTTTGGTGAAGTCGCGAGCCACGCCATTGGCTACATCGGTCGCATCAATGAAGCTGAGAAGGCGCGCATCCAGGACTCGGACGACGAAGCCAATTACCGCGGAACCGACTACATCGGCAAGCTCGGTATCGAACAAAGCTTTGAGCAGCAGCTGCACGGCATCACTGGCGTCGAACAAATGGAGACCTCGGCCGGCGGACGGGCGGTGCGGCGCCTACAAAGCTTTCCCGCCACGCCGGGCAACACGGTCACGCTGACGCTGGACATCAAGTTGCAGCGCATGATCGAAGACCTGTTTGGCGATCGCCGCGGTGCGCTGGTGGCCATCGATCCGCGCAACGGCGAGGTGCTGTCACTGGTGAGCAAGCCCACCTTCGATCCGAATCTGTTTGTTGAAGGCATCGACTTCGAAAACTGGGCGGCGCTGAACGAGTCGCTCGACAAACCGCTGCTCAACCGTGCCTTGCGCGGCACCTACCCACCAGGCTCCACCTACAAGCCCTTCATGGGACTTGCCGCGCTGGAGTCGGGCAAACGCACGCCCGGCTACATCACCCAGGACAATGGTTCCTGGACCTTTGGCGGGCACACCTTTCGCAGCCATGGCGACCACGGACTGGGGCCGGTGGATATGTTCCGCAGCATCGTGCTCTCGAGCAACGTGTACTACTACCAGCTGGCCAACGACATGGGGGTGGACGCGATCCACGACTTCATGGCGCCGCTGGGCTTTGGCCAGATCACGGGCATCGACCTGGGTGGTGAAGTGCGCGGAGTGTTGCCGAGCCAGGCCTGGAAACGCAATGCCTACAAGCGCCCCGAGCACCGGCGCTGGTACGCCGGAGAGACGATTTCCCTGGGCATCGGCCAGGGCTACAACACATTTACCATGCTGCAACTGGCACATGCCACCGCCACGGTGGCCAACGGCGGTGTGGCGTACCGCCCGCACTTGGGCATGTTTACCACCGACGTGATGACGCGAGAGCGCCATCCGGCTGTGCTCGAAGAGCCCCAGAACCTGGGCTTCAAGAAAGCCAATGTGGACGTGATCAAGCGCGCCATGGTGGGCGTCACACAGGGCGGAACCGGCACCCGCGTGTTTGCTGGTGCGCGCTACGTTTCGGGCGGCAAGACAGGTACCGCGCAAGCCGTCACCATCGGGCAAAAGGACAAGTACAACTCCAAGAAGCTCGAAGAGCACCAACGCGATCACGCGCTCTACATCGCGTTCGCGCCCGCCGACGAACCCCGGATCGCCGTGGCCGTGATTGTGGAAAACGCGGGTTGGGGCGCGGGGGTGGCGGCGCCCATTGCGAGGCGCGTCTTCGACTACTGGCTCAACGGCGAATACCCGAGCGAAGAGGATCTGGCCGCAGTGCGCAAGGGCCAGGCCACAGCGCCTATTGGCAAGCCGCGCCGGGTTGAAGACATTCCCCTGACGGCCCCGTAGCGGCCGACTACGGCTGTGTCAAAGCCGGCGCCGGTTGCCATTGGCTCCAGATCAGCGCCAGCACCACCAGGGCCGCGCCCGAAAGCGCAACCAACCCCATGCGCTCATCCAGCAAAATCCAGGCGGTGAGCGCGGCAAAGACAGGCTCCAGTCCAAACACGATGGCGCTGCGCAAAGCATCGACGCGCTGCTGGCCCCAGGCCTGCAGCGTCACCACCAGCACGCTGGCCAATACCCCCAAGTAGATCAAGGCGGCCCAGGACGGCGCATCCAGGGCATCCATGCCCGTACGCCAGCTGCTTCCATGGCGCACCAGCAGCAGCACAAAGGCCGCCAGGCACATGACGCCCGCCTGCGCTGCGGCCATGCGCGCAGCACGCAATGGCTTTGCCACATTGCGCCGCGCGCATGCTTCCAGCAACAGGATGTAGATGGCATAGAACAGCGTGCTGCACAAGGTCAGCGTATCGCCCAGGTTCCAGGGTTCGTCTTCATGGAACATCAAGGCCATCCCAGCAACCGCCAGCGCGCAGGCAGCCCACAGGCGCCAGCCATAGTTGCGGCGAAACACCAGCATGGCAAGCACCGGAACGACCAGGACGTTGAGCCCGGTGACGAAGGCATTGCGGTTGCTGCTCGTGCGGCCCAGCCCCTCGATCTGCAACCAGAACGCGAAAAACAATAAAACCCCCAGCAGCAGACCCCAGCGGCGCTCCTCGGACCGCATACCGCGCCACAGGGGCGCCAGCACCAACAGGGCGATGGCAAAGCGCAGCCAGATGATCTGCAGCGCGTCCAGCTGGCCCGAGAGCAACTTCATTGCCGGAAAGGTGGTGCCCCATACGGCGGTCACAAGCAAGAGGGCCGCCAGCCCGCGTTTTTCTGATTGCATGAAAAAAAGCTGGCCGCTTGCGCGGCCAGCCTCTGTGGGAAGAAGGGAGATCAGTTGAAAATATAGCGCGCTTGAAGGTTCAAGCGACTCAGGCTCCCCGTGTCGCCACCAAAGGTCGTGCGGCGCCCTCCCATGAGTTCGGTTCCCAGCTCGACGTTCTTGATCGGCAGGTAGTACATGCCGATGTGCCACTGCGTCAGGCGCTCGTTGCCTTCGAGGCCGTAGGCGTTGACGTAGGCATCGCCAGCACTGCGCGTGGAACGCACCGTGCCCACCGAAATCGTGCCGCGCAGCTGCTCGCTGAACACGTTGGACAGACCCAGCACCACGCCACGTGCGCGATCCAGGCGGAGGGTGCCGCCGTCGAGTACGGGGTAGTTCGCGCCGACCAGATAGGCACCGTCGCCGTCGCCATCGACCTGCGTGTACTGCGCCATCAACGTGGTGCTGCCCGTGAGCTTGTAGCTGCCGCCCAGGCCAAAACCAAAACCGCGTTTGCTGAAACCTTCCACACGCTGCTCGTGCGAAAGGATGCGGGCGTTGAGCGTCCCCCAGTCAAAGCCCTTGTCCACGCGCGCCACCAGATTGGGCGAATGTGCGCCATCGGTGGGCTCTTCCAGCGCGAACTGGAACTTGGCCAGGCTGGGGTTGTTCCAGGTGTAGCGCACCTGTACCGGGCGGCGCGAGGTGGCGCCCGGCGGGCCATTGAAGTCCACGGTTTCTGGCAGATTGTCGAGGTCCATGAAGGTCGACCAGGTCTGGCCGATCAGCCAGCCCGCGTATTCGCCGTAGGCGTGGCGCAGTCGCAGGCGGTTGCGGTTGCATTCGCTGCCGCAATAGCCATAGAAGTCGGCCTCGATCTTGGTGTTGAAGGCGCCGTTGCCCATGGGCGTCGAGGTTTCGAAACCAAAGCGTGAGGTCTGCCCAGTGAGCACGTTCTTGCCGGTGGAGGGGTTGGTAGACGCCAGTGGCTGCTCGGGCAGGTTGCTGAAGTTGTCGCCCGGGGCGGTGCTCTTGAAGTCCTTGATCAGGTTGGCTTCGGCAAAACCATAGACACGAATCGATGTCTCACTGCCGGGCAGGCGGAAGCTCCCTGGGATGTCGCCGAGCACCACGGCGTCCTTCTGGCGCAGTTCGACGGTATCGAGGCGCTCGTTCCAGGCCGAGGCACTGGCGGCCGGCGCTGGCTGCGCCTGCTGCCCCTTGAGCTGGTTGAGCTCGGCGCGCAGGGCCTTGATCTCGGCCCGCATTTCATTGAAATCCTGCGCGGATTGCGCAAACACCTGGCCCGACAGGCTGCACAGGCCGGCTGCCATCAAGGCAAGAAAGAGAGAGCTTCGTTTCATGGTGACTCCGGGGGTAAAAAGGGTGGAGGATTCAGGCGCCCATGCGGCCTATGAATGCGCGGATGCGGTCGTTGGCGGGGTTACCAAAGAATGCTTCCGGCGGTGCGTCGTGCGCAATGCGGCCCTGGTCGAAAAACAGCACGCGGTCGGCCACTTCGCGTGCAAAGCCCATTTCGTGCGTGACGACGATCATGGTCATGCCGCCGCGAGCGAGCTCGCGCATCACGTCCAGCACTTCCTGAACCATTTCCGGGTCCAGAGCTGAAGTGGGCTCATCGAACAGCATGACCTTGGGGTTCATGGCCAGAGCACGTGCAATGGCCACGCGCTGCTGTTGGCCCCCTGAGAGCTGCCACGGATATTTGTGCGCGTGCTCGTGCAGGCCGACGCGACGCAGCAGCACCATGGCCTGCGCGTTGGCCTCGGCGCGGGCCGTGTGGCGCACGCGCCGTGGGGCGAGGGTGATGTTGTCAAGCACCGAGAGGTGTCCAAACAAATTGAATTGCTGGAACACCATGCCGACTTCGCAGCGCTGCTTTTGCAGTGTCGCGGTGTCGTCGGAGACCACAACGCCATCGATGGTGATGGTGCCGCTGTCGTGGGGCTCCAGTCGGTTGATGGCGCGCAGCAACGTGCTCTTGCCGGAGCCCGAGGCGCCGATGATGACCGTCACTTCGCCCGTGCTGAAATGGGTTGAGACATCGCGCAGTACCTGGTGACTGCCGAAGGACTTGCACACATGGTCTGCGACGATGAAGGCTTGTGGCGCACTCATTTGCTGCGTCCTTCAACGTCGAACCGATACTCGATGGCGTTCGATATCTGCGTGACCAAAGTGGTCAGCAGCAGATAGGTAATGGCCACTGTAGAGAGTGTTGCAATCGGCTGGAACGTGGCCGACTGAATGCGGTTGCCGACGTTGGTCAGTTCGACCACGCCAATGGCGTACGCCAGCGAAGAATCCTTGAGCAGTGCAACAAAATTGCTCACCAGCGGCGGCAACGAAATTTTGAAAGCCTGCGGGAACACCACGTCAAAGAACACATGGGCCTGGCCCAGCCCCAATGCACGCGCGGCCTCCGTCTGCCCGCGCGGCACGGCCAGCAGGCCCGCGCGAATGGCCTCGGAGTTGTAGGCGCCGACGTTGAGCGACAAGGCAACCACGGCGGCGGCAAAATCGGGCAGGTTCAACCCCGGCACCAGTGCAGGCAAGGCAAAGTAGACGAACAGAATCTGTACCAGTAGCGGTGTGCCGCGAATGGCCCAGATATAGAAACTGGCTGTCCAGCGCAGCGCACGCCAGCGCGCGGTGCGTGCGAGAGCGGCACTGGTGCCCAGCAGCAGACCCAGCGTACCGCTCACCAGGGTGAGCCACAACGTAGTGCGCGCACCGGCGGAAAACGCCTCTGCGTTCGAGCCAATGGGTTCGGGCAGGAAGGACAGCAACCGACCGAGTGCAGCCAGCGCCAGCACCATCAGCACCAGGGCGCTGATGAGCGTGGCGTTGCTGCGCTGCTGGCGATTCCAGCGCTGCGGCCAAAGAGCAACGAGCATGAAAAGAAAGAGACCGGGCTCGGTTCAGGCTCAGTGGCAGCGCACGTCTTCGTTGAAGTACTTTTTGGACAGCTCGGCATAGCTGCCGTCGGCCTGGATCGCGGCCAGGCCTTGCGACCAGGCGTCTGCCAAAGGCTGGTTGCCCTTGGCCACTGCGGCGGCAATGCGCTCGATGAACAGCATGTCGCCGAGCTTGAACCCGGCGTTCGGGTTCTTTTCCACCACGGCCTTGGCGACGAAGCGGTCGGTCACCCAGGCGTCCACGCGGCGCGAATTGAGGGCGCTGCGCGCATCCACGTCGGTGGGAAAGTTCTTGACTTCCTTGACCGAGGACACCTTCTGCACGTTCTCCAGGTAGCTGGTGCCAGTCTGCACAGCAACCACCTTGCCTGCCAGGTCCTTGCCGGTGCGGATGGCCGGGTCCATAGCGATGATCATGCCGCCCGAGCAGTAATGCGGCGCGGTGAAGGTAACGGCCTTGGCGCGCTCGTCAGTGATGCCGTGCGAGGCGATCACCAAATCCCAGCGGTCCTGGCGCAGGCCGGTCAGCAAGGCGTCAAAGCCCAGCGTTTTCCACTGAATCTTAAGACCCATTTTTTTTGCCACCAGCTCGGCAAGCTCCACCTCAAAACCTGTCAGCGTGGTTCCGTTGAAGTAGTTAAAGGGAGCAAACTGCCCTTCAGTCGCCACCATCAGCGTTGCGCTCTTCTTGACTTCGTCGAGGGATCGGGCCTGCGTGGAAAAAGCGGCGCACAGGGCCAGCGCGCAGGCCAGGGTTTTGAAAA
>JAGNYI010000109.1 GCA_017985015.1 Giesbergeria sp. | reverse complement strand
CAGGTTCATCTCCGCGCCAAACAGGTCGCTCTCGGCAATCACCAGCGTGGGGCCAAAACCAATGCCCATGCTGACCCGCAGAGCACGGTCTGGTGGCTGAACGGCGTTCATGGCGTCGAGCGCGCGGACAACGTCCAGCGCCGCCTCCAGCGCGTGCAAGGGGTCCGAAAACACGGCGAAGAGGTTGTCTGCCTCTTGCTTGATCACAACGCCGCCATTGCCAACAATCGCCGGCACGGCGGCTTGCTCCATCTGGTGGACCATCGCCAGGAAGTGGATGACCCCGAGCCGGCTGGTCGTACTGCTGAAGCCGCACATATCCAGCACCAGCATGGCCACGGTGCGCACAAAGGCGGCTTCTATGGCCGCGTCAATTTCTGGCTGGGGGGTGCTGTCCTGGTTGCGCTGGGCCAGCAGGCTGTGCAGGTAGGCCTTGTCGTGCGCCTTGGCGGTTGGGAGAGTGTCCATGTCAGCAAAAAGCCTTGTGTGGGCGCGGTCCGACATGGTAGCGCGCCCCTTGCGTACAGCGGCCAGTGCGTGCCCGGAATTAAGCTGACCCGACCGATCCAAGCAACGTGCGCCTCTGCACGGTCTGCACGGATCCACGAGGAAATCGCCATGCAAACATCACCACGCAATCGAACCACGTGGCTCGCGCCGCTGCTCTTGACGGCCCTGCTGGCCGTGCCCGGCTTCGCCTTCGCCCAGAACTACGAGGCCTCGCTGGAGCGCGGATCGCAGCCCGACACCACGCCCGAGCAGCGCTACCGCACGGCCATTCGTGAGGCGGGCGGCGGTCTGAAACTGAATTTGGCGGCATGCCGCGAGCAAGCGGCAGAGCGAAAGAGCTGCGAGCGTGAGGCGCGTGCCACCTACCAGGACGATATGGCCTTTGCCCGGGAGTTGCGTCGCAACCCGGATGCCCGCCCAACCAGCATACGCGGCGGCATAGAAAGTACCGAAGTCACCACCATCCGCGTGATTCCGGCGAAATAAACCCGGAGCCGACCGCCAGGGCCTTGAAAAGGCTATTGGGTCAAACTTTGAGCGAGGCTCAAGCGGGCAACGGCATCGCCGTCAAGCGCTACGCGGCGTGCGCCGTTGAAGCGCCGCTGCCAGTAGCTGGCCTGCATGTCTTCTACGCGTACCTGTTGCCCGGTGCGTGGCGAATGAATGAATTTGCCATCGCCCAGATACACGCCCACATGGCTGAAGGCGTGGCGCATGGTGTTGAAGAACACCAGATCGCCGGGCTTGAGATCGCCCTTGTCGATCACCTGGGTGCTGGCGGCCTGGTCCTTGGCGCGCCGCGGCAGCACCAAGCCCGCTGTTTTCTCATAGACGGCGCGCACAAAACCGCTGCAGTCAAAGCCCGTCTCGGCGCTGTTGCCGCCGCGGCGGTAACGCAAACCAATAAAACCCATGGCAGTGGTCACCAGAGCCGAGGTGTTGTCTGCCACGGTGTGCGCCTGCGCAACCACGGTGTGCCCTGCCTGCTCGAAAGAGCGCATCACGACGGATTCGCTTTTCACCGGTACCGCGACAGATACGGGAGCCTGCGGCGAGGCCACTTCGGCTTCGGCAGGCGTTTCGGTGGGGGCTGCAATGGCCGCCTGAGAGCAGGCAGCGGCGATGAGCAGGGGCAAAATCCAACGTGGCATGGGCGCCGAGGGTAACACGATCGCCATCCTGCACTTCCAGGCGCTTTTTTCGGTCTGGCAAACGGGCTGCTGCGCTAAGCTGTGTGCACGGGGCGTCGGCCGATGGACCCCAGGTGCCACACATCCTGTTTTGAGGGACGTTTACGTGACTGAAGCCGAATCCCTGGTTACCCCCCAATCCCCTGAGCCTGGCGCAGGCCCGGACTCGACGCCGCAGCGCTCGTGCCTGGCACTGCGCCGTGTGGCCATCGACACCTGGCGCGAAAACGTCGCCTACCTGCACCGCGATTGCGAGGTCTACCGGGCCGAGGGGTTCCAGGCGCTCTCCAAAATCGAGGTGCGCGCCAACGGCCGGCGCATTCTGGCCACGCTCAACGTGGTGGATGACGACCGCATCGTCGCGGGGAACGAGGTGGGGCTTTCGGAAGATGCCTTTGCGCAACTCGATGTCCCGGAGGGACACAGCATTTCGGTGGCCCCTGCCGAGCGCCCGGCGTCCATGGGCGCACTGTTTCGCAAGCTGGCCGGCGAGCGTCTGGTCCAGGACGACTTTCGGGCCATCGTGCGCGACATTGTCGAAAAGCGCTATTCCAAGATCGAGCTCACCGCCTTTGTCGTCGGCTGTGCGCGCGACGAGCTCGACCGCGAGGAGGTGTATTTTCTGACCAATGCCATGGCAGCCAGCGGCACGCGACTCGACTGGCACGAGCCGCTGGTAGTCGACAAGCACTGCATTGGCGGAATTCCGGGCAACCGCACCTCGATGCTGGTGGTACCTATCGTCGCCGCGCACGGCCTGCTGTGCCCAAAGACCTCATCCCGCGCGATCACCTCGCCGGCCGGAACGGCCGACACCATGGAGGTGCTGGCCCGTGTCGAACTGCCCCTGGCCGAAATGCACAACATCGTGCGCGAGTACCGCGGCTGCCTGGTCTGGGGTGGCACTGCGCAGCTCTCGCCGGCAGACGACGTACTGATCTCCGTCGAGCGGCCGCTGTCCATTGATTCGCCCGGACAGATGG
>JAGNYI010000030.1 GCA_017985015.1 Giesbergeria sp. | reverse complement strand
AGCGCCATCACCACACCCACTGCGGTGCCGCTGTGCTGGGTCAACTGGGTCAGCACCAGCCAATCCTGGGCGATGCGTTGCATCCACGTGCCAATGTTGGAAACAAATGAGCCGGCGGCCCAGACGCGATAGTTGTGCCTGCCCAGTGAGCGGAACGTCCTTTTCAGCCTGGCTCTGACGCTGGCGCCGGATGTAGGTGAAAAGGGGTTCATTGAAGAATCGGGGGGGGGGCAGCCGACGCTGCAACCTGGGCGAGGCAACGCTAGGAGGCTGTCGGACTTGGAAATCGTCGGCTGCAAATCGACCGCAGCGGGCCATTTTCCACCGTCTTTTTGCCCCATAGCCGGGCTATGAGGCGGCAAATCCGGCAAAAACTGTCCTCGCTGGGGCCGATTTTGGTGAAACCTTCGGTTTTCGCTTTCGACGCTCCAAGTCCGACAGCCTCCTAGACAGCCGCTCTTTGACTTTTGGGTAGAAAGGCGGCCACGACGCCCAGCAACGGCAGGTAGGCGATCGCCCTGTAGACGTAATCAATGCTGGTGCGGTCGGCCAACAAACCCAGCGCCGCAGCGCCCAGGCCGCCCATACCGAACGCAAAGCCGAAGAACAAGCCGGAGACTGCGCCAATTTTCCCTGGCATGAGTTCCTGCGCATACACCAGGATGGCCGAAAAGGCAGACGAAAGCACCAGCCCAATCACGATCGTGAGTGCGGTCGTCCAGAACAGATCCGCATGCGGCAGCAGCAGCGCGAAGGGCGCGACGCCAAGGATGGACGCCCAGATCACCGGCTTGCGCCCAATGCGATCGCCAATCGGCCCACCCGCAAGCGTGCCGATGGCCGAGGCGAACAAAAAGATGAACAGGTGCACCTGCGCGCTCTGCACCGACAAGCCGAACTTCTCGATCAAATAGAAGGTGTAGAAGCTGCTGATGCCCGCAATGTAGAAATACTTGGAAAAAATCAGCACCAGCAGCACGCCAATCGCAAACAGCACCACGCCGCGCGGGTGCGGCGAGCTGGGCACTGCACGCTGGCCGACCGGCCCAGCCGCCAGGTTGTGCGCCGCGTACCAACGGCTTACCTGCAGCAGCATCACGATGGCCATCAGTGCGACCAACCCAAACCAGGCCACACTGCGCTGGCCAAACGGCACGATCACGGCGGCGGCAAGCAATGGCCCCACCGCACTGCCGGTATTGCCACCCACTTGAAACACCGACTGCGCCAGCCCGTGCTGCCCGCCCGACGCCAGCCGAGCGATGCGCGACGACTCCGGGTGGAAGATGGCCGACCCCAGGCCCACAAACGCCGCAGCGAGCAGCAGCACCGCGTAGGTCGGCGCATAGGCCAAAAGAATCAAACCGCACAAGGTCGAGACCATGCCGAACGGCAGCGAATACGGTTGCGGCCGACGGTCGGTGGTCAGGCCAATCAGCGGCTGCAGCAGCGACGCCGTCAACTGGTAGGTCAGCGTGATGAAGCCGATCTGCACAAAGCTCAGGTGAAAGTCGCCCTTGAGGATCGGGTACATCGCCAGAATCAGCGACTGCATCATGTCGTTGACCATGTGCGAGGCGCTGATGGCGCCCAGAACGCGGTACTCGGCCTTGGGGGCTTGAGGCGGGCGGAGCGTGGCGGCAAGGCTGGACATTGGGAGGGGTTCCTGGAGGAGGCGCGAACCGTTGATACGGGTTCGACGGGGCGGCTGGCACAGCAGAATTCTAGATTTCGAACGGAAATTTTTCTTGCGACTCGATTGACCACCCACCGGGATGTTCTTACATGGACGTCCCTGGAGGTGGTGCCAATCACGCTGGACGGCGCGCTCCATCTGCCCCCTGTCACTCGGCACCCTTGAAGGGGCAAAATCATGCCATCGATTGCGTTCTTGGAGCCATGGCATGGAAGCACATCAACATCAGCGCGAAACGTTTCGCCGCTTGCATGACGCGAATTGTTTCGTCATGCCCAACCCTTGGGATGTGGGGAGTGCACGGGCTCTGGAGCAGATGGGATTTAAAGCCTTGGCCACCACCAGCGCAGGCTTCGCGTGGTCGCGGGGCCGAGCGGACACCCAGATCACCCTTGACCAGGCGCTTGAGCACCTGCGCCAAATCGTTGCCACCGTTGCGGTGCCCGTGAACGCGGATTTTGAAGGCGGCTTCGCCATTGACCCAGCACAGGTCGCGGCGAACGTAAAGCTTGCCGTAGCCACCGGCATTGCAGGGCTCTCCATCGAAGACTCCACAGGCGACGCTAGTCATCCCTTGCACGACTTCGAACTCGCGGTCGCCCGAATCAAGGCTGCGCGGCAAGCCATTGACGAGACGGGCAGAGGCGCCCTGCTCACCGGTCGATCAGAAGGCTTCATCTGCGGGCGCCCCGACATCACCGAGACGATTCGCAGGCTGCAAGCGTATGCAGAGGCCGGCGCCGACTGCCTGTACGCACCGGGGATTCACAAGCGAGAAGATATCGCTGCAGTCGTCGCCGCTGTGGCGCCGAAACCGGTGAACCTGCTGATCAACACGACATTTATCACCGTCGCAGAAGCTGCGGATCTGGGCGTGCGCCGGATCAGCGTGGGTGGTGCGCTGGCGCGCACGGCCTGGGCGGGGTTCCTGCACGCCGCGAAAGAGATTGCGGACGAGGGGACGTTTGCTTGTTTCGAGGGGTTGCCGAAGGTGGATGCGATGTTTCTTGGGCAGTAGGGGTCGAGTGCCTTGGCGTCAAGACGGCGGACCTTCGAGGGGGCAGCTTTTGAATGCAAGGGAATGGCCGACATGGGGTTTTTCGGTCGGCTGTTGTCGACCCAAACGAGACGTCATCCATGCACAGTAAAACGGACTGTCAGACACCAAATCCGAGGCGTCCAGCGGGCTGACCGCCCTTCCAGCGGCCACCTTCAGCACATTCGTGTAGCACAGACGAGGCCATAGCCAAAGCGCTTGGTCGTACTGCCACAGCAATCAAATTGCGCCGAGAAGCGCTCGCCGAGCGTGGCACGGGCGCCTGACCCCTCATTCAACCGAACGCGCTAAACTTTCACTCAACCGGTCAAGTTGCTAAACGGATCAACCCAAGCGAGCGTCTCGATGAACCTCTACAAACAATCTTTGGACAAGCATGGCCCGGTCGGGGAGCCCCTCCTCCTCATGCAATCCAACTCACTCGCTGTGCTCCGAGCCGAGGCGGAACGGCTTGCCAGAGCTGAAGGAAACCTAGACATTTCGTGGCTGAGCGGGGAAGACTCCTCTCCCCCGTACAAGTTTCCTCATGAGCTCGATGTCGATGAATCCTATCGTCTGGTGATTCGGGACTGGTAGAAGCCAATGAGAACCGAGCGCACATCACAAATGGCGCATGGCGTAGCGCGCGCGCTCGTCATCATCCTCGTCTTTGCATTGGTCGGAACTCCAGCTCGCTCCACAGTTGAGGTTACTTCGGAGCTGGCTGGCCAAGAGTCAGGTAGTGCCATTTTGCGCATCGCCCTCAGGGACACGATAGCGCCAGTCGATTCGACCTACTTCAACGTCATCGCGCAGACACTCGACAAGAAGTACAAGAAGTGGTGGGCGGTTGTCGACCTGGACTCGAGTGGCGGCAATATTCAAGCTGCCCTTGAGATTGGCGCAATACTTCGCGAGAGAGGACTTGCGGCTTTGGTAGACCGCGGTGCAAGCTGCATGAGCGCATGCGTGTACGTACTCGCCGGCGCACCCACGAGAATAGTCAACCAGCGCGCAATCATTGGCATTCATAGACCATACGATCCGAATGACACTGCCGACACCGCAGCTCAGCAGCGGCAGAAGCAGGATGACCTGGGAAAGCGGATAGTCGCGTTCCTGCAGACCATGTCAGTCCCCACCCGCCTTTACGAGGACTCCGTCTTCATAGCCCCAGACAGGATGAAGATTCTCACTCCGACCGAGATTGCCACCTATGGGCTGGACGCAAATGATCCGTCAGTCGACGAAGCGAATGAGGTTCGAGAAGCGAAGAGCCTGGGCATCTCCCGGTTAGAGCTAGGACGACGCAAGGCGGACGCTCGCCGAAGGTGCGGTATGGATCGCCTGAACGACGACACCCCATTCGCGGAGTTGCGCAAAGCAGCCCTGTGCGAGGAAAAGTACGTCAAAGGAAAGTGATTACAACCGGCAATGAGTACGGCCTCAGAAGCAACGCCATCACGCCACGCGGCATAACTCTAACTACAAGGGCTTCCCCATAAAAGTCAAACGAATTTCCAACCGTGGTGCATCGCGCAGCGATGGATCACGGAATGCATTTCGACTGACTTGATTCAATCCACACCATCTACGCCAGCGCTGCGTTGCCCAGTCGAGCAAGGAATGCGGACAGCGAAACTACAAACGGTCATTAATGCTGCTTGTTGCAGCGGACCCTGATGAAAGACGCGCGCGGGGGACCCATTCGTTAGTCGAGGATGGCCGCTGTTGCCAGTTGCCCTGATCTCCTTGAATTAACCGGTCGAGCCCCGCGCAGGTCCAACCTTGACTCATCAACGTTGCTGGCTGCACGCGGTGGTGGAAATCGAAACAAACCTCCTCTGTGTCAATGTATTGGCAGTGCGGTTCAAGTAGTCATGCCGGCAGCCTGAATGCCTCGCCTCGGCTGAGCACCGCCCAGCACATGCGCGCGTTCTTCGCGGCAATGGCCACGATGGCCTTCCAGTAGCCGCGCCGCTGCTCCAGGCTCACGGCCCATCGGCTGATCGGATCGCTCTTGGTCTTGGCCGCTGCCAGCACCGCTCGGGCACCGAGCACCAGCAGGCTGCGCAGGTACGGGTCGCCCGCCTTGGTAATACGCCCTAGGCGCTGCTTGCCGCCTGAGCTGTATTGCCCGGGCACCAAGCCTAGCCAGGCGCACAGCTGGCGCCTGCACTTGAAGTCGTGTCCGTTGCCAATGGTGCTGAGCAGCGCCGTGGCGGTGGTGGGCCCTACGCCGCTTAGCTGCATCAGGCGTTTGGCCTCGGTGCTGTGACGCGCCATCAACTCGATGTGGTGGTCGTACTGGGTAATGCGTTCGTCCAGATGGCTGACCTCGCTGAGCAGATCGCCGATGACAGTGTTGGCCCAGCCGGGCAGGTCTTCCAGGTGGGCCATGGCTTCGCGGCGCACCACGGCAGCCTTGAGGGGCAAGACAATGCCCAGTTCGCTGAGCAAGCCGCGAATGCGGTTGAGCGTGGCGGTGCGTTGCTCTACAAAGCCTTGGCGGGCGCGGTGCACCATGAGCTGGCCTTGCTGGTCGATTGATTTGATGGGGACGAAGCGCATGTTGGGGCGGGTGACGGCTTCGCAGATGGCGGCTGCGTCGGCCGCATCGTTCTTTCCGCGCTTGCCCGAGAGGCGGTAGGGGATGACAAACTTGGGCGCCATGATGCGCACGGTGTGGCCAAAGTTTTGAAACTCACGCGCCCAGTGGTGGGCGCCGGAGCACGCTTCCATGCCGATGAGGCAAGGCGGCAGCGCGGCGATGAGTTCGAGCAGTTTGGCGCGAGGCACGCTCGGGCGCACCAGTGCGCTCTTGCCTGTGGCATCTACGCCGTGAACAGCAAAGACGTTCTTGGCGAGATCGATTCCGATGGTGACAATGGCGGTCATGGACTTCCCCTTCCAAAAAAACGAGTGAGTTGATGAGAGGTTGCACTTCCCATCGTGGCACTTTGATGCCGTACCCCGCAACTGCGCGGATCACTCGGGACGGGGAAGTCCCTTTCATTCGTTGAGTGACCGCTTCTTCCTGCTTCTACTGACTGGTCATGGCCGACAGCAGTCACTCATCATCTCCAGAGCAATGCACGGCCGAAAGCATGAATGGCAAAGAACCCGCGCTGCGCCCACCATTCCGGCATTGGGGTCTGAGCACGCGTTTCGCTGCGCTGCATCGTGATCCGACAGTTGCACTGCGCCCCCAATGCCTGCGCTCCGCTGAATCCGGCGCCACTGCCTGCGCCGCGCGCGCTGCCGACGCCGGGGCCGAGCGCAGCGATGGCCCGAAGGGCTGCCCGGCTCCCCTTCCCCTCTGGCCGTGCCGAGGAGCACAGCTTCAGGCGGATCAGGGTCGCGCGCTGTTTGAGCCGCAGGCGAGTTTGCGCGGACCCCGCCTGAAGCGCGCACCGCAGGTTGCCCCGTAGCGCAGCGAAGGGGACACGGACAGCGGGGTCGCCTTCTCTTTGGTGACTTTCTCTCGGCCGGCGACCGGTGGCGACGCAAGAGATAAGTTACTGCGCCGCCGGGCGCACATCCCGGCACCCGACCTCAGCAAAAAGACACGCCTCCATCCCAGCGGACGCCCTCGGCAACCCTGGCGCAGCATTCACCCCCACCACCGCACCACCCCCGCCGCCCCCGCCCCGAGCAGCACCACCAGCAAAAACGGCAGCCGCGCCCACAAGGCCAGCGCGGCCACCGCCAAAGCTGCCAGCCGCGCATCCAGCACCAACCCAGTGCCTGATGCGAACGTGTTCATCACGGTCAGCGCCGACAGCAGCGCCACGGTGATGGCCCCCGCCACGCGCGTCATGCGCGGGTTGCTGAGCCAGCGGGCGGGTACGGCGTAGCCCGAGAGCTTGGTGAGGTAGGTGGCGGCGGCGCCGACCAGGATGGCAAGCCACAAGCTCATGGTGCAGCCCCTTCAGCGCCTGCCGTTGCTGCTGCGCGATCCGGCACCCACCAACCCCAGGCCGCACCCACCGCAGCGGCAACGAGGATGGGCAGGCCGGGCGGCAGCTCGGGCAGAGCGAGCGCAGTGACCACACCACTCAGCACGGCCAGCGCCACGGGCTCGCGCTGACGCAGGCGCGGCCAGAGCAGGCCGAGGAAGGCGGCGACGGCCGCGCCGTCCAATCCCCAGCGGCGCGGGTCGCCCAGGGCGTCGCCCAGCCAGGCGCCGACGAAAGTGAAAACATTCCACAGCACGAAGATGCCCAGGCCCGCCACCCAGAAGCCACGGCCCTGCTCGGCCCTATCGGTTTGCCCTGCAGCGGTGGCGGTGGATTCGTCGATGGTGACCTGCGCGGCAAGCCATATGCGCCAGCCACGGGGTTGGAGCATGTGGTTCATCTGCATGGCGTAGACAGCATTGCGCACGCCCAGCAGTGCTGCGGCGCCGAGCGCGGCAGTCGGCGCGCCGCCGCCCGCAATGACGCCAATGAAGGCGAACTGCGAGCCGCCCGTGAACATGAGCAGGCTGAGCGCCATGGCCTGGCCTACGCTGAGGCCGGCGGCCACGGCCAGGGCGCCGAACGAGACGCCGTAGAGCCCGGTGGCGGCGGCGATGGACAGGCCCATGCGGGTGGCTGGGGTCAGGTTGGCGATGACGTTTGAGGTGGCCAAGATATTCAAAAATGATAGCTGGTATCCCTTTGCAATATTGCGCTGCAGGCCTTAGAGACTTGAAGTTTTCAGCTTTGGAGAAAGCAGATGGGTGCACTATAGCGGTGCGCACGTGGCCAAGTGTGCTGCTCGCTTTTCACAACCCGCTGAGGGCGCACTCAGTTTGGCTCGTGGCGCGGACGGGGTCGCATCAAAGTTCCGGAGCCGGGGTGTGCGCCCGGCGGCGCAGTAACTTTCTTTCCAGCGAAAGAAAGTCACCAAAGAACGCCCGCCCTACTGTCCGTGTCCCTGCGCTGCGCTTCGGGCAACCTGCGATGCTTGCGCCGGACGGGGTCTCGCTCAACTCGCACCTGCGGTGCTCAAACAGACGCGAGCCCTGATCCGCCCGCCCCTGCGCTTCTCGGCACGGCCACAAGGGCTCAGACATCCTTACGGGCCATTGCTGCGCTCGGCCTGGGGAAAAGCAAGTTCGTCCCATAGCGGCGCGTCGTTTTTTTCCCAGGCCGAGCGCAGCAAAGGCCCGTGTGGTTCCCAGCCCTTGTGGATGCGCCTGCGGCGGGGTGCTTGCGGGGTGGCATGCGCGCTGGTGCGCGCATGCTTCGTTGACTGGCTCGCCGTGGCTGTCTGAACGCAGCTGCACAGCAGCGAAGTGAGTTCCACGGCGCACCCCGCAAGTGCCCCGACGCAGGTTGCCCCGCAGCGCAGCGAAGGGGTCGCAGACAGCAGGGTGAGCCATTTTTGGTGACTTTTTTTGGCAAAAAAAGTTACTGCGCCGCCGGGCGCATCACCCGGCTCCGGAACTTAGAAAAAGGCGCGACGGAATCAACCGCCCCGCCTTCATCTGGTGTCACCGCTAGTCAATGTGCCTTGTCCCAGTTCGGCCCTACCCCCACTTCGGCGAGCAGTGGCACCTTGAGGGCGGCCACGCCCGCCATCAAGCGGGGGATCTCCAGCTTGATCCAATCCACATCGGCCTCGGGCAGCTCGAACACCAGTTCGTCGTGCACCTGCATGATCATTTTGATGGCTGGCTTGTGCGCGTCCAGCTCCTTTTGCACCGCCACCATCGCTAGCTTGATGAGGTCAGCCGCCGTGCCCTGCATGGGCGCGTTGATGGCGGCGCGCTCGGCGCCGGCGCGGCGCGGGCCGTTGGGGCTGTTGATTTCGGGCAGGTACAGGCGGCGGCCAAACACGGTCTGCACGTAGCCCATGGATTTGGCCGACGCTTTGGTCTCGTCCATGTACTGCTTGACGCCGGGGTAGCGCTGGAAGTAGCGGTCGATGTAGGCGGCGGCGGCCTTGGTTTCAATCCCCAGGTTCTTGGCCAGGCCAAAGCTGCTCATGCCGTAGATGAGGCCGAAGTTGATGACCTTGGCGTAGCGGCGCTGCTCGCTTGACACTTGGTCCACCGCCACGCCAAACACCTCGGCGGCGGTGGCACGGTGCACATCGAGCCCATGCTGAAAGGCATGGAGCAAGGCCTGGTCGCCGCTGAGGTGCGCCATGATGCGCAGCTCGATCTGGCTGTAGTCGGCGCTGGCGATGACGCGGCCAGGCGGTGCGACAAAGGCCTCGCGCACCCGGCGCCCTTCGGCCGTACGGATGGGGATGTTCTGCAGGTTGGGGTCGTTGCTGGACAAGCGCCCGGTGACGGCCACGGCCTGCGCGTAGTGTGTGTGAACGCGGCCGGTGCGCGGGTTGGCGAGCTGCGCGAGCTTGTCGGTGTAGGTGCCCTTGAGCTTGGAGAGGCTGCGGTGCTCCAGCAGCTTGGCGGGCAGGGGGTAGTCCTCGGCCAGCTTTTCCAGCACCTCTTCGTCGGTGCTGCGCGCGCCGGTGGCGGTCTTCTTGACCACCGGCATGCCGAGCTTGTCGAAGAAGATTTCGCCCAGTTGCTTGGGACTGGCCAGGTTGAAGGGCTGGCCGGCAATTTCATACGCCTCGGTCTCCAGCTGCACGATGCGCTGGCCCAGCGCGTGGCTTTGTGCGGCCAGCGTGGGCGCGTCGATCAGCACGCCGTTGCGCTCGATGCGGTAGAGCGTCTCGCTGCTCGCCATCTCCAGCTCGTAGATAAAGCGCAGCTTGTCATCCGCCTGCAACAGCGGCCACAGGGCGTTGTGCACGTCCAGCGTCTGGTCCGAGTCTTCGCACGAATAGGCGGCGGCTTTGTCCACCGGCACCTGGGCGAACGGAATCTGGTGCGCACCCTTGCCGCACAGGTCTTCGTAGCTGATGCCGCTGCGCCCCGTGTGGCGCAGCGCCAGGCTGGTGAGGTTGTGCGGCTTGTGCACTTCGAGCACATAGCTTTGCAGCATGGTGTCGTGCGCGTAGCCCTGCACCTCGATGCCGTGGTTGGCAAACACATGGCGGTCGTACTTGATGTGCTGGCCGAGTTTGTGGCGCTTGCCGTCTTCCAGCCAGGGCTTGAGGCGCGCCAGCACGTCGGCGAGCGGCAGTTGCTCGGGCGCATCCGGCCCGGCGTGGGCCAAGGGAATGTAGGCAGCTTCGCCCGCCTGCACGCTGAAAGAGATGCCGACGATTTCGGCGCGCATTTCGTCAAGCGAGGTGGTTTCGGTGTCGATGGCCACCAGCTCGGCCGCCTGCAGGCGCTGCATCCACTGGTCGAAATCGGTCCAGTTCAGGATGGTGTCGTACACCACGCTGCGGTGCTGGGCGGCTTCGGCCACGGGGCTGGCGGAGTGGTCGGCAAACAAGTCGCCGCTCTGGCCGGGCATGGCGACTTCGGGGGCGTTTGCGGCCGCCGGGGCGGCAGGCTCCAGCGTGCGGGCCAAGCCTTTGAAGCCGTACAGCTCGTAAAAATCTTTCAGTCGAGGTGCGTCGGGCGCGCCAATGGCAATGGCCTCTAACCGGGGCAGGCCGGCAATCCATTCGGTCAAGTCGCAGTCGGTCTTGATGGTGAGCAGCTGGCGCCCCGTGGGCAGCCAGGCCAGCGCCTTGCGCAGGTTCTCGCCGGCTACGCCCTTGATCTGGTCGGCGCTGGCGACCACGGCGTCGAGCGAGCCGTATTCCTGCAGCCACTTGGCGGCGGTCTTGGGGCCGACTTTTTCGACCCCCGGCACGTTGTCGACCTGGTCGCCCACCAAGGTCTGGAAATCGACCATCAGCCGCGCGGGCACACCAAATTCAGCCTCTACGCCGGCGAGGTCGCGGCGCTTGCCGTTCATGGTGTCGATGATGGTGATGTGCTCGTCCACCAATTGCGCCAAGTCTTTGTCGCCGCTGCTGACGATCACCTCGATGCCCTGGCGGGCGGCGATGACGGCCAGGGTGCCGATCACGTCGTCGGCCTCGACGCCCGGCACAGCCAGCAGTGGCCAGCCGAGCAGGCGCACCACTTCGTGGATGGGCGGAATCTGCGCGCGCAGGTCGTCGGGCATGGGGCTGCGGTGCTGCTTGTATTCGGGGTATATCTCGTCGCGGAAGGTAGGCCCCTTGGCGTCGAACACGCAGGCGGCGTAGTCGGCGCGCACCTCTTTGCGCAGCGCCTGCATCATGTTGATCATGCCGCGAATGGCGCCCGTGGCGGCGCTGGCCGGGTCGCCCGGCACGGCGCGCAGGTCGGGCATGGCGTGGAAGGCGCGGTACAGGTAGCTGGAGCCATCGACCAGCAGCAGGGTTTTTTTGTCGCTCATGCGTCAGATTGTGCACAGGAAGCGGGCGCTGGCGGTGGCCGTCAAGGGGCTTGCCCTCTGGCGCGCTGGCAACGCTTCATGTTGAATGTCGCCGGTCGCCATTTCGTTCGCCACCACCCATTTGGGAGTACTGCATTGAAGCTCAAGAAAATCGCCCTGGGAGCCCTCGCCGCCCTCGTCGTTGCCGGCACCGCCGGCTGGTTCAGCCTGGACAAGGAGACGCGCGCCCTGCTGAAAACCGCGCCCACCAACCGCGACCTGCTGTTCTGGAGCGTGCCGCAGCGCGACGCCGCCTTTCGCGCACTCGACCGGATTTCGCTCTTGGCCAAGTGGCACGTCATCCCGGCCAGCAGCGCGCCCAAGCCGCTGCCGCAGGGCGAGCCGCTCAAGCTCCCCATCGACCTGGACGCCTACATGGCCAGCCAGCGCAGCGCTGCCATCGTGATCCTGCAGGATGGCAAGCTGCGCGTCGAGCGCTACGGGCTGGGTTTTGACAAGGACGGGCGCTGGACGAGCTTCTCGGTCGCCAAATCCTTCACCTCCACGCTGGTGGGCGCGGCGCTGCGCGATGGTTTCATCAAGAGCATGGACGACAAGGTGAGCGACTACATCCCGGACATGAAAGGCTCGGCCTACGACGACGTGAGCGTGCGCCAGTTGCTCACCATGACCTCGGGCGTGCGCTGGAACGAAGACTATGCCGACCCGCATTCCGACGTGGCCCAGTTCAACAACCACAAGCCCGAAGCCGGCGTGGACGCGCTGGTGAGCTACATGCGCAAGCTCCCGCGCGAGGCGCCGGCCGGCACGCGCTGGCACTACAGCACCGGCGAGACCAATCTGGTGGGCATCCTCGTGAACCAGGCGACGAAGAAGCCGCTGGCCGACTATCTGTACGAGAAGGTCTGGAACCCTGCGGGCATGGAGCAGCAAGCCACCTGGCTGCTCAGCAAGACGGGCAACGAAATCAGCGGCTGCTGCATCCAGGCCGCCACGCGCGACTTTGCCCGCTTTGGGCAGTTCGTCCTCGATGGTGCCAAGGCGGGCGGCCAGAGCATCGTGCCGGAGGGCTGGCTGGCCGAGGCCACCTCTGGCCAAGCCGCCACCGGCCAGCCCGGCCGGGCCTACGGCTACCAGTGGTGGACGTACGACACCGGCGCTTTCGCCGCGCGCGGCATCTTTGGCCAGGGCATCTTCATCGACCCCAAGCGCAAGCTGGTGATTGCCTCCAACGCCAACTGGTCCGCTGGCGCCAGCGACCGCGCCACCAGCGACGCACGCGAAGCGTTCTACCTGGCAGTGCAGAAAGCGGTGGACGACGAGACGGCCGCCGCGCCGGCGCGCTGACCCGATGGGGCGCTTGCGTCTGGGCCGGTATAGTCCCCCCGCCCTGCGTCTTTGGCGCGGAGGCGGCGCGGCACGGCACGCCTAGAATCGCGCTATGCGCGCCCCTACCTCCCCCATTGCCTCCCTCCTCGCCTCTCTTGTGCTGCTGGCTTTCGTCAGCGCCCCCGCTTTCGCTCAAAATAGCAGTCAAAATGGCGCCCAGCGCGCACCCGATAAGGGCGAGCAGCTCTCAAATAAAGAGCAAAAGAACCCACGGGTAGAGCAGCGCACCGAACGCATCCACCTGGAAGACCAGGGAAGCACCGTCGATGAACTGCGCATTGGCGGCCAGACGCGCAGCATCACGGTGCAGCCGGCCGCCGGCAACATGCCTTCCTACGAAGTGCTGCCGTCCGATGGCGTTCGCAACCGTCCGCAAAATGGCTCCGAATCCACCACCGGCCCGCGCGTGTGGAACGTGATGAAGTTCTGAGCCGCGTCCGCCGTCCTCCACCCCATCCCGCGGCCCGCCTCGCGTCCGCCCTTTTTGAACGCCCCGTTTTCGTGGTGCCCTGAGCCATGGCTGTATTTACCCCCGTCTCCCCCGAAGCGGCCAGCGCGCTGCTGCACAGGCTCAAACTCGGCGAACTCGTCGCCTTGCGAGGCATCGCGGGCGGCATCGAGAACACCAACTACTTTGTCACCTGCGCGGCGGGCGAGTACGTGCTGACGCTGTTCGAGCGCCTCACCGCCGAGCAATTGCCGTTCTACCTGCACCTGATGAAGCACCTGGCGCACGCCGGCATTCCCGTGCCCGACCCGCAGGGCGACGCGCAGGGCGAAATCCTGCACAGCGTCTGCGGCAAACCCGCCGCCCTGGTCAACCGCCTGCCCGGCCACAGCCAGCTCGCGCCAGAACCGGTGCACTGCGCCGCCGTGGGCGACATGCTGGCACGCATGCATCTGGCGGGGCGCAGTTTCGATCGGCAGCAGCCCAATCTGCGCGGCCTGGCCTGGTGGAACGAGACGGCGCCCCTGGTACTTCCAAAAATGACTGCGGCCGAGGCGGCGCTTTTGCAGGCCGAGCTGGCGTACCAGAACCACGTAGGCGAGAGCCCGGCCTACGCCGCCCTGCCGCGCGGCCCGGTGCATGCCGACCTGTTCCGCGACAACGTGATGTTCGAGGGCGAGCAGCTCACCGGCTTCTTTGATTTCTACTTTGCCGGGGTCGATACCTTTTTGTTCGACCTGGCGGTTTGCATGAACGACTGGTGCGTGCACCTGCCCACAGGCGCGCACAACGGCGAGCGCGCCAGCGCCCTCCTGCAGGCCTACGAGGCCGTGCGGCCGCTCACGGCGGCCGAGCGCAGCCTGCTGCCCGCAATGGCACGCGCCGGAGCGCTGCGCTTCTGGATCTCGCGCCTGTGGGACTGGCATTTGCCGCGCGAAGCCGAGGTGCTGACGCCGCACGACCCCCAGCATTTCGAACGCGTACTGCGCCAGCGCGTCGCCCACCCTCTTGTGCCCTGTGCCAACGCCTCCACCTGCCTGTCTGCATGAAACTTCACATCGTCCCCGCCCGCACCGGCATCGCCTGGGTCAAAGGCGGCATTCGCGTCTTCTGGCGCCAGCCCATGGCACTGTCTGCGCTGTTCTTCATGACCATGGCGGCCATGTCGATCGTCACCATGTTCCCGCTCATCGGCCCCGCTCTGGCTCTGGCGCTGCTCCCATCCGCCACGCTGGCCATGATGGTGGCCGCAGCCGAGGCCGGCCAGGGGCGCTTCCCCACGCCCGCCCTGCTGCTGGTGGCTTTTCGCACCGGACGCCAGCGCCTGCGCGACATGGCCGTGCTGGGCGCGCTCTACGCCGCAGGTTTTTTGCTCATCATTGCGATCTCTGCCTTGTTCGACGGCGGGCAGTTTGCCCAGGTCTACCTGGGCGGCGAGCCCCTGACACAGGAAGTGGCGCAAAGTGGTGACTTCCAGCTGGCGATGTGGGTGGCCATGGTGCTGTACCTGCCGCTTTCGCTCCTGTTCTGGCACGCACCGGGGCTGGTGCACTGGCATGGCGTACCGCCGGTCAAAAGCCTGTTCTTCAGCTTCATCGCCTGCGTGCGCAACCTGGGTGCGTTCACGGTGTACGGCCTGGGCTGGCTGGCAGTGTTTGCCCTGGGCGGTGTCGCGATGAGCCTGATCACCGCCTTGCTCGAAGTCATGGGTCTGGGCGGCGGCACCGCGGTGATGGGCGGTGCCATGGTGGCACTGGCACTGATGCTGGCGGCCATGTGCTTTACGTCGATTGTGTTTACCTTTCGGGATTGCTTTGAGCCGCCCGAACAGCAGGACGCAGAGCCTGCCACGCTGGCCGAAAGCGCGCCGCAGGAGCCGCAGGAGCCGCAGATTTAGGCGATTGCGTTGTCGCACAACTGTCATGGCTTCATCACGAAGCTGTCATGCAGCGTTTCTAGCATCGAGAGCGACCTGATCGGTGCGCGCCCCGCGCGCGCCGACAGGCACACCCGATGCCCGAACCGCTACAGGACTCTCACCACATGACATCCACGACCCTGCCCACCCGCCGCAAGGCCCTGAAACTGTTTGCCGGCGTGCCACTGCTGCCTCTGGGCGCATCTGGCGCCGCTGCCTTCCTCGCCGGCTGCGGCGGAGGTAGCGACGACGAGCAGGCCCAGTTCGCCGCCGCAACCTTCACTTCCATGGCTGCGCCGACCCTGGCCAACCCTGGCGCCATGGCCTCCACCAGCGTCGGTTCGGCGCTCAAGGTGACGATGAGCGACCAATCGGTGCGCAGCTTCGACCTGGCTTATCAGCCCTTCTTCATCACCGGCGATGCGGTGCCCGATGGCAAGGGCGGCACGATGCTCGCGGGCGGCTACTACGACATCCGCAATCAGCCCATCGTCGACCGCACGGTGCCAGCCTCGCCCCGCCAGTTCTTCTCGGATTCGCCCGATGGCACCTCGCTCTTGACCGTGCCCGGCGCGAAGGTGGAAGGCGTCAAAGGCAATCCCGCATTCGCGGTGGTGCAGTTCGAATACACCAGCTTCGCGCAGGACGGCATCAGCGACATGTACGGCCGCCTGCCCTCGCCGATTGCCGTGCTCACCCTGGACCAGAACCCCGACACGGGCAAACTCAGCCTGGTGAAGTACCACAACGTGGACACCTCTAGCGCGCATGGCTTGTGGATCACCTGCGGCGCCAGCCTCTCGCCCTGGGGCACGCATTTGTCGAGCGAAGAATACGAGCCCGACGCCTTCACCGCCGCCAGCAGCAGCCAGTTCAAGGCCTTCAGCCAGAACCTGTTTGGCAGTGAGACCGCCGCCAACCCCTACCACTACGGCCACCTGCCCGAAGTGACGGTGAAGGCCGATGGCACCGCCAGCATCCGGAAGCACTACTGCCTGGGCCGCATCTCGCACGAGCTGGTGCAGGTCATGCCCGATGAGCGCACCACGCTGATGGGCGACGACGCCACCAACGGTGGCCTCTTCGTGTTCGTCGCCGACAAGGCGCGCGACCTCTCGTCCGGCACGCTCTACGTCGCCAAAGTCGGCGCGGGCTTCTCGGTCAACCCAGCCGGCCCGGCCGCGACGCTCACCTGGATCCCGCTCGGCTCGGCCACCAGCGCGCAAATTGAGGCGCTGGCAGGCAGCACGGCGCCTAGCGACATCTTCGACCTCGCCAGCAAAGACCCGTCAGACGCCAGCTTCCGAAAGACAATCAGCAACGGCCGCACCGAATGGCTTCGCCTCAAGCCCGGCATGGAAAAAGCCGCCGCTTTCCTGGAAACCCACCGCTACGCCGCCTACGTGGGCGCGAGCATGGGTTTTTCCAAAATGGAAGGCACGACGGTGAATGTCCGCGACAAGGTGGCGTACTCGGCCTTGCAAAACGTGCAGGACTCGATGGTCAAGGGCGGCAAGGGCCATACGGACGGCAACGGCATTGCCCTCGACCAAGCACTCAAAGCCGGCGCCGTCATGGCGCTGAACCTGCGCGGCGGCCAGAAGGACTTGGCCGGTGCTGCCATCCAGAGCGACTGGATGCCGGCCGACACCCGCGCCCTCATCACCGGCGAAGACATCAGCGCCGACGCCCTGGGCAACACCGCCAACCCGAATCGCATCGCCAACCCCGACAACCTCAAGTTCTCGGAGAAGCTGCGCACCCTGTTCATCGGAGAAGACAGCAGCCAGCACGTGAACAACTTCCTGTGGGCCTACAACGTCGACACCAAAATGCTCTCGCGCCTGATGTCGGTGCCGGCAGGCGGTGAATCCACCGGTCTGCATGCGGTGGACGAAGTCAACGGCTGGATGTACATCATGAGCAATTTCCAGCACGCGGGCGACTGGGGCGGCATCCACAGCGTGGTCAAGGACACGCTGGATCCGCTGATCAAGGCGAACTACAAAAACAAGTTTGGCGCCGCGGTCGGCTATTTGACGGGAATGCCAACGCAGATGAAGTTGGGGTGAGGCTTCGTTCGAGGCAAGAACGCCCGACTGCCGGCATGCATGCATGCTGGCGGTGGTGTGCTTTGGCCTCGATTGGGCTTGCCTTTCGGGATTGTTTTGAGCCGCCCGAACCGCAGGACAAGCAAAATGCGGTCGATGCCCTTCCGACCCCCGACGCTTCGCCTGCCTCAACCGACTGACCGCACGCCGCTGCTGCGGCGCCACCTGTTGCAGGCCGCAAGCCTGTGGGCGGCCACTGGTGGCTGGCAAAGCGTGCGGGGACAGTCCGCGAACGATATGCCCAGCCGTGTGGTGGAACTGCACGGCGACGTGCTGCGCAATGGTGCGCGCATCGGCCTGCAAGACGCCATTGCCGCAGGCGACCGCCTGGAGACCGGCCCGGGCTCCCGCGCGGTGCTGACCGTGGGCGACAGTGCTTTCCTGGTGCGCGAAAACACCCATCTGGCGCTGGAAGGCGAAAGCCCCGTTGCAGTGCGCGTGCTGCGCCTGCTCCACGGGGCCGTGGCGAGCGTCTGGAGCCGCGGCAGCGACCGCCGCGTGGTGACGCCCACCATGGCAGCGGGCATCCGAGGCACCGGCGTGTACGTCGAGGTACATGCCGAGCAGGACTTTCGCAGCTATTTCTGCAACTGCTACGGCACGGTGGACATTGCCGCAGGCGCAGACCGGACCGTCAGCGAATCCACCTACCACCAGTCGTTCTGGGCCGAAGCGAGCCCGCGCAACGGGCAAAGCCTGTTCCCGGCCCGCGCCATCAACCACAGCGATGAAGAGATGGAGATGCTGGCCGCCCTGGTGCGCCAGCGCACTGCCTGGCAGATCACCGGCGTCAAAGGGTCCAGGGACGGAAGTGGCCACCAATACGAAAAAGGTTCGCAAGCCACACCCGGCTCCGGTTATGGAAATATCAACTGAAAGCGTGCAGCCGCTCCAGCAGGGCCGTCGATGAAAAAATTCTTTCAAACCAGCGCAACAGCACGGCCGGCAATTGGCGAGGTTCCAACGAACATTTCTAGGGATGTCCTGCAAAACTCTACGCGAGTGGGTGTAGTGCGGATCGGGATGGGATGCTAGGCGTGTTTTGCAGGCAGTAGCCGTAGCTATGGGCTGTGAAACGCAACGACGCAGACCGCCCGAGTCCGCGCTATCACACGCCGCGAGGAGTGATGCAGGACGTCCCTAGGGAGCCTCTGCACGAATCGTCGCGCCGTGTGCATCTGCGGCCTCGGGCGATCTGCAGCGTTGCAAATCCTCGCGATAGCTACGGCTATCGCTGCGGTTTGCGCCTTGCAGCTCATCCCGATCCGCAGCGCCCACTTGCCACGCGATTCGTGCAGAGGCTCCCTAGGGCTTCTTCGTCCCCACTTTGGGTGCATCCAAAAAATAGCTCATGCGCTTGCGGGGACTCAGGTAGTCGTAGGCTTCCTGGCTGAGTTGGCTGGGCTTTAAGCTGGCGCTGATCTCTATATCGGTTTCCTGACTTAGATCCAGAATAATCGCCTCGTTCTTCGGCACGCTCGGATCATAAATTAAAACGCTGGGCCGCAATGGTTTTCCGGAATTGATCGAAATCACCATGCCCAGCGCTTCATCCGATAGCTTCACCAGTGTGCCAGGTGGATAGACCCCCATGCAGCGGATAAACATATCCAGCGGCGCCGGGTCAAGCAAGTGGCGCTGCTGCTTGAACATCATCGATAAAGCCTCAAACGGTGTCAGCGAATCGGCCGGATTGGCACGGTTGCAGTGATTGTCGTAGGTGTTAACCACACCGACGATTCGAGCCAACAAAGAAATTTGATCACCACGCAAATGATCAGGATAACCGCTGCCGTCCATGGATTCATGGTGCTGACCGATGATGTCGAGCGACGCCCTCGGCAAGCCAAGCTTGCTCACCACATTCAGGCCGTACTGGCAGTGCAGTTGCAGCAAGTTCTTTTCTGCACGGTTGAGAGGGAGAGTCGCGTTAATAATCCGCGCCGGGATTTCCACCTTGCCAATATCATGAAACAGGCAGCCGATACCAATGGCTTTGATATCCTCGGCCGGCAGCGCCAACTCTTTGGCCAGCATCATCGCCAGCACCGACACGTTCAGCGAATGAAAATACGCGTCCTCACCCGCGATTTTGTCGTTCATGAGGTGAATCGCAATGCTCTTGTCTGCCAGCAGAGCATCCAGCATATGCTGCACTAATTGATCTGCATCGGCATAAGCTTCATGCGGTCTGGAAAACACACTGCGCTCGATATTTTTCAAGGTGCTGCCCGCCTTGGCAAATTCTTTCTCACATTGGGCAATCGCAGCACGTTCTGCAATAATTCTTTCGATGCGCGCCTTTTTCTCGCTGATCAACGCGTTTTCTTCTGCGCTGGGGACGACGATTTCCGCATGCTCCGACACTTTGGCGGTCAAAGGCAAAGGACGGGTGGAACAACGGGCGGGCTCCACCCGAATCTCCTTGATACCCATGCGTTTGATGGTGTCGATCTGCGCGGCATTTTTTAATTTGAAACTATTGCGTGCAAACGCGTGATCCAGCCAATTCATGTCCAGATGCACATAAAGGCCCACACATAATTGATCGACAGAGATGGTACGCGTGACGGGAAGATTCATTTGGCAAGTGCGCAAAACATCGGAATAACTACAATGAATAGAAATTTAAGCGCAAGAAGCTAAATATGGTGCCGAAAGGCGCTTTCAAGATGCATGCTTTTCTTGATGGGGCGATCTGAATACAGATATTTATTTTTCATTTTATGAAAATTTTTATAAGCATTTATTTTTCGCTTCATTTTCTAAAACCGAAAAAATGCAACCACTTTACTGCAAGTCGGCGTTGCAACGGCAGATAGCGCGCGACATAGCGCCGCGGGCGACAGAAAACCTGGGCAAGCATGCTGCGCCTGCCGATCACTGCAAGAGCGCATTGTCCATCCGCCATGTGGGCTTCAGGAGGATGCCGGCGCGCCATCCAACCACCCACCACGAAAACCGGCAGCACGCAGCCCCCGTTCCAGCACGGGAATGCGGCGGCAAAGTTGCCAGACAAAGCCGCTTCGGAAGTTCTCAATCATCAGCACGATGGGCCCCACGTTGATGCCGAAATGAAAAGGAGACACCCAGCCAATGGGATGCGTACGCCCCGAGGGGTAAGTGGCGTTGAAGGATGCCTTGAATCCGTAGGAATTTTCCAGATGCAGCTGCAGCCGAAGGTAATTCTCCAGAGTGGGAAACACGATGCCAGGCGCGAACGGCAGCGACGCAGCCGCAGCCCACGGTGCCAGGGTACCGTCGTCCGGGCCATCCGGCACTCCGCGCGCCACGTAGTCGAAGTAGCTGTGCACATCACCAGGTGGATGGGGGTGGCGCGCACCCGGCCCATCGCTTGCCGTAATGCCCCAGGCGAACTCGCCATAGCCGCCAAAGCCGTGGGGGTTGCGCATGGCGTAGCGCTGCTGGACGCGCGTGGCCTGCGCGCTGTTGTGAAAATAGTCGCTGCCATGCTGGCGCATGAAATCGTCCTGCAGCCCGCGAAAATCGATCCACACATGCGACATCTGGTGGATGAACAAGGAGCTTGCGTGCAGCAGTTCGATGCCTTCTACGGTCTGCCACGCGTAGGTGCTGGCCCAGGCGGCATACGACTCGGGGCCGATGCCGTGCGACGGCGATCCGAGCGCCAGCATGTACAAAATCAGTGCCTCGTCGTACCCGTGCCAGTGGTACTGCAGAAACCCCTTTTCGGGCAACCAGCCGTGGCACACCGTCGCCTGCCCAGCCAGCATCCAGCGCCAGTCGACGCGTTCGTAGAGCACATTGGCCAACTGGCGCACCTCGGCCTCGCGCGGGTTGGCTTGGTTGAAGAAAGCTGCCGCGCACAACACGCCCGCCATCAGCAAGGCGGTGTCGATGCTGGAGAGTTCGCAGTCGAACGCGCGCCTGCCGGTATCCATGTCCAGGAAGTGGTAGTAGAAACCGCGGTTCCCGGTGGCAGCCGGGGAGTCGCCTTGCTCGCTGCCAGCGAAAAACCGCAGCGTCGCGAGCGTTCGTGTCAGCGCATCACCGCGCGACAGGTAACCACGCGCCACGCCCACCGGGTAGACGCTCAACGCCATTCCGACCGCCGCAATGCTGCAAGGCCAACCCTGCGCGGTCTTGTCCCGCACCAGCCCGTTGAGTGGATTGGCTTCGTGGACGAAATAGCTGAACGCGTGGCGCTGGATGGTCTCCAGCATCGCGTCGTGGTGTCGGTACTGGGCAGTAGTCATGGGTCGATGGAGGTGACGGCGGCAGGCTTCCCACGCCGCTGGTCGGGGCACTGCATCGCGAGAGGCAGGAGTTCCTCGGCCATCGGGAGATGCGGCAGGGTCACCTTCCGCCGCCAGAGGCGGCTGGCTGGGCGCAAAGCGCGCGGCACGTCCGCAGACCCAGGCTTGGTGTCGACGTTCTTGCCGGGCGCCATGCGATTGACTCGCCTGTTGTCGATATTGCGTGATTGTGCTTATCCAGCCGGGCGAGCAGTCGCGGCCAGAGCCGCCGAGTGCGACGGGCCTGACACGCATTCTCCTGCACTGCTACGCCGCTCCTTGTACGCCCCCGGACCTTCCGGTTCGCTCCTGCGGCGAACGACGCGAATGCGCTGGCGCCTCGCATTCGGCCGGGATAGAAAACCCATAGGACAAAAACGCCTCATCGCGCTTCCAACCGCTCGCTTCATAGAGCGACTGGGCAGTTTTGTTGGTCACTGCCGTGGAAAGCGAAAGGCGGACGGCGCCTACAGTCTCTGCAAACGCCACAGCCGCAGAGAGCAGTTTGCCAGCAACGCCTTGCTTGCGCGCGGACGACTCCACGAAAAGGTCGTTCAGCACAAAGATTCTCGCGAGCGACACAGAGGAAAAAGAGGGGTAGAGCTGCGTAAACCCCACCGGCCGACTGCCTTGGAACGCCAGCAACAACACCGACTCGCCATGCGCAAACCGTGCGACCAGAAACGCCCTTGCCGCATCGACGTCGCTCTCGCGCCCGTAGAACTGGCGATAGGCGTTGAACAGCGCTGCGAGGGCATCGATGTCGGACAGTGCCGCTTGGCGGACCGCTATGGTGTTCATCATGGTTCCAGGTGCTTCTTGGGCGTCAACCCGTAGTAGAAAATCCATGCCGCCGCGAAATACACCACCGGGTGGGCCGCGACATAAAAGAGCAGGGGCAGGTACGCAGGCAACTGATTTTCTGCGAGAAAAAATGCTCGAACCAGAGCCGTCGCAAGCGCAGCGGTGTAGCACAGCAATGCCAGGCAGGCCCCTGCGGTTGCCACCAGCCAGGGTTGGCGGTGCCGGCCAGGAAGCCGCAAACCACCCGCCCAGAGCCGGCGGGGAATCTGGACCAGGCGATACAGCGCGAGACCCAGGACAAACGGAAAAATCAGGGCTGGCAGCACCAGCATTTCGCGCGCGCTCCTCAGTCCACCACCGTCAACTTCGCCACCGCCAGCGCCAGCCACTTGGTGCCATGGCGCCCAAAACTCACCTGCGCACGCGCGTCGTCGCCTGTGCCTTCAATGGCCAGCACCTTGCCCTCGCCAAACTTGGCGTGGAACACGTTCTTGCCGGCCGCGATGCCGTGGGCGGGCGCCTGCTTCTGCGGCGGCACCGGTGGGCTGGCGAAGCGCTCAGAATTCAAGCCAAATTGGCCTCTAGCGCTTGCCCCATAAGCGTTACCAGCTCCTGAATATGGAGCAGATTTGCCAAAGGCAGATTGCTTGGGCGTGATCCACTTCAGTGCCGATTCGGGCAGTTCGTCGAAAAAGCGGCTTTTGATGGCGTAGCGCGTCTGGCCATGCAACATGCGGGTCTGCGAGTGGCTCAGGTACAAACGCTTTCGGGCACGGGTGATGGCCACGTACACCAGGCGGCGCTCTTCCTCGATGCCGCCCTGTTCTGAGAGTGAGTTCTCATGCGGACACAGGCCCTCCTCCAGCCCGCCGATGAAGACCACGTCGAACTCCAGGCCCTTGCTGGCGTGCACCGTCATCAGCTGCACCGCGTCCTGCCCGGCCTGGGCCTGGTTGTCGCCGGCTTCGAGCGCGGCGTGGGTCAGGAAGGCTCCAAGGGGCGAGAGCGTTTCGCCCGTGTCCTGGTCCACACCCGGTGGGCCGGAAAGCGGCGCATCCAGCAACGGTGCAGTCGTGTCCAGCCCCTGGCTGGCGGGGCTTTGCGTGAGGGGCTGGCCGTGCTCGTCAAGCGGCAAGGCCACGGCGTCGCGCCCGAAGCCTTCCAGCATGACAAAACTCTCGGCGGCGTTGACGAGCTCCTCCAGGTTTTCAATGCGGTCCTGGCCGTCGCGCTCGGCGCGGAAATGCGCCAGCAAGCCGCTCGACTCCAGCATTTGCTCAATGATGGCGCGCAGCGGCTGGCCCTGGGTCTGCTCGCGCAGCACGTCGATCTGCGCGACAAAGGCGGTCAGGTTGCTGCCGGCTTTGCCGGTCATGCTGGTGACGGCGTCGTGCAGCGAGCAGCCCGCGCCTTTGGCCGCGTCCTGCAGCAGCTCCAGGCTGCGCGCGCCAATGCCGCGCGGCGGGAAGTTCACCACGCGCAAAAAGCTGGTGTCGTCTTGCGGGTTCTCGAGCAGGCGCAGGTAGGCCAGTGCGTGCTTGATCTCAGCGCGCTCAAAAAAGCGCAGGCCGCCATAGACGCGGTAGGGCACGGCGGCATTGAACAGCGCGGTTTCAATGACCCGGCTTTGCGCGTTGCTGCGGTAGAGGATGGCGACCTCTTGCCGCGCCACGCCGTCGCCGCGCACCAGCTGGCGGATTTCATCGACCATCCACTGCGCCTCGGCCAGATCGCTCGATGCTTCGTACACGCGCACCGGCTCGCCCGGGCCGCGCTCGGTGCGCAGGTTCTTGCCCAGACGCTTGCTGTTGTGGCTGATGAGCGCGTTGGCGCTGTCCAGAATGTTGCTGTAGCTGCGGTAGTTCTGCTCCAGCTTGATTTGCCGCCGCACATCGAATTCGCGCACGAAGTCTTGCATGTTGCCGACGCGCGCGCCGCGAAAGGCGTAGATGCTCTGATCGTCATCGCCCACGGCCATCACGCTGCCGTGCGGCTCAAAGTGGCCGGCCACCTCATCGCCCGCAAGCTGCTTGAGCCAGGCGTACTGCAGCTTGTTGGTGTCCTGAAACTCATCAACCAGGATGTGGGCAAAGCGGTGCTGGTAGTGCGCGCGGATCGGGTCGTTGTCGCGCAGCAGCTCGAAGCTGCGCAGCATTAGCTCGCCGAAATCAACCACGCCTTCGCGCTGGCACTGATCTTCGTACAACTGGTAGATCTCGACCTTCTTGCGCGCGTCGCTGTCATTCGCAGGCACGTCGCCTGGGCGCATGCCTTCTTCCTTGCAGCCGGCAATGAAGTACTGCAGCTGTTTGGGCACGAAGCGCTCGGTGTCCACGTTGTATTGCTTGCACAGCCGTTTGATGGCCGAGAGCTGGTCTTGCGTGTCCAGAATCTGAAACGTCTGGGGCAGGCCCGCCGCCTTGTGGTGCGCGCGCAGGAGCCGGTTGCACAGCCCGTGGAAGGTGCCGATCCACATGCCGCGCACATTCACCGGCAGCATGGCCGAGAGGCGCGCGACCATTTCCTTGGCGGCCTTGTTGGTGAAGGTTACGGCCAAAATGCCCCCCGGCGTAGCGAGGCCGTTTTGCAACAGCCAGGCAATGCGCGTGGTGAGCACGCGTGTCTTGCCTGAACCGGCGCCCGCAAGAATCAAGGCGTGGCCTGACGGCAGCGTAACGGCGGCGAGTTGCTCGGGGTTGAGGTTCGCCAGCAGCGGCGAAACGCCAGGGGCTGGCGCAGTATCTTGCGCTGGGAAGGCGACGCCCTGCGGCGCACGCGAAACCGGGTCTTGTGGGAACATGCGCCGATTGTAGAAAGCGAGGCCCCATGAAGTTTTCCACCGCCACTCCGCCACTGCTGCTGCCCCTGTTGTTGGCCCTGCATCTGCCACTGGCCATCGCGCAGAACGCCTGCAGCAGCGACGGCGCGCCCGCACCGCAAGCGCTCTACGAGCGGTTTTTGAGCGCCGATTGCGCCGATTGCTGGAGCAACCCCAGCTTCGCGCCCGGCGTGAGCGCAGCGGTGCTCGACTGGATCACCCCAGGGCGCACGGGCGACGATGCACCGCTGTCTGCCGCCGCACGCACCGAAGCACTCGCCCGGCTGCAAGCCCTTGGCCGCCAGCCGCCCATGGCCACCGACGTGCACGTCGCCGCAGTGGCACAGCGCCTGCCAGGCCGCTTGCGCGTGTCCTTTGGCCCCGCGATCAGTGGCTACGTCGGCACAACAGTCAGCTACCTTGGCGCCTTACCGCCTGACGCCACCGGTGAATGGACGGTGTCCATCGCGCTCGTCGAGCAGATTCCACAAGGTGTGGAAGGCACTCCAGTCAGCAGAAATCTGGTTAGAAACCTGTTTCAACGCAAGTGGGACGTGCGTGACAAGCTATTAAAAAATGAGCTTCGCAATCTGCCGCGCGACACCCGCTGGATCGAACGCCGCTCCATGCAGATGGCGCCCAGCGCTGACCCGAACCGCCTGGCGCTCATCGGCTGGATGGAAGACGGCAACGGCCAGATAGTTGCCACAGCGCGCGCGCAGTGCGTTGCAACCCAGCCCTAACCCACCTGCCAGCGCGCCCCTCATTGCACCGGTACAATCAACCACCGGGCCCAAGTTTTCTTGGCGCCCGGTTTTTTGTGCCTGCGCAAGCGGGGTTCGGGCCGCCTCGCTGCAGGCGCCCGGCAAAAACCGGAGCCAAGCCAAGCGCCCACCGCAGGGCAGCGTTTGCCTCTGCGGCCTTCTACGGAGCTTGGAATCTTTATGGAAATCTTCGACTACGACAACGTGCTGCTGCTGCCGCGCAAGTGCCGCGTGCAAAGCCGTGCCGAGTGCGACGCGGGCGTGGAGCTGGGTGGACGTCACTTTCGCCTTCCGGTGGTTCCTTCGAACATGAAAACGGTGGTGAACGAGTCCATCTGCGAATGGATGGCCAGGAGCGGCTACTTTTACGTCATGCACCGTTTCGACTTCGACAACCTGAAGTTCGTGCGCAACATGACCGAGCGCGGCGTGTACTCGTCCATCTCGCTGGGAGTGAAGCAGCCCGATTACGACACCGTGAGCCACCTGATCGCTGAGGGTCTTTCGCCCGACTACATCACCATCGACATCGCCCATGGCCATGCCGAGACGGTGCACGCAATGATCACGCACCTGAAGGAAAAGCTTCCGCGCGCCTTCGTCATCGCCGGCAACGTGGCTACGCCCGAGGCGGTGATCGACCTGGAAAACTGGGGCGCAGACGCCACCAAAGTCGGCGTGGGCCCGGGGAAAGTTTGCATCACCAAACTCAAGACCGGCTTTGGCACCGGCGGCTGGCAGCTCTCGGCGCTCAAGTGGTGCGCGCGCGTGGCCACCAAGCCCATCATTGCCGACGGCGGCATCCGCAGCCATGGCGATATTGCCAAGAGCGTGCGCTTCGGCGCCAGTATGGTCATGATCGGTTCGCTCTTTGCCGGGCACGAGGAATCCCCCGGCCAGACGGTGGAAGTGGATGGCCAGCTTTACAAGGAGTACTACGGCTCGGCCAGCGACTTCAACAAGGGCGAATACCGGCACGTCGAGGGCAAGCGCATTCTGGAGCCCATCAAAGGCACGCTGGCCGACACCCTCATCGAGATGGAGCAGGACGTGCAAAGTTCGATCAGCTACTCGGGCGGTACGCGGCTGATGGACATCCGCAAGGTCAACTACGTCATCCTCGGTGGAGACAATGCGGGCGAACATCTGTTGATGTGACGCATGGCGCTCGCAGCAAGCCCAAGGCCATTTCGTGTAGCGCCTGCCCTGGCGTGGCCAGCGAGTCAAGAATGCTGAAATGGTTGAGCCCCGGCAGTGCGGCGCACCGGGGCACGATGCGGGGGCCCCAGGCCGCTTGCATCAGCTGGTTCTGCCGCAAGAATTCCGCACTCTCGCCACCCCCTGCCGCGCACCACAGCTCGCCCAGGACAGGCGCCGGCTGGCGCGCAGGGCTGGCCTGCTGAATCTGCTCTGGCGTGAGCTGCAGAACCGACTGGTAGCGCGGCGTATGCATCAGCGGCTCAAGATCGTGCACTCCCGAAATCGACAATGCACTGCGAAGCCCAGGTGCCGGTCTCGTGGAACCTTCGCCGCGCCCTGCTGTGCACAGCAGCATGGCGGCGATCTGACCGCCCGCGGAGTGCCCCGCTACCGTGATGCGCCCCGGGTCCCCGCCATGGCCGGCAATGTGGTCGCCCACCCAGGCGAGCGCACGCTCCATTTGGTCAAGGATCGTCGGAATCGTTACCGGATGCGAAGCGGACCCAGGACACAGCGCGTAGTTGACCACCACCACACAGCAGCCTTCCTGGCAGAAGGCCGGCGCGACGAAGGAATGGTCCGATTTGTCCAGCGCGATCCAGTAACCGCCATGGACAAACACCAGCACCGGCGCGCCCGCATCGCTCTGCATTCCAACAGCAGGAAAGATATCCAAGGTTTCGCTGGCGCCATTGCCATAGGCCAGGTCCAGCACACTGCCCTGGCTGCGCCGAACCGCCGCTGAATCGTCGGCCCAACGCTGGAGGTATTCGCCATTGTCCGGAACAAGCGCACGGTTGTTGTACATGCTCTCGTACCAGGCCGCGTCATGCAGAGGGAAGCTCATAGATACCTTGCCTTGCGCTTGAACAGAGCTGATCATGTTACAGGCGACGCTCTTACAACGTGGGAAAGCGCCCCGGTGGGTGCCGCAGAGCGCCATCTGGTGCGACTTAAAGCAAAACACCTTGAACGCCAGCGCAACGAGACTGCAAGCCAGCTGACAGCCAGCCGAAGGCGAAGCGCACCATGATGGAGCTACCACTCCTTTTGGAACATGTCCATGCCCGAGCTCTCACACCCACGCATCGCCTTGCTTGGCGTTGGCCTGATGGGCTTGCGCGTCGGCAGGCGCCTGCTCCAGGCCGGCTTCCCAGTCCACGCCTGGAACCGCTCCCCTGGCAAAACCCAGCTGCTGGCCGACGACGGCGCCATTGCGTGCGCAAGTCCCGGCGAAGCCACAGCCCAGGCCGACATCACCATCAGCCTCCTCGAAAACGGCTCGGTCGTCGGCAAGGTGCTGTTTGACCAGGGCGCCGCCCAAGCCATGGCGCGCGGCACCTTGTTCATCGACATGGCCTCCACCCAGCCGCGCGAGGCGCGCGATCACGCTGCGCGTCTGAGCGAAATGGGTGTGGACCACCTCGATGCCCCTGTTTCGGGCGGCACCGTGGGCGCCGAATCCGGTACGCTGGCCATCATGGTCGGCGGCAAACCTGCCGATTTCAAGCGCGCACAGGCGATTTTTCAGGTGCTGGGGCGCTCGACGCTGGTCGGGCCGCACGGCGCTGGGCAGTTGGCAAAGCTGGCCAACCAAATGATCGTCGGCATCACCATCGGTGCGGTGGCCGAAGCCCTGCTTTTCGCCGCCAAAGGGGGCGCCGACATGGCCAAGGTCCGCGAAGCCATCGGCGGAGGCTTTGCCGACAGCCGCATTCTCCAGTTGCATGGCCAGCGCATGGTGGAGCGCGACTTCGCCCCGCGCGGCAGCATGAACGTGCAGCTCAAGGACCTGCGCAACGGGCTCGCCACCGCGCAGGAGATCGGCTTCGATGCACCCGTAACGGCGCTGCTCGAAGGGCTGTATGCCCAAAGCATCGAGCACGGCCTGGGAGAACTGGACCACAGCGGCCTGTTTGTCGAACTCGCCAGCCGCAATGCGATGCAGTAGACGGGAATGATCGCGGAGCGACCAGATTTTCTGTATATAATTTCGCTCTCTGCCCAGGCAGACAAGGTTTTAAGTGGGTTCTTAGCTCAGTTGGTAGAGCAGCGGACTCTTAATCCGTAGGTCGAGTGTTCGAGCCACTCAGGACCCACCACTTACAAAGGGAACTGGCCATTCGCCAGTTCCCTTTTTCTTTGGGCCGCTCTGCGCACTTGCTGCCAAGCGCGGTTTCGCCAGCCCCTTGATAATTGCGCAGCAACCCGCTCCGGACGCTGGTGCCATTCCTCCTTAAAGAACTAGAACCGCTTTCCATGAATCCGCAAGCCGACGAATTGTGGCGCGCTCCGCGCTGGGCATTGGCCGTCTTGCTGGCGCTGCTGGGCATGCTGGGGCCGTTCTCGATCGATACCTACCTGCCCGCCTTTTCGGGCATCGCCACCGCTCTGGGCGCAACGCCCGTGGAAATGCAGCAGACGCTGTCGGCCTATTTGTTCGGCTTTGCGTTCATGAATCTGTTCCATGGCGCACTGGCGGACAGTTTTGGCCGGCGTCCGGTGGTCTTGTGGGGCATTGCCATTTTTACGCTGGCATCGGCGGGTTGCGCGCTGTCACAAACCATTGGGCAACTGGTGTTTTTCCGCGCCCTGCAGGGTTTGTCGACTGGCGCCGGCATCGTCGTCTCACGCGCCGTCATTCGCGACATGTTTCCGCCTGCGCAGGCGCAGAAGGTGATGAGCCAGGTCACCATTTATTTCGGCGCTGCACCAGCCATCGCGCCCATCATCGGCGGTTGGCTGCTGGTGCACACGGGTTGGCACAGCATTTTCTGGTTCCTGACCCTGGTAGGCGTTGCGCTGTGGCTGGCCAATTACCGCCTGTTGCCCGAGACGCTGCATGCAGACCACCGCCAGCCGTTCGAAGTACGCCACCTGATGCGAGGGTATTGGGAACTGGGAGCGAGCCCGCGCTTTCTTTTGCTGGCGCTGGCCAGTGGCGTGCCGTTCAACGGCATGTTCCTCTATGTGCTGGGTGCGCCCGCGTTTCTGGGCGAGCGCCTGGGCCTGGCGCCACAGGAATTCTTCTGGTTTTTCTTGCTGACCATCTCCGGCATTATGTCCGGCGCCTGGCTGAGCGGGAGGCTGGCCGGGAAGATTGCGCCCAAGCGCCAGATCCGGCATGGCTTTGTGATCATGCTGACGACCTCCGTGCTGAACCTGCTGGCCAATCTGCTGTTTCCCGCGCATGTGTCCTGGGCGCTGGTGCCTATTGCGGTGTTCGCCTTTGGCTGGGCACTGATGGTGCCCGTGGTGACGCTGCTGGTGCTCGATTTGTACCCGGCGCGGCGCGGCATGGCGTCGTCACTGCAGGCCTTTATCGGCTCGGTGGCCAATGGCACGGTGGCAGGCCTGCTGGTGCCGCTGGTGATGCATTCCACCGTCTTGATGGCTTTGTCTTCGCTGCTGATGATGGGCATTGGCCTTGCTGCCTGGATCTACCTGCACCACCGCTGGCCAGAGATCGGCCGCAGCGCCATTCTGGGCTAAGCGCCTGTTCAGCGGCGGCGCCGGTCTGCGGGACGCTCTTCGTAGTAGCGCGCCTTTTCCGCATACATCGCCTTGTCGGCGCGGTGCAAGGCCGCCTCTACCTGGTCTCCGCTGCTGCAACTGGCTACGCCAATGGCCAGACTGAGCGACTGGCCTGAATAGAACTGGTTGTTCAGTTCCACCAATGAGGCGATGCGCTCAGTCAAGGCGATGGCGCCGCGCTCATCCGTCCCTGGCAGCAAGACGGTGAATTCGTCGCCGCCAATGCGCGCAGCGCAGGCAGAGGCGTCCACAGCTTTGGCCAGCACCTCACCCACTCGGCGAAGTAGGGCGTCACCAGCCGCATGGCCCTCATCGTCGTTGACGCTCTTGAGGCCGTTGAGGTCAATGGTGACCACGCTCAGCGGCCACGGACCCTTGCGCGTGATGCGATTGAGTTCTTCCACATAGAACGCGCGGTTGCGCAGCTGCGTCAGCACATCGTGCTTGCCCAGGTATTCGAGGTAGGCCTCGGCCTTCTTGCGCGCCGTGATGTCCACCAGCGACAGCAGGACCAGACCCCAGTCGTCGCGGTGGCCATCCAGCACCGAGAACTGCATGTGGATATGGACAGCGTCGCCGGACAGGGCGTAGTTCACCACCTCGCGCTGCTGAACCAGCTTACCGTCCCACAAATCCTGCAGTTGCTCGGCAAAGGACTCCTGCATTTCGCCCCGGAAGATGCGGGGAATGTTGTTCAGCAAGGACTCTTTGCTCGCAGCGCCAAACATTTGCAAAGTCTGCTGATTGACGTCGATCACGCGGATTTCCAGCATGCAGCGCGAAACGAACTCCGGGTGCACTTTGAGGAAGGTTTTGAAATCCCGTATGCCCTGGGCACGCACGTCGTCGAGCAGGCGCTTGACGGCGCTGAAATCTTCCACCCAGAGGGAAACAGGCGAATGCTCAAAAAGATCCCGGGCATAGCGCTCGCTGCGCTGCAGGCGCTGCGTGGACTGGGCTTGCTGCGTGATGTTCTCCAGCGAGACCAGCACGCGCTCCCAGCTGTCCCCATACCCCGGCAGGATGCGGCCATGCACGATGACGTCCAGTCGCCGGCCATCGAGTGTGTAGTTCACCGTCTGGTTGTCAAACCCGCTGGCTCCCGACCAGAGCTGCGCCAGCTCGACCACCACCTGCTCGTGCATGTCGTCCCGGAAAACGCGATCGAGCTGACTGAACAGCTCGGAGGGCGTCGCGGCGCCGAACAGTTCCAGCGTGCGCTGGTTTACGCGCAGCGCCTTCAAGGCCGCTGTGCACTGGCGCACGCGCGTCGGGTCCGCCTCGAAGTGCGCGCGGATGTCGGTCACCCCCTCGGCGCGCCAGGCATCAAACAAATGCTTGAGCGCGCTGTAGTCCTCAAGCCAGAGTGAAACCGGCGCGAGCTCGAACATGTGCTCAAAATCGGCGGCCGAAGATATTGGTGACGTCACGTGGGCATTCCTCTTGCCTGCATTATTGACGGGTTCCCGCGAAGTCAGAGCCCACCCCAAACGTAAAAAAGGGCCCACTTCTCTCGAAGTCGGCCCTTTCAACACGAACTGTCTGGATCAGCGTGCGGGACGCGCCGGGCGCTTGCGCGCATCGTGCGGCGTAAAGGATTTGCCGGCCGGCGCGCCGGGCTTGGCGAACGCTGGCTTGCGGGGCGCGAAATCACCGCGTGGCGCAGCGCCTTCGTTGCGTGGGCCAGCAAAGCCGCCGCGTCCGGTATCGCCAAAGCCTGGCTTGCGGCCAAAGCCTTCGGCGTCGCGGCGCGGTGCGAAGGAACGACCTTCGGGCGCACCCTGCACACGTTGGCGGTCATTGAAGCCACCACGGCCTTCGCTGCGTGACGCACCGGCATAGCCGCGATCGCGCGCGGGCTGCTCCCGACCACCACGGTCGCTGAAATTGCCTTGCGGCGGACGGGTGGACGGAAAGCGCTGCGTGGGTTCGAGGCCAGGAATCACTTCCGCCTTGAGCTGCTGGCGCGTATAGCCTTCGATGTCAAAGATTTTGCGGCGATCGCGGAATTCGGCAAAGGTGATGGCCAGACCATCGCGCCCGGCACGGCCGGTACGGCCAATGCGGTGGGTGTAATCCTCGGCCTTCATGGGAAGACCGAAGTTGAACACGTGGGTGACGGTGGGCACGTCAATCCCGCGCGCCGCCACGTCGGTGGCGACCAGAATTTGCACCTGGCCCTGGCGCAGCGCCATGAGACGCCGGTTGCGCAGGCCCTGGCTCAAGGCACCATGCAGTGCCACGGCACTGAAGCCTTCCTGCTGCAGATCGGCAGCCAAGCCGTCGCACTCAATCTGGGTGCTGGCAAAGACGATGGCCTGGTTAATGGTGGTATCGCGCAGCCAATGGTCAAGCATCTTGCGCTTGTGCTGCAGGTTGTCGGCCCAATACAGGATCTGCTTGATGTTGGTGTGCTTTTCCTGGGGCGAATCGATCTGGATCTTCTGCACCGAGGAGCCACTGTCGTGCATCACGCGCATGGCAAGCTGCTGGATGCGCGGCGCAAAGGTGGCGCTGAACATCATGGTCTGTTTGCGCTGGCTGGTGAGCTGGTTGATCTCGGCCAAATCGTCCGAGAAGCCGAGGTCGAGCATGCGGTCGGCTTCGTCGACCACCAGGAACTGCACCTGGTCGAGCTTGATTTGCATGGAACGCTGCAAGTCGAGCAGACGGCCAGGCGTGGCCACCACGAGGTCGGCATTCTGCAATTTGGCGATTTGCAACTGGTAGGGCATACCGCCCACCACGTTGGCCACACGAAGGCCCCGTGCGTGCTTCACCAGGTCGATGGCGTCGTGCGCCACTTGCTGCGCCAGTTCGCGTGTGGGGCAAACGATGAGCGCGCCGGGCACGGCAGGCTTGAAATTGCGGTTATTGGTCGGGTCCTTGCGCTTGGCGCGCTTGGGCGGCGCCTCGCCGCGCTCAATGGCCTCGGCCGCAGCGCGTTCGTACTCGGCGCGCGCCTGTTCGGCCGCCTCGGCCTGCTGGCGCAGCAAGGTGTTCAGCACGGGCAGCAAAAATGCCGCCGTCTTGCCGCTGCCCGTCTGGCTGGACACCATCAGGTCGATGTAGCGCCCTCCCTGGGCGTTCGCGCCCATGGCCAGCGGAATGCACTTGAGCTGCACGGCGGTGGGCTGGGTGTAGCCCAGATCGGCAACCGCCTGAACGAGCTCAGGAGCCAGCCCCAGTTCGACAAAACCGTTGGGTTCGGGGGTCGTTTCGGTAGCAACTTCGATGGGGCCTGCATCGCGGTCGATGTGGTCAGCGGGCGTAGAAAAGGATTCGGCAGGCGCAAAGTCGCCCTGCACTTCAAAAGTGTCGGTCATATTTTTCTCTCACGAAAGCGACCGGAAGCGGGAGCTCCGGGCGGTCTCATCGATGGTTAAAAAACATCAACCATCAAACGAAACCTGCAGCTGCGTCGCGCGGCTGCGGCTGGGTATTCATCGCAAGGACTGTCTGAGCCAAATTGGCCAGACCCATTGCGGACCCGGTGTGTGAAGGGAGATGCACAAACTTGCAGCGCAATGCGGTGCAAGCCTGCGATTATGCCACGGATTCGGGTTTTCCCGCAAGCGCGTCAGCGGCGAAGAGCTGTGCGCGGTAGTGCGCAAGTTCGTCAATCGACTCGTATACATCGGCCAGCGCCGTGTGTTTCTGCGCCTTTTTGAAGCTGCTGTAAGCGGTTGGCTTCCAGCGCTTGGCCAGCTCCTTGAGCGTGCTCACGTCCACGTTGCGATAGTGCAGAAAAGCCTCCAGTTTGGGCATGTAGCGGGCCAGAAAACGCCGGTCCTGCCCGATGCTGTTGCCGCACAAGGGCACCGCTGCCTTGGGGGCGTAGCGCTTGACGAATTCCAGCACCTGGGCTTCGGCCTGTGCCTCGGTCAACGTGGAGGCGCGCACTTTCTCAATCAGGCCACTGCGCCCGTGCGTGCCCTTGTTCCATGCGTCCATGGCGCCCAGCAGCTCGTCGCTCTGGTGGACCACCAGCACCGGTCCTTCGATGCGCGGTGTGAGCTGCGGCCCGGTAACAACGACGGCAATTTCGATAATGCGTTCCTTCTCGGGGTCCAGTCCGGTCATCTCGCAGTCGAGCCAGACAAGGTTTTGATCGGACCGGGCCAGTTGCGCGGGCAGGAAATCGGGGGATGCAGACATGCGTGCATTGTCGTGCAAGGAGCGTCCGCCCGCGCCGCGCAGGCTTGCCCTAAACTCGACCGACATGCCCGACACTGCCTCTTCCACCTTTCCCCCATCGCTGCTGCTGACGCTAGCCTTTGCTCTGGCACTCGCCGCCGGTTTCGTGCTCAAAGCATGGCTGGCCGGCCGGCAATTGCGCCAGGTGGCTCACGGACGGGCCGCCGTTCCGCCGGCTTTTGCCGATCGCATCTCGCTAGCCGCCCACCACAAGGCGGCCGACTACACGCGCGCCAAGCTGCGCTTTGGCATGCTGGAAGCAGCGCTGGGCGCTGCAGTCTTGCTGGGCTGGACCCTGCTCGGTGGACTGGACGCGCTGAATCAGGCGCTGCTCTCGGCACTGGGCGGCGGCATGGGGCAGCAGCTGGCCCTGCTCGCCGCTTTTGCCCTGATCAGCGGACTCATCGACCTGCCGGGCACTCTGTACCAGACCTTTGTACTGGAGCAGCGCTTTGGCTTCAACCAGACCTCCCTGCGGCTGTGGTTCAGTGACCTCGTGAAATCGACGCTGCTGGGCGTGCTCATCGGCTTGCCCCTGGCCGCAGCCATCCTGGCGCTGATGGCCTCAGCCGGGCGTCTGTGGTGGCTCTGGGCCTGGGCACTGTGGACAGGGTTCAACCTGTTGTTGATGTGGGTGTATCCCACCTTCATTGCCCCATTTTTCAACAAGTTCGAGCCGCTGCAGGACGAAACGTTGGCAGCGCGGGTGCAGGCGCTGATGCAGCGCTGCGGCTTTGTCGCCAAAGGCCTTTACGTGATGGATGGCAGTCGCCGCAGTGCCCATGCCAACGCCTATTTCACCGGCTTCGGCAGCGCCAAGCGCGTGGTGTTCTTCGATACCTTGCTGCGCCAGTTGACACCCGAAGAAGTGGAAGCGGTGCTGGCGCACGAGTTGGGTCACTTCCATCATCGGCACATTACGAAGCGCATGGCGGCGATGTTTGCGCTCAGCCTCGCCGGTTTCGCCCTGCTTGGCTGGCTTTCCTCGCAGGTATGGTTCTATACCGGCCTGGGCGTGCAGCCGGCCCTCCCGGCGCTGGTGCCCGGCGCCGTCGCACCGCCCAACGATGCGTTGGCGCTGCTGTTGTTTCTGCTGGCAGTGCCGGTCTTCACCGTGTTTCTCTCGCCCCTGTTTGCGCAGCTGTCGCGCGCGCACGAATTTCAGGCCGACGCCTATGCGGTGGCGCAGACCGGAGGCGGCTCCCTGGCCTCGGCCTTGCTCAAGCTTTACGAAGACAATGCATCCACGCTCACGCCCGATCCGGTGTACGTGAAGTTCTATTACTCGCATCCGCCCGCCGTGGAACGTCTGGCGCGCATGCACCAAGGGGCACCCGCATGACACAAGATTTGAAGAAAAATGACTGGTCCACGCAGACGCGGCGGGGTATGTCAGCTACAGAAATAGTAGCGGCACTGGCCCAACTGGACGGCTGGCGACTGCAAGGCGACGGCGCCGACCTGGCCATCGAAAAAACCTACCGCTTTGCCAATTACTACCAGACCATGGCTTTCGTGAATGCACTGGCCTTCGTTGCCCACGCGCAAGACCACCATCCGGACCTCTCCGTGCACTACGACCGCTGCGTCGTGCGGCTCAATACGCACGACGTCGGCGGCATCTCCAGCACCGACTTTGATTGCGCCAGCCGTTTCGACGCCCTGCTCGCATGAGCCGGCATCCACACCATCATGGCTGAAGCCCAGCGCCAAGGCCTGGTGGTGGCCAGCCACGGGCGGCATTGCGTGGTGGAAACGCCCGATGGCGAGCGCCGCATTTGCCACCCACGGGGCAAACGCAGCCAGTCGGTGGTGGGCGACCGGGTGACGTGGCTGCCAGCGGCCGCCGGCCAAGGCAACGAGGGCACCATCGAAAAGGTAGAGGAGCGGCGCAACCTGTTTTACCGCCAGGATGAAATCCGCACCAAATCATTTGCTGCCAACCTCGACCAGATCCTGATTCTGCTGGCCGCCGAGCCGGTATTCTCAGAAATGCAGCTGGCCCGCGCGCTGATTGCCGCCGAGGCGGCTGGCATCGCGCCGCTGATTGCGCTCAACAAAAGCGATCTGCCCGAACCCTTTGCCCGCGCCTGGGAGCGGCTGCTGCCGTATCGCAACATCGGCGAAGGCAGGCACTACCCGGTGCTGCCGCTCTCGCTGGGACGCTCGCCCGAAGCCGCCCAGGGCGTCCTGCTGCCGCTGCTGGCAGGCAAGACCACGCTGGTGCTGGGCCCCTCGGGCGTCGGCAAGAGCACCCTGGTCAACCTGCTGGTGCCGGGGGCGGCGGTGCTCACGGCCGAGATCTCCCAGGCCCTCAACTCGGGCCGCCACACCACCACCAGCACGGCGCTGTATTGGTTGGACGCCGCGCGCACAACGGCGGTGATCGATTCGCCCGGTTTCCAGGAATTTGGCCTGCACCACATCACGCCCATGGACCTCGCGCGCTGCATGCCCGACATTGCGGCGCATGGTTCGCACTGCAAGTTCTACAACTGCACGCACCTGCACGAGCCCGGCTGCGGTGTAATTTCTGCACTAAAAATGGGCCCTAGCGCAGATGGGATAAGCGCTATTCGCTATTCTATTTATAGCGATCTGTTCAAAGAGCTGGGTCAGACGCGTTACTGAGTGGTTGCTGAGCGGATACGAGCGCCCAGGCT
>JAGNYI010000029.1 GCA_017985015.1 Giesbergeria sp. | reverse complement strand
AGAGGCGCACCGGCTGGGCGCGCGAGACAAATGCCGCATACAGCAGCGCCAGCACCGCCAGCAAGGCCACCAGCGCGATGATGCGCGGGCCGCGCAGGCTCTCGGGCGGCGCGTCGGGGGCTGGGCGGACCGGCACGCAGGGCTGCGGTCAGACGCGTTCGAAGATCGCCGCAATGCCCTGGCCGCCGCCAATGCACATCGTCACCAGTGCGTAGCGGCCCTGAATGCGTTGCAGTTCGTACAGCGCTTTCACGGTGATCAGCGCACCCGTGGCGCCAATCGGGTGGCCCAGCGAAATGCCCGAGCCGTTGGGGTTGACCTTGGCCGGGTCCAGCCCCAGGTCGCGCGTGACAGCGCAGGCCTGGGCGGCAAAGGCCTCGTTGGCTTCGATGACGTCCAGGTCGTTCACCGTGAGGCCGGCGCGCTTGAGGGCGAGCTGCGTAGCCGGCACCGGGCCGATGCCCATGTATTTTGGGTCTACGCCGGCATGGGCGTAGGCCACCAGGCGTGCCAGCGGCGCGAGCCCACGCGCCTTGGCGGTGGCGGCTTCCATCAGCACCACGGCAGCAGCGGCGTCGTTGATGCCCGAGGCGTTGCCGGCCGTCACCGTGCCGTTCTCTTTGAGGAACACCGGCTTGAGCTTGCCCAAGTCTTCCATGGTGGCGCCGGGGCGGAAATGCTCGTCGGTGGCGTAGTGCACGTCGCCCTTGCGGCTCTTGAGCGTGACCGGGACGATCTGGTCCTTGAAGACGCCGTTCTGTGTGGCGCGCTCGGCGCGGTTGTGGCTCTCAACCGCCAGCTTGTCCTGGTCTTCGCGCGTGATGCCCCATTTGGCGGCAATGTTCTCGGCCGTCACACCCATGTGGATGTTCTGGAACGGGTCGTGCAGCGCGCCCATCATCATGTCGATCAGCTTGGTATCGCCCATCCGCGCGCCAAAGCGCGTAGCCAGGCTGGCGTAGGGCGCGCGGCTCATGTTCTCGGCGCCGGCGCCAATGGCAATGTCGGTGTCGCCGAGCAAAATGGCCTGGCTGGCGCTGACGATGGCCTGCAGGCCCGAACCGCACAGGCGGTTGACGTTGAATGCCGGCGTGCCTTCGCCGCAGCCGCCGTTGATGGCGGCGACGCGCGAGAGGTACATGTCCTTGGGTTCGGTGTTGACCACATGGCCGAAGACGACGTGGCCCACGTCCTTGCCCTCGACTTGGGCCCGCGCGAGCGATTCGCGCACGACCAGCGCGCCCAGCTCGGTGGGGGGAACATCCTTCAGGCTGCCGCCAAAGGTACCAATGGCGGTGCGCACTGCGCTGACGACGACGACTTCACGGGACATGGTGGACTCCTACAATAAATTTAAGTAAAAAGAGGCTCTAGCGCTTATCTGGTATGCGCAAGCAGCTATGGAATTGGTAGTGATGGATCACGCGTCGCGCACATCCGCCACGGGTTGCTGGCCAAAGTCTTCGCGCGCAAGCCACTCCAGCACGCGGGCGGCGGCTGCCTCGGGTGTGGCAAGGCTGCCTGTGGTTTTCATTTGGGCGAAGTTCTCTGCGTCGGGAAACAGCGCCGGGTCGGTGCTGCGCAGTTGCACTTGCATGTCGGTGTCGATGACGCCCGGCGCCAGCGAGCACAGCTTGGCGCCGTGCGCCTTTTGCGCTTCGTCCAGCGCCGCGCAGCGCGTGAAGTGGTCCATGCCCGCCTTGGCCGCGCAGTACGCCGCCTGCGACGCCATGGCGCGCCGCCCCAGGCCCGAGGAAATATTCAGCACCTTGCGCGGCACCAGCCAATGCTCGGTCTCGCCGAGGAAGGCGCTGGTGAGCAGCATGGGCGCTTCAAGCCCGACGCGCAGGGCCTTGGTCAATTCATCGGCGTCGCTCTCTGACAGGGGTGCAATGCGCGGCAGTACGCCGGCGTTGTTGATCAGCGTGGCGCTGCCAAAATCGTCGAGCGACTTGCGCTGCAGCCACTCGCGCAGCCGCTCTGCGGCGCCAGCGCCGTCGGCCAGGTCGTGTTGCCATTGCAGCAGCGTGCAGCCGGCGGTGTCGGCAGCGCCCTGCAATGCGGGCGCTTCGCTGCGCGAGATGCACAGCAGCGTGTCGGTAGGTTGAAGAAGTTGCTGCGCCATCGCGAGGCCCATGCCACGCGAAGCGCCGGTGAGGATGGTCAGATGTCGGCTCATGCCAACATGGTACTCGCGCAGCTTTTTGCACGCTGACACGTAGGCGAACGATGGGCGCTTAGCGGCCGGTGTAGCGAACGCGGTAAATCACGCCGTTCTGGTCTTCGGCGATGAGTAGCGAGCCGTCCGGCGCCACGGCGAGGCCCGCGATGCGGCCGAACTGCGTGGGCGGCTGGGTGTCCAGCAGCCAGCCGGTGACGAAGTCTTCCATGCCTGTGGGCTTGCCATCGGCGCCGAAGCGCACGCGCAGCACGCGGTAGCCGCTGGGCTTGGAGCGGTTCCAGGAACCGCGCATGGCGACAAAGCCATCGCCCTGGTAGGCCTTGGGAAACTGCGTGCCGGTGTAGAAGACAAAACCGATCGGCGCCGAATGGGCCGTATAGGTGGCGGCTGGCGCCTGCGTGCTCGGGCAAAACGCCTGCTTGCTGGTGCCCGGCGGGTTTTGCGCCTGCACCGGGTCGGGCACCCGCGCGCCCAGGCACCAGGGCCAGCCGTAGTGCTTGCCTTGCACGATGGCGTTGAGCTCTTCGGGCGGCTGGTCGTCGCCGCGCAGGTCCGAACCGTGGTCAAAGCCGTAGAGCTGCCCCGTCACCGGCTGCCAGGCAAAGCCCATGGTGTTGCGCAGGCCACGGGCAACGATCTCGCGCTGCGTACCGTCGGGCCGCAGGCGCAGCAGGGTGGCGTTTTCGGGGTTGGCCTCAAGGCAGTTGTTGCAGGTGGAGCCCACACTCAGATACAGCCAGCCGTCTGGCCCCATGCCCAGCGTGCGGCGCGGGTGGTTGCCGCCCTCGGGCAGGTCGTTCAACAAGCGACGGGGCGCGGACAGGGTGCCTTCGCTCTGCACGTCGGCCACGTCCAGCGCCCGGTCTGACACCATGTAGAGCTTGCCGGCGTGCAGCAGCAGCCCGTGCACGCGCGCGATGCGGGCCACGGTTTTCTGCACATCGGCCACGCCATCGCCATCGGTGTCGCGCAGCAGCAGCACCTCGCCCTGGCTGCGCAGGCTGGCGTACACATCGCCATTGGCCGCTACCTGCATCCAGCGCACATTGCCCAGGCCCTGGGCGAAGACGGAAATCTCAAAGCCCGGTGGGAGCTTGAGGCTGCGCAGCAAGGCGTCGGAGAAAGGGACAGCGTTTGGCTGGAGCACCGCCACCACGGGCTTGCTGTCCGTGGGCTGCGCCGAGGCAGCGTGGTTCCAACCCAGCAGCGCGCAGAGGGCCATGCTGGCCAGACGCTTGAGAACTGGAGCGGGTGAAGGGAATCGAACCCTCGTATGAAGCTTGGGAAGCTGCCGTTCTACCATTGAACTACACCCGCGAAGGCGTGGATTATAGAGCGCGGCACAGGCGCACCCTGTGTGCGCCCTAAGCCTTGGATAGGCGCTGAAATTTCAAGCCAAATAGGCCTCCAGCGCTTATCCATCAAGCGAAAGCAGCTATCAAAACAGTAGTTTCTTGTTTGATAGCTGCCCAATAACCGCCCGTCGGACCTACTGCTGAATATCCCCCAGGCACAGGTACTTGATCTCCACATAGTCGTCCATGCCATGGTGCGAGCCCTCGCGTCCCAGGCCCGACTGCTTGACGCCGCCAAAGGGCACATGCTCGGTGGCCAGAATGCCCACGTTGACACCCACCATGCCGTACTCCAGCGCTTCGCCCACGCGGAAGATGCGGCCCACGTCGCGGCTGTAGAAGTAGCTGGCCAGCCCGAACTCGGTGTTGTTGGCCGCATCAATGGCTTCTTGCTCGGTCTCGAACTTGAACACCGGGGCGAAGGGACCAAAGGTCTCTTCGGTGGCGCACAGCATGTCGGCGCTGGCGTTGGCCATCACCGTGGGCTCGAAGAACTGGCCCGAGCCCAGGGTGATGAGGCGCTTGCCGCCAGTGAGCACCTTGCCGCCCTTGGCAATGGCGTCCTCCACATGGCGCTGCACCTTGACCAGCGCGGCTTCTTCGATCAGCGGGCCCTGGTTCACCCCGTCTTCAAAACCATTGCCCACTTTGGCCGTGGCCACCTTGGCGGCGAACTTCTTGACGAATTCGTCGTAGACCCCGCTTTGCACGTAGAAGCGGTTGGAGCACACGCAGGTCTGGCCGGCGTTGCGGTACTTGCTGGCAAAGGCGCCTTCAACAGCGCTGTCGATGTCGGCATCGTTGAAGACGATGAACGGCGCATTGCCGCCGAGCTCGAGCGACATCTTCTTGACCGTGGGCGCGGACTGCGCCATCAGGATGCGCCCCACTTCGGTGGAGCCGGTAAAGCTGATGTGGCGCACGATGGGGCTCTCGCACAGCACCTTGCCAATGGCAATGGAGTTGTCGGCGTCGGCGCAGAGCATGTTGAGGACCCCCGCAGGAATGCCGGCGCGCTGGGCCAGTTCGGCAGCGGCGAGCGCCGAGAGCGGGGTGAGTTCTGCGGGTTTGATGACCACGGTGCAGCCCGCGGCCAGGGCCGGCGCCACCTTGCGGGTGATCATGGCGAGTGGGAAGTTCCAGGGCGTAATGGCTGCGCAGACGCCAATGGGCTGCTTCAAGACCAGCAGGCGCTTGTTGTTGTCGAACTGCGGCAGGGTTTCGCCATTGACGCGCTTGGCTTCTTCGGCAAACCACTCGACGAAGCTGGCGCCATAGGCGACTTCGCCTTTGGCTTCTGGCAGGGGCTTGCCTTGTTCGGCGGTCATGATGCGGCCCAGGTCGTCCTGATTGGCCATGAGCAGGTCAAACCACTTGCGCAGGATGCTGCTGCGCTCTTTGGCGGTTTTGCTGCGCCAGGCAGGCCAGGCGGCATTGGCGGCGGCTATGGCGGCCTGGGCATCCTGGGGGCCGAGGTTGGCAACATCGACCAGGTGCGCGCCGGTGGCGGGGTCATGGACGGCGAAGCGGCTGGCGCCGGCGATCCACTGGCCGTTGATGAGGGCGTCGGTCTTGAGGAGGCTGGGGTCTTTGAGGGAGGAAAGAGGGGAGATGTTCTGGGTCATGGCAGGTTCAGGCAGGACAAAAGAAAAAGGGGAAAGTGGGCGTTTGGGTGGCGCCAGCGGCCGCAACGCAAAAAGTTACGTGTTTCAGGCCTCTAGCGCTTACTGGTAAAGCGTTAGCAGCTATCAATAGTATTGCATCGGCACCGCGTGGGAATCACGGGGCTACTGGTTAATGATGCGCCGCGCAAAGCGTTCGAGGTAATCCATCAACTGGTTGGCCCCCGCCACGGCATGGGCTTCGTTGCCGGTGGCAATTCCTTCGGCCAGATGCATGTGGGCGCGCGCGCCCTCGCGCACGTCGCCCTCGTGCTGGTAGGCGTACCAGAAGCGCCGACACTGGACGATGAGCGGCACCACGCACTGCACGGCCGAGCGGTTGTGGCTGGCCTGGTGGTTGACGAGGTCCAGCGCATGGTCGGCGCGCATGTAGTCGTCGAGGTCACCGCGTTCTGCGGTTTCCAGCATGCGCTCGGCGCAGCGCACGATGTCCTTGCGCTGCAAGGCCGTGGCGCGGCGTGCCGAGCAGGCGGCAATCAGGCCTTCCAGTGCCCGGCGCGTCCGGATCACGTCCAGATGCTCGGCCAGGTCGATGTTGGAAACCAGCAGGCCGCGGCGCGGCTGCTGCACGATCAGGCCACTGGTGACCATGCGCAGCAAGGCCTCGCGGACCGGGGTGCGCCCGAGATGCGTGCGCGCAGCAATGTCGGCTTCCACCACCGGACTCCCGGGCGCGATCTCCAGGGTGGAGAGCATGCTTTCAATTGCGTCGTACGCAACGTCGGCTGCACGCCGTTTGGGTTGAGCGTCTGGAATGGGCTGAGGGGTGGAGGAAGTCATGGGCAAACAAGCAGGCGGGGCGGGGTGCGCAAGTCACTATGGTACGCACCCGCGCCGTAACGCTGAGCCTACAGCGAGGCCCCTGCCTTGCGCAGTTCGGCAATTTGCGGCGCCTTGGGCAGCCAGAGTTTGTCGAATTCCGCAATGAGGCCATCGGGGTTGAACGCTGCGGCCGTGTGGAAAGCAATGGGCGTGGCCTTGAATTTATCGATCAGGCCGGCTTCGGTGGTGACGATGTCGTTGATTTGCGCGTCCAGCGATTGCGCGACCAGGCGGCGGATCAAGTCCTTGTCCTTCGCGTCCAGCCCTTGCCAGATGCGGCCCGACACCAGCGGCGCGAAGGGCATGAACAGCGCATTCATCTGCAGCAGCGATTTGGCCACCTTGTCGAAACGCTGATTCCACGAGAACTCGATGTCGGCTTCCAGGCCATCGACCTGGCCATTGCTCATGGCGTCGAACACCTGGGGCGTTGGAATGGGTGTGGGCGCGGCGCCCAGCATTTGGTAGAAGTCGCGGTACACCGGTGTGGGGTTGATCCGCAGCTTCATGCCCTTCAAGTCGGTGGGTACGGTTACATCCTTGGTGGCAAACACGGCGCGCATGCCGGTGATGCCCCAGCCCAGACCGATGGTGCCGGTCTCGCGCGGCAGCACTTCCAGCAGCTTGAGGGCCTGCGGCGTTTTGACCAACTTGGCCACGGCGGGTGTGGAGCGCACCAGATACGGTGCATTGATGGCGGCCACGCTGGAGACGCGCGACCCCAATTCCGCGGCCTGGATCCAGCCCATGTCAAGCGCGCCCGATTGGAGCTGCTGCATCATCGCCGCCTCGTTGCCCAACTGGCCTGAGTGGAAAACCGTGGCGGTAAGCCGCCCGTTGGTTTCCTTCTTCAGCGCTTCACCAAACTGCAGCGCCGCGCGGTTCCACGAATGGCCGGCTGGCGTGATCAGGCCGAGGCGAAATTCTTTTGCCGAATCCGCACGCACAAGCGAGGGAAAAGCCAGTGGCGAGGCAGCAGCAACTGCGGCAGCAGAGCTCTGGATGAATTGGCGGCGGGTAGGTTTCATGGAGGTCTCCGGGGGTTGGGCAGGGGTTGCGGTCAAAAAGGGCAGCGAAAGGCAGCGCATGGCGCTACTTGATCAAACCGAGCGAAAGACTGGGGAACAGCGACAACACCACCAGCGCCACGCAGCTGATGATGAAAAAGGGCAGGGTGACGATGAACATCTTTCCCGGCTTGGCCCCGGTGACGGCCGATGCCACAAAAAAGCTCAGCCCCACTGGCGGCGACATCAGGCCCAGCACCAGGTTGATCACCGCCACCACGCCAAAGTGGCGGGGATCGATGCCGTAGACGTCGGTGGCAATGGGCAGCAGGATCGGCACCGTCATGATCAAGCCAGGAATGCCGTCAATCACTGTGCCAATGACCAGCAGGATGGCGTTGGTCAGCAGCAAAAAGGTGACGGGGTCGTGGGCCACGGTCTGGATCCACGCGGCCACCGCCTGCGGCACCTTGCCGTAAATCAGCAGCCACGAGAACACCGCCGCGGCCGCGACCAGGAACAGCACGATGGCCGAATACATGGCCGAGCGCAGCAGGATGCGCGGCAGATGGCCAAATTGGAATTCCTTGGTGACGTAACGCCCCACCAGCGCCGCTGCCACAGCGCCGACGGCGGCGGCTTCCGTGGGGTTGGCGAAGCCGCCCAGAATCGATCCCACGATGACAATGGGGATCAGCAACGTGGGGCTGGCGCTGAGCGCCGTGCGGGCGCGCTGGCGCAGGGTGCGGTATTCGCTGCGCGGGTAGTCGTAGAAGAAGCCCATGCAGGCGATCACGACGAAAAACAGCAGGGTGAGCAGGATGCCGGGGATGATGCCGGCGATCAGCATGTCGCTCACGGCCACCTGGGCCAGCACGCTGTACACGACGAACATCACCGAGGGTGGAATGATGGGACCCAGCATGCCGCCGTAAACCGTGATGCCTGCGGCAAAGGTCTTGTCGTAGCCCTGCTTTTCCATCTCGGGCACCATCACCTGCGACATGATGGCGACCTGCGCGGTGGCCGAACCAATGATGGATGCCACCATCATGTTGGCCAGAATGTTCACATAGGCCAGGCCGCCCTTCACCGAGCCAATGAAGGCCATGGCCAGGTCCACCAACCGGCGCGTGATGCCGCCGCTGTTCATGATTTCGCCGATCAGGATGAACAGCGGGATTGCGATCAGGCCGTAGCTGTCCACCCCGGCGAACATCTGCAGCGGAAACGACTGGAACAACACCGTGCTGCCCGAGTTGAGAATGAAGACCACGCCGGCCAGGCACAGGCAGATGCCGATGGGCACGCCCACCAGCAGGATGGCAAGAAAGAAGAGGCTGGTGATCATGGGAAGCGGTGCTTGGGTGGGCTGGGCAAGAGAAACATCAGTTCACCGCATCGGCGCTGACCACATCGAAACCGGGGTGCACGATGCGGGGGCAAACCTCGAGCTCCTCGAACAGGTTGGCGATGGCGTGCACGGTAAGGCTGAGCGAAAAAATGGGCAGGATCAGCTGAATGACCCAGGTGGGCCACTCCAGCGTCTGGGTGTGCTCGGTGTAGACAAAGTTGAAGCTGGCTTCGGCGTAATCCTTGGCGTTGAAACCGGCCGCTGCAATGCCGCGTGGGTCCATCCAGACCCAGCACATCCAGACCAGCGCGAGCGCAAACACCAGCACGCCGAAGGTGGCGAGCACCTTCATGGCCTTGGCGCCGCGGGGCGGCAGTTGGTCCGACACCAGGCCCACGGCAAAGTCCATCCGCAGGCGTGTCATGACCGAAGCGCCGACAAACGTCAGCCACACCATGGTGAATACCGCCGCTTCATCGATCCAGTAAATGGGAATGCCCGAATAGCGCGTGACCACATTGAGCAGGATGAGCAGCACCAGCAACGTCATCAAGGCCGTGAGTGCGCCGCGTTCGAAGCGCAGCAATGCGCTGGACAGGGCAATCGCCCAGCGCACGGGACCCCGCGGGGTGGGAAGGGGTGCAGGGGGCAGGAGGCGGTCAGACATGGAGTGCGGGCTAGCTGATCGGAGGGTGGATCAACGTATTTTAGAAATATGTTGTAAATATATCTATAAAACAAGACTCGCCGTATTGGGGTAAACCAGCGGTTCGGCCCGCCCGCTGGCCAATGAGATCGGTGTCAGGAAACGAGCTGCAGAATGTCCGCGTACAAAGCGGCAGGCACAGCAATACCCTCTGCCTGGCTGCGCTCCCGGGCGGCAAAGCGCCGCTGCGATGGCAGGCGCGCGCCCTGCGCGGTGATCGATTCCAGGAGATCTTCGGCGCGCGCCGTTTGTGCCTCGGTGTCGCCACCGGCAAAGGCGGCTGGATCAAAGGCAAGCACCAGTTCGCCGTGGCAAGGCGTCACGCCGGCGCCGTCGTCAAACGCCTGCGATTCGCGGCTGGTCCAGTCGCCAATCAACGCGCCTGCCATCAGCTCCACCATGGTCGACAGCGCCGATCCTTTGTGCCCGCCAAAGGCGAGCATCGCCCCGCGCGCCACGGCGACAGGGTCGGTGCTGGGCTGGCCATCGGCATCCACGCCGCAGCCTTCGGGCAGCGGCTGGCCGGCGCGGCGGTGCAGTTCCAGATCGCCGCGTGCGATGGCGCTGGTGGCGAAGTCAAATACGTAGGGATAAGGGCCGGGGCGCGGCCAGCCGAAAGCGATGGGGTTGGTGCCAAAAAGCGGTTGGCTGCCGCCTGCCGGCGCCACCCAGGCGTGGCTGGGCGTGAGGGCCAGGGCCGCCAGGCCGTGCGCGGTGATGGCTTCTATCTCAGGCCACAGGGCCGAAAAGTGAAAGCAGCGGCGAATGACCAGCGCGCCCAGGCCGTGGCGGCGCGTGGCTTCGACCAACGCCGGGAGGCCACGCTCGAAGGCGAGCGGTGAAAAACCGAACCGCGCATCCACCTGGACGATGGGGCCGCCGGTGGTGCTCACGGTGGGGTCTGCATCGAGTTGTACTTTGCCTGCGCGCACGGCGTCAAAGCAGCTGATGAGGCGGTACACCCCGTGCGACTGGCAGGCGTCGCGCTGGCCGGAGACGATCACCTTGGCGATGGCCTGTACGTGGGCGCCTGCGAGTCCCATGCGGGCCAGGGCGTGCTGGACGATGGCGCTCAGTTCTGCCTCGGGGATGTGCACCACGAGGGGGGAATTGGGGGTGGTGGAGGTCATGTCAGCGGAATACTTTCGTGAGAGGGTTCGCTGCCGGCGTCGGCCAGCGTGGCGATGCGTGCAGGTGAAAGCAGGTGCCGCGCGGGCTGCGGTGTCCAGCCGTACAGCACCTGCGCGGCCGCGCCGCAAATGCGGCCCTGGCAGGCGCCCATGCCGCAGCGCGTGTGCAGCTTGGCGTCGATCCAGCTGCTGCGCTGTCGTAGCGCACCGTGCGCCACATCTTCGCAGCGGCAGACGAACGTGTCGGGCCGGGGCAGGGCGGCGAGGGTCTCGGTGCGCAGCGGAAAGTGCCGGTGCAGTGCATCGGCAAACGCATTCCAGCGTGCGAGCTGGTTTTGCAGGGCTTGCGCAGCCTCGGAATCGCCCGCAGCGGCATGGCCCGCCATGGCGCCTTGCAGCAGTGCACGTTCGCTGCCGCCAAAGCCCGTGCATTCGCCAGCGGCGTATATGCCGGGCACCGTGGTCTGCAGCAGTGCATCGACCTGCAGGCCGCTGCGTTCGCCAAGGATGCAACCCAGCATTTGCCCCAGATGCGTGTTGGGCACCAGGCCAAAGCCGCAGGCGATGCGCTCGCACTCCAACTGCTCCACGGTGTTGCCGCGTTGCAGGCGCACGCCCTCGACCTGAGTGTTGCCCAGCGCCTCCAGCACATGGGCGTTGGCGCGCAGGCCGGGGTGCAGCAGCGTGGGTGCCTGCCAGGCCTTGGCAGGCCAGCGAACCAGTTGCGCGGCGAAGGTGGCGAGGGCGCCCCAGGACGTCATTTCGGCCACGCGCAGCACCTGCGCTCCGGCCTTGCGCGCCGTGCTGGCTGCCGCGAGCAGCAGCGGGCCGGTGCCGGCGATGGCGATGCGCTGGCCGCGCACATCCAGCCCGGCCTTGATGAGGGCTTGCAGGCCGCCCGCGCCGGTGACGCCGGGCAGCGTCCAGCCGGGGAAGGGCAGCAGCAGTTCGCGCGCGCCAGTGCAGAGGATCAGGCGGTTGGTGTGCTGCGTCCAGCCGCGCGCGGCGTTCTCCAGAATCAGGGACGCCGCGTCGCCCGCGCTGGCGCGGTCGCCCAGGCCCACCACGCGGGTGCTGCTCAGGATCTCGATGTTGGTGTGGCGCGCCAAAGCCTTGCGGTGCTGGCGTGCCAGCGGCGGCAGTTGCACGCCGGGGCCATCGCGCCAGATTTGCCCACCGGGCACGGGGTTGTCGTCCACCACGACGATGCGCATGCCGCTCGGTGCGGCGGCCAGTGCCGCCGCCATGCCGGCGGGGCCAGCGCCAATGATGAGAAGGTCGCAATGCGCCTGTGGTGTCGGTGTCATGCGGCACCCCCCGTATGAGCGGTGCTGGTCGTTATGTGCATGCCGTCTTCGCACACCGTCTGGCAGGCCAGGCGTTCGCGGCCGTTGATGAGCACGCGGCATTCGTGGCACACACCCATACCGCACAGCGGCGCACGCCATTGACCGCTGACGGACAGGCGCGTGCGGCCCGGCGGTTGCTGCGCGAGGGCGGCGGCCACGCTGCTGCCTGCGGGCACGCGCACACGCGCCGCACCCACGTGCACTTCGACCATCGCTGCGGTGTTCTTCATGCGGGGAACTCCTGCACAAACCGAGTGGCTGCGTAGGGCGCCGGGTCTATGGGCGCCGCCGTGCCCAGCATGCAGGATGCAATCAAACTTGCTGTGGCGGGCGCCGTGGTCACGCCCAGGCCTTCGTGCCCCACCGCCAGCCACAGGTGCTCGCGCTCTGGGTGCCGGCCGATGATGGGCAGGCCGTCGGGCGTGGCGGCGCGAAAACCCGTCCAGGTGCGGATGGCGTTGCGCTCGGCCAGTGACGGTACGTAGCCGATCGCCCGGCGCAGCATGCGTGCCAGCACGGCGTTGTCCACCGCTGGGTCCAGCGTGTCGAACTGGCGCGATGACCCCAGCAGCCACTGGCCCGTGGGGCGCGGTTGCAGGTTGAAGGCGACGGAGGTGCCTTCGGTCTGGTGGGCGTTCTTGACGTAGCCCAGCTCCACCAGTTGGTGGCGCACGGTAGCGCTGACCCGGTCGGTAATCGCCAGGTGCCCTTTCTTGGGGCGGATGGGCAGCTCTGGGCAAAACTGTGTGGCATGGATGCCAGCGGCCAGCAACACGGCGCCGCCGTCGCGCACGCTGCCGCCCGCGCAGTGCACACGGCGGCCTTCAATGCGGCTGGCGTGCAGCTTCTCGACCTGTATAGGGGTTGCGGCACGGCCCAGCAGCCATTCGGCAGCGTTGGGGGCGTAGACCATGCTGTCGCCGCCCACCCGCAGCGCGCCATGCAGGCCGGGGCGCAGCACGGGCTCCAGCGCGGCCAATTCGCGGGCGCTGAGCAGTTCGCATGCAATGCCATGGGCCTGCAGGCGTGCGCGCTTGTGCTCGGCCTCCTGCATTTCTTCGGCGTCTGCAGCTACCCAAAGCGTGCCGCAGGCGTTGAACGCGGTGCCCGGCGCTTCGGCCGCCATGCGTGGCGCCCAGGCATGCCACTGGGCGAGCGAGGCCTGGCTGAGCGCCCTTTCGGCCGGGTTGTCGTCCATCACCACCAGGTGGCCCATGCCGGCGTTGGTCGCACCGCCCAGGCGCGCGTCGAGTACCAGCACACGCTGACCCGCATTGGCCAAGGAATGGGCGCAGGCCGCGCCCACGATGCCGGCGCCGATGACGATGACGTCGTAAGTGGCCATGCGGGCTTTAGAGCTGAATGCCCCAGCCAAACGGGTCATCCTGCTCGATCAACAGCGTGGCTTCGGCGCTCATGAAGGCGCGGCCGCGCAGCGTGGGGATGAGCTGGTCGCCCTCCATGGCATAGCTGGCTTCGAATTGGCTGCCAATGATGCTGGCCTGGCGCCATACCTGACCAGGCTGCAGCTTGCCGTCAGCGGCCAGGCAGGCGAGCTTGGCGCTGGTGCCGGTGCCACAGGGTGAGCGGTCGTAGGCGCCGCCGGGGCAGAGCACGAAGTTGCGGCTGTCGGCCTGCGCGTCGTCGGCAAACAGCTCGATGTGGTCAATCAGGCCACCGTCGCTGCCGCGCACACCTTGCACCTCCAGCGCCTTTTGTATGGCGAGGGCAAAGGCGGTGAGCGCGGCGAGGTTGTTGCTCTCCACGCGTTGCTGGTGCGCCGTGACCAGGAAGAACCAGTTGCCGCCCCAGGCCACGTCGCCGGTCACCGGGCCATAGCCCGGCACCTGCAACGTCATTTGGTGGTGCAGGCGGCGGGCCGGCACGTTGCGCACGCTGACCGAGCCGTCGTCGTGCAGCGTGGTCTGTACCGTGCCCACGGGCGTCTCGATGCCGTGCACGCCCGGCTGGATGCGGCCCAGATAAGCCAGCGACGCCACGAGGCCGATGGTGCCGTGCCCGCACATGCCCAAGTAGCCGCTGTTGTTGAAGAACACCACGCCGGCGGCATTGCGCGCATCCACGGGTGGGCACAGCAGGGCACCCACGATCACGTCGTTGCCGCGCGGTTCCAAGACGGTGGCGGTGCGCCACTGGTCGTGCTGCGCCGCCAGCAGAGCGCGGCGCTCGGTCATGCTGCCGGTGCCCAGGTCGGGGAAGCCGTCCACCACCAGCCGCGTGGGTTCGCCGCCGGTATGGGAGTCGATGATCTTGATGCGTTGCATGGAAACAATCCAAAAAAATGGCCTGCAGATCGTGCAGGCCATGAAACCCCGTGGAGCACGGGGGTTGGAGACGACCGTTTACCTGCAGTACTTTTAACCTGCAGCATTCAATAGCTGGCGAGCGGCACGGGCACTGCGTTGCGGAAGGTGCTGACGGTGATGGGGGCCTGCTTCAGATTGCCCTTGGCATCGTAGGCGTAGGTTCCCGCAACGCCCTTGTAGCTGTTGGCATACATGTACGCACCGACCTTTTGGGGATCGATCGAATCGGCCTTTTCCATGGCGTTGCCGATCAACATGGTCTGGTCGTAGTACGAGGCGGCGTAGGCATCAGGATCGCGCTTGAAGTGTTCCTTGTACTTGGCCTTGAAGGCTGCGCCAGCGTCTATTTTGTCCAGCATGGTGCCGCCCTGGGCGCAAAACACGGTGTCGTTCACGGCATCGCCGCCGAGCTTGCCAACTTCGGGGCTGCACAGTGTGTCGCCGCCGAGCAGCTTGGCCTTGATGCCCAGTTGTTTCATCTGGCGCGCCATGGGCGCGGCCTGCGGAGCGTAGCCACCGAAGAAGATGGCTTCGGGCTGCTTGGCCTTGAGGTTGGTCAGGATGGCGAGGAAGTCGGTCGACTTGTCGGTGGTGAATTCGTGGCCGACGATGTTGAGGCCCAGCTTCTTGGCTTCCTTGGAGAACTCGTCGGCAACGCCCTGGCCAAACGCAGTGCGGTCGTCGATGACGGCGACATTTTTCACCTTCATCACGTTGGCGGCGTAGGTGGCCATGTTCGAGCCGATCTGCGTGTCGCTGGCGATGATGCGGAACAGGTTTTTGTAGCCGTTGTCGGTCACCTTGGGGTTGGTGCCCACGGTGGACACCATGGTGCCGCCCTGGCTGTAGACGCGCGATGCCGGAATGGCCACGCCGGAGCAGTAGGGGCCCATGACGAATTTCACGCCATCATCGACAAACTTCTGTGCCACGCTGACGCCCGAGCGGGCGTCGCACTGGTCGTCTTCGGAGTTGAGTTTGAATTCAAGGGTCTTGCCACCGACCTTGATTTTCTTGGCGTTGAGTTCTTCCACCGCCATGCGCACGCCGTTCTCGTTGTCCTTGCCGGCGAAGGCGTTCGGGCCAGAGAGCGGGCCGCTGTGGCCGATGGAGACGACCTGGGTCTGCGCTTGGGCCGGGCCGGCAAAGGCGAGGGCGACGAGGACTGCACTGCTGGAGATAGCAAATTTCATCGGAAATCCTTTCGTTGAGGGTGTTTCAGGATACAGACAGTATTCGGTCAGCATTCGTTTTCAGAGCTTTCATTAGAAATGCTTTTACTGGTGAAGCACTGATCGCCCTGCCGACATTCAGGCGACGGATTGGTACTTGGCCGGGCGTGTCTCCAGCGCCTTCTTGACCACGCGTTCGATAAACGCACGCTCCTCGCCAATCAGCGGCATCCGGGGAAGCCGCATGTGCTCAGTGCCCGTGCCCACCAGAAGGTCAATCAGCTTGAGGTTTTGCACCAGCTTGGCGGATACGTCCAGGTGCAACAGCGGTGTCATCCACTGGTAGAGCTTGAGGGCTTCGTCGTACTGGCCGGCCTTCATCAGGTCGTACAAGGCCACGGTTTCGCGCGGGAAGGTGCAGCCCACGCCTGCCAGCAAGCCGTCGCAGCCCAGCGCCAGACCTTCAAATGCCAGGTCGTCCACGCCCAGGAACAGCTGGAAGCGGTCGCCCAGCGCCAGGCGCAGATCGGTCACGCGGCGAATGTCGCCACAGCTTTCCTTGATGGCCACCACCCATTCGCAATCGGCCAGTTCGGCGAAGTGCTCGGGTTTCAGGTCGACGCGGTAGGCAATGGGGTTGTTGTAGACCATGATGGGTTTTTTGGCCGCTTCGGCCATGGCACGCACGTTGGCGATGGCTTCACGCGCATCGGCCACGTAAATGACCGAGGGCATGACCATGTAGCCGTCCACGCCCAGGGCGTTGGCGCCTTGGATGAAGCGCAGGGCTTCGCGGGTGCTGGTCTCTGACACATTGGCCAGCACGGGGATGCGTCCCTTGGCAGCTTCGATGGCGATGCGGGTGACTTCGAGTTTTTCTTCCAGCGTGAGGGTGCTGAACTCGCCCAGCGAGCCGCAGGTGACGAGGCCGTGCACGCCATTGCGGATCTGGAAATCGATGTGGCGGGCCGTGCCCTCGGCATCAATGCTCTCGTCGGCGTGGAACTTGGTGGTAATGGCGGGGAAGATGCCTTGCCAGCGGGGATTGCTCATGGGGACTCCAGGATGAAGGGAAACGAAGTGAGGAAAAACGGCGCTTGCTTGCACAGAAGAAAATCGCGCATGGCGTTAATATATTAGAAAAATATCAAAACGCATACAAGGGTTTTCCCTGAACAACGACCGTCTGCGCCACTGCCCACCGTGACAGACCGAGAAGCCGGCATGGCCTGGCATCGCTTTAAAATTACAGGTTGCCTCGCCTGCGCGCAGCGCGCGTCGCCCCTTGATCCTTCCGCCGAGAACCACCCCATGACACGCCCCGCTTCCGTTGCCGACATCCGAAAAAGTTTTCTGGACTTCTTTGCGTCCAAGGGGCACACGGTGGTGCCGTCCAGCTCGCTCGTTCCTGGCAACGACCCGACGCTGATGTTCACCAACTCGGGCATGGTGCAGTTCAAGGACGTGTTTCTGGGCACCGACAAGCGCCCGTACGTGCGCGCCACGTCGGTACAGGCCTGCCTGCGCGCTGGCGGCAAGCACAACGACCTGGAAAACGTCGGCTACACCGCGCGCCACCACACCTTCTTTGAAATGCTGGGCAACTGGAGCTTTGGCGACTACTTCAAGCGCGAATCGCTGAAGTGGGCCTGGGAGCTGCTGACCGAGGTGTACAAGCTGCCGCCCGAGCGACTGCTGGCCACGGTGTACCAGGAGGACGATGAGGCCTACGACATCTGGACCAAGGAAATCGGCCTGCCGCCCGAGCGCGTCATCCGCATTGGCGACAACAAGGGCGGGCGCTACAAGAGCGACAACTTCTGGATGATGGCCGACACCGGCCCCTGCGGGCCGTGCAGCGAAATCTTCTACGACCATGGCGACCACATTCCCGGCGGCCCGCCCGGCAGCCCCGATGAAGACGGCGACCGCTTCATTGAAATCTGGAACAACGTGTTCATGCAGTTCGACATGGCCGAAGACGGCTCGGTCACGCCGCTGCCCGCGCCTTGTGTGGACACCGGCATGGGCCTGGAGCGCCTGGCCGCCATCCTGCAGCACGTGCACAGCAACTATGAAATCGACCTGTTCGACGCCCTCATCAAGGCCGCCGCGCGCGAGACGGGTTGCAACGACCTCGCCAACCCCTCGCTCAAGGTGATTGCCGACCACATCCGCGCCACGGCCTTCCTGGTGGCCGACGGCGTCATCCCCGGCAGCGAAGGGCGCGGCTATGTGCAGCGGCGCATCATCCGCCGCGCCATCCGCCACGGCTACAAGCTGGGCAAGAAGACGCCGTTCTTCCACAAGCTGGTGGCCGACCTGGCCGGTCTGATGGGCGACGCCTATCCGAAGCTGCGGGAGCAGGAGCAGCGCATTACCGAAGTGCTCAAGGCCGAGGAAGAGCGCTTCTTTGAAACGCTGGCCACGGGCATGGACATCCTGGATGCGGCCTTGCAGGGCGGGGTGCAGCAATTGCCGGGCGACGTGGCCTTCAAACTGCACGACACCTACGGCTTTCCCCTCGATCTCTCGGCCGACGTGTGCCGCGAGCGTGGCCTCGCGGTCGACGAGGCCGGTTTCCACGCAGCCATGGACCGGCAAAAAGCCCAGGCCCGCGCCGCCGGCAAGTTCAAGATGGACAAGGCGCTCGACTATGCCGGCCAGGCGAACCAGTTCACCGGCTACGAGCAGCTCTCGGAGATTGCAAAAATCGTAGCAATCTACGTAGATGGGACAAGCGCTGCAGCCCTGAAAACAGGTCAAAACGGCGTGGTGGTGCTCAGCAGCACGCCCTTCTACGCCGAGAGCGGCGGCCAGGTGGGCGACCAGGGGGTGCTCACCAGCGGCTCGGCCCGCTTTGCGGTGGACGATACGCAGAAGATTCGCGCCGACGTTTTTGGCCACCACGGCACGCTGGCCGAAGGCAGCTTGAATGTCGGCGACAGCGTGGAGGCGCAGGTGAACACCGAAGTGCGCGCCGCCACCATGCGCAACCACTCGGTCACCCACCTCATGCACAAGGCCTTGCGCGAAGTGCTGGGCGGCCATGTGCAGCAAAAGGGCAGCCTGGTGAATGCCGAGCGCACGCGTTTTGACTTTGCGCACAACGCACCGGTGACGCCCGCGCAGATCCGCGATATCGAGCAGCGCGTGAACCAGGAAATTCTGGCCAACCAGGCGACGCAGGCGCGGGTCATGGACATTGAATCGGCGCAGAAGACCGGCGCCACCATGCTGTTTGGCGAGAAATACGGCGAAACGGTGCGCGTGCTCGACATCGGCAGCAGCCGCGAACTGTGCGGCGGCACCCACGTGCAGCGCACCGGCGACATCGGCCTGTTCAAGGTGGTGGGCGAGGGCGGCGTGGCCGCGGGCGTGCGCCGCATTGAGGCGCTGACCGGCACCAACGCGCTGGCGTATCTGCAAACCCTGGAAGACACCGTGAACCAGGCGGCTGGCGTGCTGAAGTCGCCCGTGGCCGAACTCACCGGCCGCATCGGCCAGGCGCTGGAGCATGCGCGCGCGCTGGAAAAGGAAGTCGCCGCGCTCAAGGGCAAGCTGGCCTCCAACCAGGGCGATGAATTGCTCAGCCAGGTGGTGGAGGTCAAGGGCCTCAAGGTGCTGGCGGCCGTGCTGCCCGGCGCCGACGCCAAGACGCTGCGCGACACCATGGACAAGCTCAAGGACAAGCTCAAGACCGCCGCCATCGTGCTCGCTGCCGTCGAGGGCGGCAAGGTGCAGATCGCTGCTGGCGTCACCCCGGACGCCATGGGCCGCATCAAAGCCGGCGAGCTGGTGAACTTTGTCGCCAGCCAAGTCGGCGGCAAAGGCGGCGGCAAGCCCGACATGGCGATGGCGGGCGGCACCGATGCGGCGGGCGTGCCTGCAGCGCTGGCATCGGTGGCAGACTGGGTCGAGGCGCGCCTGTAAAACGGGGCGGCGCCGGCGACGGTCCCGCCGCCCGCTACGGGCAGTATGAGGGAATGCTATTTAAAATATAGCGCTTGAGGCAGTATGGATAAGCGCTGGGGGTCTAAAACCCTAAGAAAAGCAGCTTAGAAAAGCTCCACCTCGTCGTTGCTCACCTTGGCGATCAGTTGGCCGCAGCTGATCAGGTCGTCGTAGTAGCAGACCCGGTTGCGGCCGTTTTCCTTGGCGAAGTACAGTGCCTGGTCGGCCTTGCCCAATATTTCCACCGGCGCACCGGTGTCGGTGGAAACGAAGCCCAGGCTTACCGTGATCTGGCCTACCTGGGGGAACGGGTACGACTCCACCGAGGTGCGAAAACGATTGAAAACGCGGTGCGCTGTCTCCAGCGTGGTCGAGCGCAGCAGTACCACGAACTCTTCGCCACCGAAGCGGAAGATGCGGTCCTGGCTGCGAAAAGAGTTGCGCAGAATGTTGGCCACCAGGATCAGCACCTCGTCGCCGTACAGGTGGCCAAAGCGGTCGTTGACCAATTTGAAATGATCGATGTCGACCACCGCCAGCCAATGCTGGGTGCCAGCCGTTGGAATCGCGCGGGGGTCCAGCCTGCCATCGGCGCGAAGACGGGGCTGCGTCTCGGACGGCGCATTGCCGGCTTGCCGGGCGAACTGCTCGTCAAAGGTCTTGCGGTTGAGCAAACCGGTGAGCGCGTCGCGTTCGCTGTAGTCGAGCAGACTCTGGTAATTCTGGTAGACCTGAAAAATGCCGGTAATGACATGGAGCTTTTGCGCCGAGAACGGGCGCGACTGGGTAATTTCGAGGCAACCCGTTACTTTTTCTTGCATCCAGACCGGTAGCCACAGGCGGTAGCGCCCCTTGCCCAGGGTCGCTTGCGCGCTGTCCTCGTGCCGGGCAATGCACTCGTGCAGCTCGGGCAGTTCGCTGAGCGGTACCCGGTGCGGGTCGTGCGCCGCTTCCATGGCCCCGGTGAACCAGCGCCCGTTCTCCAGCCAGGTGCGCGGGCGCACGTGCAGTGCGCCATCGCAGGAAAAGACCTCGAGCGCGCGCACTTCCAGTATTCCGGCCAGCTCCTGGAGCGTGGACAACACCGAAACTTCGAGCCGCAAATGATCGCGGTGCCCGGTCATTTCAACCAGGTTTTGCAGGATCGGGGACATGGTCAAGGCAAGGGTTCCTTCGCTTCAGGCGCGGCGCAAAAATATGAGATCCCACACCCCGTGGCCCAACTTCAGTCCGCGGTTTTCGAACTTGGTGAGCGGACGATAGGCTGGCTGCGGCGCGTAGTCTGGCACAGTGTTGGTCAGCAATGGCTCGGCAGAGAGCACTTGCAGCATTTGCTCGGCATAGGGCTGCCAGTCGGTGGCGCAGTGCAGATAGCCGCCCGGCGCCAGGCGCGAGGCCAGCCGAGCCACCAAAGCGGGCTGAATGAGGCGGCGCTTGTTGTGCTTCTTCTTGTGCCAGGGGTCGGGAAAGAAAATGTGCACGCCGGCCAGGCTGCCGGGCGCAATCATGTGCTCCAGAACCTCGACCGCATCGTGCTGGACGATGCGGATGTTCGTCTGCCCCTGCTCGGCAATGCGCTTGAGCAGCGCTCCCACACCGGCCTCGTGCACCTCGCAGCAGAGGAAATTGTCTTGCGGGCGCACGCTGGCAATGTGGGCCGTGGCCTCGCCCATGCCAAAACCGATTTCCAGGATGAGCGGGGCGCTGCGGCCAAACACGGCGACTGGCTCCAGCGTTGATTCCCGGTAGGGCAGCAGCAGTTGCGGGCCCAGGTGTTCAAAGGCGCGCGCCTGCGCCGCCGTGGTGCGGCCAGCGCGGCGCACAAAGCTCTTGATGGTTTTGGGATAGGCAACGCCAGGCGGAGCGCCAGCGGTTGCGGTGTCAGGAAGGTGTTGGGTCACGGGGCGGGATTGTAGAGAGCACGCCAAGCCATGACCCAGTGTGCCAGCGCATCCGTGACCTGGGTTTGCGCTGGAACAGGGGAAAGACCCAGCATTTCGGCCGCACGTTGCAGTGCTTTCAACGGATCGGATGTCTCCAGCGGGGGCGCGCCATGCTGCTTGGAGAGTTTTTCGCCGTCGGCGCCACGCACCAGCGGTGTGTGCAAGTAGCGCGGGGCAGGCAGGCCGAGCGCCGCCTGCAGCAGCAGTTGGCGCGGCGTGTTGTCGGCGAGGTCTTCGCCGCGCACCACGTGGGTGATGCCCTGCTCGGCATCGTCCACCACCACGGCGAGCTGGTAGGCCCAGAGGCCGTCGGCGCGCTGGAGGACGAAGTCGCCCACCTCGGCGGGCACGTTCTGCGCTTGCACGCCCAGGCGGCGATCGGTCCAGATCAGCAAATCATTCACTATGAAAAAACTAGCGTCCAACGCTTGTCTGTATTGCGCTAGAGGCCATTTTGACCAATATTTTTCACAGGCAAAGCGCCAGGCGCGCGGTGGGCGGCCCCGCAGGCCGGTGCGGCATGTTCCGGGATAGGGCAGGGGGTGGTGGCGCGTCGGGATGCGGCCTGCCGACGCGTGCGCCGCAGCAATGTCGGCGCGCGAACAAGCGCAGGGGTAGGCCAGGCCAGAGCGCACCAGCGCATCGAGCGCTTGCTGGTAGGCGGCGCTGCGCCGCGACTGCCACAGCGGCGTCTCGTCGGCCCGCAGGCCCAGAGCGGCAAGCTGCCACAGGAGGGTTTCGCCCGCTTGCGGGCTGCAGCGGGGGGTGTCCACGTCTTCGATGCGCACCAGCCAGCGGCCAGCGGCCGCCCGTGCATCGAGCCAGCTGGCGAGCGCCGCCACCAGCGAACCGGCGTGCAACGGCCCGGTGGGCGATGGGGCGAATCGGCCCACGTAGCCGGCCACAGCTCAGGCTACAGCAAGCGCCAGTTCCAGCCCGGAGATGAACGCGTCCTCGACGCGGTGGCCCAGGCACCAGTCGCCGCACATGCCCAGCGCTTCGGCGGCGTTCCAGACATGGCTGCAACCCAGTGGCTCCAGCGTTTGCGCCTGTTCCCAGCACACGGCGTGGGCGTAGTCGGGTTCGGCGTGGATGCCGGTGATTTCGGCAAACGCCTTGAGCAGCTTGCCTTTGACGCGCTGTTCATCGTCGTGCAGGTGCTCGCGTGACCACTCGGGGCTGGCCTGCACCGTCCAGCGCTCGACTTCGCTTCGGCGTGGCTTGGAAGATTCGCGCGCCAGCCAGGCGACGCGGTGGTGGGTGCTGCGCGCGGCGCTCCATTGCGGCCCCAGCGTGGTGAGGCCGGGGCGCACGGCCTGGGGGTAGGCGAGCATCAAAGTCCAGCAAGGGGCGGTGCGCACGTCGGCCACCGCAGCGGCCAGACCGGCGTCGAGACTGCTGGCGCGCAGCAAGGCCGCGGCGTGCTCGGCCGGCTGGGCCAGCAGCACGGCGTCAAACCCGGCGAATACGTGCAAGCCGCCGTCGCTCGAACTGGTGCGCACCTGCCAGCCGTGCGAGCGCACTTGATCGTGCTCGATGCTGCTCACGCGCTGCCCGGTGTGCAGGCGCCCGGCCTGCGCCAGTGGCTGCGCCCAGGCGGTCACGAGGTCTTCCATGCCGGGGCAGGCCACCCAGTGCGGCTCCGATACCGGCAGGCTGGCCGCCGCCACGCGGCCTGCCGAGTCGAGCACCCGGATGGCGTTGGCACCCCAGGGGCGGCACACCTGGGGTACGGTGGCCAGCGCCTCTTCAAAGCGCGCATCACGCACCGTGAAGTACTGCGCGCCGGCATCAAAACTGCCAAAAGGCGTTTGCAGGCTGGCCATGCGCCCGCCAACACGTGCGGCCTTTTCAAACAGCGATACCTCGTGGCCCGCTTGGACCAGGGTGCGCGCGCAGACCACTCCGGCCATGCCGGCGCCGACGATGGCGAAATGGCGCGGCGCGGAGGCAGAAGCCGGTGCGCTGGAGCTGCGCTTGAGACGGGACGCGGAAGAAGGGCGAGTGCGCATGCGGTTCCTTGGTGCGGTATAGGGGTGAAATCACTCTAACGCAGCGCAGGGGCGCTGCATGCAATGCGTATGGCGAGCAGCTGCCTTTTTTGTGTTTGGCACAGCAAAGCGTCTCATTGCGCGCGGTGCAGCAGCGCTTCTTCGACTTTGCCCGCCAGTTGCGAGACCGCCAGTGCGGCGGGGCAGCCGGGGGTTTGCAGCAGCAGCAATTGGCGCCGCATGACGGCTTCGCGCACGGTAGGGTCCACGGGAATGTCGCCCATGTGCATCAGCCGCACGGGTTTGCCCGATTCGGTGGTGACGAAACGATCCAGCACCTGTTGCAGTTGGCTTGTAATGGCGCGCCCGTCGCCCGGGCGGGCGGCCTGGTTGACAATGAGTCGCACATACTGGCGTTTTTGCTGCATGGCCAGTACCTTGATGGCCGCATAGGCGTCGGTCAGCGACGTCGGCTCGGGCGTTGCGACGATCATGACTTCAGAGGCCAGCGAGACGGAGAACAACACCACGTCGGAGATGCCGGCGCCGGTGTCGAGCAAGATGACGTCGTAGCGCGGGGTGAGCGTCTCGATCACGCTCAGGAACTGGTTGCGCACCTCGGGCGTCAGGCGCGAATATTCAACCATGCCCGACCCCGCGAGCACCACCGAAAATCCGCCAGGCGCAGCGATGACAGCCTCGTCCAGTGAGGCCTTGCCGGTGAAGACATCGTGCAGGGTAATCTTGGGGTGCAGGTTGAGCACCACATCGAGATTGGCCAGGCCAAGATCGGCGTCGAGCACCAGGACGCGCTGACCCCGCCTGGTGAGCGCGGCGGCCAGATTGGCCGAAACGAAGGTCTTGCCCACCCCGCCTTTGCCACTGGTGATGGCGATGATGCGCGCGCCAGCAGGTTTGACTGGCTGCGGCACTGGCCCACTGGTGGACGGCATGGAAGGGGGTGACTGCGCATCGCTCATCAATTGCTTTCAGTAGGCGCTGTCGTTGGAGTCGAGCGGGGGCAGTTCGCCCCAGCCCGAAGGGGTGTAGAGCGGACCGAACAGCAAACCCTTTTCTTCGGCGCTGACGGTGCTGTTGGGTTGCGCCTCAAGACAGACCCGGTTGCGGCCTTCGGATTTGGCCCGGTAGAGCTGGTGGTCGGCCCGATTGGTCCAGAGGCTGGTGGTCGAGCGTATCCACTGCAAGGCAAATGCGCCCCCAATGCTGAGTGTGACGCGCAGCTCGGTCTTCGGCCCCACCATGATGGGAGTGGCTGCAACTACGCGGCGAATGCGCTCAGCCACTGCGCGACCGAATTCTGCCTGGCAGGCTGGAAGCACGATGGCGAATTCCTCCCCGCCATAGCGTGCCAAGGTGTCCATGGGGCGCACGCACCGGGCCAGGGCACGCGCCACCACCTGCAACACCTTGTCTCCGGCCACGTGGCCATAGGTGTCGTTGACGCTTTTGAAATGGTCGATGTCCAGCATTAACAGCAAAGCCGCTTCGCCGGATCGGGCAACGCGATCCACCTCGCGTTCCAGCGCAGCATGGAAGTGACGGCGGTTGGCCAGGCCCGTGAGCGGATCGCGCAGGGAGAGTTCGCACAAGGAATCGATGACCGACTGCAGATATCGCTCCGCCCCCCCTGCGGCATGGGGCAACGAGTGCGCCTGGCCCGTGCTCTGTTCGATCAGTGCCAGGGCCGTGGTGAGGCGCAGCGCGCGTAGATCAATAAGAGGTTGGAGCGCGGTATCGGGCACAGCAGGCTGGTTGGGATTTTTGCGAGTGTACCTTGGCGCGATGCATTTCAAGAGGCTTCTTGTCCTGTGACGGAGGGCGTTTTTTGCAAGCACTGCAACGCCTGCTGCTCAGTTCGATATCCATGGATATTGGGGCTCGGCAGAATGCCGGCCCGCTCCAGCGCTTGCTCCACCGGCAGCTTGAGTCCACTGATGTGCAGGCGCGAACCCTGCTCCCACACCAGCGCAGCGATGCGCGAGAAAGTCTCGACGCCGGTGATGTCGATGCGGTTGATCGGTTGGGCAAACAGACAAACATCGCGGATCTGTGGCTGCTGGTGCAAGCTTGCTGCCAGGCGCTGCTCGATGGCGCGGGCCGAAGCAAAGTCCAGTTCAGCGTCCATACGCAGGGCCAGCACCTGGGGCCCCAGCGCGGGCAAATGCCACAGATGGCGGTCGCGCAGGCTGCCGTCGGGGTGCAGCCCCACCTCGATGATGCGTGGGTGCAGGCGCTGATAGAGGAAATGGGTCAGATTCATCAGCACGCCGACGAGCACGCCCCAATACAGCCGCGGCGCAGTGGCTAGCGTGAGCGCAAAAGTGGCCACGCCAATAACCGCCTCCACCCGTGACAAGCGCCACAGTTGCCGTGCCAGCGCCGGCTGAATCAGATTCACGATGGCCGCCACTACCACGGCGGCCAGGACCGATTGCGGCACATGAAACAGCGCAGGCGTGAGCCAGAGCAGCGCCAGCAGCACCAGCGCAGTGGCAAACAAGGTGGCCCAACCGCTGCGCGCGCCGGCATAGAGGTTGATGGCCGAGCGCGAAAACGAGGCGCTGGTGGCAAACGCCCCGCAAAGTCCCGAACTGATCTTGGCCATGCCATGGGCGATCAGATCCTGGTTTTCGTCCCAGCGCGTGCCGCCTTTTTGGTGGTCCACCTTGGCGCTGGAAGCGGTTTCCAGAAAGCTTACCAGCGTGACGATCAGCACCGGCATGGTGAGCTCGCCAAACATTCCCCAGTCGAGTGCACCCGGCCAATAAAAGTGCGGCAGGCCGCCCGGCAGCGCTCCCACCACGGCGCCGCCATGCGCTGCGTAGCCGATGGCCCCACTGAGCGCCGCCGCAGCGCCCATGATCACGACCACCGCTGGAAACCTGGGCCAACGCTTCTTGGCCACTACCAGCAAGGCCAGACTCCCGAGCCCAAATGCCGCTGCGGCGCCGTCCACCGAAGCCATGGCTGGCGCTTGCAGCCATTGAAAGAGGCTTTCATGCAGGCCCAGCAACGCCGGCAGTTGCGAGAACAGGATCAGAAGCGCAGCAGCCTGTGTAAAACCGCTAAGCACAGGCGAGGTGACCACTTGCATGATCCATCCAAAGCGCGCTACGCCCATCACCATCTGCAGTCCACCCGACAGGATCGCCATCCAGGCGGCAAGCGCCACCCACTGCGCGCTGCCCGGCTGCGCAAGACCGGTGAGCGAAGCCCCGATCAGCAAGCTCGTGAGCGCGGTGGGCCCTACGCCAAGGCGGGTGGACGAGCTCCAGAGCACCGCCACCAGCGCCGGCAGCAGCGAGGCATAGATACCGGTCACCAGGGGCATGCCCGCCAGCGCGGCGTACGCGACGCCCTGGGGCACGAGCATCAGTCCCACTGTGAGGCCCGCCGACAGCTCGCCCAATAGCAAGGCGCGCGTAGGCCGCGGCCAGGCCAGAAAAGGGAACCACCGGACGAGGCTGGGCGTGGGCATGCTGCGATTGTGGCGCGGATGGTCTAGCGCGTTCGTCCTACACCATTTGCAGCCGAATCTGACTGTTGCTGTCTGCTTGGGCGCCTAGAGTGCGCAGCATCTCTTTGCAATCAGGAAACCATCATGAACAAGACTTTCCCACACGTTTCGTCCTTCGGCCGCGTCTCCGCCATCGTGGCCATCACGGCGCTCTCTCTGGGTCTGGCGGCGTGCGACAAGGCGCAGGAACCCCCCACCGCAGGCCAGCGGCTCGATTCCGCCATTCAGCAGACCGACCAGGCTGCGGCGGACGCCAAGGTCAAGGCCGAACAGGCCCTGCAGACCACTGAAAACAAGCTTGATCAGGGCGCGGCCAAAGTCGAAAGCGCGGCCCAGAATGCCGGCGAATCGATGAAGAACGCTGCCAATTCCGCTGCGGCCTTGGCAGACGACGCTTCCATTACCGCACGCATTTCGGCGGCGCTCGCAAAAGACCCCGATCTGAGCGCCATCAAGATTGACGTGGATACGAAGGCCGGTGCAGTGCGCCTGAGCGGCCCAGCACCGAGCGAGGCCGCCAAGGATCGAGCCGGCAGCCTCGCCAGGAGCCTGGAGGGCGTGACCTCTGTCAACAATGAACTGGTAGTGGGCAAGAGCTAAACCCGGCCGCGCGAGCCGCGGCAGTAGACGGGCGCGCTACGATGCGTGCATGAACTCGCCCGAACGCACGCTGGCCACGCGCCTGATTCACCATGCCTACCAGCCACCGGAAGGCTTTGTGGCACCGCAACCAGCGGTGCACAAGGCTTCCACGGTGGTTTTTCCCAACGTCGCAGCAATGCGTGCGCGCGAATGGAAAGACAAGAGCGGCTACACCTACGGCCTGCACGGAACGCCCACCACCTTCATCCTGGAAGAACGCTTGGCCGAGCTCGAAGGTGGTGCGCAGTGCCTGCTGGTTCCCAGCGGCCTGTCCGCCATCAGCACGGTATCTCTGGCCTTGCTTCGCGCCGGGGACGAAGTGCTGCTGCCCGACAACGCTTACGGGCCCAATCGGGCACTCACGCAAACGCTGCTGGCACAGTTTGGTGTTCGCCATGCGGTCTACGACCCCATGGATCTGGCAGATCTGGCACAGCGCATCAACTCGGCAACCCGGCTGGTTTGGCTGGAGGCGCCCGGTTCGGTAACGCTGGAGTTTCCGGATCTCCTGGGCCAGGTGCGCCTGTGCCAGGAGCGCGGCGTGCTTTGCGCGCTCGACAACACCTGGGGCGCTGGCCTGGCCTTTGCGCCGTTTGACCTGCTGGGCGACGGCAGCGGTGGCCTGGGGGTGGACGTAAGCGTGCACGCCCTGACCAAATACCCCAGCGGCGGCGGCGATGTGCTCATGGGCAGCGTGGTGACGCGCAACCCGGGCCTGCATCACAGGCTCAAGCTGGCGCACATGCATCTGGGCTTGGGTGTGGGGGCGAACGACGCCGAGGCGATCCTTCGCTCCCTGCCCAGTGTTGGCCTGCGCTACCGTGCGCACGACCTGTCCGCGCGCACGCTGGCGCGCTGGATGGCAGAGCAAGCTGCCATATCGCAGGTATTGCACCCGGCCCTGGATGCGTCGCCTGGCCATGCACATTGGCAGGCGCTGTGCGGCTCGGCGAATGGAGGTGAAGGCGCTGCGGCGGGTCTGTTCAGCGTGGTGATCGATCCCGTGCACCCGCAGGAGCGCGTGGATGCGTTCTGCGATGCCCTGGCGCTGTTCAAGCTGGGCTACAGCTGGGGTGGACCCATGAGCCTGGTCGTGCCTTATGACCTTGCCACCATGCGCAGTCGGGTTCCGGCGCACTTGGCGCCTGGCACGGTGGTGCGGTTCTCGGTGGGGCTGGAAGACGTCAATGACCTGCGCAGCGACTTGGCTCAGGCGCTGAAAGTTTTTGCCTAGTGCAGTGTTTTCCTCAGTGCGGCTGGCGCGTTTTTTGCGATAGGGTGCAGTTCCCGCATTCCTTACAGGGTTTTTGCTTGCGCTGAAAAGCAGCAAGAGCCCCGCAGCCTCCATGTCCCCACCTGTTTCGCCCGCACCCGCATCCGCTCCCTCTGACGCCACACCGGCTCCAATCCGGCTCAGGTCCCTGAATTTTCTGGACCCGTTGCGCTGGCTGCGTGCGGGCGCCGCAGATCTGACCGCGACACCGCTCATCGGCGCGTTCTACGGCATTGCCTTCTGGATGATGGCTCTGCTGCTGGGTTGGGTGTTTCGCACGCGGCCCGAATACGTGATGTCGCTGGCCAGCGGCTGCCTGCTGCTGGGGCCCTTTCTGGCTATGGGGCTGTACGAAACCAGCCGGCGCCGCCAAGCTGGCCTGGCTCCCGGGCTGGCGCACTCGCTGACCTGCTGGGACCGGCATCTGGGCAGCATGGGCATGCTGGTGCTGGTGCTGGTGGTGCTCGAACTGTTGTGGGGCCGCGCGTCTCTGGTGGTCTTTGCGGTGTTCTTCAATACGGGAATGCCTTCGACCACGGGCGTGCTGCAGGCGGTATTCAATCCGCAGAATTGGTCCTTTCTGGCGGTCTACACGGTGGTGGGTGGCGTGTTTGCGGCGTTGGTGTTCTCTACCAGCGTGGTTTCCATTCCCATGATTCTTGATCGCGATACCGACGCCCTGACCGCTGCCATCAGCAGCATCCGGGTGGTGACCGAAAACCCCGCCGTCATGCTGTGGTGGGGCTTTTTGATCACCGTGTTGGTGCTTGCCTCGCTCATGGTTTGGGGTGCGGGTTTGCTGGTGGTGGGGCCCTGGCTGGGCCATGCCAGCTGGCATGCCTATCGGGCCGCCATCGAGCCAGCGGTCCCCGCCGCCTGAAAGCGCTGTGGAGCCGCAGTCCTTTCCAACTGCTCTGCCAGCACGTGCCTGCCTGTTACAGTGGGCATCAACTATGGAAGGCGAACACCTTGGCAACCCCTAATTACGGATACGAAAAACGGCAGCGCGAACTCGCGAAAAAGAAGAAAAAGGAAGACAAGCTGCGCGCCAAGCAGGCTCCTGCACGCCACGGCAATACCTACGTGGCGCCTGAGCCAGGAGATGCGTCGTCATCCGGTGCATCGGCCAACCCCGCGAATCCTGCCAGCTAACGCAATAGCGGCTCCAACGCTGGCCATACGTTTTCCAGTATGCGCGGATGGGCTTGTGCCTGTGGATGAATGCGGTCGGCCTGGAACAGGCGCGTTGCGTCCGCGCCGTCCGCAATGCCTTTCAACAGGAAGGGCAGTAGCGCTATTTGCTGCTCGCGTGAAATATCCACGAAGACCTCGGCGAACTTGCGGGCGTAGGCTTGGCCGTAGTTCGGCGGTATTTGCATGCCCACAAGCAGCACGCGCGCGCCGCTGGCTTTGGCGGCCTGAACCATGTTGCGCAGGTTGTCGGCCGTGCTTTGCAGAGGCAGCCCACGCAGCGCATCGTTGCCGCCCAGTTCAATGATGACCACCGCAGGCCGGTGCTGCGCAAGCAGGTTGTCAATGCGCGAGCGTCCGCCCGCTGTGGTGTCACCGCTGATGCTGGCGTTGACGACTTTCCATGGTTTCTTTTCCTTCGCCAGGCGCTGCTCCAGCAGTGCCACCCAGCCGCTCCCGCGCGCAATGCCGTATTCCGCGCTGAGCGAATCGCCGACCACCAGAATGCTGCGTGTTTGCGCGGCATTTTTCGGTGCGGCGGCGTGTGCCAGATGCGAAAGCCCCGCAACCATGCTGACAGTCAGGCGCGCGATAAAGTGACGGCGAACGATCGTACGAATCAAAACCCGGTGCCTTTCATGTCTGAAGCTTCTGTGCCCTCGGCTCCCATTATTGCTGTGCAGCATGTCTGCAAGTCGGTGACCGACTCGACGGGAACCTTGGAGATTCTGCGGGACATCGATTTCACCGTCGCCCCGCGTGCCAGTGTGGCGATCGTGGGGGCGTCGGGTTCGGGCAAGAGTACCTTGCTGTCCATCATCGCGGGGCTTGACACGCCCACCAGCGGCACCGTGCGCCTGGCCGGGCAGGATCTGTTTGTCCTGAACGAAGACGAGCGCGCTGCGCTGCGCGCCCGGCAAGTCGGGTTTGTGTTCCAGAGCTTTCAGCTCATGGCCAACCTCACGGCGCTTGAGAACGTCATGCTGCCGCTGGAACTCGCCAATCGGCGCGATGCCCGCCGTGCGGCGCAGGAAATGCTGGCGCACGTGGGCCTGGCGCAGCGCCTCTCCCACTATCCCAAAGTACTCTCGGGCGGCGAGCAGCAGCGCGTGGCGCTCGCGCGTGCCTTCGTCGTACAGCCCTCGGTGCTGCTGGCCGATGAGCCCACCGGCAGCCTCGACTTCGCCACTGGCGAGACCATCATGGAACTGATGTTTCGTCTCAACCGCGAGCAGGGGACGACGCTGGTGCTGGTCACCCACGACCGCGGCATTGCCGAGCGCTGTGACTTCAGTATCACCATAGAAGCTGGGGCAGTGGTAAAAATTTGAAGCTTTTTTGGCCTCTAGCGCTTATGGGGTAAGCGTTAACCGCTATGAAAAATGTAGTATATCCGCCGCCCGGATAATCTCCCCATGTCCAGCCCCAAAGTTCTCTTCGGCTTTCACGCCGTCGGTGTGCGCCTCAAGACGGCGCCGCAGTCCATCATCGAAATTTATTACGAGGCTACGCGGCGCGATGCCCGCATGCGCCAGTTTCTCGACCGGGCGCGCGAGGCGGGGGCCCGCCTGATCGAAGCCGACAGCCTGCGCATCGCCAAGCTCGCCGGCAGCCACGGCCACCAGGGTGTGGCCGCGCGCGTGCAGCCTCTGGCGCAGATCACATCGCTCGACGAGCTGCTCGAAGACCTGGAGGCAAAGGGCACGGTCAACCCTTTGCTGCTGGTGCTCGACGGCGTGACCGACCCGCACAATCTGGGAGCCTGCCTGCGCGTGGCCGACGGCGCTGGCGCCCACGCGGTGATTGCCCCCAAGGACCACGCCGCCGGCATCAACGCCACGGTGGCCAAGGTGGCCAGCGGCGCCGCCGAGACCATGCCGTACTTCATGGTCACCAACCTGGCGCGCACGCTGGGTGAGCTCAAAGAGCGCAACATCTGGATCATTGGCACCAGCGACGATGCGCCGCGCACGCTCTACCAGGCGGACCTCAAAGGCCCGGTGGCGCTGGTGCTCGGGGCCGAAGGCGACGGCATGCGCCAGCTCACGCGCAAGACGTGCGACGAGCTGGTGAGCATTCCCATGCACGGCGCGGTAGAGAGTTTGAACGTTTCGGTGGCAAGCGGTGTCTGTCTGTACGAGGCGCTGCGCCAACGCACCTGACCGCTATCGCCTTGGGGGCGTTGCGGCTGCCCCAGTCCCGATGACTTCCCTGACCCACCGCTGCCCGTCCTGAGCACCGGCCATCCCACTGAAATCCCACGATGAAATCTGTTGTCCGTTACTTTTTCAGAACCTTGCGCGTCCTGCTGGGCCCCGTCATGCTGCTCAAGGAAGCGCTCACGCGGCCGCAAGGCGTCGTGCGCACGAGCGCCGAGCAGGCGTCGGTGGACGCCGCCTGCCGTGGACTGGCGCTCTACCAGTACAAGACCTGCCCTTTCTGTATCAAGACCCGCCAGGAGATGCGGCGCTTGTCACTTGACATCGCCAAGGTGGATGCGCAGCACGCCGGCCCGGCCCGAACCGAGCTTCTCCAGGGCGGCGGCCAGACCAAGGTGCCTTGCCTGAAGATCACCGATGCTGCGGGTTCCAGCCGCTGGCTCTACGATTCCGAAAAAATCATTGCCTACCTGCGCAGCCGCTTTGCCCCCGCTTGAGCTTCGCGGAGGCGGGCTTAGCAGGGCGATGGCACCTCGGGGACAGCCGCTGACAAGCGCCTTCAACGACACTTTCCGAATGACCGACCAGCCTTCAGCGCCAGCGCAGATGACCGAAGACTTTTGTCGGCTTTCCGGCAAGCCGATGCGTGGTGCCAACGCGCAGGCGCCGGCCGATCTTCAGGAAATCTTCGAGAGGGAGGCCTGGTGAGCGCTGAAGTGCAGATTCCAGCGGGTTTCAGACCCATCGAGGCGGGCGGCCCGTTCATGGACAGCAACGGGCCGCTCTATTTGCTGCACCAGGGCGACGTGGTGAAATTCGGCTTTCGGGTGGAGCGCCGCCATGTCAACCCCATGAGCAACCTGCACGGCGGCATGATGGCGAGTTTTTGCGACATGCTGCTGCCGCTCTCGGTGCACCGCAAGGACAGCACGGTGGGCATGCGCTTTTTGCCCACCATCAGCCTGCAAATCGACTATCTGGCTCCGGCGCCGCTCGGCTGTTGGGTGGAGGGCGAAGCCGAGCTGCTGCGCGCCACCCGTTCATTGGTGTTTGCACAGGGCCTGGTGCGCGCCGATGGCGTGCTCTGCGCGCGGGTCAGCGGGGTGTTCAAGATCGGACCGGAGTTCACCCTGGAGACGGCGAAACCCTAAGGGCCGATGATCCGTTTCACAAGGCGACGGCATGCCTGTGCGGGGCAGGCATTTGCCATTTGCTGCCGGCACACCTGTGCTGACCGAGTGCAGCAAATTGGCGTCTCTTGCGTTGGCTCAAACAGACCCCGTATCCAGTGCGCCGCAAGCGCGCACCGCGTTGACGCTCCCACGGTGGCTGTCGATACTGGCTGTTGACCGCTGGCGGGGTTTGGGCCGTTTGGGCACCTTGCCTGCTGCATGCGACAGGAGAGGTCATGGAGCAAAACCCGGGGGTGCAGTTCGCACTGCGACAGGACATCGAGGCGCTGGAGCGGGAGAACCTGGCCTTGAAGGCGGCGCTGCAGAGCAGCGAAGACGCGCTCAAAGAGGCGCGCGCTACCTTGGTGCGCAGCGCGGCGTACAACAAGCGCGTCTATCAGGATTCGCCAGTGCCCATCGTCATCATCGACCCGGCCATCGGCATTGTCGATTGCAACGTGGCAGCGGTGCGCATCTACGGCTTTTCTTCGCGCGACGAGGTGCTGGGAAAAATGCCGCTGGATTTTTCGGCACCCATCCAGTACGACGGCACCGACACGCAGTCAGCGGGGGAAGAGATCACACGTACCATCTTTGAGCATGGCATTGCCAACTTCCTCTGGCGCGCGCGGCGGGCCAATGGCGAGATCTTCGATGCCGAGGTCAACCTCATGGCCTTTGATTGCGGCGGGCGGATTCTGTTGCGTTTTACGGTGGACGATGTCTCAGAAAAACGCCGTGCCCGGCAGGAGATTGACCGCCAACAAGCCGAGATCGGCAAGCTGCTGCAAGAGCAGCAGGTGATCTTCGAAAACACCCCCAACGGAATTTGCTATTCGGCCGATGGCATCGTGCTGCGGGTGAACAAGCGTCTGTGCGAAAACTTAGGCATTGCACGGGACGATGTGCTGGGTCAATCGGTGGCGCGCACGCTTTTCTCCAGTGAGGAGAACTACAAGGCCTTTGCGGCCATGGCGGCGCCGCTGCTCAGTGCCGGGAAGGAGGTCCGTACCGAATGGGAATTTCGCCGCAGCGACGGCACTTCTTTCTTGGCCATGGTGTCGGGCCAGGGCATCAACATTCCCGGCCACGAGCGCTCTGCCGTGTGGATCTACGAAGACATCACCGAGCGCAAGAAGCTTGAACTTGAGCGCCAGGACAACGAGAGCCGCCTGCTGCGCATTCTGGAGAACAGCCCCGTGGGCGTGGTGATTGGGACGCAGGAAGGGCGGCTGGTGTTTGCCAACCGCCAACACGCCGCCATGATGGGGGTGCCCACCGAAGAAGTGGCTTCGTACAACACCTACCGATCCTGGCGCAACCCGGCAGACCGCGACACCTTCATGGAGCAGCTGCGCCGGGACGGCAGCGTGAAGGCCTACCAGGCCGAACTGGTGCGCACCGATGGCACACCCATCACCGTGCTGCTGTCGTCCATGCTGCTGGATTTTTCGGATGGGCGCTACCTCATCTCGTGGCTCTACGACATCACGGAGCGCCAGATCGTGGAGCAGCGCATCGCACGCAGCGAGGAGCGCCTGAACCTCGCCCTGCGCGGTGCCCACCTGGGCCTGTACGACTGCAGCATCGATGCCCAGGGGCGCATCAGCGAGGTGACGGTGAACGACATCTGGGCCGAAATGCTGGGCTACGAAAAAGAGAGCCTGCTGGCCCGCTATCCCGATCACCTCTCGTGCTGGCAAGACCTGATCCACCCCGATGATTTTCCGGCCGTACAGCAACGCTTGCAGCTTTTTCTGGACAACAAGGTGCAGGCGCACCAGGCCACCTTTCGCATGCGCACCCACTCTGGGGCGTGGCGCTGGATTCAGGACACGGGCGACGCCGCCTTGCGTGACCCGGACGGCCGACCGCGACGCCTGGTCGGTATCAACCAGGACATCACCGACCAGAAGATGGCCGAGGCCAGCTTGCGCGACAGCGAAGCCAACAACCGCAAGCTGCTCGATGAGCAGCAAACGATTTTCGACAATGCCCCTAACGGCATCATTTACACCGCCGATGGGGTGATCCTGCGGGTCAATCAGCGCATGGGGGAATACCTCGGCTACGAGGCAAAGGATCTGATCGGGCAGCCGGGCAGCATCATCTATCACTCTGCCGAAAAATATGCCGAATTCGGCGCTCTGGTGGGACCTTTGCTTGGTACGGGCCGGGACGTGAATGAGGAATGGGAGTTCGCGCGCAAGGATGGGGGCACTTTCGTTGCCCAGGTGTCGGGGCGGGCCATCCACTCTTCTGACCACCGCAAGGTGACGATCTGGGTGTTCGAGGACATTGCCGAGCGCAAGGCCGCCGAACGTGCCATGGCCGAGGCGCGGCGCGTGGCCGAAGAAGCCACCCGAGCGAAAAGCGATTTTCTGGCGAACATGAGCCATGAAATCCGCACCCCCATGAACGCGATCATCGGCATGTCGCACCTGGCGCTGCAGACACCCCTCAATGACCGCCAGCGCAACTATGTGGAAAAGGCGCACCGCTCGGCGGTGGGCCTGCTGGGCCTGATCAACGATGTGCTCGATTTCTCCAAGATCGAGGCAGGAAAGATGGTGATTGAGCAGACTGGCTTTCAGCTCGACGAGGTGATGGACCATCTTGCCAACCTGATTGGCCTCAAGACCGAGGACAAGGGGCTGGAACTGCTCTTCCACGTGGCCCCGGACATTCCGGCGGGCCTGGTGGGTGACCCGCTGCGATTGGGGCAGATTCTGGTCAACCTGGGCAACAACGCCGTCAAGTTCACCGAACACGGCGAGGTGGTGATCTCCATCGAAAAATCGGCCGAGGACGCACAGGGGATCGAGCTGTATTTCCGGGTGCGCGACACCGGCATTGGCATGACGCCGGAACAATGCGCCAAGCTCTTCCAGCCCTTCAGCCAGGCCGACAGCTCCACCACGCGCCGCTACGGCGGCACAGGCCTGGGGCTGGCCATCTCCCGCAATTTGGCGGAGCAGATGGGCGGGCGCATCTGGGTGGTCAGCACGCCGGGGCAGGGATCGGAGTTTCATTTCACCGCGCGGTTTGGCCTCCAGGACATCACCACGACAGTACCCCGCTTAGGACGCGAGGCACTCGAGACCATGCGGGTGCTGGTGGTGGACGACAACGCCTGCGCCCGCGAGATCACGGCCAGCATTGCGCTCAGCCTGGGCTTGCAGGTGGACACGGCGATGGATGGCGCAGCTGCCCTGGCCGCCGTCGCCAGCGCCGAGCTGCAGCACCAGCCCTACAACCTGGTGCTGATCGACTGGAAGATGCCGCAGATGGACGGCATCGAAACCCTGCGGCGGCTGCACGAGCATGCGCTCCTCCAGGTGCCGGCCACCATCATGGTCACCGCCTACGGCCGTGAAGAGGCGCTGGGCGAGGCCGAGCGCTGCGGTGTGGCACTGCGCTCGGTGCTTACCAAACCGGTGATGGCCAGCCAGTTGCTGGACGCCATTGGCCGTACGCTGGACCACATCGGGCTGGTCGAGCACCAATCGGGCCTGATCGGTCAGGATGCCCAGCTCGCCATGCACCAGTTGGCCGGCGCCCGCTTGCTGCTGGTAGAAGACAACGAACTGAACCAGGAGCTGGCGCTGGAGCTGCTGCGCCATGCCGGGATGCAGGCTGTGCTGGCCACCAATGGCCAGGAGGCGCTGGATCTGCTTGCGCGCGATGCGCATTTCGACTGCGTGCTGATGGACTGCCAAATGCCGGTGATGGACGGCTACGAGGCCACGCGGCGAATCCGTGCCCATCCGGCGCTGCGCCACCTCCCTGTGATTGCCATGACGGCCAACGCGATGGCCGGCGACCGCCAACGCGCTCTGGCTACCGGCATGAACGACTACATCGCCAAGCCGCTGGACGTGGGCAACATGTTCCGCACCATCGCCCGCTGGGTGGGGGCGCGCTGCGCCGTGCCGGGCGCCACCGCGCCAGCGGTGCCGGTGCAGGCACCGCTGCCGCCACCTGCAGCATCGGGTCTGCCGCCCCTGCCGGGCATCGACACCCGGGCCGGACTGGCAACCACGATGCACAACGAGGTGCTGTACCGCTCGCTGCTGGGCAAATTCCACGCGGGCCAGGGCGCATTCGTGTCGTCCTTTCGGGCTGCGCAAGGGTCTGGCGATGCGAGTGCCCCGGAGCGGCTGGCCCATACCCTCAAGTCGGTGGCGGGCAGCATTGGCGCGCGTGGCGTGCAGGCGGCAGCGGCAGCGCTGGAAGGCGCCTGCAGACAGGGTGATGCGGCTCCGCGCATGGATGCCTTGCTGGACACGCTGGCGGCTGAACTGGCCCCGGTTCTTCAAGGCCTGGACGCTCTGGTGGTGCCAGCCGTGGTGCCCGCCGCTCCTGCAGCCGCCCCCGCAGACCCGCAGCAGCTGCGTGCATTCCTGCACGGGTTGCAGGAGCTTTTGGTGGCGGGAGATTCCAGCTCGCTCGATTGGGTGGCCGCGCAGGCCGGGCTGCTGCAGGCGGCTTGCCCGCAGGCGCACCAAGCGATCGCTGTGGCGATCGAGGGCTTTGATTTTGAGGCCGCGCTGGCCCTGTTGCAGGAGACTGCCCCGGTGCAGTGATTCAGCGGGAGCGTGCCACGAAGCGGTTGCGTCCCGCGCTCTTGGCCTCGTACAGGGCCGCATCCGCCATATCCACCAGAGCCTGAGCCGGCTCGTCCGTTTGGGGTATGGCCGTGGTTACACCCAGGCTGATGGTG
>JAGNYI010000108.1 GCA_017985015.1 Giesbergeria sp. | reverse complement strand
ATGTTCATGGTCAGCGCGGCCCGCACCAGGGCATTGCGTTCGTGTTCAGGCAAGCTGAATTCGCGCGCCATGATGTGGCAAAGCGTGCCACAGACCAGCGCATGCGAAGCGCTGTAGCCCACGGTGGACGTCGAGGCGAGCTGGAACATGAGGTAGAGCGACGCATCGACGTCACGGGCCACCAGATCCTGCAGCCAGCGATCGAACTGGCGCACTTTGGTGCTGAAGTCGTGCACATGCAGCGGGCGGGCAAGCAGAATCGACAAACCCGATTCCAGGTCGCCCCAGAGGCTTAGCAGGTCCTCGTATTCCTCATCGTGCGCGTGGCGCGTCAACGGGGCGAGTGTCATGGGGTTTTAGCGCTTTTCCAGCACCATCTGCTGGGCGTTGCGCGTCATTTGCAGGTCCGACAGAAAACTGTTTCCCAGCAGCACGAAGGGCATGGCCTGCGGTGTGACGACGGCCTCGACGCCAAAGATCTCGATGTCGCCCAGGCGCACCGAATTGAGCTTCACGCGCCAGCCTTGTGCCGTGCCGTTGGCCGTGCGTACGCCCACCTGTGGGCCCTTGCGGAAATCGAGGCCCATGCGCTCGGCGTCCGGCTGGCCAATGGCCACCACGGATGCCCCGGTATCGATCATGAAGGTGGTGCCCTTGCCGTTGATCTGTCCCTCGCGCATGAAGTGGCCCTGGCTGTTGGGTGTCAGAACCACGCGCCGGCCCTTGCCGCTCCCACCCACGCTCACCGGCGTGCCCAGGCGCAGCGTGTGGCGCTGTCCGTTCGCCTCCACCACGGCACCCTCGCTGCTCACCGAAATGAGCGTCACGCCGCCATAGCTCTCTCCCGCCGCCACCGCGCGCGGCGCGCCGCCGCCTACCACCATGAGCGCCTTGGAGCCCAGTACGCCAGCCAGCGCCACTTCCTGTGCGTGCGCCGCAGGCGCGCCAGCGAGCACCAAGCAGGCAGCGAAGACCAAAGTATTCAAAATTCGAGCCATATCAGCAACCTATCGCGTGCTACCACCCGCAGCGCTTGAAACCAGCGCGCCCCAAACCAGCGGCCCCCGCGCAAGGGCCGCCCCGCCGCGCTGGGGGCGTCCCCCTTCCGCATCGCGCAGCGATGCAAGAGAAGGGGGAAGGCGCGCAGCGCCTCAGGGGGATGCTCCAAGTCAATCTCTGAAGTTGTTGAAAGACAGCGGCATGTCGGCAATGTCCTTGCGGATCAGCGCCATCGCCGCCTGCAGATCGTCGCGCTTGGCGCCGGTGATGCGCACTTTTTCTTCCTGAATGGCGGCCTGCACCTTGAGCTTGCTGTCCTTGATAAGCTTTTGCAGCTTCTTGGCCAGTTCGCTTTCGATGCCGTTGCGCACCTTGATCACCTGTTTGACCTTGTCGCCGCCGATTTTCTGCGGCTTGCCAATGTCGAGGAAGCGCACGTCCACATTGCGCTTGGTGAGTTTGCCGCGCAGCAGGTCTTCCACCTGGGTCAGCTGGAACTCGGCGTCGCCATACATGGTGATTTCCTTGTCCTTGAGCTCGACGGCGGCCGAGGTGCCCTTGAAGTCAAAGCGCGTGCCGATTTCTTTCGCGGCGTTGTCGACCGCGTTCTTCACTTCAACGAAATCGGCTTCACAAACGGTATCGAACGATGGCATGGCGGCAGAGCTCCCCGAAAAGACAGGCCCGCAAAGGGGCGAATGCGACAATCGGTCCGATGTTAGTCGAGAAAAACTGCTCGCTTCAGCCCTACAACACCTTCGGCATCATGGCGCGCGCCGAAACCCTGGTGCGCGTGCGCTCGGCGGCCGATGTTGCCGAGCTGTCCAGAGTCCCGCTGCTGGCCGGGGCGACGCTGTTTGTCCTGGGTGGCGGCAGCAACGTGGTGTTGACGGGCGATGTGCACGGCGTGGTCCTCAAAGTGGAGATTCCCGGTCGCCGCCTGGTGGCCGAGACAAAAGACGCGTGGATCGTGGAAGCAGGTGCTGGTGAGAGCTGGCACGACACCGTGGCCTGGACGCTGGAGCAAGGCTGGAGCGGCCTGGAGAACCTGGCGCTGATCCCCGGCACCGTGGGCGCCGCGCCGGTGCAGAACATTGGCGCCTATGGCGTCGAACTGCAGGACCGGTTTGATTCGCTCGACGCTATCGAGCTGAGTACTGGCAAGCCCTTTACGCTCAACGCGGCCCAGTGCGGCTTTGGCTACCGCGATTCGGTGTTCAAGCACGCAGCCGCCCAGCCCGCAGGGCGGGGCGACGCCCCCGCCGGCATGGGGCTGGCCGGGCGCGCCGTCATCACCCAGGTGCGCTTTCGCCTGCCCAAGGCCTGGAAGCCCGAGTTGGGCTACCTTGAGCTAGCGCGCCGCGCGGCCGAGCTGGGCGAGGCGCAGCCTACCGCGCAGCAGATTTTTGAGTGGGTGTGTGCCATCCGCCGCGCCAAACTGCCGGACCCGGCGGTGATCGGCAACGCCGGGAGTTTTTTCAAAAACCCCACGGTGACGCCCGAGCAATGCGCCGACATCATTGCGCGCGAGCCGAAAATCGTGCACTACCCGCTGGCCGACGGCCGCATCAAGCTGGCGGCGGGCTGGCTGATCGACGCCTGCGGCTGGAAGGGCAAGACCGTGGGCCAGGCCGCGGTGTATGAAAAGCAGGCGCTGGTGCTGGTCAACCGCGGCCACGGCGAGAGCAGCGTGACGGGCGGCGAGGTGATGACTTTGGCCAAGGCCATCCAGACCAGCGTGTACGAGCGCTTTGGCATTCGGCTGGAGCC
>JAGNYI010000072.1 GCA_017985015.1 Giesbergeria sp. | reverse complement strand
GTTTTTCGATCGAAATGTTGCCGGGGCAGCGCGCTTCCTGGTCGGGCTCCAGCGTATTCACGTAGCCGGTGTTGGCGGAAAACGGCATGTCCAGGCTGTTCTGGCGTGCGTGTTCCAGCAGTTGCTCAAGAAGGAAGTGGGCACGCTCCAGGCCTTCACTTTCAATCACGGCAGACAGAGCATCGGTCCATTCGCGCGTTTCCTGTTGATCGGTGTCTGCCGCTACCGGCGCTGAACTGCTTGCCTGGGATTCGGACGCGTCTGCCATGCTTGTCTCCTGGAGGGTTTTGCCACAATTTAGTACGGATTCTCTAGTTTCGCACATTTTCCCGAAATTTCAAATAGTGCTATTTGATTTTACATTGTGATATTTCATCAATTGCGGCAAAAGCGGAATGGAATCACCCTGGTTCGCTCCCCTCTACACTCGCACCATGACCGTGCCCTCCGCACCCCAGCCTGCTGCGACCACGCCACCCGCGCGTGTGGCCGCCCGCTGGTGGCGCAGGTGGTGGCGCAGCCTTTCGCCCAACCGGCAAGACCGATTTGCTGCGCTTGCGCCGCTGGCTGCCGTGCTCTTGTTTCTTGCCGCCATCGTTGCGGCCTTCTGGTACCTGCGGGTCGAAGAGGCCGACCGCGAACAGGAGGCACTGCGCCGAGATGTCGAATACGCGCAACAGCGCGTGCGCCTGCGTTTGCTGGAGCGCCAGGAGCAGTTGATGCGCGTCGCGCGCGACCTTGCCAACAAGGATATGGAGCTGCCGCAGTTCCATCAGCGTGCGGAATCCCTCATCGGCCAATACCCGGAGCTCCAGGCAATCACCTGGATCGACGAAAGCGGCCGGGTTCTCGCGAGCCACGCCACGCCAACCATCGCGAGCGCCCAGGTGCGCGTGGCCGGCGAAGTGCTGCGCAAGGGCGATACGCAGACGGGCTTTGCGCTTTCGCGCTCCACCCAGCAGCCGGTGTATTCGCAGCCCGCGCTCAAGGAGGGCGAACCCGCGCCCCTGCTGCAACTGCAGGTGCCGCTCAACGCCCAGGGCAACTTCGCCGGCGTGGTGCTGGGCGAATATTCGGTAGACAACCTGCTGCGCTACGGCACACCCACCGAGCTGCTGGCGCGCTACGCGATCACGCTACTGGACTCGAAAGGTGAGGTGCTGGCGGGGGTTCCTCTGGCCCCGCGCGAGCGTACCGAATGGATGCCGTGGTCAAGGCGCACCAACGCGTACGAGGTCCCAGTGTCTCCCGTGGGCAACAACCTGGTACTGCGCGCACAGGCCTACCGCACCTCGCTCGGCCTGGTTGGCAGCGGTTTGTTCTGGCTGGTGGGTACGCTGAGCGCCATGACGGCGTGGATGCTGATCGCCACCTGGCGCCATACCCGCAGGCGCATGCAGGCCCAGCAGGCGCTGGTGCAGGAGACGAACTTTCGCCGCGCCATGGAAAACTCGGTGCTGACGGGCATGCGAGCGCTTGACCTCAACGGCACGATTACTTATGTCAATGCCGCCTTCTGCCAGATGACGGGCTGGACCGAAGAAGAGCTGGTGGGCCAAAAGCCGCCCTTTCCCTATTGGCCCGATGCGGACCACGAATCCCTGCATGCGCGTCTGCAGGACGAGCTGTCTGGCAGGAGCATCCCGGGTGGATTTCAGGTGCGGGTGCGGCGCAAGAGCGGCACGGTGTTCGACGCGCGGCTGTATGTTTCTCCGCTGATCGATGCGCGCGGTCGCCAGACCGGTTGGATGACGTCAATGACCGACATCACCGAACCCAACCGCATTCGCGAGCAGCTCTCGGCCTCGCACGAGCGCTTCACCATCGTGCTCGAAGCGCTCGATGCCTCGGTGTCGGTAGCGCCCCTGGGCAGCGCCGAGCTCTTGTTTGCCAACAAGCTGTACCGCCAATGGTTTGGCTCGCAGACCGACGGCCACCTGCAACTGGTGGCGAAGGCCGGGGTGCTGCCGGCGGGCGACAGCGGCCACCCTTCGGACGAAGACCCGCTGATGGGCCTGCCCACCGACAGCCTGACGAGCGCTCATTCGGAAAATGCAGAAATTTTTCTGCCCGATCTGGGCAAGTGGCTGGAGGTGCGTTCGCGCTATTTGAGCTGGGTGGATGGGCGGCTTGCGCAAATGGTGATTGCCACCGACATCACCCCACGCCGCCTGGCCGAAGCGCAGGCGGCGCGCCAGACCGAGCGCGCGCAGTCGGTCAGCGGGCTGATCACCATGGGCGAGATGGCGTCGAGCGTGGCGCACGAACTCAACCAGCCGCTCACTGCGATCAGCAACTACTGCAGCGGCATCATTTCGCGCATCAAAAGTGGGCAGATCACCGAGTCGGCCTTGCTTGCGGCGCTGGAAAAAACGGCCCACCAGGCACAGCGCGCCGGCCAGATCATTCAGCGCATCCGCGACTTCGTGAAGAAAAGTGAGCCCAGAAGGCAGCGGGCTGACGCCGAGCAAATGGTGGCGGAAGCCGTCGAACTGGCCGGCATCGAACTGCGGCGCAACAACGTGCGCCTCACCCAATACGTCGCGGCGCGCTTGCCCTCCCTGATGGCCGACTCGATCCTGATCGAGCAGGTGCTGGTGAATCTGATGAAGAACGGCGCCGAATCCATCGCCAACGCAAGCCGCCCGCCCGCGCAGCGCAGCGTGGAACTGCGCGTAGTTCCGCGGCAGATAGATGGCGTCGACGGTGTCGAGTTTTCGGTCCAGGACACTGGCAAGGGCCTTGCACCCGAAGTGCTGGAGCGCCTGTTTGAGGCCTTCTTCTCGACCAAGGAGCAAGGCATGGGCATGGGCCTGAATTTGTGCCGCAGCATCGTTGAGGCGCACCAGGGACGCATGCAGGCAGAGAACATTTACAATGGCCCCGAGGTCACGGGCTGCCGGTTCACCTTCTGGCTGCCGCTCGCTGCGCCTGCCACCAACACTACAAATGTTGTAGCAAACACCGAATTCCCAAGGACAACTGCATGAGCTTGATTCCCAAAAGAGGCACCGTCTACGTAGTCGATGACGACGAGGCGGTGCGCGATTCGCTGCAATGGCTGCTGGAGGGAAAAGACTACCGGGTTCGATGTTTTGATTCGGCCGAGTCTTTTCTCGCGCGCTACGACCCACGCGAGGTGGCCTGCCTGATCGTCGACATCCGCATGGGCGGCATGACCGGTCTGGAACTGCAGGAGCGGCTCATCGAACGCAAGTCCCCGCTGCCGATCGTCTTCATCACCGGCCACGGCGACGTGCCGATGGCGGTGGACACCATGAAGAAAGGCGCACTCGACTTCATTCAAAAGCCCTTTGATGAAGATGCGCTGCTCACGCTGGTCGATCGCATGCTGGAGCGCGCCCGCGAGTCGTTTGCCGACTACCAGCAGGCGGCCAGCCGCGAGGCCTTGCTCTCCAAGCTCACCACGCGCGAAGCGCAGGTGCTTGAGCGCATTGTTGCCGGGCGTTTAAATAAGCAGATCGCCGACGACCTGGGCATCAGCATCAAGACAGTCGAGGCGCACCGCGCCAATATCATGGAAAAGCTGGGCGCCAACACCGTGGCCGACCTGCTCAAAATTGCGCTGGGCCAAGCGGCACCCCGCGCCTGAGTGCTTCTATTTTAATAGCTGCCAGGGCTTATCGTATAAGCGCTGGCGGCATTTTTTATGGGTAATTTGCAATGACAGCAAAGATCATGGATGGCAACGCGCTGGCGGCACAACTGCGCGCTGATGTGGCGCGTCGCACGGCCGAATTGAGCGCACGTGGGACGCCCCCTGGCTTGGCCGCAGTTCTGGTGGGAGAAGACCCGGCCAGCCAGGTCTACGTCGGCAAGAAGGTACAGGCCTGCCAGGACGCGGGCCTGTATTCGGTGCTGGAGCGCTACGGCGCGGAGCTGAGCGAGGCCGCGCTGCTCGAACGTATCGCCGCGCTGAACGCCGACCCGCGCATCCACGGCATCCTGGTGCAGCTGCCGCTGCCGCCGCACATCGACGCTGAGAAAGTCATTGCCGCCATTGCTCCGGAAAAGGATGTTGATGGCTTTCACGTCGCCAGCGCTGGCGCGCTGCTGACGGGCACGCCGGGGTTCTGGTCCTGCACGCCCTATGGGTGCATGAAGTTGCTTGAGAGCACCGGCATTGACTTGCGCGGCAAACATGCCGTGGTCATCGGCCGCAGCAACAACGTCGGCAAGCCCATGGCGCTGATGCTGCTGCAAAAGAACGCCACGGTCACCATCTGCCACAGCGCTACCGCAGACCTGAAGGCGCATACGCTGCAGGCGGACGTCATCGTCGCCGCCGTGGGGCGGCGCAACACTGTGACGGCCGACATGGTCAAGCCCGGCGCCGTGGTGATCGACATCGGCATGAACCGCAACGAGGCCGGCAAACTTTGCGGAGACGTTGATTTTGCTGCCGTCAAAGAGGTGGCAGGCTGGATCACTCCGGTGCCGGGTGGCGTAGGCCCCATGACAGTGACCATGCTGCTCGTCAACACCGTCGAAGCCGCCGAGCGTGCGGCCATGCGCAGCCTGACTTGAACCTGCGCCTCGGGGCGCCATCTAAGGCCATATGAGCAATCCCCTTCTCGATTTTTCCGGCCTGCCGGCCTTTGACCGCATTGCCCCGGAGCATGTGGCTCCCGCCGTCGATGCGCTTCTGGCCCGCGCCGATGTCGCCCTGGATGCCGTGACGGCCCCCGATTTCCCGGCGCGCTGGGACGCGATCGCCCGTGTGCTCGACGTCGCGACCGAAGAACTTGGCCGCGCCTGGGGCGCCGTGAGCCACCTGAGCAGCGTGGCCGACACGCCCGAGTTGCGCGCCGCCTACAACGCAGCCCTGCCCCGCGTCACCGATTTCTGGACCCGCCTGGGCGCGGACGAGCACCTCTATGCCAAATACAAGGCCATTGATCCGGCCAGCCTGAACCCGGAACAGAAGCAGGCTTGGAAGAACGCTGTGCGCAACTTCGTGCTCTCGGGCGCGGAGCTGAGCGGTGCGGCCAAGGAGCGCTTTGCCCAAATCCAGGAGCGCACCGCCGAGCTGCAGCAGAAATTCAGCGAAAACGCGCTCGATGCCACCGACGTCTTTGCCTATTACGCAAGCGCTGAGGAGCTCGACGGTGTGCCTGCCGACGTGCAGCAAGCTGCCCGCGAAGCCGCCGCCGCAGAAGGCAAGGAGGGCCACAAGCTCAGCTTGAAGATGCCCGTCTACCTCCCCGTGATGCAGTTTGCCCGCAGCAGCGCGCTGCGCGAACGCCTGTACCGTGCCTATGTCACGCGCGCTTCCGACCAGGCCGAAGGTGACGCGCAGCGCTTTGACAACGGCGCGCTCATCCGCGAAATCCTGGCGCTGCGCCAGGAAGAAGCCCACCTGCTGGGCTACGCCAATTTTGGCGAGGTGTCCGTGGCGCCCAAAATGGCGCAATCGACCGCCGAGGTCATCGGCTTCCTGCGCGACCTGGGGCAGCGGGCGCGCCCCTATGCCGAAAAAGACATCAGCGATCTGCGTCACTTTGCCACCGAGCGGCTGGCGCTGACCGACCCCCAACCCTGGGATTGGCCCTACGTTTCTGAGCAGCTCAAGGAAGCGCGCTACGCCTTCAGCGAGCAGGAGCTGCGCCAATACTTCCCGGCCCCTACGGTACTGGCGGGGCTGTTCAAGATTGTCGAGACGCTGTTCGAGGTGGCGATCCTTCCCGACCAGGCGCCGGTGTGGAACCCGGCCGTTCAGTTCTACCGCATCGAGCGCGCCGGCAACCTGGTGGGCCAGTTCTACCTCGACATGCCGGCACGCAATGGCAAGCGCGGTGGCGCGTGGATGGACGACGTGCGCACCCGCTGGCTGCGGCCCGATACGGGCGCACTGCAGACACCCATCGCTCATCTCGTGTGCAATTTTTCTACGGGCGCCCAGGGCAAGCCTGCCCTGCTGACGCACGATGACGTCATCACGCTGTTTCACGAGTTCGGCCACGGCCTGCACCACATGCTCACCCAGGTGAACGAACGCGATGTCTCTGGCATCGGCGGCGTCGAGTGGGACGCCGTAGAACTGCCGAGCCAGTTCATGGAAAACTTCTGCTGGGAGTGGGACGTGCTGCGCCACATGACGGCGCATGCCGACACGGGCGCGCCCTTGCCGCGCGCCTTGTTCGACAAGATGATTGCGGCGAAGAACTTTCAGAGCGGCATGCAGACCCTGCGCCAGATCGAATTTTCACTGTTTGACATGCTTCTTCACACCGAGCACGACCCGGCGCAGGATTTCATGCCTCTGCTCGATCTGGTCCGCGCCGAGGTGGCGGTGCTGCAGCCGCCTGCCTTCAGCCGCACCGCCCACACCTTCAGCCACATTTTCGCGGGCGGCTACGCCGCCGGTTACTACAGCTACAAGTGGGCCGAGGTGCTGAGCGCCGATGCCTATGCGGCCTTTGAAGAAAGCGCCGGCAGCGACGGACTGCCCAACCCCGAAACTGGCCGACGCTACCGCCAGGCCATCCTGGAGGCGGGCGGCAGCCGCCCGGCCATGGAATCCTTCAAGGCCTTCCGGGGCCGCGAGCCCAGCCTGGATGCCTTGCTGCGCCACCAGGGCATGGCGTAAACAACAGGTTCAATGCCAGAATGGCCTTTTCGGTTTCGCATTCAGGAGAACACTCCATGACGACTTCGCGCACGGTTCGGCAGGCTTTGGCACTGGTTCTTGGTCTGGCGGGTTTCACCGCTTTGACGGTGGCCCAGGCGCAGACCGTCTACCGCATCGTCGGCCCGGACGGAAAAGTGACTTTTTCCGACCGTGCGCCGGAAAAGGTGGCGCCGGGCGAGCGCAGCAGCGCGGTTTCTGTGCCCGACGGAGGCACCAACAACTCAGCCCTGCCCTTCGAGCTGCGCCAGGCAGCGCAGCGATTCCCGGTCACGCTCTACGCCGGCGCCCAGTGCGCGCCCTGCGACAGTGCACGCAGCATGCTGGTGGCACGTGGGGTTCCGTTCACTGAGCGCACCGTGGCATCGAACGAAGACCTCGATGCACTAAAGAAACTCAGCGGCGGCACCAATCTGCCGTTTGGCACCATCGGCGGCCAGCAGTTGGTGGGTTACTCGGAAACCGAATGGGTGCAGTACCTCGATGCAGCCGGCTACCCCAAGCAATCCCAGCTGCCAAGCAACTACCGCCGCAGCGCCGCGGCACCCCTGGTGGCGGTCAAGCCCGCGCAGCCGGCCCAAGCAGCTGCAAGCAAGCCGGAGGCACGCCGCCGGGTTACGCCCGCCACAGCGCCCAGCGGCCCCACACCGTCGAACCCTGCCGGTATCAAGTTCTGAGCGCTTTCGGCTCAATAGCTCAGGGTTCTTACACCCTTGGGCGTTCCGAGTAGGCAGATCTGAGCGCGTTGGTGGGCAAAAATGCCTACGGTGACTACGCCGGGCCACTGATTGATGGCGGACTCGAGCGCGAGTGGGTCTTCAATGCTCAGGCCGCGCACATCGAGAATGTGCTGGCCGTTGTCGGTCACGAGAGGCTCGCTTCCCCGCATGCGCAGGCTGGCCGTGCCGCCCATGGCTTGAAACCGCCGCACCACATGCGCCATAGCCATGGGGACCACTTCCACCGGCAGTGGAAAGGTTCCGAGCCGTTCCACCAGCTTGGATTCGTCGGCAATGCAAATGAAGCGGTCCGCCAGCGCGGCGACGATCTTCTCGCGCGTCAGCGCAGCGCCTCCGCCCTTGACCATGCAGCCCTGACCATCGATTTCGTCGGCGCCGTCGACATAGACCGACAGGCGTTCCACGTCGTTGGCGTCCAGCACCGGAATGCCAATGGCGCGCAGGCGCTCGGTGCTGGCCTCCGAGCTTGATACGGCTGCAGGCACCTGATCCTTGACACGGGCCAGCGCCTCGATGAATTTGTTGACGGTGGAACCCGTGCCCACACCAATGACCTGGCCCGGAACCAGGTAAGCCAGCGCAGCCTGGGCCACCTGGGCCTTGAGTTCGTCTTGTGTCGGAGTAGGGGTAGGTGTCATGGCGGAGAATCAGGGGATAGAAGCCTGAATTATCCCCATGCCTTTGATCCCCTATTCGCTTGCACGCCCGTTTTTGTTTGGACTGGACCCCGAAGCTGCCCACGATCTCACGCTGCAGATGCTGGCGCGCGGCCAGGGAACGCCACTGCAATGCGGCTGGAGCAGCACCCCGGTTCACGACCCACTGCGGCTGGCCGGCCTGGAATTTCCCAACCGCGTCGGGCTGGCCGCCGGCTTGGACAAGAACGCGCGCTGCATTGACGCCCTGGGCGCCATGGGTTTTGGCTTTGTCGAAGTGGGCACGGTCACACCCAAACCGCAGCCGGGCAACCCCAAGCCGCGCATGTTTCGCCTGCCCAAGGCGCAGGCGCTCATCAATCGTCTGGGCTTCAACAACGACGGCCTGGACGCCTTTATCGCCAATGTGCAGCGTGCGCGCTGCCGCCAGCCGGGGCAGCGCAGTGCCGTGCTGCTCGGCCTCAATATTGGCAAGAACGCCAGCACGCCCATTGAGAATGCCACCGCCGACTACCTTTCAGGACTCGAAGGCGTGTATCCCCACGCTGACTATGTCGCGGTGAACATCAGCTCTCCCAACACCCAGAACCTGCGCGCTTTGCAGTCGGACGCCGCCCTGGACGGTCTGCTGGAGGCGCTGGCCGAGCGCCGCGAGCGGCTGGCGACGCAAGCGGGGGCGCGGCGTGTCCCATTGTTCGTGAAGATTGCCCCCGATCTGGACGAAACCCAGGTGCGCCTCATTGCCGCAGCGCTCAAAAACCATGGCATGGATGGCGTCATCGCCACCAACACCACGATTTCGCGCGACAAGGTACAAGGTCTGCCGCATGCGCAGGAAACGGGAGGCCTGAGTGGTGCACCCGTGCGCGAAGCGAGCAACCGGGTCGTCAGCCTGCTACGCGCCGAGCTGGGCAAGGCTTTTCCCATCATCGGCGTGGGCGGCATTCTGAGTGCCGCCGACGCCGTGGAGAAAATTCGCGCCGGAGCGGATGTGGTGCAAATCTACACCGGCTTGATCTACCAAGGCCCGGCTTTGGTGAACCAGGCGGCGCGTGCCATCCAGGCTGCGCGCGCTTGACGCACCAAAGGCCGTCAGCGCCTCAGGCGCATCAGCATCGGCATCACCACGCCGGCCCAGCGCACGACACGGCGCGGCCCGACCACCACGGCAGCAGCAGCAGCCCCAGCCACGGCAATGGGATGCAGTCGCGCAAACACCATCAGACGGGAAGTCAGCGGGGTGTCCGGCCCCAATCCGGCTGCGCGACTGGCTTCGCGCGACGCAACCAGCGCCTGTGCGCGCCGTGCCCGCCGCTCCCGCAGGCGCAAGCGCTGCGCAGCAATGCGATCGAGCACCTGTTGCTTTTGCGCCAGCAACGCCAAGGGCGGCGAAGAGTTTGGCGCGCTCATAGCTGCTCCTTGATTTCGGTCCAATCGTTGGCCAGTTCCTTGCGCGTCATGGCAAACCCATTGCCCGCCTTGCGCGCCAAGGAGACTACGAAGACCGTAGCCACCAGCCAGATGGCAATCCAGGCGCCTGCGACGCTCCATGCCACCATGGCGCGGTCCGGTGTGTCCCAGAACTGCACCACGATGGCACAGGACAGCACCGTCAACATCACCACCGACAAGGCGGCCAGACCTAGCGACAGCCCAATGAGCGCGGCCAAGCTTCGCTTGTATTCACGAAGTTCGAGCCGAAAGAGTGTGCTTCGGTCTTCCGCCGCAATGGCCGCCTCAATGACATAGGAGCGCCAACGGTCAACAAAGGCACCCAGGCCCAAAAGCGAAAGCCAATCCATGGAATCGATCCAGATGGGCAGCGCGACTTAGCGGCGCGAGAGCAGGAAGCCCACCACCGCACCCACAGCCAGGGCCGCCCCGGCCACGCGCCACGGCTCGTCATGGGCATAGCGGTCTGCGGCCTGGGCGGCATCCTTGGCCTGGCGCGCAGCCTCCTGTGCGGCGCGCACGGTGGACTCGCGCACCACTTGCATGCCGTCGTCCAGACGCTGACGCAGCGCACGAATTTCGGGAACGCTGTCCAGGTCCCGGCTGGAGATCAGACCGCGCAGATCGGAGACGAGTTTCTCCAGTTCGTGCTGCGTGCTCGAGAGTGTGTCGGAGGCGGAATGTGCCATGGTGTACCCCTTTCTTGGAAAAAAGCGCTGCCGGCCTGCCTTGTGGCCACTCACCGGTACGTGTGATTCCATCTTAGCGGGCAATCACACAACAGCAAGGCGATTGAGCTGCTGTCTGACACGAATGACCTAACTGTCGCATCCCGGACGATCATAAGGACGCTTGTTAAACAAATGCGGGTGCGATTGGTGCCATTCTTTCATGGCTTGCATCGGCGTCTTGCTCTTCAAGGCTGACTGCGGCAACTGGTGGTTGTACA
>JAGNYI010000071.1 GCA_017985015.1 Giesbergeria sp. | reverse complement strand
GACAAGCCCATGAAGGTTTCCGCGCGCGCCCCAAGCGCCAGGCCCAAGCGCGTCATTTCGGCCAGGCCCCGGGTGATGAGCGCAGCCCGTGCATTGAGCCCCAGCGCCAAGCCATCGCACAGACCGGTGGCAATCGCCAGCACGTTCTTCACCGCGCCGCCCACTTCGACGCCCACGATGTCGTCGTTGGCATAGACGCGCAGGCTGGGCCCATGAAAAGCATGCACCAGAGCCTCGCGCACCTCGGCATATTCGCTGGCCGCCACCAGGGCGGTGGGCCGGCCGGCCGCCACCTCCTGGGCAAAGCTGGGGCCGCTCAGCGCACCTGCCAGCAACTGCGGCGCCACCTGCGCGCGTATTTCGTGGCCCAACAGACCAAAACTGCCTGCGTCCGGGCTGCTGGCCTCAAAGCCCTTGCATAACCACGCCACAGGCGCGCGACAACCATGGAGCACCTTCAAAAGGCCGCGCAGCGCCGCCATCGGTGCAGCCAGCACCACCAGATCGCAAGCCTGCGCCTGCGCAAGCAGGTCGGCCGAGTCGCCATTGGCCAGCAACAGGGAATCCGGAAACGGCGCATCCGCCAGGTAGCGTGCGTTGCAGCGCGCAGCCTGCATGGCGCGCTGCTGTGCCGAGCTGCGCGCCCACAGCGTGACGGCGTGCCCCAGCGGGTGGGCCGCTGCGCTAATGGCCACCGCCGTACCCCATGCTCCCGCGCCAACAACTATGATTTTCATAGCTATTTACGCAGACAGGGCAAGCGCTGGAGGCTGAAAATGCCCAAATTACTGGGGCAGCGTAGCGTTGTCGCCCGTGCCGGCGGCCTGCGCTTGCTGCTGCTGTTCGTACATGGCCTGAAAGTTGATTTCTGCCAGATGAACGGCGGGAAAGCCGGCGCGGTTGATCACGTCGGCCACATTGCCACGCAGGTAGGGGTAGACGATCTGCGGGCAGGCAATGCCCATGATCGGACCCATCTGGTCTTGCGGGACGTTGCGAATTTCGAAGATGCCGGCCTGCTTGGCCTCGACCAGGAACACCGTCTTGTCCTTGATCTTGGTCTGCACCGTGGCCGTGACCGCAACTTCGTAGATGCCGTCGGCTACCGGGTTGGCCTCGACGCCCAATTGAATGTCCACACTGGGCTGCTCCTGCTCCAGCAGGATGCCAGGGGAGTTGGGCTGCTCCAGGGAAATGTCTTTCAGATAGACGCGCTGGATCTGGAATACGGGAGTTTCTTCGTTCGCCATGGTGCTTTGCTTTCAGCTCAAACAGGACCTGGCCAAGGCCGGCCGGCCCAAAAAACAAAACCCGTCGCAGGAGCAGCTCCCACAACGGGCACGTGGGGCAGGATTATGCAGCGCCCAAAAGGGGCATCAGTTCGCCCCGGCCGTCCAGGGCTACCAGCTCGTCGTGGCCGCCCACGTGGGTTTCACCAATGAAAATCTGCGGCACCGTGCGCCGGCCGGTGATCTCCATCATGCGCTGGCGCGCCTGCACATCGGTGTCGATGCGGATCTCTTCGATCTGCTCGACGCCCTTGGACTTGAGAATTTGCTTGGCCCGAATGCAGTAAGGGCAAACGGCAGTGGTGTACATCTTGACGGCTTGCATGGCGTGTCCTTTCTTGGGTTGGGGGCGCGTCACTCAGGTTTTTTCAATCGGCAGATTGGCTTCTTTCCAGCTTTTGAGGCCACCGGAGAGCACCTGAACGTTGGAGTAACCCAGTTTGCGCGCAATCGCCTCGGCGCGCTTGGAGCGGGCACCGCTGGCACACAGCAGCACCACAGGAACCGCCTTGTTCTTGACCAGTGCGGGCAGGCGCGTCTCCAGATCGGGCAACGGCGCACTGCGCGCTCCCACGGCGTGGCCCGCGGCAAATTCTTCGGCGCTGCAGACGTCAATCAGCACCGCTTTCTCTCGATTGACAAGCTGCACGGCCGCCGCCGCCGAGAGTCCCCCCATCCCTCCGCCTTTGATCATGGGGACCAGCAACATCGCTCCCGAGCCGATGGCCATAACAATCAGATACCAGTTGTCGACAATGAAATTCACGGGAATCCTTGGGTTGCAAACCCGACAATTTTAGAATGTCTGGTTTTGACCCGCTCGACCCCAGGCCATCCATGCACAAGCTCGTACTTATTCGCCACGGTGAATCCACCTGGAACCTCGACAACCGCTTCACGGGATGGACCGATGTGGACCTCACGGAAACCGGCATCGAACAGGCCAAAAACGCCGGCCGACTGCTGCACCAAGAAGGCTACGAGTTCGATCTCGCCTGCACCAGCGTGCTCAAGCGCGCCATCCACACGCTCTGGCATTGCCTGGACGCCATGGAGCGCCAGTGGCTGCCCGTGACCAAGAGCTGGCGCCTCAATGAGCGCCACTATGGCGCGCTGCAAGGCCTGAACAAGGGCGAAACCGCCAAGAAGTACGGCGATGAGCAGGTGCTGATCTGGCGCCGCAGCTACGACATCCCGCCGCCGGCGCTGGACGCAGGCGACGAGCGCTGCGAGCGCGCCGATCTGCGCTACGCAGGCTTGCGCGAAGGGCAACTACCGCTCACCGAATGCCTAAAGGACACCGTCGACCGCGTCATGCCCTTCTGGAACGACACGCTGGCGCCCGCGATCCGCTCGGGCCAGCGGGTGATGGTCTCTGCGCACGGCAACTCCATCCGCGCCCTGGTCAAGTACCTTGACAGCGTCCCGGATGCCGACATCGTGGGCCTGAACATCCCCAACGGGATTCCACTGGTCTATGAGCTTGATGCCGATCTGAAACCCATTCGCCACTACTACCTGGGCGATGCCGAGGCGGTGGCGAAGGCGGCCGCAGCCGTGGCCGCACAAGGCAAAGCGTAAAAAGCGGACATCCGGGAACCCCTGGAGGCCACAGGCTTCCAAGGCAGGCACGGTGTATATTGACTTGGTCAAAGGGGTTGTATGGGTCAGAAACTGAAAATCACGGGTTGGGTGGCGATTGGCGTGTTTGCCGGAGCGCTGACCACGGTCTCTCTGCAGACGGTGGCGCGCGGAGCCATGTCGCCCCTGCCGCTGGAAGAGATCCAGCAGCTCTCCGCCGTTTTTGGCTTGATCAAGACCGACTACGTGGAGCCGGTAGACGACAAGAAGCTGATTACGGATGCCATCTCGGGCATGGTCTCCAGCCTGGATCCGCATTCTCAGTATTTCGACAAAAAGTCGTTTGCCGAATTTCGCGAAGGTACGTCGGGCCGTTTTGTCGGCGTTGGCATCGAGATCACGCAGGAAGACGGTCTGATCAAGATTGTTTCGCCGATTGAGGGCTCGCCCGCGTTTCGCGCCGGCCTCAAAACGAACGACTTGATCACCAAGATCAACGACACCGCCGTCAAGAGCCTGACCCTGAGCGAAGCCGTCAAGCGCATGCGCGGTCAGCCCGACACGCAGGTGACGCTCACCATTCTGCGCAAGGAGGAAAGCCGCACCTTCCCGGTGACCATCACGCGCGAAGAGATCAAGACCCATTCCGTCAAAGGGAAAATCATTGAACCGGGCTATGGCTGGATCCGCCTCTCGCAATTCCAGGACCGCACGGTGGAAGACTTCGTGCAAAAGGCGCAGGAGCTCTACAAGCAGGACCCCCGCCTCAAGGGCTTGGTGCTTGACCTGCGCAACGACCCAGGCGGCCTGCTGGACGGCGCGGTAGCCATTTCTGCGGCCTTCCTGGCGCCAGACGTCACGGTGGTCACGACCGACGGCCAGCTTGCAGACAGCAAGGCCACCTACAAGGCATCTCCCGAGTTCTACGGACGCCGGGGCGACCCGCTGGTCGGCTTGCCTGCGGCACTCAAGACCGTGCCCCTGGTGGTCCTGGTGAACGAAGGCTCGGCTTCCGCCAGCGAGATCGTTGCAGGCGCACTGCAGGACCACAAGCGGGCCATCGTCATGGGCAGCCAGACCTTTGGCAAAGGTTCGGTGCAGACAGTGCGGCCCCTCGGCCCGGACACCGGCATCAAGCTCACCACGGCGCGCTATTACACGCCCAGCGGCAAATCCATCCAGGCCAAGGGCATCGTGCCCGACGTGATGATCGACGAAACGGCAGAAGGCAATCTGTTTGCCGCGCTGCGCATGCGCGAAGCCGATCTGGACAAGCACCTGACCAGCGGACAGGGTGCCGAGATTCAGGATGCTGCCCGTGAAAAAGCCCGCGAGGAAGCGCGCAAGCGGCTGGAAGAAGAAGCAAAGAAAACGCCGGCCGAGCGCCGCATTCCTGAGTTTGGTACGGACAAGGATTTCCCGCTTCTGCAAGCCGTCAACCAGCTGCGCGGCAAACCCGTGCTGGTGAGCAAGACGCAGACCGAACGCAAGGAAGAGAAGAAGGAAACGCCTTAGAGGGGCCACGGCGTTCGCCGCAGAAGCAGGCTGGCGGTCCTTCGACCGGCCAGCCCTTTTTTTGTTTGGCCCTATTGCTCCACCCTGCCATGACCGACGACCAGTTGCTGCGCTACTCGCGCCACATTCTTCTTGACGAGATCGGAATTGAAGGCCAGGAACGCCTGCTCGCCAGCCATGCACTGGTCATCGGCGCAGGCGGTCTGGGTTCGCCTGCGCTGATGTACCTGGCAGCAGCTGGCGTGGGTCAGATCACGCTGGTGGATGACGACAGCGTCGACCTCACCAACTTGCAGCGCCAGATTGCCCACACCAGCGAGCGCGTGGGCCAGGCCAAGGTGGACTCAGCTGCCCAAGCCATGCGGGCAATCAACCCCGACCCGCTTCTTCACCCCTTGCGAATGCGTGTGGATGCCGAGCTGCTTGACATGCTGGTACCACGTGCCGACGTGGTGCTCGATTGCAGCGACAACTACGCCACCCGCCAGGCCATCAACGCCGCCTGTGTGCGCCACGCACGCCCCTTGGTGGCCGGCGCGGTCGTCCGCTTTGATGGGCAGATCACAGTGGTAGATCAGCGCGTGCCCGGCACAGCCTGCTATGCCTGCCTGTTTTCGCCACAGGCACAGTTCGAGGAAGAGGCGTGTTCAACGCTGGGCGTCTTTGCCCCCCTTGTCGGCATCGTGGGCGCGATGCAAGCAGCCGAGGCGCTGAAAGTTCTCACTGGCACGGGGCAATCTTTGGCGGGATGCCTGCAGATGCTCGATGGGCGTTCGATGGAGTGGACCCGCATGCAGACGCCGCGCGATCCCGCCTGCACTGTGTGCCGATCTGCCACGTAGGAATTTCCCTACGGGCAGCGACTGTGCCTGCTGGCAAAATCGGCGCGCCTGAGTCCCTACACTGACTAGGCGGTTCATTTGCCATTCTGCTCGCCGCGCACCGGATTGCCTGACAGTGAAACTGAAAACTTACATCGTCGAAGACAACGCAACGATCCGGGAAAACCTGATTGGAACGCTGGAAGAGCTTGCAACCATCGAGCCGGTGGGTGCGGCTGAAACCGAAGACGACGGCAAAGCGTGGCTGACCGACCCCACCGCGCAATGGGATCTGGCGATCGTGGATCTGTTTTTGCGCCAGGGCAGCGGTCTGGGTGTTTTGGCGGCGTGCCGGGAGCGCAAACCTCACCAGCGGGTGGTGGTCCTCAGCAACTACGCCACTCCGGATGTGCGCATGCGCTGCGCACAATTGGGTGTCGACGCGGTGTTCGACAAATCCAATGAAATAGATGATCTGGTCGACTACTGCATTTCGCAAACCGGTGCACTCGATGCGGGAACGTCGCAGCGCGTCTCCTGAGCGCCTGCCCAGTGGCCAGCACCGGGCAGCTACCGCCAGCAGACATTCAATCGATCAAACGATTTTTCAGCGCGTAGTAGGTCAGGTCGCTGTTCGAGCTCAGCGCCATTTTTTCCATCAAACGCGTTCGGTAGGTACTCACCGTCTTGACGCTCAGGGAGAGCGCCTTGGCAATGTCGCCTGCCGTTTCTCCGCGCGCGAGCTTGAGAAACACCTGGAACTCGCGTTCCGAGAGCTGCTCGTGCGGCGGCGCGTCGTCCTTGCGGTTGAGTTGCTGCGCCAAAAGCTCGGCCACCGAGGGCGTCAGATAACGTTTGCCGAGCGAGATGGTGCGGATGGCCTCCACAATTTCCTTGGGCTCGCATTCCTTGTTCAAGTAGCCGCTGGCACCCTGGCGAATCAGCGAGATCGCGTAGTGCTCTTCCGGGTAGCCGCTGAGGATCAGGATGCCCATGTCGGGCGCCTTGGCGCGCAGCATGGCCAGTGCGTCCAGGCCGCTTTGGCCCGGCATGGCCAAGTCCATCAGCAGCACGTCGACTTGGTGGTTGCGCACCAGGTCGATGGCTTCACGCCCATTGCTGGCTTCGGCCACCACGCGCAGATCGACGTGCTCAGACAGGAACTGGCGCAGTCCCGAACGAACAATCGCGTGGTCGTCGACAATTCCGATATTGATCATGCTAAGTCTTTCCGTTGGCCTGCTCATGGCCGTCGTTTTGGTGTGAATCGCGTTGGTTCGCCCCGGTCTTGCCGTGGGCAGGGCCGCGCTGCAAGCCATTATCCAGAATTTGACCAAGAGGTCTCAGAACTCAGGACAATTCCATGTCATGGTCAAAAATCAAGAAAATTGCCATCAGCCTTCCCATTGCAGTGGCTGCCACGCTGATGCTGGTGTCTATCAACGAGGTGGGGTTTCGCTACTCGCTTGAAGCACTGCGTCAACTTGAGCACACGCAGACGCTGCGCAATTCGGTGACGCAACTGCTGCAAAGCATGCTCGACGCAGAGACCGGACATCGCGGCTACCTGCTGACCGGCGATGAACGCTACCTGGAACCCTACGAGCAGGCTATTGCCACGGTGAACAGCAACCTGGACCAGTTGCGCAAGCTGGTGGTGGCATCGAACGCAGATCTGACCGAATTCGCGCAGCTCTCGCGGCAGATCTCGCGCAAGCTTTCTGAAATGGATCTCAGCCTGCGCCTGCGCCGGGAAGGCAATGAAGACGCCTGGAAGTTCGTACTTTCAACCGACGTGGGCCTGGAAAACATGCAGGCGGTACGGCAACACGCCAAGCAACTCATCACCTACTCCGCCACGGAGATGGACAAAGACCAAGCCAAAATCCGCCAGTCGTTGCTTTTGTCGCGTCTGGGCATTTCGGCCATCAGCGCGATCGGCCTTCTGGCGTTCTACATGTATCTGCGCCAGACCAACGCGCTGCAGAAAGCGAATGAACGGCAGCAAGCTTCTCTGGAAGCCGAACGTTCGCGCCTGGAAGAGCTGGTGCGTGCGCGCACCGAATCGCTCTCTGAACTGGCGAGCCACCTGCAGCAGGTGCGGGAGGATGAGCGCGGGCACCTTGCGCGCGAGTTGCACGACGAACTGGGCGCCTTGCTCACCGCTGCCAAGCTTGATGTGGCGCGACTGAAATCGCGCATAGGGGCCGACAGTCCAGAGGTGGCTGAGCGGCTGAAACACCTGTCTGAGAGCCTCAATGGCGTCATTGCGCTCAAGCGCCGCATCATTGAAGACCTGCGCCCCTCATCACTTTCCAACCTGGGGCTCACTGCCGCCCTAGAAATTTTGACGCGCGAATTTTCGGACCGCGCCAGTCTGGACGTGCAAATCAATATCGAGCAGGTCAACCTGCCCGAACCAACGCAGCTGACCATCTATCGGATGGTGCAGGAATCGCTCAACAACATCGCCAAGTACGCGCGTGCCCAGCAAGTGCTTGTCACGGTGCACAACTACCCCACCCATGTGGCGGTCCAGATCCGCGACGATGGCAACGGTTTTGACCCCAGCAGCGTGCGCCGCAGTGCCCACGGGCTGCTGGGCATGCGCCACCGCGTCGAAGCTGCGGGCGGGCGCTTGACGGTGGAGTCCAAGCCCGACGAAGGTACGGTGGTATCGGCCATCATTCCGGTGATTCCGGCAGCCCCTGCGCTGACCGACGCCGCCATTTGAGAGGCGCTTTGGGCCGATGGCGGCGCAGCTCGCTGCCCGGTGCGCAGCGCATGCACCCCGTGTAGTCCTGCTCCTACCTTGCCGACGGTACGCACACTGACAACGCGTGGGGCAGCTCCCCTGCAGTCGCCTCGCCACAGGCCTCCTACATTCAACCCAAGCGCTCCGAAATATCTCGTAGCACAAGACCCCAGCCGCAATGCGGCCTGCAAGAGGAGTTCTAAAAATGCTGCACTACGCCGTTATCTTTCTCGTCATCGCGCTCATCGCAGCGCTGTTCGGCTTTGGCGGTATCGCCGCAGGAGCCGTCGGGATCGCCAAGATTCTGTTCTTCGTGTTTGTAGTATTGGCCGTCCTGACGTTTGTCGTAAGCCTGTTCCGGCGCGGCTGACGCACCCGTTTTTCATTGCCCCCATTCACCGAGGAAACCCCATGAATCCGCAACCCGTGAACGAGAAAATTGGCCAAGCCACCGACCGCGCAGCCGAAGCAGTCCGCCACGCGGCAGACACCACGCTGCAGGGAGCGCAGAGCACCATCTCCAGCGTGCGCAGCACCGCCGAAAAAGCCACGGACAAAGTCGGCCAAATGGCTCAGCAAACGCGTGACTCGGCCAACGCCCAGTTAGACAAGGCCGCTGAGGCGGTGGATGCGATGCGTGCTGACATTGATCCCACGATCAACGAACTCGCCGCCAAGGCGCAAGCGCTGGCAGAACGCAGCATCAACTACTGCGCGCATACCGGCGAGCGCCTGCGCCAGCAGGTAGACAACTACAGCCAGGCTACCACGCGCTACGTGGTGGACCAGCCAGCCAAATCGATGCTGATTGCCTTTGGCAGTGGCGCTGCGCTGGCCACCTTGCTGATCCTGGCAACACGCGGACGCAATAACTGAGCGCGGAGCACGTCGCTCTCCACTCCCCTAATGAAAGAGGGATCTCATGACCAAAACACCCACCTCTACGGCCCTGGAACTGGACCACGACGCTCTGCGCGCCGCAGCCACCCGAGAGCTTGACCAGGGCGCCGTTACTCCGGCCTCCAGCCCCTACCGCGAGTCCATCATCAAGCTGCTCAACGGGGCTTTGGCGACGGAGCTGGTATGCGTGCTGCGCTACAAGCGCCACCATTTCACGGCGCATGGCCTGGCCTCCCCGGCCATCGCCGCAGAGTTGCTGGTACACGCCAATGAGGAAACTGCCCATGCGGACTTGCTGGCGCGCCGCATCGTTCAATTGGGCGGCGAACCAGATTTCTCGCCCCGAGGCATCGAGGAGCGCAGCCATGCGTCTTATGACGAGTCGAGTGAGCTGAAGGACATGCTGCGCGCCGATCTTTCCGCTGAACGCATCGCCGTGGAAGCCTACCGTCAGATGATCACCTTGATCGGCGACAAGGACCCGACAACCAAACGCATGCTCGAAGGCATCCTCAGCGATGAAGAAGAGCATGCCGATGAAATCAAGGATTGGCTCGACCGCTGATTCTTTCCCACAGTCGGACCGGCCCGGGGGGTGCAACAGGCCAGCCGACTGCAACGTTCCCAGCACCCGTGTTCCACACCAACCTCGAAGGAAAAATCATGAAATACGCACGTGCACTCGCATTCGCCGCCATTGCCGGTATCACTGTTGTCAGCGCCGGTTGCTCGGTAGCGCGCCACCAGCAGACCGTCGGATCCTATGTGGACGACGCCGGTATCACCACCGCCGTGAAGGCCAAGATGGCCGAAGACAAATCGGTGGCCGCGACCTCCATCAGCGTGGAAACGCTCAATGGCACGGTCCAGCTCTCGGGTTTTGCCAAGTCGCAAAACGAAAAGAATACGGCAGGTGAAATCGCCCGCACGACGAACAACGTGCGGGACGTACGCAACAACATCGTTGTTCGTCCGTAAGACGACTGTCTGCTTCTGTTCTGCGGAACAGGCGCATCGTCTCTCTGGCCCGCCTCGGCGGGCCATTTTCATTTTTGGCTAAGCTCCTCCCATGCAGGTCTTCAATTGCAGCCATTGCGGCAAGCTGGTGTTTTTCAACAGCGTGCACTGCGTGCATTGCGGGAGCACGCTCGCTTTCGTGCCCGATCGCATGGCCATGCATGCGATGGCGCCGGCCCAAGGCGGTGCTATGGGCCTGTGGTCCCTGCTGCCGGAGGGAACTTCCACCGCGCTGTACCGGCAGTGTTACAACCAGACGCAGTGGCAGGCCTGCAACTTTGCCGTGCCTGAGCACAGCAGCAGCCTGCTGTGTGTGGCTTGCCGCCAAACCGTGGCCCTGCCCGATCTGTCCTTGCCGGGCAACGTCGCGGGCTGGGCGCGCCTGGAATCCGCCAAGCGCCAGCTCTTCTATTCGCTCGCCCGGCTGGGGTTGCAGAGTGTGGACGATGGCGCCGCGCCCGACCCCGGACCGCGCTATGCGTTTCTGGCCGACTGGCCGGGGGGAGAACCCGTACTCACCGGCCACGCCGGCGGGACCATCACCATCAACGTGGCGGAAGCCGATGACGCGCAGCGCCTGAGCCACCGGGTGAATCTGCACGAGCCTTACCGCACGCTGCTGGGCCATTTCCGCCACGAATCGGGGCACTATTACTGGGATCGACTGGTGCTGGGAGCCGGCCGCGAAGACGCGTTTCGGGCCTTGTTCGGCGACGAGCGCCAGGATTACAGCGCAGCTTTAGAACGCCATTACGCCCAGCCTGAGAGCGCCGACTGGCACGCGAACTTCGTGAGCGCCTATGCCAGCTCGCACCCCTGGGAAGACTGGGCCGAGACCTGGGCGCATTACCTGCACCTGATTGACCTGCTGGAAACGGCCGCCGCCTACGACA
>JAGNYI010000107.1 GCA_017985015.1 Giesbergeria sp. | reverse complement strand
AAATAGACCAGCGCAAGACCGCCAGAACCTGCCAGCAGGTGGCTGGCGAGGTGGTTGCGAGAAGCCCCCGGGTGCCCAGGCACCCACGCTGAGAGGAACATGCGATGGAACGCGATCAGGCCAGTAAATTCATCAACGACCTGCTGAAGCTGCTCGTCAGCCGCGGCGGCAGCGACCTGTTCATCACAGCAGAATTCCCGCCCGCCATCAAGGTGGACGGCGCCATTGGCAAAGTCTCGCCCCAGGCTTTGACCCCCAGCCACACTTTGACCTTGGCGCGCTCGATCATGAGCGACAAGCAGGCCGCCGAGTTTGAGCGCACCAAGGAGTGCAACTTCGCCATTTCGCCCGCAGGCGTTGGGCGCTTCCGGGTCAACGCCTTCATTCAGCAGGGGCGCGTGGGGATGGTGTTGCGGGTGATTCCTCTCACGCTGCCCACCATCGACGGCCTGGGCGTTCCGCAGGTGCTCAAGGAAGTGACCATGGCCAAGCGGGGCCTGTGCATCCTGGTGGGAGCCACGGGGTCGGGCAAGTCGACCACCCTGGCCGCCATGGTGGACTGGCGCAACGAACATTCGTTTGGGCACATCATCACCGTGGAAGACCCGGTGGAATTCGTGCACCCACACAAGAACTGCGTGGTGACGCAGCGCGAAGTGGGGCTCGATACCGACAGCTGGAGCGCCGCGCTGAAGAACACGCTGCGCCAGGCCCCGGATGTGATTCTGATGGGGGAAATCCGGGACCGCGAAACCATGGAGCACGCCATTGCGTTCTCGGAAACCGGTCACCTGTGTCTGGCCACGCTGCACGCCAACAGCGCCAACCAGGCGCTGGACCGGATCATCAATTTCTTCCCGGAAGAGCGGCGCGCGCAGCTGCTGATGGATTTGTCGCTCAACCTGCGGTCCCTGGTATCGCAGCGCCTTCTGCCCAAGCAGGACGGCAAGGGCCGCGCTGCGGCCGTCGAGATTTTGCTCAACACGCCGCTCATTTCCGACCTGATCTTCAAGGGCGAAGTCGCCGAGATCAAAGAGATCATGAAGAAAAGCCGCAACCTGGGCATGCAGACCTTCGACCAAGCGCTGTTCGATCTGTTCGAAGCCAACGTCATTACCTACGAAGACGCTTTGCGCAACGCCGACTCGCTCAACGACCTGCGGCTACAGATCAAGCTCAGCAGCCAGCGCGCCAAGACGACCGATCTGGCTGCCGGCACCGAGCATTTCGTCATCGTCTGATCGCGCACGTTTTCTTGTCGTAGCGCCGCACGGCTCTCCATATTTTTTCGCACATGTCCCATCCAACTCCCCGCACCTACGAACCTGTCGCGCCGCAGAACGTCGCTTTTCTTGGCCTGGGCGTCATGGGCTATCCCATGGCGGGCCACCTGGCCCGGGCCGGACACTCGGTCACGGTATACAACCGGACTGCTTCCAAATCGATAGCATGGTGCGCGGATTACGCAAGCGCTGGAGGCAAAAATCATGCCCAATCTCCACGCGAGGCGGCACGCGGCGCCTCGTTGGTGTTCTGCTGCGTGGGCAACGACGACGACGTGCGCGCGGTCACCCTGGGCGCCGACGGCGCCTTTGCCGGCATGGAGCCGGGCGCCGTGTTCGTGGACCACACCACCGCCTCGGCGGAAGTCGCTCGCGAGCTGCACAGCGCGGCGCGCACGCTGGGCTTATCGTTTGTGGATGCGCCTGTTTCGGGCGGGGAAGCCGGCGCGCAAAACGGCCAGCTCACCGTGATGTGCGGTGGTGACCAGGCGGCGTTCGATGCGGCGCAACCCGTTGCCATGGCCTTTGCGCGCGCCTTCACCCGCATGGGCGAGGCCGGCGCCGGCCAGCTGACCAAGATGGTCAACCAGATCTGTATTGCCGGCCTGGTGCAAGGCTTGGCCGAGGCCATTGCCTTCGGCCAGCGCGCGGGGCTGGACATGCCGCAAGTGCTGGACGTGATCGGCAAAGGCGCAGCGCAAAGCTGGCAACTCGACAACCGCGGCAAAACCATGGTCTCGGGCAAATTCGACTTCGGCTTTGCCGTGGACTGGATGCGCAAGGACCTGGGCCTGGTGCTGCAGGAGGCCCGGCGCAACGGCGCGCGCATTCCCGTCACGGCGCTGGTGGACCAGTTCTACGCCGATGTACAGGCCATGGGCGGCCAGCGCTGGGACACGTCGAGCCTGATCAAACGGCTGGCTTGACACCTTGCCGCGGCCCCTTTCACAGGCCCGTACTGTGGCCGGGCCTGCATCGGAGACTATTTGGCAGGGGCGGGCTCAGGATTCGTGTCGGTGACCGGCGCACGCGCTGGCGCATTCAGGCGCGCCAGATCGTCGTCGCTCACATATTCAAAAACCCGCACCACCTTGCGCACGCCAGTCACGCCGCGCGCAATCGACGTGGCACGCGCCGCCTCGCGCTGGCTCACGATACCCATCAAATAGATCACGCCACGCTCGGTAACCACCTTGAACGCGCTGGCGGTCAGATCTTTCGCGTCGAGCAGGCTTGCGCGCATCTTTCCCGTAATGAAGGTGTCGTTGGAACGCTGCGTGATGGGGGTGATGGGCATCACCGCCAGCTCGTTGACGATGGAGCGCACATTGGCCACCTGCGAGACGGTTTTCTGCACGGCCTCGCGCACCTGCTCGCTGGGCACTTCGCCCGTAAGCAGCACCTGGCGGTTGTAGCTGGTGACATTGATGTGCACCTTGTCGCCATGATCACCAAAAATACGGTTGGTGGACCGCAGCTCAATGCCCTCGTCCTCGACCTGCGTGCCGGCGGTACGGCGATCGACCGCCATCATGCCGCCCACGGCAGCTCCCCCGAGCACGAGCGGCGCGGCGCAACCGGCCAGATTGGCCGCCAGCAGCAGGCTGGCGAGCAAACGGGAAGACAAAGTCAATTTCATGGGTTCTCCTGTTCACCAAACAATTGCGAATCAAT
>JAGNYI010000106.1 GCA_017985015.1 Giesbergeria sp. | reverse complement strand
GCCAGGCGCATGAACATGCCGGACGAATAGGTTTTTACCGGCCGCTCCAGCGTCTCGGCCGTCAGCTCCGAAAATGCCGTCGCGCGCTGATAGAAGGCTTCCATGGCCGCGCCCTCCAGCCCATGCAGCGCCGCCATGAAGCGAATGTTGTCGTAGCCCGACTCTTCCGGGTGAAAGCCCGCGCCCAGTTCCAGCAGCGCCGCCACGCGGCCTTCGCGCTCTACTTGGCCCTGCGTCGGACGGATCGTGCCGGCCGCAATCTTCAGCAAGGTGCTCTTGCCGGCCCCGTTCTCGCCGATCAGTCCAAAAGTCTCTCCCGCCTGCACAGCAAAATCGATTCCGGACAACGCCACATGCACCCGGTGGCGCTGCCGCCCGGTGATCCACTCCAGCAGGCGATCCTGCGGCTTGGCATAGACCGGGTAGATTTTCTCCACGCCTTCAAAGCGAATGCTCATGGCCTACAGCGCCTCGCCCAGCACAGGCTTCATGGAGCGGAAGAACCACCAGCCGCCGCCGCCCAGCAGCACGACCCATAGCACCAGCGCCCAGGCAGTCCCCTGCGGCACGGGCATATGAAGAACCACCGATTGCACGGCCAGCACCAGGCACGCCACAGGGTTAAGCAGAAACCAGATGTGAAACCGCTCGGGTACTTGGGCCAGCGGATACACGATGGGCGTCAGATAAAACCCGAGTTGCAGTGCAAACCCCACGGTAGAGCCCACATCGCGCCACAGAAAATGCGCCATGCTGAGCACCAGGGTCAAGCCAAACGTCAGCACGACCTGGGCCAGCACCAACAGCGGGAGCCAGGCCCACGAAAGGAAGGGCCCCACGCCCTGCCCGATCGACAGCACCAGCAGCAGCCCGTAGCCGATACCCAGCACCAGCAAGCTGCCGCCCACGGACACCGCAGGCAGTATCTCGGCGGGCATGGGCTGTTTGCGCAAAAAATCCTCGTAGGCAGCCAAGCTTCCTACTCCACGGCCGATGGCATCGGTAAATGGCAGCCAGATCGCCAGACCTGCCAGCAAGTGCAGCAAATAGCCGTTGTTGACATCCAGACCTGGCACCCGCACCGCCAGCACCAGGCCAAACAGCACGTAAAAGATCGCCAGGCTCGCCAGCGGCTGAACAAAGGCCCAGGCGAGGCCCAGCACCGAGCCGGCATAGCGCGTCTTGAACTCGCGGCGCATCCAATAGCGCCATAGCACCCACAATTGGCGCGCGCCAGTGGCTTGGCCATGTGTGGCCGCTGGCACCCCCGCTTTTATAGGCTTCATGGCACGCTCCGCAGCCATTGCAGGGCACTGGCCACGCCATCGTCAAATGCCACCGCGGGCTGCCAGTGCAGCTCTGTCTGCGCACGCCGGATATCCAGCACGTTGACCGGCGGGTCAAAGGGACGCGGCGCAAACACCCGGCGCTCGATGGCGCGGCCAAGAAGGCGCTCCAGCGTCGCGATGATGTCGTTCACGCTGTGCCCTTGGCCGTCGCCAATATTGAACACCCGATTCTTGCCTTCGTGCTCTGCAGCGGCGACAAAGGCCGTACCCACATCCGCTGCGTGGATGAAATCCCGCACCACGGACCCATCGCCCCAGACATCCAGCGGCAGGCCATGCAAGGCGCGGTGGGCAAATACTGCGATCACGCCCTGAATGGCGTGCGGTCGCTGCCATTCGCCGTAGGGATTGCTCAAACGCAAAATGCGGCAGGGCAAACCCTGCGAGGCCTCTTCAATGCGCAAGTGGTGCTCAATGGCCAGCTTGGTCACGCCATAGGCCCCTATGGGCAAGGTCGGATGGTCTTCGGCCAGCGGAACGCTCTGGGGCTTGCCATACACCGCACCGCCAGACGATGCAAAGAGGAGCCGAGGGCGAACCTTCCGGGCCCGCAACCCCTGCAGCAGGCGCAGGGTTCCCAGCAGATTCACCTCGGCGTCCGCCACCGGGTCGGCGTTGGCAGTGGCCGGAACGGTAGACGAGGCCAGGTGCACCACCACATCCGCGCCGCCGCATCGGTCCCACCATGCACCGACATCGAAGCAATCGGCCTGGACCTGCCCCGCGAGCCAGGGCGTGCTGCCAACAGGGGTGGCGAGAGAAACGTCCACAGACCACACGCAGTACCCCGCCGCTGCCATGGCACACCCGATGTGGCGGCCCAGAAAACCGGCACCGCCCAGGACAACGCAGCGCATCAGCGCCCGCTCCCTTCGGACGGTGCCCGCGCGCGCTGCAAGCCCGCTTCGAAGCCTTTGGCCACTGCGTCCCAGGTCTGTGCCCGGGCAAAGGCTTCTGCGCGGGCGCTCAGTGCCGTGCGCCGCGCATCGTCTTGCAACAGGCCACAAACTGCGTCGGTCAGATCTTCGGGCGTGGTATCGGCCAGCACCGCAACGTCATCGTGGAGCAACCATTCCACATTGGGGCCGTGGTTGGACACCACCGCGCAGCCGCATGCCATGAGCTCAAGCGGCAGCAGCGACGCATTGGTAAGCGAGAGCACCAGCGCCACATCGCACTGGCTGTAAAGATCAGGAAGTTCATCGAGCGCCACCGTGCCACAGGCGAGGTGCGGAAAAGGCACCCGGTAGCCCGAGGTTTCCCAGCCCGCCAGGACGAATTCGGTGTCCGGCATGCGCTCCCAGACGGCATTGAGCACGAGCAGGCCAATTTCGAATGCGCGCCTCGGGGTCGGCGGCCTGGCGTAGAAAAATACCCGGCGAATGGCAGGCTCCCTGCGTGCAAGGCGCCGGTAACGATCACCTTCCACACCAAAGCCAACCGCGTGCGTGCGCATACCGTAGTCGCTTGCCAGCTTGCCTGCGAGCCAATCACCGGCCGTGATGGCGAAGAAACCAAAGCGGTAGGTGTTTTCTGCCAGCACGTGCTCGGTGCCCACGGGATAGAAATGCGGCTCGTAGTCCTGCACGAAATAAAGCTTGTGCGCCGCACCCCCGAAGGCGCGCA
>JAGNYI010000003.1:35122-130364 GCA_017985015.1 Giesbergeria sp. | reverse complement strand
TGTACAACCACCAGTTGCCGCAGTCAGCCTTGAAGAGCAAGACGCCGATGCAAGCCATGAAAGAATGGCACCAATCGCACCCGCATTTGTTTAACAAGCGTCCTTATGATCGTCCGGGATGCGACAGCTAGAGCTTGAAGATCTCGGCACCCACAAGACAAGATGTGAGAGCCAGTCGTCTCAACTGCGTTGTCCCAGACATGAGTGCGCTCCCGGCTCAGTTTCCTCTCGGGAGTCGGCAAATGTCCAAGACGTGCACCGCTGAATTTCTCTGGTTCGCGCGTCGCTCCCCCTGGGGAGCTTGTCTCAGACTTTAATGGCAAAAACAGCTCAGCGCCGACGTTGTAGGCGCGCCAGTTTCTGGCCGTGCCGCAGCTACAAACCGCGCAATCTCGCCAAGAGCGTAAGCGGCCGGTGATCCCATCTTGAGACAATCTCGTTGAACATGCATCGTGTGCACGATGGAGATCATGCACACCATGGCGAGCGAGGCGATCGCCCAACGTCCCAAGCGGCGTTACTACAGCCTAGAACTCAAGGGTCAGGTCGTGGCGCAATGCCAGGTCAGAGGAGCCTCCGTTGCTGGCGTAGCCCTGGCCCATGGCATCAACGCCAACATCGTTCATCGATGGCTGCGTGAGCAGATTGCGCAACGGATGCCTGCGGCCCGCAACGAGTTCATGGCCCTGGCCCTGAAGCCCGCTGCTGTGCAACAACCTGCACCGGCTCCTGCGTCCAAGCCAGCGAATCCATCATGCGACATCCGTGTGGAGGTCCGGCGCAGTGCCGGCACGGTCACTGTGATCTGGCCGCTTGAAGACGCCGCGTCATGTGCCGCTTGGCTGCGCGAGTGGCTCAAGTGATCCGTATCGACGCCGCCTGGCTGGCCACCGCCCCACTGGACATGCGCGCCGGCACCGACACGGCCTTGGCCCGGGTGATCGCCGTCTTCGGCGCCGCCCACCCCCACCATGCCTATCTATTCGCCAACAAACGCGCCAACCGCATCAAGATCCTCGTGCACGACGGCATCGGCATCTGGCTGGCGGCTCGGCGCTTGCACCAAGGCAAGTTCATCTGGCCCGCAGCCGGCGGTGCCAATTGGAGCCTGGAGCACTCCCAACTCGACGCCCTGGTGCTTGGCCTGCCCTGGCAGCGCATGGGAGATGCGGGCATCATCACCATGGTTTGAAGTCTGTGCGGGCCTCCCGCTAAGCGCGCAATCCGTGAATCTGCGCATGGCAGCAAAGGGGCTTGCTTGGCACACTGCTTGCCATGCTGGTGCAGCAACAATCCTTGAACGATCTCAGCGCAGAACAACTGCGCGAGATGCTCGCCAGCCTCATGGGCCACGTGAGCGCCAAGGATGCGCAAATCGCCCGCCACCAGACCGAACTCAAGCACAGCCAGGCGCTGTGCGCCAAGCTCACGCACGAGAACGCGCTCTTGAAGCGCATGAAGTTTGCCGCCCAGTCCGAGCGCTTCAACGCCGAGCAGCGCAGCCTGCTCGAAGACGAGATCGAGGCCGACCTAGCGGCTGTCTCCCTGGAGATTGAACAATTCCAGCCACCGGCTGCTGCGCCCGAGGCCAAACAACAGCCCAAACGCCAGCCACTGCCGGCCAACCTCCCGCGCCGTGAGATTCGCCACGAACCCGAGTCGACCACTTGCCACTGTGGTTGCCAGATGAAACGCATCGGTGAAGACGTGGCCGAGAAGCTCGACTATGTGCCCGGCGTGTTCACGGTGGAGCGCCACATCCGTGGCAAGTGGGCCTGCGCCAAGTGCGAAACCATCACCCAGGCGCCGGTCGAAGCGCATGTGATCGACAAAGGCATCCCCACCACGGGTCTGTTGGCCCAGGTGCTGGTGGCCAAGTACGCCGACCATCTGCCGCTGTACCGTCAGGAAACCATCTTTGCACGCGCCGGTCTGGCTATCCCTCGCTCTACCCTCGCGCAATGGGTAGGCACCTGCGGCGTGCGGCTGCAGCCACTGGTCGATGCGCTCAAAGCCGAAATACTCACCCACCGCGTACTGCACGCTGACGAGACGCCGGTGCAAATGCTCAAGCCTGGCAAGGGAACAACGCACCGCGCCTACCTGTGGGCCTACGCGCCTGGGGCCTTCGAAGGCATGTTGGCGGTGGTTTACGACTTCTGCGAGTCCAGGGCAGGCGAGCACGCTAGGCGCTTCCTTGGCGATTGGCAGGGCAGCCTGGTGTGCGATGACTTCAGTGGCTACAAGGCGGGGTTTGCGCAAGGCATGACGGAAGTCGGTTGTCTCGCTCACGCGCGGCGCAAATTCTTTGACCTGCACGCGGCCAACAAGAGCCAGATCGCCGGGTTCGCACTGGAGCAGTTCGCCAAGGTCTACGAGATCGAGCGGGAGGTCAAGGATCTGAACGTCCAGCAACGCAAAGCCATCCGCCAGCAGCACACCAAGCCCGTGCTCGATGCGCTGCACCAGTGGATGACATTGCAGCGGCACAAGCTCCCGGACAGCTCAGCAACTGCCAAAACCCTGGATTACAGCCTGCGGCGTTTGGTGGCGCTGGCGCGCTTCGCAGATGACGGGCAACTGCCCGTGGACAACAACTGGATCGAGAACCAGATCCGGCCCATTGCCATTGGCAGAAATAACTGGCTGTTCGCTGGCAGCTTGCGCGCGGGCCAACGTGCGGCGGCGGTGATGAGCCTGGTGCAGTCGGCGCGCATGAATGGGCACGACCCGTATGCGTATCTGAAGGACGTGCTCACACGGTTGCCTACGCACAGGGCCAGCCGGGTGCAGGAATTACTGCCCCATCGCTGGCAGCCCGCCCCCATCTGAGCATCAGCCATGACCGCTGGCAGCGGTCAACATGGGTTCGCCGTGCGCTTACCCAAGAGCGTCCCTGTGGAATGACTGTGGGGCATTTTGGCGCCCATGATCGGCACCATCGTTGCATTGCGTGGGCAACGGTGGACGAACCGGACGAGTCCTCCGCGTATTCCATAACTGCTATATATTGGTTTATGTCACACACCATCCAAGAGGAATGCATGTCGATCCAATCCATTCTGAAATCCACCGTGGTGGTACTGGCGATCGTGACCGGTGCGCCGCTTTTCGCACAGGGCAAGCCCATCAATACAGCGGCGTTTGACGCGCTGGTCGCGCAGGGCCCCGTCGCCGACGCTGCGACCATCGCTTCGAGCACCTGGGCCAGCAAGATCAAGCAGGCCGGCGCGCTGCGCCTGGGCGGCACACAAACCTCGAATCTGTTCTCGCTGCTCAACGAGAAGGACGGCAAGATGCGCGGCTTCGACGCCGGTCTGGCCCAGCTCATCACGCGCTACATCCTGGGCGATGGGGCCAAAGTCCAGTTCACGCAGGTGACCTCGTCTACGCGCGAACAGGTGCTCATCAACGACCAGGCGGACATGGTGCTCGCCACCTACTCCATCACCCCCGCCCGCGCCGAGAAGATCTCGTTCGCCGGCCCCTACTACACCTCGCAGGCCGGGGTGCTGGTCAAGGCGAACAACAAGGCGATCCAGTCGTACAACGATCTGGGCGGCAAGAAGGTTGCCACGCAGGCGGGCTCCACGGGGCCCGCGATCCTCGCGCAGTTCGCGCCCAAGGCGGTTGTGCAAGAGTTCCAGACGCACCAGGAAGCCCTTGACGGATTGCGCCAGGGACGTGTGGATGCCTACGTCACCGACTACACGCTGCTGCTCAACGCCCTGAGCCTTGGGGCTGGCGACGCGCAGTTGGCAGGCGCGCCCTTTGGTGCGCAGGACCCCTACGGCATCGGGCTGCCCAAGGGCTCGGACGGCGTGGCCTTCATCAATGGTTTCCTCAAGAAGGTGGAAGCCGACGGCACCTGGGCCAAGCTTTGGTCGATCTCCATCGGACAGCGCACCGGCAGCACAGCCGTTCCGACACCGCCCGCCCTGCCATAACCCGTTTCAATAGCGGATGGGCGAGGTTTTCAAGCTTCTGGCCGACTATGGGCCTGCCTTCGGGCAGGCCCTTTTGCTGACATGGAAGCTCACAGCGCTGTCGTTCGTGCCCGGCTTCTTGCTGGGCATTGTGGTGACGGTGCTTCGGCTCCTTCCGCTGCCGCCGCTGCGCTTCGTGCTGACCGTCTACGTCGAGATCTTCCGCAACATTCCGAGCGTAGCGCTCTTGATCTTCATCGTGTTCGCGCTGCCCGATCTCAAGGTCCTGATCGACTATGAGCCCAGCGTGGTCCTGACCTTGACGCTGGTCTGCTCCGCGTTCACGGCGGACTACCTGCGGGCGGGCATCAACACCGTCGGCGGCGGCCAGATGGAGGCCGCACTCAGCTTGGGGCTGCGGCCGATGCGCGTGATCACTGCGGTGGTATTGCCGCAGGCGCTGCGCGCGGTGGTGCAGCCGCTGACCTCGCTGCTGATTGCATTAATGCTATCGACCTCGCTGGCGTCGCAGGTGCCGTTTCCCGGCCGGGAGTTGACCGCGCTCGTGTCCAAGATCGCCACAGACTCCGCCGCTGGCATTGCCGCGTTCGCGGTTGCCGCTGCGATGTACGTGGCGACGGGCTTGCTCATTGCCTGGGCTGGCGCCACCCTGGAAAAGAAGGTGCGGATACTGCGATGAGCCGCCCTCTGGAAGAGATTCTGTTTGGAAATCCGCGCCCCCAGGCCCAGGCCGTCACACGGGCGGTGAGCGGGATCGCAGCAGCCATGCTGCTCCTGCTGGCTGCGGGTGTCGCGCTCCGGTTCCATACCGCAGGGCAGCTCGACGCCCGGTTCTGGGAATTCTTTGCCTGGCCGACAACCTGGGCCTTCCTGGCCAAGGGCCTGCTCGGCACGTTGGCGTCGGCGGCGATGGCGGCCGCCATCGCGCTGACCCTCGGGCTGGTGCTGTTGCTCGGGCGCCTGGCGCCGTTGCGGCTCGTGCGCTGGCCGAGCGTCGCGGTCATCGAGTTCCTGCGTGGCACGCCGACGCTGCTGCTCATCTATGTGTGTTTTCTGGTGCTTCCGCAGGCCGGGATCAAGCTGAGCACCTACTGGATGTTGACCTTGCCCGTCGGCCTTAGCACCGCTGCAGTGGTGGCCGAGGTATACCGCGCGGGCGTGCTTGCCGTTCCCCGTGGCCAGACCGATGCTGCGCGAAGCGTGGGGATGACCGAAGCCCAGGTGTTCTTCCTCATCGTCTTCCCCCAGGCCCTTCGTTACATTGTCCCGGCACTGGTCGCGCAACTGGTCATCGTGGTCAAGGACACCACTTTCGGCTACGTCGTCACCTACGGTGAACTCATGCAGAACGCCAAGGTGCTCATCGCCAACTACCACGCGCTGGTGCCCGTGTACCTCGTGGTAGCGATGCTTTATTGCCTGGTGAACTATGCGATATCAAGCGCGAGCAAGCGGCTCGGTGGGCCGATGCATTGACCATCGGCAAGCCGCTTACGTCATCACCAAGCTGCTCACGTGTCGGTGGCGCGGTGCTCTGGCAAAGGAAAAAGGGCTGGGTCCGATTCTGGCCGATTCCGGCAGTTGGCAGACGTGTGGCGACCGGCAGCAAGCTGAGCGCGGTTTCTTTCCAGCGCCGCCGTGTCACGCAAGAACCTCAAGCTTCCTGAGGTGCGGCGGCGAACGGACGCCGATACCCTGCGAGGCGTAGCATGGGCTCATGACCGACGGACAAGACCGCGCCTCCCTGCAGCACCTCGACGCCTATTGGCGCGCTGCCAACTTCCTGTCGGTTGGCCAGATCTTCCTGTGGGACAACCCGCTACTGAAGCGCCCGCTGGCCTTGACCGACGTGAAACCCATGCTGCTCGGACACTGGGGCACCACACCCGGACAGAACTTCATTTATGCGCACCTGAATCGCGTCATCAAAGCGAACGATCTGGACATGATCTATGTGTCTGGCCCTGGTCACGGCGGTCCGGCCGTGGTCGGCAACACGTACCTTGAGGGCAGCTATAGCGAGGTCTACCCCGAGATCGGCCGTGACGAAGCCGGGCTGAAGAAGCTGTTCAGACAGTTCTCGTTTCCCGGCGGCATTCCCAGCCACGCGTCGCCCGAGTGCCCGGGTTCCATCCACGAGGGCGGTGAACTGGGTTACTCGCTCAGCCATTCCTTCGGCGCCGTGTTCGACAACCCCGACCTGATCGTCGCCTGTGTGGTCGGCGATGGCGAGGCCGAGACCGGGCCGCTGGCCACCGCATGGCATTCCAACAAATTTCTAGACCCGGTGAGTGACGGCGCGGTGCTGCCGATCCTGCATCTCAACGGGTACAAGATCGCCAACCCGGCGGTACTGGCGCGCATCACGCACGAGGAGCTGGAGCAGTTTCTGCGCGGCTGCGGCTGGACGCCGATATTTGTGGAAGGGCATGAGCCTGCGGCGATGCACGCGCTGATGGCAGCGGCGCTGGATCAGGCTGTGGCCGACATCCGGCGTATCCAGTGCCAGGCACGCGGGCATGGCCAGCAGGAAAAGCTTGAGCGCCCGCGCTGGCCGATGATCGTGCTCAATTCCCCGAAGGGCTGGACCGGGCCCAAGGAGGTTGACGGTCAGCCGGTGGAAGGCAACTTCCGTTCCCACCAGGTGCCGCTGCACCCGGCCGATCACCCCGGGCATTTGCAGCTTCTGGAGGACTGGCTCAATAGCTACCGCCCACAAGAACTCTTCGACCAGCAGGGACGCCTGCAGCCCGAGCTGGCCGCACTGGCGCCCAGCGGGCAGCGGCGCATGGGCGCCAATCCGCACGCCAACGGCGGCCTGCTGCTGCGCGACCTGCACCTCCCCGACTACCGCGCATACGCAGCCGAGGTGCCTATGCCTGGCGTTCCGGGCATCGGCGATACACGCATGCTCGGCCCATTCCTGCGCGACGTCGCCAAGCTGAACGACGCCGAGCGCAATTTCCGCATCTTCGGGCCCGACGAGACCGTCTCCAATGGCCTCGCCGCCGTGTTCGAAGCCACCAACCGCCAATGGGACGCCGCGACCGTTGCCGGCGACCAGTGGCTGGCGCCCCAGGGGCGGGTGATGGAGATGCTGAGCGAGCACCAGTGCGAGGGTTGGCTCGAAGGCTATCTGCTCACCGGGCGGCACGGCCTGTTCAATTGCTACGAGGCCTTCATCCACATCGTTGACTCGATGTTCAACCAGCACGCCAAGTGGCTGAAGGTCAGCGCACAACTGCCTTGGCGGCACAAGATCGCGTCGCTGAACTACCTGCTGGCCTCGCATGTCTGGCGCCAGGACCACAACGGTTTCACGCACCAGGACCCGGGCTTCATCGACCACGTGGTCAACAAGAAGGCCGAAGTCGTGCGCGTCTACCTGCCGCCCGACGCCAACTGCCTGCTGTCGGTGATGGACCATTGCCTGCGCAGCCGGCAATACGTGAACGTGGTGGTCGCCGGCAAGCACCCGGCGCCGCAGTGGCTGGCGATGGACGCGGCCGCGGCGCATTGCGCCGCCGGTATCGGCATTTGGCACTGGGCCGGCAACGAGTTGACCGAAGGCGCGTCCAAGGGCGATCCGGACGTGGTCATGGCCTGCTGCGGCGATGTGCCGACGCTCGAAACACTCGCCGCCGTGCAGATCCTGCGCACAGAACTTCCGGACCTGCGCATCCGGGTCGTCAATGTCGTCGACCTGATGAAGCTGCAGCCGCAGAGCGAACATCCGCACGGCCTCTCGGATGCGGGCTTCGACGCGCTGTTCACGCAGGGCAAGCCTGTCATCTTCGCGTTTCACGGCTACCCCTGGCTGATCCATCGCCTGGCTTACCGGCGCACCAACCACCACAACCTCCACGTGCGTGGCTACAAGGAAGAAGGCACGATCACCACGCCCTTCGACATGACGGTGTTGAACGATCTGGACCGCTTTCACCTCGTCATGGACACCGTCGATCGCTTGCCGCAAACTGGCGCTGCGGGCGCCGCCTTGAAGGCCCGACTGGCGGCCAAGCTCGTGGAACACCACCGGTACATCCGCGAGCATGGCCAGGATCTGCCGGAAGTGCGCAACTGGCGCTGGAAGGGAGGCGAATCATGACGTTTTCACAGGCACCGTTGATCGCGACGGCGCAGGCCCTGATGGCACCAGGCAAGGGCCTGCTCGCGATGGACGAGAGCGTAGGCACCTGCAACCGGCGCCTGGCCGAAGTTGGCATAGCGCAGACGGAGGAATCCCGTCGCCGCTATCGCGAGTTGCTGGTCACAGCGCCCGGCCTGTCCGAAGCCATCAGTGGTGCCATCCTGTTCGATGCGACCTTGCAGCAGAACACCGGCGACGGTGTGCCGTTCGTCGATGTTTTGCGCGCCGCCGGTATCGTGGTCGGCATCAAGGTGGACGCCGGCGCGAAAACCTTGGCAGGCCATGCAGCAGAGCAGGTGACCGAAGGCCTGGACGGACTGCGCGAGCGCCTCGCGCGCTATGCATCGCTGGGCGCACAGTTCGCCAAGTGGCGCGCGGTGCTGACCATTGGAGACGGTTTGCCCAGTCGGGCCTGCATGCTGGTCAACGCACACGCTCTGGCGCGCTACGCTGCTCTCTGCCAGGAAGCACAACTCGTGCCCATCGTCGAGCCCGAGGTGCTGATGGACGGCGGGCACACGCTGGCGCGGTGCAGCGAGGTCACGGCCGAGGTGCTGCACCAGGTCTTCGAGCAGCTCCACCGCCAAGGGGTAGCGTTGGAGGGAATGGTCCTCAAGCCGAACATGGTGCTGCCCGGCCTGTCCTGTGGCGCGCCGGCCTCATTGGACGCAGTTGCCGATGCTACGCTGAGCTGCCTGCGGCGCGCCGTGCCGGCCGCCGTTGCGGGCATCGCATTCCTGTCCGGTGGCCAACCGGCCGCACTGGCAACGGCACGCTTGAATGCCATGCACCAGCAAACCAGCTTGCCCTGGCCCCTTACCTTCTCGTTCGGGCGAGCGCTGCAGCAACCGGCGCTCGGCCTGTGGGCCGGCAGCGATTCCAACCGTGTCGCTGCGCAGAACGCGCTGCTGCACCGGGCACGCTGCAATGGCGCAGCAGTGCGGGGCGCCTGGCGCCCTGCCATGGAGACCGAAGGACTTCCGGCATGAACATCTGTCTGGTCCGCCACGGTGAAACCGCCTGGACGCTCAGCGGCCAGCACACCGGGTTGACCGACCTGGGGCTGACTGCCCATGGCGAAGATGAATCGCGGGCCCTGGCGCCACGCCTGCGGGCCCTGGCTTTCACGCGCGTCCTGGTCAGCCCACGCCTGCGAGCGCGCCAGACTTGCGCGCTCGCCGGCTTCGGGGCAGTCAGCGAGATCGAACCCGACTTGTCTGAATGGGACTACGGTCGCTACGAAGGCCGGACCTCTGCAGACATCCGCCAGGAGAACCCGCAATGGAACATCTGGCGAGATGGGTGCCCCGGTGGCGAATCGCCCCTGGATGTCAGCGCGCGGGCCGACAGGCTCATCTCTCGCCTTTGCACGGTGCAAGGCACGGTGGCGCTGTTCTCGCATGGCCAGTTCGGCGCTGCGCTTGCCGTGCGCTGGATCGGGCTGGCCGTCAGCGAGGGCCAGCACTTTGCGCTGCACACGGCCTCTGTGAGTGCGCTGGGCATTGCCGCCCACCACCCGGATCGGAGGACCATCGAGCTGTGGAACGAACGACCAGCTCCGCCATCGGGCCTGACGCCGTTCCAATGACTGCGCGAACGCGCTGCCCTATGGCACTCAGCCGGCTGGGTTTGCCGTCGAACGGTCTGGGGCACCTGAAGTTGGAGAGGGAAGCACTTCGAAGGTCGACGCAATCCAAAGCACAATCTCGGGGGAAAGAATCTACAGATGAGGAACTTGCTGCGTGAAACTTCTTCTTGTCGGAGCAACGGGGCTGGTAGGTAGCCATGTCTTGCGCCTCGCACTGGCCGACGATCGAATCGACAGTGTGGTGGCTCCCTCGCGTCGGGAACTGCCCAAGCATCCCAAATTGCTGTCCCCGGTCGTAGACTTTGACCATTTGCCGAAAGATGCCACTTGGTGGCAGGCAGATGCGCTCATTTGCACCCTGGGTACCACCATGTCCAAGGCCGGCTCCAAAGAGGCCTTCCGGCGTGTGGACCACGACTACCCACTGTCGTCCGGCCAATTGGCGAAGCAGCACGGCACGCTCACCTACGTGTTGAATTCGGCGCTGGGGGCGGACGCGTCGTCGCGCTTTTTCTACAACCGGGTGAAGGGAGAGCTGGAGCGCGATCTGGAGAAACTGGGATTCTCATCCCTCACGTACGTGCGACCAGGACTGATCGGTGGAGACCGCCAGGAAGTCCGTGCGGGCGAACGAGCGAGCGTTTCTGCGTTGGCATGGCTTGGCCCCTTCTTGCCGCGCCGATGGCGGTTGAACCCGGCGCCAAAGATTGCCGAAGCTCTGCTCGCTGCCGCGATCCATCCGGTGCCAGGCGTTCATGTCATCACGTCCGAACGGATGTGTTGAACCCATTTGCCGGCCGACGCTCCCATCACGCTGCGGCAGGTGTGGCCCGCCTGGTAGACGCAAAGGGAAAAATTGGGCGGGCAGCGCAGATCGGCACAATGGCCAACAATGCCCAGCTACCTCTGCCTTGCACGACTGCTTCATGAACAACATTGATGGCTTCATGCATACCATTTCTTCCCAGAAGGTCATCGACCTGCTGCTCGATGCCGTGTGCATCGTGCAGGCAGACAGCCGGATTGTTTTTGTCAGCGCCGCATTCGAACGCATATTTGGCTACACGCCGCAGGAAGTCGTGGGCCGGCGCATGCTGGATATGCTGCATCCCGACGACTTGCCTGCCACGCAGGGCCAGGTCACCGGCATCATGGCGGGCGATTTGCAGCTGCAGTTTGAGAATCGCTATGTGCGCAAGGACGGTCGCATTGCCCACATTCTCTGGACCGCACGCTGGCTGCCCGACCGGCAGGTGCGGCTGGCGGTGGCGCACGACATCACCGAGCGCAAGCGGCACGAGAGCCTGCAGGCAGCGCTCTATGCCATCTCGGAAGCGGCGCATGCCGCACAAAGCCTGGAGTCGCTCTTTGAGCGCATCCACGAGATCATTGGGCGTTTGATGGTGGCAACCAACTTCTCGGTGGTGCTGCGCGATGCCGCCACGGCCGAACTGCGGTATGCCTACCACGTCAACGAGCGTGGGGTGCCGCCCAGCGCGCCAGTGTGCGGCGACGCGCGCTGCGCCGAGGTGGTTCGCAACGGCAGCACCTTGCTGATTACGCCCGACGCTCGCCATGGGTTTTCCGTGCACGCGTCGTCGGCAGATGCGGCGCCCCAGGCACGGTACTGGCTGGGCGTACCGCTGCGGTCGGAGGGCGGTGTGGTCGGCGCGCTGGTGCTGCAAAGCTACGGCGAAGAGGTCGCCTACACGCCCACGGATCAAGATCTGCTGCAGTTTGTCTCGACCCAGGTGGCTACCGCCATTGAGCGCAAGCAAATGCACGAGCGCCTGCAGCAGATGGCGCAGTTCGACGCGCTCACCCGCTTGCCCAATCGCATGGTGCTGATGGACCGTTTGCAGATTGCCCTGCAGCGAGCGCGCCGCGATGGCACGCTGGTGTCCTTGCTGTTTGTGGATCTGGACGATTTCAAGCGCGTCAACGACACGCTGGGTCATGCCATGGGCGATCTTTTGCTGCAACGGGTAGCGGGGCGCCTGCAGGGCTGTGTGCGTGCGTCCGACACCGTGGCACGCCTGGGTGGCGATGAATTTGTGATGCTGCTCGAGAGCGGGCGCAACAAGGAACACGCCCAGACGGTGGTGAACAAGCTATTGGCTGCCTTTGCCCATCCGTTCGACCTGGAGGGCAACGTGCTGCACATGCATCCCAGCATTGGAACGGCGCTTTACCCCGAAGATGGTGATGACGCTGCGGCCTTGCTCGACCATGCTGATCGAAGCATGTACCTATCCAAGCAGGCGGGTGGCGGCGGTGGGCCGCTGGCCTCTGCGCCCGCCGCGCAAGAAGCCCCGACGGTTTAATTCCATTTTCAGATCGATGCGACATTAGGCGCGAAGCCGCAGACAGTGCACTGGCACGGCAAGGCGAAGCAACAACATGTCGGATTGATATGGAAATGGAATAAGTTCAGTAGCTGCGCCCGCCCTTGTACATCGCGTGCTGGCGCCGATTGAGCGTGGCCGCTTCGCCCAGCCGCGCCATGGCGGCCCCGGCATGGGCATGGGTGATGGCCATACCAAGAGCATCCGCCGCATCGGTTCCGGGCAGGCCGGGCAGGTTGAGCAGGCGGCGCACCATCTCCTGCACCTGGCTTTTGGCTGCGCGCCCGTGGCCGACGACCGCCTTTTTCATCTGCAGGGCGGTGTATTCGGCCACCGGAAGGTCGCGTGCCACCAGCGCCGTGATGGCCGCCCCGCGCGCCTGGCCCAGCAGCAGCGTGGACTGCGGGTTGACGTTGACGAACACGATCTCCACGGTCGCCACGTCGGGCTGGTAGCGCGCCACCACCTCGCTGATGCCGTCGAACAGCACCTTCAGGCGCCCCGGCAGATCGCCCAGCGCGAGCTGCGTGGTCCGAATGGTTCCGCTGGCCACGTAGGCGAGCTTGTGGCCGTCCACGTCGACGACGCCAAAGCCCGTGGTCTGCAGGCCAGGGTCGATGCCGAGTATGCGCATGTGCTATTGAATAGTGAGCTATTTGTGCTTATGGGATAAGCGCTACAGGCCGATTTGACCAAATATTTGGGTGTCTGGGAAACGCGGTGGGTGCGCCCCAGCCATGATACGGGTGCGATTGCAGCGCGGCCTGCGTCCCTGCAAAATGAAGCCATCCGATTCTTGAGGAGCCTGACATGGAGACCGGCACCGTCCGCCTGCAGCGCGTGCTGCGCGCCAGCCCCGAGCGCGTTTACCGCGCGTTTCTCGACCCGGCCGCCATGGCCAAATGGCTCCCGCCGCATGGCTTCACTTGCACGGTCGAGCACATGGACGCCCGCGTGGGTGGCCACTACCGCATGGCATTAGGGCCTGTTAACACTATGCAAGGGGATCGCGTTGCCCCGCAAAGGGGCTGTATGCAAGGCGCACGTGCGCAGCAAGGCTGGTGCCTTGCAAGCGCGGGCAACGCTGCAGACGGCCCCTTTGCGAGGCAACCCGAAGGGAAGGTCACCAGAGCCCGTCCCTCGGCGTTGCGCTCCTTGATCGTGCGGACGCACGCACTGCGTCGCGCGCCTTGATGGGCAGGCTCTGATGACCTTCGCGACCCCTTGCATAGTGTTAGCAGGCCCTAACTTCGGCAGTGGCGAGAAGCACAGCTTTGGCGGCACCTACCTGGAGCTGGTGCCCGGCGAATGCATTCGCTACACCGACCGGTTCGACGATCCCAACCTGCCTGGCGACATGCAGACCACCGTGCAATTGCGCGCCGTGGGCTGCGGCACCGAGCTCAATGTGCTGCAAGAGGGGCTGCCGGCCGTGATCCCGGTGGACCAGTGCCTGCTGGGCTGGCAGGAATCGCTGGTGCAGCTGGCACTGCTGGTGGAACCGCAGATCGCCGGTTGAGCGCGGGCCCGCGCCCTTGGCCCCTTGGCCCCTTGGCCTTTTGGGTGCTTCCTATTTTTCCTGATGGCAGAAGAAAGAGACCATGCAATTTTTGCGACTTGGCCCCATGGGCCAGGAAATCCCCGTGGCCCTGTGGCAGGGGCAGTATTTCGACCTGCGTGCCGTGACGGCGGATATCGACGGCGCGTTCTGGAGTGCCCAGGGTGCCGAGCGTGTTGCACGGGCGCTGCAGCGCGGCGAGCTTGCGCTGGTGCACGACGCCCAGGCCCTGCGCGTGGGCGCGCCAGTGGCGCGGCCGCAGGCGCTGCTGTGTATCGGGCTCAACTACGCGGCGCACGCGGCCGAGTCCGGCATGCCGGCGCCGCAGCAGCCGGTGTTGTTCTTCAAGCATCCCAATACCCTGGTCGGCCCGAACGACGCGGTGGCCGTGCCACCCGGCGCGGCGCGCATGGACTGGGAGGTGGAGCTGGCAGTGGTCATCGGCCAGCGTGCCAGCTACCTGCCCTCGGTGGCGGCAGCACGGGCGCACATTGCCGGCTACTGCGTCGCCAACGACCTGTCCGAGCGCAGGTTTCAGCTGGAGCGCAGTGGCTCGCAGTGGGGCAAGGGGAAATCGTTGCCCGGCTTCTGTCCGCTCGGCCCGATGCTGGTCACGCCCGATGAAGTCTCGCCCGAGAATCTGCGCATCCGCTCTTGGGTGAATGGTGAGGCACGCCAGGATTCATCCACCCGAGACATGATTTTCAGCGTGGACCAGATCGTGCACGACCTCTCCCAGTACCTGGTGCTGGAGCCCGGCGACGTGATTCTCACGGGCACGCCGGAGGGTGTGGCGATGTCGGGGCGCTTCCCGTACCTGCAGGCGGGCGACGTGGTGGAGCTGGAAGTCGAAGGCCTGGGCCGGCAGCGCCAGCAATTGACGTAACCCTAAGGCAGCTCCGCGCTGGACATGCGTCCCATGATGGTGCGCGTGCGCCCGGCAATGTAGGCCGAGCCGGGATTTTTCTCAAAGCGTTTGGGCGCTGGCAGCATGACGGCCAGGCGCGCGGCTTCCTGGTTGCTCAGGCGGCTGGCGCTTTTCTTGTAGTAGCGCTGCGCCGCCGCTTCGGCGCCAAAGACGCCGTCGCCCCATTCCACGCTGTTGAGGTAAATCTCCAGAATGCGCTGTTTGGACAGCATCCTTTCCAGCAGCAGGGTCAGGACGAACTCCTGGCCCTTGCGCAGCATCGTGCGCTCGCCCGAGAGCAGCAGGTTCTTGGCCAACTGCTGCGTGATGGTGGAGCCGCCACGGATCTTGGCCGCTCGCACCGGGCGGTCGGGCGCGCGGGCGCTGGCCTTGGCGGCCAGCTCCTCGGCGCGGTTGTTGCGATCCCAGGCCTTTTCAATGGCGTTCCAGTCCACGCCATCGTGGTTGACGAAGCCGTCGTCCTCCGAGGCAATCACTGCGCGCTTGAGCGATTCGGCAATCTGCTGGTAGGGCAGCCACTGCTGGCGCCAGTGCAGTTCGCCGCCGCGCCCCATTGACAGTATTTGCGTCCAGATTTCGCTGCGCTGAAAGCTGGTCGACTGCGGGTCGATCACCACCATGGCCGCAATGCGCAGCACGAAGAAGAGCTGCAGGGCGACCAACGCCATGAGGACCAGCGCCACCCAGCGCAACAGGGCTTTCATGGATTCCCTGCGCCGGTCGTTGGAATGGCGGGTGCTGCGGCGCTGACGGCAGCGCGCATCTCCTGCAGCACCTGCGCGCTCGGCGGGCGCACGCCGCGCCATAGGGCGAAGGCTTCCGCCGCCTGCTCCACCAGCATGCCCAGGCCGTCGCGCGCCTGGGCCCCGCCGGCCGTCGCCCAGTCGAGAAAGCCCTGGGCCGCCGGGCCGTACATCATGTCGTAGGCCAGGCTGCCGCGGCGCAGCACCTGCGCGGGCACCGGCACGGCATCGCCGGCCAGGCTGCTGACCGTGGCGTTGACAATTAGATCAAAATCATGCTCTAGCGCTTGTGTGGATTGCGCTAGCAGCTCTGTTTTATGTAGCATAGCCAGCGGTGTGTGGGCGCGCACCAGCGCCTCTGCGCGGGCCAGCGTGCGGTTGGCCACCACCACGCGGCGCGGGCCGGCTGCCAGCAGCGGGGCCAGCGCCCCGGCGGCGGCGCCGCCGGCACCGATCAGCAGCACGTCACGCCCGGCAAGGTCAAAGCCCGCGTTGCGCGCGATGTCCGCCACCAGGCCCAGGCCGTCTGTGTTGTCGGCCAGGATGGCGCCGTTCGCAAAGCTCAGCGTGTTGGCTGCGTCCGCCAGTTGTACGCGTTCGCTGCACCGGGTGGCGGCGGCTACGGCTTCGAGCTTGAAGGGCACGGTGACGTTGCAGCCGCGCGCGCCCCCGGCGGCAAGTTGCGCGACGGCGCCGGCAAAACCGCCCAGCGGCACCAGGCGCGCTTCGTAGTGCAGGCGCTCGCCGGTCAGTTCGGCAAACCGGGCGTGAATCCAGGGCGAGCGGCTGTGCGCAATCGGGTTGCCCAGGACGCAATACAAATCGACGGAAGGAGCGGATGAAGTCATCGTGTTTCTACCGGGTGGCGCAGCTGTCATGTCCTCCATGCTCGCGGGACGCTGGGGAGGGCTAGCGCACCGACGTTTCGAGTGTCTGGTCGCGGGTGAACTTGAAGCGCGAGACCACGGCAATCTGGTCGGCTTTGGCGCGCATTTCGGCGGTAAAGGGGCCAAAGGGTCCGGCGGCGCGGGCAATGGCCTGGGCGCGGTGGTCCAGCAGCGGGTTGCCCGAGCCCTGCACGACTTCGGTCTCCAGCACGCGGCCGTCGTGGTTGACGGTGACGATCATGGTCAGTTCGCCATAGATCTTGTTGCCGGCTTTCTCGGGGAAATTCTCAGTGCCCTTGTCTTCCACCTTGCGGCGCAGGGCGTCGTAATACACGGCGTAGGCGGCTTCGCGCGTGGACGGGCTGATGTAGCGCTTTTTCGGCCGTGCGTTTTCTTCGTTGATGCGCCGCTCGATTTCGGCCAGGATTTTGACGAGCTGGCGCCGGCGCTCTTCCTGGGCCCGCTCACCGGTGCTTTCGCTGGGTTTGCGCGGGTCGGGCGGCGGCAGGGCTGCCACCTGGCGGCGCAGCTGGGCGAGCAACTGGGTTTGCTGCTCCAGCAGGGCGTCGGCCTTTTTCTGCGCGTCTTCAAAATCGTTGCCGACGCGGGTCAGGGCCGAATAGGGCAGAGGGCTGGTGGCTCGGCCCTTGGCGGCCTCACCGCCGCCGGCCAGGGCGTGCTGGGCAATGGCCTGGGCCTTCTCGGGCGGCGGCTCGTTGGTGCGCGCATTGACCAGAATCACCTCCAGCGGCGTGTCCTGGAACACCCGGTCGAACTGCTCCGGCGCGACGAAGCGCACCGACAGCAGCACTGCATGCAGCAGCACCGAAAACGCCAGCGTGATCTGCAGCGTGCTGAGGGTGCGGAGCGAGGCGGGCAGTTTCACGGTGCAGCAGCGTCGGCCGGAGCCGCTTCGGGTTCGTTCATATCCACCGCAATGGCGATCGGGCCGGCCACGGCGTCGTCGCTGTCGTCGCTGCCTTCGTCGTCCACAGGGCCATCGTCGCTGGGGTCCAGCGGGTCGTCCAGGCGTTCCAGCACCGTGCCATGCAGGTCCAGCGTGATCTCGTCCACCTCGCCCAGCTTGACACGCAAGCGCGCACCACGCGGCAGGTTCTGCGCGCCCAGCACCGGGAAGACGAGCGGCAGGGCGTCGGCGCGCACCAGAAAGCTGCCACCGGGGCCTTCCTTGAAGACCGTCGCCTCCAACTCGGTGATGCCGTTTTGCTCCAGGTACTTGAGCGTCCAGAAGCGCTCCATGCCCGCCTGGTAGCCGTTGTAGGCGCTGTAGGTGGCGTCAAAGCTGCTGATGATGGAGAACAGCTCGGCGTCCTTGGGCTTGAACGGCGCGGCCAATGCTGCTGTGGCGCCGTGGCGCGCGCAGGCAATGATCTGCCACTGGTTCACCAGGTCGACATAGCGGCGCAGCGGGCTCGTGGCCCAGGTATAGCTTTTCACGCCCATGCCCGCGTGCGGCAGCGCCTTGGTGCCCATGCGCACCTTCACGCCAGGCGCCATGCTGGCCTGGCTGCGGTAGATGCCGGGGACCCCCAGGCTCGCGAGCCAGCCGCCCCAGGTGCTGTTGGCCACGATGGCGGCTTCGGCCACGATGAGGTCCAGCGGCGCGCCGCGCTGGCGGGTGCTGATGTGCACCGTTTCGCTGCCGTCGGGCTCGCCGCCGTCGCCACCGACCAACTTGAAGTTGTAGTCCGGCCGGTTGAAGTTTTCGGGCTTGCCGCGCACCACTTCGCGCCCGGCTTTGAGTTTTTGCGCCAAGCGGTGCAAAAATGATAGCTGGGGGCGCAGATCAGATAAGCGCTGGGGGGTGTTTTCTATCTCAATTTGGTGGTCGCCCAACCAGTCCTCGGTGACGATGTGGTCCAACTGGTCGTGGCGCAGGTTGGCGATCACGGGCACGCGGTCCAGGCGCGTTTCGGTGGCGGTGATCTCCAGCGTGGCTTCGTCGATGGTGCAGTACAGCGACACGGCCGGGTTGTCGCGGCCTTCGTCCAAGGTATAGATCTGCACCACGCTGCCCGGCAGCATGGTGATCTTGTAGCCGGGCATGTAGACGGTGGACAGGCGCTGGCGGCCGATCAGATCGAGCGCGCTGCCGGGGGCAATCGCCAAACCGGGTGCCGCGATGTGGATGCCCAGCGTGACCGTGCCGGTCCCGAGCCCGGTGACAGAGAGCGCATCGTCGATTTCGGTGGTCTGCGAATCGTCGATGGAGAAGGCCTGCACCTCGGCCAGCGGCAGATCGGCGGGCGGCTGCGGCGCATCGAGTGGCGGGAAGGCGGTGCCCTTGGGGAAGTTGTCGAACAAAAAGCGCTTCCAGTGAAACTGGTAGCTTGAATCAATGGCGCCGGCCTTTTGCAGCAGGTCGAGCGGCGCGGTGTGCGTGGCGCGGCTGGCCTCGACCACGGCCTTGTATTCCGCTGCGTTCTTGTCGGGGCGAAACAAAATCTTGTAGAGCTGTTCGCGGATCGGCGCGGGGCAAACGCCTTGCCCGAGTTGCTCGGCCCACTCGGCAATCTGCGCCAGCACCGCTTTTTTCTTCTCGATGGCGGCCAGCGCCTGCTGCAGGATCTCGGCGGGCGCCTTCTTGAAGCGCCCCTTGCCGGCGCGGCGAAAGTAGTGCGGCGCCTCGTACAGGCGAAACAGCGCGGCGGCCTGCTCGGTCAGCGTGGCGTGCTCGGAAAAATAGTCGCGTGCCAAGTCACCAAACCCAAATTCGCCTTCGGGGGCGAATTCCCAGGCCAGCGGCAGATCGATGGACTCCGCCAGCGCCTGGCCCTGCGCGAGCAGTTCAGCCGGCGCGGGTTTCTCGAACTTGAGCAGCAGGTTGGCGGCCTTGACCTTGACCCGCTTGCCTGAGTCGAGCTCGACCTGGGCCGAGGATTCGGCTTCTGACAGGATGCGGCCGGCGAAAAACTTGCCGGAATCTTCAAAAAGTGCGTGCATTGGCCGAATTGTCCCATGGCCGCACGGGACGCCATGGTCGCCCTGGCTCCGGCGTTTTTAGAACTCGATCAGCAGGTTGGGTGCGAATTGCGTGTTTTCCACCTCGCCTTTGGGCGCATAGCCGCGTGGGTTGGCCACGACGCGCGTGGCGCCCACAAGGTAATCGCAACTGTGGTGCACGTGGCCGTGCAGCCAAAGGCAGGGCTGCCAGCGCAGGATCTGCGCTTCCAGGTTGGAGACAAAGCAGGCGTTCAGCGGCGAGCCGACAAACTGCGGCGCAATGCTGCCCGGTGAGGGCGCAAAGTGCGTGACCACGACCGTGGGGCCATCGAAGGGTTCGCCAAAGCGTGCTTCCAGCCAGGCGACAGACTGGTCAAACAGCATTTGCGACACGGCGGGCGTAAATCGGTCCGGGAAATCCGGGGTGAGACCGATGCGGCTGAAGTCGCGCACGAACTCCTGCGCTTTTTGCAGGCCCTCGTCTCGTTGCTCGGGCGAGTCGAACAGCCGGTAATCCGACCACAGCGTGCAGGCCAGAAAGCGCACGCCGCCGTGGCGCCATTCGTCCCGCTCCAGCACGCGCACCTGGCTGCCCTGCGCCTCGGTGCGCAGGCTCGCCATGGTGCTCACCAGGTCGGAGCCATAGAACTCATGGTTGCCAGCGACGTAGAGCGTGGGCTGGCTGAACTGCCGCGCCCAGGCCATGCCTTGTGCGGGGCGTTGCAGATCACCGGCCAGGACGACGACATCGGCATTGGTCTGCGGCAGGTCCAGGGGTTGGACGGACAGGTGCAGGTCAGAGAGCAAGGCAATTTTCATGGGCTGACTCGGTTGAACGAGAGGCCATTTTGGCTGGGTGTGGGAACCAGGTTTGTGCACGTGGCAATTGCGGGTATGCCGGCGCCTGTCACCTTTTGCGCAATGCCAGCGTCCAATGATTACAAGCCCTTCAAAAACTGTGAGTCTCACCATGCATGCCTTGTCTCTGCCCAGTACCCCAGCCACGCGGTTTCCAGCAGGTTCGGACGAGCAACTGGTGGCCAGCGCACTGCAGGGCGAGCCAAGCGCGTTCGAAGCCATCATGCGGCGCCACAACCGCCTGCTGTTCCGCGCAGCGCGCGGCGTGGTCGCTGACGACGCCGAGGCTCAGGACGTGGTGCAGGAAACCTATCTGCGCGCTTTCACGCGGCTGCAGGATTTTCAGGGCGGTGCGTCGCTGGGCACCTGGCTGGCGCGCATCGCCATCAACCTGGCGCTCGATGTGCTGCGCCGGCGCGGCCGATCGGTGCCTACCGATTGCGCCCAGGACGTGGACCACGAACCTTCCCCGGAGCACATGATGTCTTTCAGCGCCCCCCATAGCGCGTCGCCCGAATCTGCGGCCGCACGGACCGAGTTGCGCGCCTTGTTGCAGTCCGCCATCGAGGGCCTGCCGCCCATCTACCGCAGTGTTTTCATGCTGCGCGCCGTGCAAGAAATGAGCGTGGACGAAGCGGCGTACTGCCTGCAGTTGAGTGATGCCGTCGTCAAAACCCGCTACCTGCGCGCCCGCTCCCTGCTGCGCGACGCGCTCAGCGCGCAAATAGAGGCGCATGCCGAGGGCGTTTTTGCCTTTGCCGGCGAGCGCTGCGACCAGGTTGTGCGCCATGTTCTGGCCGAACTGCAGCAGCGTGACCTCATTCAGCGGCCTTGATCGCCGCCCTCTTTTTTAACCCAAGGAGAACACCATGAAAAACACGTCCATTTACGTTCCGTCCCAAGCCTTGTTCCTCTCTCGCCGCCGTGCCATGTCGGTCTCTGGCGCCGCCGTGCTGTCGGCGAGCGCCGTGGCCTTGCTGGGTGGGCGCGATGCGCTGGCGGCAGGTGCCAAAGTCAGCGCCAAGGATCTTGAGTCGGACGTGCGCATCCTCAACAGTGCCCTGGGTGCCGAGTTCGAAGCCATCGCCGCCTACCAGCTTGGGGCTGAGAGCGGTTTGCTCAGCAAAGGCGTGTTGCCGGTAGCTGTGCAGTTTCAGGGCCACCACAAGGAGCACGCGGCCGCGATCGCCGCTACGGTGGAAAAGATGGGTGGAAAGGCCGTGGTCGCCAAGGCCAAATACCAGTTTCCGGTAGAAAAGCTCAAGGCGGAAGCCGACGTACTGCGCTTTGCTGCCGGTCTGGAGCGAGGCGCCATCTCGGCCTATCTGGGCGCCGTGCCCTTGTTTGCCGACCACAACCTGGCGCAAGTGGCGGCCAGCATTTTGGGCGATGAGGCCATGCACTGGGCCGTGCTGCGCCAGGTGCTGGGCGAAAACCCCGTGCCTTCGGCCTTCATGTCATGAGACCGCGCGCGCTTTCCGTCGCGCTGGGGCTGGTGAGCGGCCTGCTTGCGGCCACCGCCAGCGCAGCGCCGGATGCCGCAGCACTGGCGCGCGGCCAGCAGGTCTATGCGCGCTGCGCGGCCTGCCACGCTATCGAGGGCAACCGCACGGGTCCACAGCATTGCGGACTGTTTGGGCGCCGCGCGGGGACGGCGCCCGGCTACGAGGACTATTCCAAGGCCCTGCGCGCGAGCGGCTTTGTCTGGGACGAGAAGTCGCTCAACGTCTTCCTCAAAGATCCGATGAAAACCGTGCCTGGAACCGCCATGGGCTATGCCGGCGTGAAGGACGATGGCGAGCGTGCGGATTTGATTGCCTGGTTGAAACAAGCTTCGCGCCCCGGCGTGGCCTGCACGGCTAGGCCCTGACACCTCTGGAGCGTCCGTACAGGGCGCGTCTCAGGCACAAAAGCCAGTCACGCCAACCGCAGAAACCGTGCGACAGCGGGCAGATGCTGGGCAAAGTCGCTCAGTGCATGGTCGCCGCCTTCAAGCAGCGTCACTTGGGCTTGCGCGTAGCGAGCCAGCATCTCGCGCCAGTCGAGTACTTCGTCGCCTTTGGCAATGATGGCCAACTGACGCGCAGCGGGAGCCAGACCACGCACGTCAAGCGCGCGCAGCTCATCGACGAACTCCGGCGCGAAATAGAAATGCTCTTCCGGGTCGTGCCAGCTGGTTTGGTCTCCAATGTGGTGTGCCAGGTCGCGCGCCGGGTTCACGGCCGGGTTCAGCAGCACGCTGGGGCAGCGGGCCTGCTGCGCCACCCAGGCGGCGTAGTAGCCGCCCAGCGAAGAGCCTATGACAGCCATGTTGGGGTTGGGCCAGTCGGCGATGCCTTGGCGCAGCATTTCCATCGCCGCGCGGGGCGACGGTGGCAGTTGCGGGCACCAAAGCAGTACGTTGGGGTGGTTTTGTGCCACATACGTGGCCATGAGGCGCGCCTTGGCCGATTGGGGCGATGAGCGAAAGCCGTGCAGGTACAGCAGGTGCGTGGTGGGGGAGGGTGGTTGCGGTGGCGCCATCAAGGGATTGTCCGCGAGCCGGATGCGACCGGGCGGGCCGCGATAATCACGTCCCATGGAAACCACGATCAACCAACCGACACTGCTGGCTCGCGTCCTGCCACTGTTTCGTGGCTTTGACGGCTGGCTGCTGCTGCTGGTGCTGGTTCTGGCAAGTGCAGGCCTGCTGGCTATGTATTCCTCGGGGTACGACCACGGCACCCGCTTTGCCGACCATGGGCGCAACATGCTGATTGCTCTGGCGCTGCTGTTTGTCGTGGCGCAAATTCCTCCGCAGCGCCTGATGGTTTTTGCGCCGCCGCTCTACGCCGCTGGTGTGGTGCTGCTGGTGGCCGTCGCGCTGGCCGGCATCACCAAGAAGGGCGCCCAGCGCTGGATTGACCTGGGGGTGGTCATCCAGCCGAGCGAGCTGCTCAAGATCGGCATGCCGCTGATGCTGGCCTGGTGGTTTCAGAAGCGCGAGGGACAACTGCGCGCGGTCGACTTTGCCGTGGCAGGGCTGCTGCTGGCCATGCCGGTGGGCCTGATCATGAAGCAGCCCGATCTGGGCACTTCGCTGTTGGTGCTGGCTGCGGGCCTGTCGGTGATCTTCTTTGCCGGCTTGTCCTGGAAGCTGGTGTTGCCTCCCGTCTTGCTGGGCGCCGTGGGAATTGCGCTGATTGTGGGTTTTGAGCCCCAGCTCTGTGCCGACGGTGTGCGCTGGCCGTTGCTGCACGACTACCAGCAGCAGCGCATCTGCACGCTGCTCGATCCGACGCGCGATCCGCTGGGCAAGGGGTTTCACATCATCCAGGGCATGATCGCCATTGGCTCGGGCGGAACCTTTGGCAAGGGTTTCATGGCCGGCACGCAGACGCACCTGGAGTTCATTCCAGAACGCACCACCGACTTTATTTTTGCCGCATTTTCCGAAGAGTTCGGTCTGATCGGCAATCTGGTGCTGATCGTCTGCTTTCTGCTGCTGGTGTGGCGTGGCCTGGCCATCGCCATGCATGCAAACACCTTGTTTGCGCGACTGATGGCGGCGGCCGTGTCCATGATTTTCTTCACTTATGCCTTCGTCAACATGGGCATGGTGAGCGGCATCTTGCCGGTCGTGGGCGTGCCGCTGCCCTTCATCAGCTACGGCGGCACGGCGATGGTCACGCTGGGTCTGGCGCTGGGCATTCTGATGTCCATCGTGCGCTCGCAGCGCGATCCGTCTCAGGTGCGCTGAGGGGCACCATTGCCACAACGGCTCCTGAAAGGTACAAGGCAGGGGCCAAGCCCTTTTGGTGCAATGAGGAGATCCGCATGGCCGCCAGGTTCGAGCTGAAGAAAACCCAGAGCGACAAATTTGTTTTCAACCTGCTGGCAGCCAATGGCCAGGTGGTGCTGACCAGCGAAACCTACGAGTCCAAAGCCAGCGCGCTGGGCGGCATCGAATCGGTGCGCAAAAATGGGCCCGACGACGCGCGCTACGGCCGCCTTTCTGCCAAGGACGGCTCGCCCTACTTCACCCTCAAGGCGCTCAACGGCCAGGTGATCGGCCAAAGCCAGATGTATTCCGGCGCCAAGGCGCGCGATGGGGGCATCGAGTCCGTGCAGAGCAACGCAGCCGGCGCGGTACTGGACGACCAGACGCTCTGAGTTTGCCCGGCATGGGAACTGCGGCGCCCTGGGCGAGGTTTCGGGGCCGCGCCCTAAAATGCGCCGATGAGTACCCGTACCCCTTCTGCCGCATCCCACGCCGCCCCCACGCGCGGGCGCATCGACTTGGCCGCGAGCCTGCTGCTGACACCGTTTGGCCTGGACGAGAGCCACCTCGCACGCGCCCTGGCCGAGATCCGCGCGCACCGCGTGGACGACGCCGACCTGTATTTTCAGACCACGCGCAGCGAAGGCTGGAGCCTGGAGGAGGGGATCGTCAAAACCGGCTCCTTCTCGATCGACCAGGGCGTGGGCGTGCGCGCCGTCAGTGGCGAGAAGACCGCGTTTGCGTATTCCGACGACATCTCTGAAGCCTCACTGCTCGATGCAGCCCGGACTGTGCGGTCCATTTCGGCGTCAGCGCAACAGGGAAAGGTGCGAGTAGCTTCCAAAAAGATAGCAAAAAGCCGATCGCTGTATGCCGGCCTGGACCCCATCGGCACCTTGGGTAGCACCGACAAGGTGGCGCTGCTGGAGCGTGCCGAACAGCGCGCCCGCGCCAAGGACCCGCGCGTGGCGCAGGTCATGGCCGGGTTGGCGAGCGAGTACGACGTGGTGCTGGTGGCGCGCGCCGACGGCACGCTGGCGGCCGATGTGCGCCCGCTGGTGCGCCTGTCAGTCACGGTGATTGCCGAGCAGAACGGCCGGCGCGAAATGGGTTCGGCGGGCGGCGGCGGGCGCTTTGGCCTGGCGTATTTCGACGACGCGCAGATCGCCCAGTACGTGGACGAAGCGGTGAATGCCGCCCTGGTCAACCTCGAATCGCGCCCCGCGCCCGCCGGGGAAATGACGGTGGTGCTCGGCCCTGGCTGGCCCGGCATCCTGCTGCATGAGGCCATCGGTCACGGACTGGAAGGCGATTTCAACCGCAAGGGCTCGAGCGCCTTCAGCGGCCGCATTGGCCAGCGTGTGGCAGCCAAGGGCGTCACGGTGCTTGACGATGGCACGCTGCCAGACCGGCGCGGCTCGCTCAACGTCGACGACGAGGGCCACACCAGCGGGCGCAATGTGCTGATCGAGGACGGCATCCTCAAGGGCTATATCCAGGATGCGCTCAACGCCCGCCTGATGGGCGTGGCCCCCACCGGCAATGGCCGGCGCGAGAGCTATGCGCACATTCCGATGCCGCGCATGACCAACACCTACATGCTGGGCGGCGACAAGGACCCCAAGGAAATCGTCGCCAGCATCAAGAAAGGCCTGTACGCCACCAACTTCGGCGGTGGGCAGGTGGACATTACTTCGGGCAAATTTGTGTTTTCGGCCAGCGAAGCCTATTGGGTAGAGAACGGCAAGATTCAGTACCCGGTGAAGGGCGCCACCATCGTTGGCAGCGGCCCCGAATCGCTCAAGCGCGTGGGCATGATCGGCAACGACATGCGGCTCGACAGCGGCGTGGGCACCTGCGGCAAAGAAGGCCAGAGCGTGCCGGTCGGCGTCGGCCAGCCCACGCTGCGTATCGATGGACTCACGGTGGGCGGCACCGCGTAAATAGTGGCCGCGCGCGGGTGCGTGGACCAAAGCCCTCGCGCACAATGCGGGCATGGTCGCATCGCGTTCCCGTTCGCAGCTCACCGTCCAGTCGTTTGGCGACGTCAGCCGCTTTCTGCGCTCGGGCGTGGCCGACGAAGAGTCGCGCCAGCTGCGTGACAGCATCGGCGCGCTGGCCCAGCAAATCGACGACGCCATTGGCACACGCCGCGCCGCGCCCGCTGCGCCGGCCGTGCCGGACACCCCGGAAATCACGCGCCAGGCGGCCAACTTGGTGAAGTGCGTGCGCGAGCACCAATTGTTTGTGACCGGCATGGGCTCGGCCTGGCACGCGCTGTACGAGATGGGTTCCTACCAGCTCGCGCTGCGCAGCCTGCGCCGCGCCGTCGAGGCCTGGCACCATGCGCTGGCGCAGCGCAGCCCGCTGGAGGGGCCCGCCTTTGATCGCGTGGAGCTGTTGTCTTGGCGCACGCTGGGCGAGGGACTGCTGCTGATCGACATGTACGAGCAGGGAGAGAACGTCCACAGCGAGCCGGTTGCACGCGCCCAACCCGGCAGCGCATGGCAGCGCGCACTGGCCTGGTTGCGCCGCCGGAGAAAGTGAACCGGCGAAGGACACGGTGTCGCTGTGATACATTCGCGGCCATGCATTTGCGCAGCGCTTTCTACTTTTGGTTCTGGTTCTCGGTCCCTGGCGGATGAGAGGCAAGCGCGCAAGCACCTGAACACTTCCCACCCAACCGCCGAAGCTGCAAAGCCCGGCGGTTTTTTGTTTTTCAGCCTTCCTCTCTTTGTTTACTTCTTTCGAAAGAGTTCCATGACCACAGCAGCACACCCTTCCAGCGATGCCTGGTACCGAAGCGTCGAGAAAACCAGCGAAACCGACGACGAACGTATCAAGGAAATCACCGTGTTGCCACCGCCAGAGCATCTGATCCGCTTCTTCCCGATTCGCGGAACCAAGGCCGAGAGCCTGATCAAGCGCACGCGCCGCAGCATCCACGACATCATGGCCGGCAAGGACGATCGCCTGCTGGTGGTCATCGGTCCGTGCTCCATTCACAACCCGGAAGCCGCTCTGGAATACGCCCGCAAGCTGCAGGCGGCGCGCGAAAAGTACAAGGACACGTTGGAAATCGTGATGCGCGTGTACTTTGAAAAGCCGCGCACCACGGTGGGCTGGAAAGGCCTCATCAACGACCCCTACCTGGACGAGAGCTACCGCATCGACGAAGGCCTGCGCATTGCGCGCCAGCTGCTGATAGACATCAACCGCCTGGGCGTGCCGGCGGGCAGCGAGTTCCTCGACGTGATCTCGCCCCAGTACATCGGCGACCTGATCAGCTGGGGCGCGATCGGCGCGCGCACCACCGAGAGCCAGGTGCACCGCGAACTGGCATCGGGCCTGTCGGCTCCCATCGGTTTCAAGAACGGGACCGACGGCAACATCCGCATCGCCACCGACGCCATTCAGTCGGCCAGCCGCGGGCACCACTTTTTGTCGGTGCACAAGAACGGCCAGGTGGCGATTGTCGACACCAAGGGCAACAAGGATTGCCATGTGATCCTGCGCGGTGGCAAAACGCCCAACTACGACGCTGCCAGCGTGGCCGCAGCGTGCAAGGATCTTGAAGCCGCCAAGCTGCCTGCCACGCTGATGGTCGACTGCAGCCATGCCAACAGCAGCAAGCAGCACGAACGCCAGCAGGACGTGGCGCGCGACATTGCGGCGCAAGTGGCCGCGGGCTCGCGCAGCATCTTCGGCCTGATGATCGAGAGCCACCTGGTAGCGGGCGCCCAGAAGTTCACGCCAGGCAAGGACCAGCCTACGGCACTTACCTATGGTCAGAGCATTACCGATGCCTGCCTGGGCTGGGACGCGTCACTTGCCACGTTGGAGGAACTCTCGGCTGCAGTGTCCACCCGGCGCAAGGCGGCGGTGTAAGCTTGTTTGTGTGGGACCGGGCCAGCGCCCGGCCGGTTCGTTTCAAAGAGAAAGGCATGCCATGCACAGCGAAGTGTCGGTCACCGTCGACCGCAATCAGGAATTCCGTTTCGACCTCGAAGGCCACGAGCCCATGCCATCGGATGTGGCGCGTCGCTGGCTCGACGATGAATTCATGCGCCTTGAATGCGAGCCCCTGCGCGCCAGCGGCAAGGTGCTGCTGGCCGACAAGGTGTTGACCGTGGCGCGCGCAGCCGGCCCCGTCTTGCTGGCCGACCCCGACTGGTTTCAGAAGTTTGCGCGTGCCACCCACGGCGCCCTGGCGAAGGCCATCGTGCGCATCGACCTGCCTTCCATGGCCATAAGTTATTAGACAAAATGGCCTCTAGCGCTTATTGGATAAGCGCTTTGAGCTACTTAAACGATAGCAATTGGATGCGCCAATGCCTCCAGCAGGCGCGCGTGCACGCCGCCGAAGGCGCCGTTGCTCATGCACACAATGTGATCTCCGGGCCGCGCGGCCTGGGTGATCTGTTGCACCAGTTGCTCCAAAGTGGCGGCCGTGCGAGCGCGCCCCTGCGGCCCGATTCCCATGGGGGCCAGTGCGGCGTCGGCATCCCAGTCCAGTCCAGCGGTATGGCAAAACGCCAGGTCGGCACTCTCCAGCGCCCAGGGCAACTGCGCCTTCATGGTGCCCAGCTTCATGGTGTTGCTGCGCGGCTCGAACGCCGCCAGGATGCGCGCTTGCCCCCCCAGGCTGCGGCGCAGGCCGTCCAGAGTGGTGCGGATGGCGGTGGGGTGGTGGGCAAAGTCGTCGTAGATCGAAATGCCGCGCACCGTACCGCACAGTTCCATGCGCCGGCGCACATTCTGGAACGTCTGCAACGCCTGTGCCGCAGCTGCCGGCGCCACGCCCACATGCGCCGCTGCGGCGATGGCCGCCAGGGCGTTGAGCTGGTTGTGCGTGCCGGTCAGCGCCCACTCCATCCCCGCGACGCGCTGCCCGCGCAGCAAGATGTCGAAGGCGCCTGGCTCGCCACTTGCGCTCCAGTCGCTGACCGCACTGCCAAAACTGCTGACCGGACTCCAGCAACCCGTGTGCAGCACACGTGCCAGACTCTCTTCCAGGCCGTTGACCACCACGCAGCCTGACGCCGGAACGGTGCGCACCAGGTGGTGGAATTGGCGCTCGATGGCGGCCAGATCGTCAAAGATGTCGGCGTGGTCGAACTCCAGATTGTTGAGCACGGCGGTGCGCGGCCGATAGTGCACGAACTTGCTGCGCTTGTCGAAGAACGCCGTGTCGTACTCGTCGGCCTCGATGACAAACAGCGGTGCACCACCTTGCGAACCGCCCTGCGTTCCCGGCCGCTCGCTCGCCCCCAGGCGGGCCGAAAGACCGAAGTTGAGCGGCACGCCCCCGACCAGAAAGCCCGGCGCCAGGCCGCTGCACTCGAGAATCCAGGCCAGCATCGACGTTGTCGTGGTCTTGCCGTGCGTGCCCGCCACCGCCAGCACGTGGCGGCCGACCAGAATGTGCTCGCTCAGCCATTGGGGGCCGCTGGTGTAGCGTGCTCCCGCGTCCAGAATGGCTTCCATCAACGGAAACTTGGGGCTACCGTCCTGCAATCGGGCGCGACTGACCACGTTGCCCACTACGAACACATCGGGTGCGAGCGCCATTTGGTCGGCAGAAAAACCTTCGATCAGATCGATACCGAGCGCGCGCAATTGTTCGCTCATGGGCGGATAGACGCCTGCGTCGCAGCCCGTTACGCGGTGGCCGGCCTCGCGCGCGAGTGCGGCCAGGCCGCCCATGAAGGTGCCGCAGATGCCGAGAATGTGAATGTGCATGGGAGCAATTTTAGTTGTTCGTGCGGCGGTGCGGACGGAACAAAGTTGAATGAAATTGGCTTCCAGCGCTTATGCAGTAAGCGCCTCCAGCTATTTTTTTGATAGTTTCCTGGCTGCCAGGGACCGGACGGCAAAGGCGCGTGGGGGGTCGAAAAACCGCCTGCTGCGTGCGGTCTGCGTGGCGGGCGACAATGCGTGCATGCCAGCCACTGAACCGCCCCTCTCGTTGGAGATTGCCCGCACGGCTGCCCGGCTGGTGGTGGAGGATGGCCTTGAGCTGGGTCGCGCCAAGCGCCGCGCACTGCAGCAGCTCGGTGCCTTGGAGGGCACCCCGCTGCCTGACAACAAGCGGGTGGAAGAAGCGATTCGCGAGCACATCGCGCTGTTCTGCGCGGACACCCAGCCCAGAGAATTGCGTGCCTTGCGCACCTTGGCGCTGGAATGGATGGAGCGCATGGAGGATTTTCGCCCGCATCTGGGCGGTGCTGTGTGGCAGGGAACGGCCACCCGCCATTCCGATATTTGCCTGCAGTTGTTCTGCGATGACCCAAAATCTGCGGAAATCGCGCTGATTGACCAGGGCGTGAGCTATCGCTTCGCCACGGTGCGCGGGCTGCATGGGCAGCCGGTGGAGGCGCTCACCATCGCTCTGCACTGTGACGAATGGGGCGAATGCGTCGGTCTGCACCTGCTCATTTACGATCATGACGACCTGCGCGGCGCATTGCGCGCGGGCAGCGACGGCCGTGCGCCCCGGGGCGGCACGCAGGCTGTGCGCAAACTTCTGCTGGAGCCACCGACGTGACCGAACCTGTTCATCTCTCCGCCGAGGCGGATGGCGTGCCGCACGCAAGCCGCCGACGCCTGCTCTATGGCGGCGTGGCCGCCGCCGCCGCGGCTACCGGGGCTGCGTGGGCCTGGTGGCGCTTGCAGCCCCATGCCGATAGTGCTGCGTCGGCAGGCGATGCGGCGTTTTTTGAGCAAAGCTTTGAGACCCCCGATGGCGCGCCGCTGGTGGCAGCGGCCTTTCGCGGCAAGCCGCTGCTGCTTAATTTTTGGGCAACCTGGTGCCCGCCCTGCATCGCTGAGCTGCCTTTGCTCAATGGTTTCTATGGCGAGCAACGAGCGCAGGGCTGGCAGGTTCTTGGTCTGGCGGTGGATCAGCCCTCTGCGGTGCGCAAGTTCCTCGCGCGCAGTCCGGTGGACTTCCCCGTTGGCATGGCGGGGCTGAGTGGCACCGAGCTCTCGCGTTCGCTGGGTAACCTGGCCGGCGGGCTACCATTCAGCGTGGTTTTTGCTGCAGACGGCCGGGTGGTGCATCGTAAAATGGGGCAGATCAAGCCACAGGACCTGCAGGACTGGACATCGAAAGTTCGCTGAGCGAACCATTGGCGGCAGGGTTCTCAGGCTGCGAGTTGACAGGGTTTACGTGGGAAAACGCTGATTTGCGTGTAATAGTTCGAAATTAGAGTAAATTCGCGCCCTGTTCTGAATCCGCTGCGGGAGCTTCCATGGATCTTCGAAAACTCAAAACCCTGATCGACCTCGTCTCCGAATCCAACGTGTCGGAGCTTGAGATCACCGAGGCCGAAGGCAAGGTGCGCATCGTCAAGAGTGGTGGCAATGTGGTTCAGCAGATGGTCCCGGCGCCTGCGTCCGCCACTGCTGCACAGCCCGCTGCGTCGGCTCCGGTGCCTGGACTGCCGGCCCCTGTCCCTGCCGAGCCCGCTGGCCATACGGTGAAGTCGCCGATGGTGGGAACCTTCTACCGCGCCTCCAGCCCCGGAGCCAAAGCATTTGTCGAAGTGGGAAGCGTGGTCAAAGAAGGCGAGACGATCTGCATTATTGAGGCGATGAAGATCCTCAACGAGATCGAATCGGACAAGTCGGGTACGGTGACCCGCATCCTCGGCGAAAACGGCCAGGCCGTCGAATATGGTCAACCGCTCTTTATCGTTGAGTAAGGTGCCCATGAGCACGAACGCAACGGCCCTGCGCCGAAAGGGGCCCCATGTTTAAGAAGATATTGGTCGCCAATCGCGGCGAAATCGCCCTGCGGATCCAACGCGCCTGCCATGAACTGGGTGTCAAGGCAGTGATGGTGTATTCCGAGGCCGACCGCGACGCCAAGTACATCAAACTGGCCGAGGAAGCCGTGTGCATCGGCCCAGCCCCCTCGCCGTTGTCCTACCTCAACATGCCGGCCATTATTTCGGCAGCCGAGGTGACCGACGCCGAGGCCATTCATCCCGGCTACGGCTTTTTAAGCGAGAACGCCGATTTCGCCGAGCGAGTGGAGAAAAGCGGCTTCCAGTTCATTGGCCCGACGCCCGAGAACATTCGCACCATGGGCGACAAGGTGTCGGCCAAGCAGGCCATGATCAAGGCGGGCGTGCCTTGTGTGCCGGGCTCGGAAGGTGAACTGCCAGAAGATCCGGTGCAGATTCGCCGCATTGCCAAGGCCGTGGGCTACCCCGTCATCATCAAGGCGGCGGGTGGCGGCGGTGGGCGCGGCATGCGGGTGGTGCATACCGAAGCGGCACTGATCAACGCGGTGCAGATGACCAAGGCGGAGGCCGGGGCGGCTTTTGGCAATCCGGCGGTGTACATGGAGAAATTCCTCCAGAACCCGCGGCATATTGAAATTCAGATTCTGGCCGACAAGCATCGCAATGCGGTGTATCTCGGCGAGCGCGATTGCTCCATGCAGCGGCGCCACCAGAAAGTGATCGAAGAGGCGCCCGCGCCCGGCATTGCGCGCAAGCTCATCGAAAAAATTGGCGAACGCTGTGTGGCGGCCTGCAAGAAGATTGGCTACCGTGGTGCAGGGACTTTCGAGTTTCTGTACGAGAACGGTGAGTTCTATTTCATCGAGATGAACACCCGCGTGCAGGTGGAGCACCCGGTGACTGAATGGATTACCGGCGTCGACATCGTGCGCACCCAGATCATGGTGGCCGCGGGCGAGAAGCTCCCGTTCACGCAGCGCCAGATTCAGATTCGTGGCCATGCGATCGAATGCCGCATCAACGCCGAAGACCCGTACAAGTTCATTCCGTCACCGGGACGCATCACCACCTGGCATGCGCCGGGCGGGCCGGGAGTACGGGTTGATTCGCATGTCTATACCAACTACTACGTGCCGCCCAACTACGACTCGATGATCGGCAAGATCATCGTGCACGGTGACACGCGCGAACAGGCGCTGGCGCGCATGCGCGCGGCCTTGTCCGAGACGGTGATCGAGGGCATCAACACCAATGTGCCGCTGCACCGCGAGTTGATGGTGGACGCCAACTTTGTCACCGGCGGCACCAACATCCACTACCTTGAAGAGTGGCTCTCGCAGCGCAAGCGCTGACGCGTGCCTGCTGGTGTGGTGCTTCGCTCTGAAGATACCAATAGGGGTGAACACTACACTATGAGCATGCATGAACTGAGCCTGGCCTGTCCGCAAGAGCAGGTGGAGTTGTTGAGCGACGCGCTCGAAGCTCTCGATGCCCTGAGCGTTTCCGTCGAGGACGCCGATGCACACACCGACGCTGAACAGGCATTGTTTGGTGAGCCGGGCATGCCCGCGCCGCGCAGCGCCTGGCAGCGCAGTCGCGTGCTGGCCCTCTTCGCCACGCAGGCGCTCGCGCGCGAGGCCTTGGACTTGTTGCGCGCGCAGGAATTTTTCTCGCACTGCGAGGTCGTAGGCATGGCGCCGCTGGCCGAGCAGGACTGGGTGCGTTTGACGCAGTCGCAGTTTGCGCCAGTGTCGATCACCCCCGCGTTCTGGATCGTTCCGACCTGGCACGAGCCCCCGGGCGAGGCCCGGCAAGTGATTCGGCTGGACCCTGGGCTCGCCTTTGGTACGGGAACGCACCCGACCACCCGGATGTGTCTGCGCTGGATCGCTGCCCATGCCAGTGAAATGGTGCCCGCACGGGTGCTGGACTATGGCTGTGGCTCCGGCATTCTGGCTATTGGTGCCGCAAAGTTCGGCGCGCGCGACATCGACGCGGTGGACATTGACCCGGCCGCAGTCGAGTCGACACGCTACAACGCCGATGCCAACGGCGTGCAATTGCGAACGGGCCTTCCCGACGGTGCATCGGGCGTTTACAACGTGGTGCTGGCGAATATTTTGGCCACACCGCTTCGTGTGCTCGCGCCACTGCTCTGCGCGCATGTGGCCGATGCGGGACACCTGGTGCTGGCGGGCATCCTGGATCGCCAAGTGGCCGAGTTGCAGGAGGCGTACGCGCCTTGGCTGGCACTCTCGGTGGCCGATAGCGAGGACGGATGGGTTCTGATGACCGCCCGGCGGGGTTGACGCCGCTTTCCGCAGCGGTTTCTACAATCGAAAACCGATGAGCCAGACCACCTGCTGTCCTGCCTGCCACACGCGCTTCAAGGTGGTTGCAGACCAATTGCGAATCTCCGATGGATGGGTGCGCTGCGGACATTGCAAGCAGGTGTTTGATGCGTCGGTCTCACTGGAACCGGCAGCGCCTGAGCCCATGCTGCCGGAGATCCGGCTGGACCAGTTGCGAGGGCCGGTGGAACGCGCCGTGGGGCCGACGTCCGAGCCGCGCGCATGGGGCAGCAGTGGCGGCGCTGGCGGTGCCTCATCTCGCGATGCCGCCCGGCCGTCGGTGTTGACTCCGGAGCCGGAGGAACCCGAAGACCTTGACGATGGTTTTGCGCCGACGCAAATCGGCTTCTTCGATACGGAGCCTGAGGTGCAAAGCCCTGCGGTTCCTGAGCATGTTCCGGCGTTTTTGAAGACTTTCGCCTCGCGCGAACCGGATTTCCTTCGACCACTGGCGACACGGCAGCCTGGCGACGGGAGCCGTTTTGGCCTCCAAGCGGAAGTGGCTGGAGCGGCTGAGAAGGAAATGCCGCCGGCCGAATCTGCATCGCACGGTGCGTTGGACGAACGCATCGATCCCACTTGGCGAGATCCGTGGCGGACTGCGGACCGGCACCCCGACGGGCATACCGCGGCGACAACGGAAGCGCCGCAGGGCGGCTATGAGCTCCCTGGCGCACAGATTGACGACACCGACACCGATTGGCCTGCGCTTTTTGACGAATTGCCGCCAGCGCAAGTCGCGGCATCAACAAAGGCTGCACGCTGGGACCATGGAGACGCGCCCGAACCCGACCTAGCCCACTTCATCGCTGAAGTAGCCGAGTGGTCTACAGAGCAGACTGCAAAGGCTGTGCCAGTCCCCACCGCCGCTCCGGCATTGCCCATCGCACTGCCGCCGTCTGTATCAATATCGGCCCCAGCGCCCGCTGCGGCCGATGAAGCAGTCGCAACTTCCAGCGATCCTGAAGCGCCCCCAGACTCCGACCAGCCTGACGACTGGACCTTGGTGCAGGACGGTCTGCCACATGAACCTTTGTCAGTATCCGCCGCAGTGCCGAGCCCATTCAGAGAGCGGGTGGACGGACACGAAGGAAGGCCAGCGACCGAGCCGCAAGCGCTTGATGAGTCGGATCTGGAGCTGTCTTTCGTGCGCCACGCGCGGCGCCGTGCCTTTTGGTCTGGCGCAGGGGTGCGAGCCGGCTTGTTCGTGACCGTGCTCGTGCTCTTGTTGGGCCTGGCCGCACAGATCGGTTTGCATGAGCGCGCCCGCCTCACCGCCCTGTGGCCCCAAAGCCGTGCATTTTGGACTTTTGCCTGTGGGTATTTGCAGTGCACCGTGGGCACCTACCGGGATATGAGCGCTGTGGTGGTGGATGGCTCCTCATTCAACCGTGTGCAGGGCGAACGCTATCAGTTCGCTCTGACGCTGCGCAACCGCGCTGCATTGCCTGTGGAAGCGCCCGCCATCGAGCTGACCCTGACCGACACCGAAGACCAGCCCGTGCTGCGCCGGATCCTGATGCCGGCCGAGCTCGCCGTCCCCAACCCGCTTCGACCTGGCGCCGAATGGAGTGCTGTCATTCCCATGACCATTCCGAACAGTGGACCGCGCATTGCCGGCTACCGGGTGCTGGCTTTTTATCCCTGATGGAGTTGCGGCTCCGAACGATTGATTTTCATGGCAGTACTGATTTGCGGCTCTCTGGCTTTTGACACCATCATGACCTTTGAAGGGCGTTTTGCCGACCAAATTCTTGCCGAACAGTTGCATATCCTAAACGTCTCGTTTCTGGTGCCCTCCTTGCGCCGTGATTTTGGTGGCTGCGCCGGGAACATCGCCTACAGCCTGAACCTGCTGGGCGGCAAGGCGCTGCCGATGGCGACCTTGGGCAGCGACGGGGCGGACTATTTGCAGCGGCTCGAAGCACTTGGAATTGGCACGCGATTTGTGCGGCAGGTAGACGACGCATACACAGCCCAGGCCATGATCATGACGGATATAGACAACAACCAGATTACGGCATTCCATCCTGGCGCCATGATGCAGGCCCACGGCAACGCGATTGACCAGGACTCGGCCCATGGCATCCGCCTGGGCATCATTGCGCCGGATGGGCGCCAAGCCATGCTCGAACACGCGGCCCAGTTTCATGCGGCGGAGATTCCTTTCGTGTTCGATCCCGGACAAGGCCTTCCGATGTTTTCCGGGGAAGAGCTCGCGCATTTTGTCGACCTTGCAACTTGGGTCACAGTCAACGACTACGAAGGGAAAATGCTGTGTGACCGTACCGGTTTGGGTTTGGCCGAGCTGTCCGAGCGCGTGCGAGGCTTGGTAGTTACCTTGGGTGTCGAGGGGTGTGAGGTGTGGGAGGCCGGCTCGAAAACTGCTGTCGCGCCCGTGCAAGCCTCGCAGGTGGTTGACCCGACGGGCTGTGGCGATGCCTGGCGCGGTGCGTTGCTCTTTGGCCTGGAACAGGGCTGGTCACTGCCGCGATGTGCGGCGCTCGGGAACCGACTGGGCGCGTTGAAGATTGCAAGCCGCGGCCCGCAGAACTACCAGTTGGACTTCGTTCTGTAACAAGCGGGCAGCAGCGGCCTTCGCCCTCGGCCTGCAAGGCAAACCAGGGCCGCGCCGCAGCTGCCCAAAAAAAACCGGCGCCAGGCGCCGGTGGACAAGATTGCGGCCTGTCTTAGGGTTTGGTGCCCGTGGGAAAGGGCCAAGCCGCTTGTGGGTTGATCTTTGTCTGTGGAGCGGCCTCTGGGGCTTTGCTGGCCGCTGGCTTCTTCACTGGGGCTGATTTCGCGGCTGGCGCGGCCTTTTTGGCTGGCGCGCTCTTCTTCGCTGGCACCGCGTTTTGTGCGGGAGCGCTTGCCTTTTTGGCCGGCGCAGCGGCCTTCTTTGCAGGCGCTGCCTTTTTTGCAGGAGCTGCCTTCTTCGCAGGAGCTGCCTTCTTCGCAGGAGCCGCCTTCTTCGCAGGAGCTGCCTTCTTCGCAGGAGCTGCCTTCTTCGCAGGAGCTGCCTTCTTCGCAGGAGCTGCCTTCTTCGCAGGAGCTGCCTTCTTCGCAGGAGCTGCCTTCTTCGCAGGAGCTGCCTTCTTCGCAGGAGCCGCCTTCTTCGCAGCTACCGGTGCTTTTGCTGGTGCAGCGGCCTTCTTTACAGCGGCCTTTGCAGGGGCTTTTGTTGCTGCGGCAGTCTTGGCAGGCGCAGCTTTCTTCACAGGGGTTGCGGCCTTGGCGGCCGGCTTCTTCGCAGTTGCCATCATGTTCTCCTTGAGTCAATGAGCAAAGAGCACTCCACGCCTGCATCGGACACGGAGAGATTCATAAACCTGGAGCGGCGCTCCAGGCCATGAATGCTGGGGCACGCCTGCCGCATCGGCTTGCCAGCCTGAAGCGCGGAGGAGTGCATCAAAAATGTTCATTGAAGAGGATGGCAAGGCGGGGATCAGTCCCAGGCCAGTGCGCCGCCCGACTGGTATTCAATGACGCGTGTTTCGAAGAAGTTACGCTCCTTCTTCAGATCGATCATTTCGCTCATCCACGGGAAAGGGTTTTCCTCGTTGGGGTACAGCGCCCCAAGGCCGATCTGCGACGCGCGGCGGTTGGCGATGTAGCGCAGGTAGCCTTTGAACATGGAGGCATTCATGCCCAGCACGCCGCGCGGCATGGTGTCCTCGGCATAGCGGTATTCGAGCTCGACAGCTTTGCGAAATAGCGCTTCGATTTCGTCCTTGAAAGCGGGGTTCCAGAGATGTGGATTCTCAAGCTTGATGGTGTTGACCAGATCGATGCCGAAATTGCAGTGCATGGACTCGTCGCGCAGGATGTACTGGTACTGCTCGGCAGCGCCGGTCATCTTGTTCTGTCGTCCGAGCGCAAGGATCTGTGCGAAGCCGACATAGAAGAACAGCCCTTCCATCAGGCATGCAAAAACAATCAGCGACTTGAGCAGCGTCTGGTCGGCCAGCGGCGTACCGGTGATGAACGCCGGGTTCATGATCGCGTCAATGAACGGGATCAGAAATTCGTCCTTGTCGCGGATCGAGGGAATCTCGTTGTAGGCGTTGAATATCTCGCCCTCGTCCAGTCCCAAGGATTCGACGATGTACTGATACGCGTGGGTGTGGATGGCCTCTTCGAACGCCTGGCGCAGCAAAAACTGGCGGCACTCAGGTGCGGTGACGTGTCTGTAAGTACCCAACACAATGTTGTTGGCAGCCAGCGAATCGGCGGTCACAAAGAAACCCAGATTGCGCTTGACGATGCGGCGCTCGTCTTCGGTCAATCCATGGGGATCGCGCCACAGGGCAATGTCGCGTGTCATGTTGACTTCCTGCGGCATCCAGTGGTTCGCGCAGCTGGCAAGGTATTTGTCCCAGGCCCATTGGTACTTGAATGGCACCAGCTGGTTGACGTCGGTCTTGCCGTTGATGATGCGTTTGTCCGTGGCGTTCACGCGACGGGCGCCGGACTCTGCTGTGGTGGCCGCAACTGCACGGGCCTGGGCCCCAGCGCCTTGGGCCGTCGACGCAGCGGCAGGCGTCGCTGCGGCAGACTGCGGCGCAGCGTGTGCTCCGCGGTCGGTAGAAATTTGCGAAAGCGTTGTGACTTCGTCGTCCCAGGTCAGCATGGTTTTTCCAGTGCTCGCATTATGAGAGCACTGCTCCGAAATGAAAAGCGCGCAAGCGCGGCGCGACGCGGTTTCTGTTGCTTCACAGCACAAGAACAATCGGGTTGGCGTGTTCTCTGCGCCTACTGACAAGCCTCGCACTCGGGGTTGTCGATGGAGCAGAACGCAACATCACTGCCAGACATCGACGCGCCCCCACCGGGTATGTCGTCTGCTTGGCTGGATACAGCGTTGAGTTGTCGCGAATGCACGGTGCTCATCTCCACATGGGTGGCCGATTGCGTGCGCAGGTAGTAAGTGGTTTTGAGGCCGCGTATCCAGGCGAGTTTGTAGGTTTCATCAAGCGTTTTGCCGGAGGCTCCGGCCATGTAAATGTTCAGACTTTGTCCTTGATCTATCCACTTCTGGCGGCGCGCGGCCGCTTCCACCAGCCAGTGCGGCGCGATCTCGAAAGCCGTTGCATAGAGGTCCTTGAGTTCCTGGGGGACGCGGTCAATGAACTGGAGCGAACCCTTGAAGTGCTTGAGGTCCATGAGCATCACTTCGTCCCAGACGCCAGCACGCTGGAGGTCGCGCACCAGCCCATGGTTGATGACGGTGAATTCGCCCGAGAGGTTGGATTTGACAGAAAGATTGCCAAAGCACGGTTCTATCGACGCGTCGACGCCAATGATGTTGGAGATGGTGGCTGTCGGCGCAATCGCCACGCAGTTGGAATTGCGCATGCCATCGCGTGCGATCTTGCTGCGCAGCGCCTCCCAGTCAAGGCGCGACGAGCGATCGACTTCGACATATCCGCCGCGTTCGTTATTTAGCAAGTCGAGCGTGTTGAGCGGAAGAATTCCGCGATCCCAGAGCGATCCCTTGAAACTGCTGTAGCGTCCCCGTTCCACTGCCAGATTCGACGAGGACGCGTAGGCGTAGTAAGACAGTGCTTCGGTCGATTCGTCGGCAAACAACACGGCCTTCTCAGAGGCGTACGGGATGCGCAGCGCGTACAACGCGTCCTGGAAACCCATCAGGCCCAGGCCGACCGGGCGGTGGCGCAGATTGGCGTCACGTGCCTTCTTGACTGCGTAATAGTTGATGTCGATGACGTTGTCGAGCATGCGCATCGCGGTGGCTACGGTGCGGCGAAGTTTCGCGTGATTCAGCGCCAGAACTCCGTTCTCATCTTGCGCGAGGTGATTGAGCAGGTTCACGGAACCCAGGTTGCAGACCGCGGTTTCGGTGTCACTCGTGTTGAGCGTGATCTCGGTGCACAGATTGCTGGAATGCACGACGCCAGCGTGCTGCTGCGGGGACCGCAGGTTGCAGGCGTCCTTGAACGTGATCCATGGATGGCCTGTTTCGAACAGCATGGTCAGCATTTTTCGCCACAGATCGATGGCCTCTACCGAGCGAGATTGGGCAATTATTCCGCGTGCCACTTGCGCTTCGTATTCGACATACGCCGCTTCGAATTCGGCACCGAAAAGATCGTGCAGATCCGGAACGTCGGAGGGCGAAAACAGTGTCCATCTTCCTTTCTCCAGCACGCGTCGCATGAACAGATCAGGGATCCAGTGGGCGGTGTTCATGTCGTGCGTGCGGCGTCGGTCGTCACCTGTGTTTTTTCGCAGATCCAGAAACTCTTCGATATCCAGGTGCCAGGTCTCCAGATAAGCGCATACGGCGCCTTTGCGCTTTCCGCCCTGATTGACGGCGACGGCCGTATCGTTCACCACTTTGAGAAAGGGCACCACGCCTTGCGACTCGCCATTGGTTCCCTGGATGTGGCTGCCGAGTGCTCGCACGCGGGTCCAGTCGTTGCCCAAACCCCCGGCGTACTTGGAAAGCAGGGCGTTTTCCTTGATCGATTCGTAAATGCCATCCAGATCATCCGGAACTGTGGTCAAGTAGCAACTGGAGAGCTGTGAGCGACGGGTTCCGCTGTTGAACAAGGTAGGTGTGCTCGACATGAAATCGAAGGCGGAAAGCAGTTCGTAGAACTCGATGGTGCGTACTTCCCGATCCACTTCGTTCAGTGCCAGTCCCATGGCCACTCGCATGAAGAAGGTTTGCGGCATTTCGATGCGACGCTTCTGTACGTGCAAAAAGTAACGGTCGTACAAGGTCTGCAGTCCAAGGTAGTCGAACTGCAGATCACGCTCCGGGTGCAGCGCAGCCGCCAGTCGCTCCAGATCGAACTGCAACAGACGCTCGTCCAGCAAGCCGTGGTTCACGCCCTCGCGCAGGCGCTCTGAAAACGCTTGGCGATAGCTTTGATCGTGCTGATCGGTGGCCATTTCCGTGCCCAGCACCTCGCGTGCAATGGTGTGCAGCAGCAGACGTGCCGTCGCGTAGCTGTAGTCCGGGTGTTCTTCGATCCTTGTGCGCGCGGCAAGAATCGCAGCCTTGAACACTGCGTCGAGCGCAATTCCGTCATAGAGGTTGCGCAAGGTCTCCTGCACGATGGACTCTGCGGCGACGTGATCGCCCAGGCCACTGCAGCTGGCGTCCACCAGTGCGCGGAGTTTTCGCATGTCCAGGGGCACGCGTTCACCACTGTGCAGGATATGTAGTACTGGGGCGCCAGCCTGGTGCTGTTCCGGGTGCTGGCGGACTCTTTCCTGGGCGCGCCGCTCGCGGTAAAGCACATAGGCGCGAGCGATGTCGTGCCGCTCTGCGCGCATCAGACCCAGCTCAACCTGGTCCTGCACGTCCTCGATATGGAAGGTGCCGCCGCTGGGGCGTGAGCGCAGCAGCGCTCGCACTACGGTCTGGGACAGTGTTTCTACCGACTCGCGGATGCTGGCCGATGCGGCGCTCTGCGTGCCGCGCACGGCCAGAAAGGCCTTCAGCAAGGCTACCGTGATTTTCTGCGGTTCGAAAGGCACGACGGAACCGTTGCGGCGAATGATTTGATAGTGCGCCAAGGCATGCGGAGGTCCTTGCCGGACAGGCTCGCTGGAGGACGGAAGCGGTGGCATCTGGCCAAGATAAGACACGGAGAGAGTAGGTTGCATGGGGTGGGAGTCCAAAGAAATTGAGACGACATGCAACTATATATAGTGTTAAAAATAAGTTCAATGCACTAAATGTAGTGTTCAGAAAAATAAAAAATCCGCTCAGAAGAAATATTCTTCAGACGGGGCACTGAGACTTGTGTTGCATCGCGCCGGCAAGACGTCATGCGCTTATCGGACGGATTTGTCCCGCGAAGCCGCACGGCGTCTGCAAGACACCTCTGCAAAAAAAGACTTCGTGGACCCCGCCGCCCGCCGGTCAGCGTGCAGGTAAGTGAATGCCGGGCATGCGGAGCCCTTGCTGGAGCTGCGCCCAATCGAACGCAGCACCGGGGTCCGCCTTGCGACCGGGGGCGATGTGTTCGTGCCCCGCAACAAAGGCAATGGGATAGCGCTGGGCAAGCGCTTGGCACAGCCGCGTGAGCGCTGCATATTGGGCGGGTTCGAAGGCTTCGCCCTCCAGGCCTTCGAGCTCTATGCCGATCGAATCGTCATTGCATCGATTGCGGCCGCGGTAGTGTGATTCGCCCGCGTGCCAGGCGCGTTGATCACAGCCGACAAACTGCACCACAGCGCCCGAGCGCCTGACAAAAAAATGGGCAGAAACGCGCAGACCGCGCAAGCGCTCGAAGTAGGGATGGGAAGCACAGTTGAGCGTGCCAAGAAACAGGGCCTCCACCTCGTCCCCTCCATATTGCCCTGGAGGCAGGCTGATGGAGTGCACCACGATCAGATCTGTGTGGGCATCCGCTGGTCGGGGGTCGAAATGGGGCGATGCCAGGGCGCTGGCAGGGCGGTACCAGTCGTCCTGCCAGAGATCGGGGCCCTCAGGCGTCCTCGTCGGCATGGTTGTCGCCAGGCGCGCTGATGTTGAGTCGTGCAATGCGATAGCGGATCTGGCGTAGGCTGATGCCCAGGCGGGCCGCAGTCGCGGTGCGGTTGAAATGGTTTTCTTGCAGCGCGCGAACGAGAATGCCGCGTTCTTGCTGGTCCAGCCAACCCTGCAGGTCGCGAGGCAGGGGCTCTGGCGCAAAGGGTGCGGAAAGGGCGGGGGCATCCGGCGCCGCGGTCGCCGCAAAGGCGGGCAGGGGCGTGACGCTGGATACCGCGCAGTCCACATGCAATTCGTTGCCGTCGCCCAGTGCAACCGCTCGATGCAGCAGGTTTTCCAGTTCGCGCACGTTGCCTGTCAGTGGATGGGCTGCGATGGCTTGCACCATGGAGTCGGTCAACTCGGGTGCAGTCGTCCCCGATTCATGGGCGATGCGTGTCAGCAGGGCGCGGCACAAGGCGGGAAGGTCTTCGCGGCGCTCACGCAGCGGTGGGATCACTACCTCGATGACGTTGAGGCGGTAGTAGAGATCTTGTCGAAAACGCCCCGCCTGCACGTCGGCTGCCAGGTCTCGGTGGGTGGCGCTCACGATGCGCACATCCACCGGCTCTTCCTGCGTGGCGCCGAGGGGGCGCACGCTGCGCTCCTGGATCGCGCGCAGCAATTTGGATTGCATGGCCAGCGGCAGATCGCCAATTTCATCAAGAAACAGGGTGCCGCCTTGTGCGGCTTGAAAATAGCCGGCGCGGTCTTGGGTGGCGCCGGTGTAGGAGCCTTTGCGCGCGCCAAAGAACTCGGCTTCCAGCAGCGCTTCGGGGATCGCACCGCAGTTGACAGCAATCAGCGGCCCGGCGGCGCGCTGGCTGTTTTCATGCAGGGCGCGTGCCACCAGCTCTTTGCCGGTACCCGACTCGCCACGCACCAGCACCGGCGCCATGCCGCGCGCCACCTTGGCCACGCGTTGCTTGACGTTGCGCATGGCTTCGGACTCGCCCACCAGGCGATCCAGTGCAGTGCCGCCGACGCGGCTGGCTGAGCCTGGCGCACCTGGCCGTCCAGCCACAGCGCGCGGTGGCTGGACGCCCTCGGTCCCCTGAATTGCAGAGGCCACCACGGCGCGGAACTGTTTGAGATCCACCGGTTTGGTCAGGTAGTCGAACGCACCGGCGCGCAATGCCTCCACCGCATTCTCGGCAGACCCGTAAGCGGTCATCACCAGGCAGCGCTCGGGACGCTGCTGATGGCGCAGATCGTGCAGCAACTCCATGCCAAAGCCATCGGGCAAACGCATGTCGGTAATGACCACATCGTAGCGTTGGCTTGCAAGCAACTCTCGCGCTTGCGCTACGGTGCCGGCCGTGTCGATGCGGTAACCCTCGCGCAGCAGCGTCAGTTCATACAGGGTGCGCAGGTCGGGCTCGTCGTCAACCACCAAAATGGAAGCGGGCTGGGAGTTCATCGAGTAGGAGGGGATCAAACCACAACGGTATCAAAAAGAGAGGCATCCGGCGAGGACAGGATACCGGTACTGCGAAAGCGAACGGTAAATGCATTGCCGCTGCATTCGCTTTCGGCGACGTGGCGTTGCAGGCGCTGGTAGCCGATGCTGGCCCCGTGGCGCTCGCACAAGCCGCGGCAGATGTACAAGCCGAGCCCGCTGGAGCGACTCTCTGAAGAAAAAAACGGCTCGAACAAATGCCGCTCGACCGATTGGTCCATTGGCGGGCCGTTGCTCCAGACCTGCACACTGGCCTGCCCAGGCGATTCCATGCGCGTGTGCAATTGCAGCGAATCCGATGTACCTGAACGATAGCGCAAGGCGTTGTCCAGCAGGTTGACCAAGACTCGGCGCAAATGCTCGGCGTCAAACTCGACTTGCATGGTGGGTGCGCCCAAGCGCAGCAAACCCTGTCGCTGCGAGGGGGCATGGGCCTGCCAATCGCGCCAGATCTGGGCTACCGATTCGTCAAGCGCCAAGGTGGCGGCGGGTGCATGGTCCATCTGGTGCTGCACGCGGGCGATGTCGAGGATTTCTTCGGCAATATGCGCCAGTCGGTCGGCATTCTGTCCAATCATCTGCGCAAGTCGCTTCTGGGAGGGTTCGTGCAAGTCCTCGTCCAGCAGCGCATTGGCCTGCACAATGGCAGCCAGCGGGTTGCGGATTTCGTGCGCCACAGCGGCCGACATGCGGCCCATGGCTGCGAGCTTTTCTGTCCGCAGGCGCGCTTCGAGTTCGCGCAAATCGTGCAAAAACATTACGCACAGGCGCTGCCCGGGTGCATCGGAGCCGGATGCCAGCGGCGCTGTCAGCCAGGTGCGCACATGCAGACCGATGGGGCTCTGGGTTTCGCTGATCAGGTTGATGTCCGCCACCTGCGGCGCGTTTTGTCGAAAACTGCGCCTCGCCAGCGACGCAAGTGCTTGCCAGGCGGGCCGTGCCTGCAACAGGAACGGTGGGCTCAGACTGGCTTGGGAGCCCAGCATCATCAGGGCAGCAGGGTTGGCGGTGCGCACCTCGAACGCTTCGTCCACCACCAGCACTCCTTCAGTAAGGTTCTGGATAACCAGCTCGCTGACCTGGCTCTGCACCAGGGCGGTCGCCTGGCTGCTTTGGGCAATATGCTGCTCCCGCACCAGGCGCAGCGCCAGCTGCTGCACCATGAACGCGACGATGAAGTAGCCAGTGCCTGTCAGCGCCGCCTGCAACGAGCGCTGCGTAGCCTCGCTGCCACTGGGATCGCCAAACCACCAGGCCCATGCCAGCAGCAGCAGCGTGACGGCTGCCGTCGTTCCCATTGCCAGCGTGAGCGTGCCCAGCACCGAAGCCATGAGAATGGGCAGTCCGAACAAGGGCGTGAAGCTCATGCTGCCGTTGTGCAGGAGCTGCAGAGCACAAACCAAGGCCAGATCGACGCCGATGGAGGGCAGCCAGTGCACGCCGGTTTCCGGCGAAGGGGCCGCTTTGCCGGAAACCAGGCGCACGGCCATGGTGGCGCCCAGATACAAAACACACACCAGAACCACTGCCAGTTCCGCGTTCTGGTTGAGCATCTGACTGGCGAGCTGGAGCGTCAGCAAGGCCAGTGCCACCACCACACGCCCGGTCAGGAAGCCTTGCCACAAACGCAGAAATGCCGCGTCCTGCCCAACTCCTCGGCGGCGAGGGGGCGTCGGCGTGCTGGGTGGCCCCGCGTCAGTGGCCATCTTGTTGCTGGTGCTCGCGGCAGCAGTAGCTGCGTCCGTCGCTCAACCAGGCGTCACCGCGTGGCACGTGGACACCGCAACGCGCACAGGCCAGCATGTCCTGCGGCGCGGGCAAAGACCGGGCTTGCGGGCGCGATGGATTTTTTTCCACCCGCTTGCCGCGCCAAACGAGGTACGCCACGAACAAGACCGCCAGCAGAACAAGAAACTTCATGGTGCCCGCCCCAGAACGACTTCCAGCGCAAAGCGCGAACCCACGTACGCCAGCAGCAGCAGAACGGCGCCAGCGTACAGCACGCGCACGGCGCTGCGCCCGCGCCAGCCAAAGCGTCGGCGCCCCAGGAGCAGGGCGGCAAAGGTCAGCCACGAGAGGACCGAGAACACCGCCTTGTGGTCCCAGCGCCAGGCGCGGCCATAGAGCGCTTCGCTGAACAGGACGCCAGCAATCAGCGTCGCCGTCAGCAGCACGAAGCCTGCCGTGACAAAGCGAAAGGTGAGGCGCTCGAGCGTCAGGAGCGGCACGCCGCTCTGGGTATCTTCCGCCAGGCGAAGGCGCTTTTCCGCGCGCGTCATCAGCGCCGCATGAACGACGGCAGCGCCGAACAGGCCATAAGCGGAAATCCCCAGCGCCAGATGCAGCGGCAGCCAGGCGCTTGCGCTGACATGCAGCGGCTGCCCAGGGAACACCAGTGCCAGCAAGACCGTCAGCGCCCCCAAAGCAGCCAGCACCCAGCGGGTGCGCAACTTGGGAAACAGCTCGCGCTCAATCGCGTACACCGTCAGTACCAGCCAGGCCGTCACCGACAATGCGGGTGCGAAACCAAAGCGTGGGGCGTTCTGCAGCATCCCTGCAGCCAGCATGGCGCCGTGCAGCGCCCAGGCCAGCCAGAGCGCCAGCCGCGCGCCAGTTTCTCCCAGGCGCGAGGCAAAAGCTGCTGGCACCGTGTAGGCTGCCGCGGCCGCTATCCCCAGCAGCAAGGCGATGGGGGAGCTACTAGCTAAAATCATGGGCGCAGTTTACCTTTCGCCCAGGCACGCATCCTGGCGCCCTACCGCCCGCAGCTGCGGGCGCTTACCCGGAATTTCCCCACATGGCCTCCGCCCTTACCGACAAACTTACGCGCCTGGTAAAAGAAATGCGCGGCCAGGCCCGCATTACCGAATCGAACGTGCAGGACATGCTGCGCGAGGTCCGCATGGCGCTTCTGGAAGCCGACGTGGCGCTGCCCGTGGTGCGCGACTTCATTGCCCGCGTCAAGGAAAAGGCGCTGGGCCAGGACGTGCTGGGCTCGCTCAAGCCCGGTCAGGCCCTGGTGGGCATCGTCAACCGCGAGCTTGCAGCCACCATGGGCGAAGGCGTGGCCGACATCAACCTCAATGCCCAGCCGCCGGCCGTCATCCTGATGGCGGGCCTGCAGGGCGCCGGCAAGACCACGACAACGGCAAAATTGGCCAAGCACCTGATCGAGAAACGCAAGAAGAAGGTGCTGACGGTCTCCGGCGACGTCTACCGCCCAGCCGCCATCGAACAGCTAAAAACCGTCACGGCCCAGGCTGGCGCCGAATGGTTTCCGAGCACCCCTGACCAGAAACCACTGGATATCGCCCTCGCTGCGCTTGATTACGCCAAAAAGCACTACTTCGATGTGTTGCTGGTCGACACCGCAGGCCGCCTGGCGATTGACGAGTTGCTGATGCAGGAGATCAAGGACCTGCACGCTGCCATCAAGCCGGTGGAAACGCTGTTTGTGGTGGACGCCATGCAGGGCCAGGACGCCATCAACACGGCCAAGGCCTTCAAGGAGGCGCTGCCGCTGACCGGCATCATCTTGACCAAGCTCGACGGTGATTCGCGCGGCGGCGCGGCGCTCTCGGTGCGCCAAATCACGGGTGCACCCATCAAGTTCGCCGGTGTTTCGGAAAAGCTCGACGGCCTGGAGGTGTTTGACGCCGAGCGCCACGCCGGCCGTATTCTGGGCATGGGCGACATTGTCGCCCTCGTCGAGCAGGTGTCGGCAGGTGTCGACATGGAGGCCGCGCAGAAGCTGGCCGCCAAGGTGAAAAGCGGTGATGGCTTTGACCTCAACGACTTCCTTGGCCAGTTGCAGCAGATGAAGCAGATGGGCGGCTTGTCGAGCCTGATGGACAAACTGCCCGCGCAGTTGATGGCCAAGGCCGGCGCGGTGGACATGGACCGGGCCGAGAAAGACATCAAACGCAAGGAAGGCATCATCCAGAGCATGACGCCCAAGGAACGTCGCAAGCCCGAACTCATCAAGGCCACCCGCAAGAAGCGCATTGCGGGGGGCGCTGGCGTGCAGGTTCAGGAAGTCAACCGCCTGCTCAAGGAGTTCGAGCAGATGCAGGGCATGATGAAGAAGATGAAGGGCGGCGGCCTGATGAAGATGATGAAGAAGATGGGCGGCATGAAGGGCATGGGTGGCGGTGGCATGCCCAAGATGCCCTTCTAAATTTTTAGTGTTTTAGGCCTCTAGCGCTTATTGGATAATCGCTAGTAGCTATAAAAATAGAAGCAAAATGGCATTCAACCTGCTCTTCGCTTCAGGGGTACTTTCGGTGCATTACGCCGCTTCGCGCACCAGCACCTCGCCGCGCAAGGTGTAGGCCTTGGCTTCGGTAATGGTCACATCCACCATTTGCCCCACCAGCCGCGGCTGGCCGGCGAAGTTCACCACGCGGTTGCACTCGGTGCGGCCCATGAGTTCTTCGGCGTCGCGTTTGGACGCGCCTTCCACCAGAATGCGCTGCACCGTTCCCACGCGCTGCTCACTAATCGTTTTGATGTTGGCGTTGATGACGGCCTGCAACTGGTGCAGGCGGCGCAGTTTCACGTCGCCGGGCGTCTCGTCGTGCAGGTTGGCGGCGGGCGTGCCCGGGCGGGGGCTGAAGACGAAGCTGAAGGAGTTGTCGAAGCCGATGTCGTCGATCAGCTTCATCATCCTGGCGAAATCATCTTCGGTCTCGCCGGGGAAACCGACGATAAAGTCGCTGCTCATCGCCAGATCGGGCCGGATGGCGCGCAGCTTCTTCACCGTGCTCCTGTATTCCATAGCGGTGTAGCCGCGCTTCATCGCCATCAGGATGCGGTCTGAGCCGTGCTGCACGGGCAGGTGCAGGTGGTTGGCTAATTTTGGAATGCGCGCATAGGCCTCGATCAGCCGCGGGGTGAATTCGTTCGGATGGCTGGTGGTAAAGCGCAGGCGCTCGATGCCGGGAATGTCGGCCACGTATTCCAGCAGCAGGGCGAAGTCGGCAATCTCTGCCGTGTCCCCCATGGGCCCGCGATAGGCATTGACGTTCTGGCCCAGCAGGGTGATCTCCTTGACCCCCTGGTCGGCCAGGCCCGCCACTTCCACCAGCACGTCTTCAAACGGGCGGCTGACTTCTTCGCCGCGCGTGTACGGCACCACACAGTAGCTGCAGTACTTGCTGCAGCCTTCCATGATGGAGACGAAGGCCGATGCACCGTCTACCCGTGCGGGCGGCAGGTGGTCGAATTTTTCAATCTCGGGGAAGCTGATGTCCACTTGCGGGCGGGCCTGCACGCGGCGCTGCTCCAGAAGCTGGGGCAGGCGGTGCAGGGTTTGCGGCCCGAACACGATGTCCACGTAAGGCGCGCGCTTGATGATCTCCGCGCCTTCCTGGCTGGCGACGCAGCCGCCCACGCCAATTTGCACGCCGCGCTCCTTGAGGTGGCGCACCCGGCCCAGGTCGGAAAATACCTTTTCTTGTGCCTTTTCACGCACCGAACAGGTGTTGAAGAGAATCAAGTCGGCTTCTTCGACGTCCTGCGTGGGCTCGTAGCCTTCCGCAGCGTGCATGACGTCCAGCATCTTGGCTGAGTCGTACTCGTTCATCTGGCAGCCAAAGGTTTTGATAAAGACTTTTTTGCTCATAAAGAAATCTCGCGGGGCCATGCCCAAAGCAGCCACCAGCCGTGGCGCAGCTCAAAAATGCCCGCGTCTTATCGCGGATCAGCGTCGCTCTCGAAGCGGAAGTTGCGCTGCTCGCCGCTGCCGGGGCGCGGCAGGGCGATTTCAGCCTTGTTCAGAATCCAGGCGGTGTGCAGCATGCCGGTGCTGGGTTCGATCCGGAAATTCACCACGTATTGCTTGCCGACCACGGAGTGCAGCATGACCAGCGAATTCTGAGGGCTCAAAAGCCGCATGCCCGGCGCCATGCGCACGGGTTTACCGTCGATTTCCGCATCTACAGTGGACAGGATGGCCAGCGTGCCGCGCTTCGCCTGTTCGGGGAAGGTGCGTGAGCCGCCCAACTCGCCTGGCACTTGGGCCAGGGCCGTGCCAGCGGGGAGCAGGCCTGCGGCGCACAGGGCGAGCAACACTGCGAGGGTCGGGCGGCGAAACGCGTGGAGGCGGGTGCAGCGGATCATGGGTCTATCCAGGGGCTGAAACAGGGGATTCTAGGCGCATGCCCCACTTCGATGCCGCAAAACGCAAAGCAAAAACCCCTTGGAGGCGCGCCTGCAAGGGGTTGAATCTGGTGGTGATAGGTGGACTTGAACCACCGACATCAGCATTATGAATGCTGCGCTCTAACCAACTGAGCTATATCACCGAGAGCAAAATTATAGAACAGATTTCGAGGTCAAAACTCAAAGATGGGTGAACGTCGCCTTGCGCTTGTTCACAAACGCATCCATGCCTTCCTTCTGGTCTGCTGTAGCAAACAGCGCGTGGAACAGGCGCCGTTCAAACATCACGCCGTCGGACAGGCCGCTCTCGAATGCGCGGTTGACCGATTCCTTCGCGGCCATGACGGCAATGCGCGAAAAATCGCTGATGACCAGCGCGGCGCCCAAGGCTTCGTCTTGCAGTTTGTCGAGCGGCACGACGCGGCTGACCAGCCCGGCGCGTTCGGCCTCCACGGCATCCATCATGCGGCCGGTCAGGGCCATGTCCATGGCCTTGGACTTGCCCACCGCGCGGGGCAGGCGCTGTGTGCCGCCGGCGCCAGGAATCACCCCCAGCTTGATTTCGGGTTGGCCAAATTTGGCGTTGTCGGCGGCAATGATGAAGTCGCACATCATGGCCAGCTCGCAGCCGCCGCCCAGCGCAAAGCCGCTGACGGCGGCGATGACGGGCTTGCGAATGGATCGGATGGTTTCCCAGTTGCGCGAGATGTAGTCGCCCTTGTACGCATCGGCAAAACTGAATTTGGCCATGGCGCCGATGTCCGCGCCGGCTGCAAAGGCCTTCTCGCTGCCGGTGAGGACGATGCAGCCGATGGCTTCGTCGCGGTCAAAGGCTTGCAGGGCCTCGCCCAGTTCGTCCATGAGCTGATCGTTGAGCGCATTGAGCTGCTTGGGACGGTTGAGTGTGATGACGCCGACTTTCTCGGCTTCGGTGCGCACTTCGATCGTGGTGTAGGACATATTTTTTCTTTCATCGATGCCAAACGGGAAACTATACCGAAAGGGCTGGCGCGCCGCGCTGCGGCGGCTTCAAAGCTCTGAGAGCCAGCGAGCCGCCAATGCCGGGTCGGTCAATCGCAGCTGCACGGTGTCGCTTGCAGCGTCCGCACCTGCCGAGAGCTGCAGGGGCAGGCGCAGCAGCCGCTGGTCGCGCGCAACGAGGGCTGTGACCTGCGCAGTATTGGGTGGTGCATAAAGTGGCAGGTCGTCCAGGCGATGAAGACGCCAGGCTCCGCCAGGTGTTTCAATGCCCAGCCATTCGTCCCCGGCAGCCAGCCCGGCGCGCTCGGCCAGGCCGCCGCGCAGCACCGTCTTGATGCGCACGCCGTCACCCGGCGCCACGCGAATTCCCAGACGCTGTGCCGGCTGCGCCACGTCGGCCTGCAACTGCACGCCATGGGCGGCGAGCAACTCAGCCAGGGGCAATTCGTCCGTTGAATGGACCCAGGCCGTGATCTCGCTGGCGTAGCTGCGTCCCGAAAGCTCCTGCAACACGGCCAGGACATCGGACTCCTGCATGGGGCCGCCTTGGCAGCGCTGCCACAGCGCGCGCATCACCGCGTCCAGCGTGGTGCGGCCTTCACGCCGCAAGCTCAGGTCCAGGCACAGGGCCACAAGAGCGCCCTTGGTGTAATAGCTCACCGTGGCGTTGGGGGTGTTTTCGTCCTGCCGGTAGTACTTCACCCAGGCGTCAAAGCTCGCCTGGGCGACACTTTGCTGACGCCGCCCTGGCGTTTGCAAAACCTGGTTGATGGTTTTGTTCAGGAGTTTCAGGTAGCCGGCCGCGTCCAGCAGACCAGCGCGCAGCAGCAGCAGGTCGTCGTAATAGCTGGTAAAGCCTTCAAAAAACCACAGCAACTGTGTGTAGTTTTCGCTGGAGTAGTCGTAGCGTTCAAACTCACTTGGTCGCAGGCGCTTGACGTTCCAGGTGTGGAAATACTCGTGGCTGATGAGACCGAGCAGTGTGATGTAGCCGTCGCTGGGTTTCCAGGCTGCGCCGTCACCATGGCTGCGCGGAAGGTCTCGCCGGGCGGCGATCAGTGCGGTGGAGCCGCGGTGCTCCAGCCCGCCGTAGCCATCGTCCACGGCATTCAGCAAAAACAGGTACTCGCTCAGCGGCGGCGCGCCAGCACCGTGCCAGAACGCAATGGCGGCAGCGCAGATTTTTTGCGCGTCGGCCAGCAGATGCGCACCGTCAAAGGAGGGCGCAGCACCGCTCACTGCCCATCGGTGGTGGATGCCTCCCGTGTCGAAAGCCCCTTCCCAGTGGGGTCCCATTTCGACGGGACAGTCCACAAGTTCGTCGTAGTTGCTGGCGCTGTAGAGCCCAAAACCCGCCTTGTCCGTCTGCTCGGCGTGCAGTGCGGTGGCGAGGCGCCAGTCAGGCGCACCGGGCGGTGCGACGATCTCCACACTGTGGAGAGCGTGCTCAAACCCAAGCGCACGCAAGAACACGCTGGTGCCGTTGAAAAATGCGCGTGAGGCGTCCAGCCATGCGCTGCGCACGGAAGCGTCGGCAGCATAGACCTCGTAACGCAATTCCAGAGCTCCATCGCCTGCGCAATCGGCGCGCCAAGTGCATTTGTCCAGCTGCGTCAAGCGGATCGGCTGGTCGTCTTGCCAAGCCTGCAATCCCTGCAGGTGCCTGGAAAATTCGCGCAACAGGTAACTGCCCGGAATCCATGCCGGGAGCTGGAACGCTTGGCGCGCCTGTGGCTGCGGCAAGCGCAGGGTGACGGCGAAGAGGTGGGCGTGGAGATCCCGCAGTTCAATGCAAAAGTGCACGGCAGCCGAAAGCCCTTTTGCGGGAGTGACGTGACTGCCGCTGCGTGCGTTCATTTCGCAGACGATTGCGCCTGTGCCAATCGTTTTTCAACTTCCGTGTCGTTGATGGCCCCTGGGACGCGGCTGCCGTCGACAAAAATCAACGTAGGCGTGCCGGTGATTTTGAATTTCTTTCCAAACGCCAGGTTGCGCTGCAAGGCGCTGGTGTCACAGCTGGCCGGGGGTGTGACTTTCTCGCGCAGCATGTGGTCTTGCCACGCCGCCACGCGGTCCTTTGCGCACCAGATGTTGCGCGATTTTTCGGCCGAATCGGGGCTGAGAATGGGGTAGAGGAAAGTGTAGATCGTCACGTCCTGAACCTTCTGCAAATCGCGCTCGAAACGCTTGCAGTAGCCGCAGTTGGGGTCTTCAAAGACGGCGAGCTTGCGGGCACCCGTGCCATGCACCACGGTGAACGCGTCGGCCAGCGGCAGTGCGGAGAAATCGACAGCGCTCAGTTTGGCAATGCGGTCCTCCGTGAGATTTCGGCGTGCCTTGGTGTCGATCAACTCGCCCTGAATCAGGTAGTTGCCTTTGGCGTCGGTATAGAAAACGTCGGTTCCGATGCGGACCTCGTACAAGCCGGGCATCGGTGTGCTTTGGACATCGTCAATTTTTTCCAGCTGCGGAATGCGTTCGGCCAGGGTTTTTCGAATGGCGCTTTCCTGCGCTGATGCGAACAAGCTGGTGGCCAAGGCCGTGCTGGCCAGTAGCCAATGGAGAGTCTTCATGGGTCAGTGTTTCCATTAAATGCTGCAGAGCGTGCAGCCGGATCGGTGTTCATGGCCTGGCGCGCCATCCAGTGCTTGAGCGGACCGCTGTGGTCAAAACCTTGCATGCCCCAGTTGCGCAGCGTTTGCAAAGGCGCCTCAACGCGCCCAAACAGCTGCGCCAGGGCGTCGGTGGTCAGGCGCATGGGCAGCAAGGCGCTTTTGCGCTCGCGCTCGTACTGGCGCAGGACGCGCAGATCGCCCACGCTGCGCCAGCTGCTGCGCGCAGTGAGCAGCCGGGCCAGCGTCTGCACGTCGGCCAGTCCGAGGTTAAGCCCCTGGCCGGAGAGAGGATGCACGGTGTGGGCAGCGTCGCCTGCCAGCACCCAGGACTGCCCGGCGCCGGTGGCGCCCGCCACCAGTCCGCACCAGCGCTCAGCGCGTGCCAGCTGCAGCGGCCAGGCACGGCGCTCGCCTTGCACTTGGAGGGCGCCCAAGGCGCCGCCGCTGGCCTGTGCGAGTTCGCTGGCAAAGACCTGATCGCTGTGCGCAAGCAGTTCGCGGGCACGCTCGGGCGCGACGGACCAGACCACCGCGACTTCCTTGCCGTGCGCGCCGCCGAGCGGCAGAAAAGCCAGAATGCCCTCGGCTGAAAACCATTGCCGCGCCGTCTGCTGGTGCTCCAGCGTGCCGCCAACGCGCGTTGCAATGGCCGTCTGCGGGTAGGGCGAGGCGTCAAACCGAACGCCGAGCTCCTCGCGGGTGCGGCTGGTGCGTCCCTCGCAAACCACGGTCAGAGGCGCACTGACGGGGCTCGCCACCTGCTCGACGCGCGGCTGGTAGCGCACCGCTTCGGCCAGGCGGGCTTCCAGAGCAGGCACATCGGCGATCCAGGCAAGCGCCGGCACCTGCTGGGCGGCAGCGTCGAAATGCACGTTGCCGCCGCGATCACCGCAGACATGCATGTGCAGTACGGGGGTGGCGTGTTCTGGCTCGGGCCAGCAACGCAGCGATTCCAGTAAGGCGTGAGAGGCCGCGTTGAGCGCATAGGCACGGATGTCGGCGTGCCCGATCCCCGACGTGGAGGGGTCGTTCACCAGCGCAACACTGAAGCGCTCGCGCGCCAGCAGCAATGCCAAGGTGCGACCCACAATGCCTGCGCCGCGTATACAGATGTCATAGGACTTGGCCATCGGGGGATTGTAGAAGCCTGCTCTCGGTCGGGCTGGCAGCTAAAATCATGGGCTTGCCCGCGCAAGCCTGCCCGCGTTGCCCGTTGCTTCGGTCCGCAGCTCGGCAGTGTCCTTTCGCGGCGCGCGATCTCACCACAAGGATTTTCATGAGCCTCCAATGCGGCATCGTGGGCCTGCCCAACGTCGGCAAGTCCACCCTTTTCAACGCGCTGACCAAGGCCGGCATCGCGGCCGAGAATTACCCCTTTTGCACCATTGAGCCCAATGTGGGCGTGGTGGAAGTGCCGGACCCACGCTTGCAGCAATTGGCCGAGATCATCCAGCCCGAACGGATTGTTCCTGCAATTGTCGAATTTGTGGACATTGCCGGTCTGGTGGCAGGGGCAAGCAAGGGTGAAGGCCTGGGCAACCAGTTTCTGGCGCACATCCGCGAGACGGACGCCATCGTCAATGTGGTGCGCTGCTTTGACGACGACAACGTCATCCACGTCGCTGGTCGGGTCGATCCGATTTCGGACATCGAGGTCATCCAGACCGAGCTGTGCCTGGCCGATCTGACGACGGTGGACAAGGCGCTCAACCGCTACAGCAAGGCCGCCAAATCGGGCAATGACAAAGAAGCCGCCAAGCTGGTGGCCTTGCTCACGCGCATCCAGGAGGCGCTGAACGAAGGCAAGCCTGCGCGTTCGGTAGAAATGAGCAAGGAAGAACTGCCGCTTCTCAAGCCGTTTTGCCTCATTACGGCCAAGCCCGCCATGTTTGTTGGGAACGTGAGCGAAGACGGCTTCGAAAACAACCCTTATCTGGATCGGCTCAAGGATTATGCTGCCGGCCAGAATGCGCCGGTGGTGGCTATTTGCGCAAAGATCGAAGCGGAAATGGCGGAGATGAGCGACGAAGACCGCGATATGTTCCTGGCGGAAATGGGCCAGAGCGAGCCTGGCCTGGCGCGGATGATTCGCGGCGCATTCAAGTTGCTCGGCCTGCAGACCTACTTCACTGCAGGCGTCAAGGAAGTGCGCGCCTGGACCATCCATATCGGCGACACCGCACCGCAGGCCGCGGGCGTCATTCATGGCGACTTCGAGCGGGGCTTCATCCGGGCGCAGACGATTGCATTCGATGACTTCATCTCCCTCAAGGGTGAGCAGGGCGCAAAAGACGCTGGAAAGATGCGCGCCGAAGGCAAGGAATACATCGTAAAAGATGGGGATGTGCTGAATTTTCTGTTTAACGTCTGATCAGTGGCAAATTCCCAGGCCGGCAGTTGTAACAACCCGTACTAATTCCCCGCAAGCTGTTATCTTCGAGCCAAGCCCTCGCCTTTTCCTGAAAAGGTCCTTCTACGCGTTTCCGTAACTCTCCCGCTTTCATTCAGCGGCAAATGTCATGGGTGCATTCGGTTTCCGATCAATGTTCTCGGCGCGCCGGGACATGGGTTTCGCAATGAGCGAAGGGTTCCCCTTGTCCGACACCATGGCGTCGGGCTTCAACGACTCAGCGGACCATTCGGGGCAGTTTTCGCGCCGGCAGTCGGACGCCGTGCGATTGCGCCGCCAGCGCTCGAACGCGCAAAAATGGGTGATCGTGTTAGCGCTCGTCGGCGGCTTTGGGGCCGTGGCACTGATCTTTCATCTGCTGGGCTTTGTGCAGATGCGCACGCTGCTCGTGTTGCTGGGCATGGTGGTTGTGGGATTGGCGGCGTTCTTGCTGCTGTTCCGTACTGGCCTGCACCTCAAGTTTCGTGAGAAACGCCTGAAGCTCCCCATTGTTGTGTGTTGCCTGGGGGGCATGCTGGCTCTGGTGTACCTGGAGCCGGCGATGCAGATCCTGCTGGCGCCCTTTACTTTTGTGACTCTTGCGTATGGCATGTACCGGATTTCGCGCAACACGGCGTTTGTGCTGGTCGCCGTCGAGTTGCTGGGCTACGCGTGCGTGATTGCCTTGCACTATCTCGAGCGGCAGAACCCCGCCCTGCTCGAGCTCGAAGCCATGCACTTTGCCGCCCTGGCTGTGGCGCTTCCCGGCTTTGTGTATCTGACGGGGAAAGTGCCTTTGTTGCACATGGTGCTTAACCAGGCCAGCAGAAAGATTCGCACCATCGAGGCGGACGCGCGGCGCGATCCGCAACTGGGCTGCTACAACCGGCGTTATATCGTCGCGGCTCTGGAAGAGCAAAAGCAGTTGGCCGATGATCTCAGTGTGCCGCTGTGCATTGCGATTCTGGATCTGGACCATTTCAAGCGTATCAACGATGAAATGGGGCATTTGGGCGGAGACGAAGTGCTGCGCACCTTTTCGCGCGTGGCCCAGCAAAGCGTTCGGGACGAAGACATCTTCGGCCGCTACGGGGGTGAGGAGTTTCTCCTGATCTTCCCTGGCACCTCGCTGCTGCCGGCGCTCAACACCTGCGAGCGCGTGCGTGCTCAGGTAGAGGACCATGTCTGGTCTGACGGCATGCGTTGCCGGGTGACGGTGTCGATTGGCGTGACGCAGTACGTCCACGGCGAATCAGTGCTTGAATTCTTCTCGCGTGCAGACACCGCCACCTATCTCGCCAAGGAAGGCGGACGCAATCAGGTCGTCGTCGAGGAGCCAGTGGAGCGCAGCAAGGAGGCAGATTTTGCTGCCACAGGCGAAGCGCAGAGTGAAGACACAGGAGAAGGAACCGATGAGGAGTTTCTGCTTCTCGAAGAAGCCGGCTTCATTGAGAGCAGCCGCACACCGCTCAAAAACTTCTGATTTTAGCCTCCAGCGCTTGCTCGTCGGGCATATATAGCTACCAAAAAGAGAGCATTTTAGCGAGCCCCTCGCTTTTTCCTGGCACCATGGCCAGCAAGGCCGTGGTCATGGCCAGGTAGCGCAGAAACTTGCCAATCGCCATATAGAAAACGCAGGGCCAGAACGGCAGCTTCAGCCAGCCGGCTACCGCGCAAAGGGGGTCTCCCACCACTGGCAGCCAACTCAGCAGGCAGGCGCGCGCGCCGAAGCGTTCGAGCCAGACCAGCGCTCGCGATTCGGTCTTGCTGCCGCGTACCCGGTCTGTCACCTTGTGCGCGCCCAGACCTATCCACCAGCTGAGCGCACCGCCAAGCGTGTTGCCGACCGTGGCTACCAAAATGGCGGGCCAGAAGAGCTCCGGGTTGAGTTGGATCAGCCCGAAGACGGCCGGCTCGGAACCCAGCGGGAGCAGCGTGGCGGAGACAAAAGAAACCACCAGCACCGTGCTGAGCCCGAACTGTGGCAGGGCAAGCCATTCGAGCAACTGTGACCAAGCTTCCATAGGGGAGCGAGTTTAGGCGGCGCGCCAGGGTCTGCCATTCGCCGCGGGGCCCAGTCCTACGGCGTTGTGCGGCAGAGACGCAAGACTGCAAAGCGGGCGCTTTGTATCGTAGGGCTTTTGCCAGGCACGAGCGGAAGGCCAGTCATGAGTTCAACGTACCGATTTGCTTCAGTCAGCGCCGTAGGCCTGCTGCTGGCCGTTCTGACCGCAGGCTGCATTCAAGGACCGCAGTCCTTTGCAGGCGGCATGCCGTTGGGTGGACAGTCAACCGGTTGCGCCGTTGCCAGCCAGCAAGAAGCCAATTGGCGCGCTCTGGTGGCCGATCTGCGCGCCCAGGGCTTGGCGCTGGATGCCCAATGTGCACGAGCGCCCAACCATTGGACAATGACCCTGCTCGTTCTTGATTCGACCCGTGCCAGCCAAGTGCTGCGTGGGCCCCTGGCCGATGGCGAGCCCGTGGACATGGGGGAGGGACCCGGCGCCGTCGCTGGCGCGGAGCGTTCTCCCGACGTGCAATACAACCGCCGCTGGTTGCGCGCGGCGCTGCTCGGCCATCGTTTCCATGGGGCGTCGGCCGACGGGCTGCACTTCACGCCGGCCCCGCCGCCCGCGCTCGAGATCGCCGCGCACTGAGTGCTGAGAGCCTGTTCACGATCTCCCGCGAGATCGTGAACAGGCTCTCAGCAAAGGCGTGCCGGCGGCGCGCGCAGCGCCGGTCAGGTTGCTGAAAATTTGAGCAGTTACAATGCCGCCTTTCCTCCTGCGCGCTCTCGGATTTTCATGCACATCGGGTCTTTCCTGTTGCCCAACCGGCTGTTTGTCGCGCCCATGGCGGGCGTCACCGACCGGCCGTTTCGCATGCTGTGCAAATCGCTTGGCGCGGGCTACGCGGTCAGCGAGATGGTGACTTCGCGGCGCGATCTGTGGAACAGCCTGAAGACCTCACGCCGCGCCGATCACAGTGGTGAACCGGGCCCGATTGCGGTGCAGATTGCCGGCACCGACGCCGCAATGATGGCCGAGGCCGCGCTACACAACGTGGAGCGCGGCGCACAGATCATCGACATCAACATGGGCTGTCCAGCCAAGAAGGTGTGCAACAAATGGGCCGGTTCGGCGCTGATGCAGGACGAAGCCCTGGCGATCTCGATTGCCCGCGCTGTGGTGGACGCCTGCGCCCCGCGCGGCGTGCCCGTTACCCTCAAGATGCGCACCGGCTGGTGCCAGCAGCACAAGAATGCGGTGGCGCTCGCCACCCAGTTGGAAGCGGCCGGGATCGCCATGCTCACCGTGCACGGCCGCACGCGCGAGCAGGGCTACCGCGGAGCGGCCGAATACGACACCGTGGCGGCCGTAAAAGCGGCGGTGTCCATCCCCGTGGTGGCCAACGGCGACATCGATTCGCCGCAAAAGGCGCGCGATGTGCTGGCCGCTACCGGCGCCGACGCCTTGATGATTGGGCGCGCCGCCCAAGGCAGGCCCTGGATTTTTCGCGAAATCGGCCACTTTCTGGCGACTGGCGAACTTCTTGCGCCGCCGCTGATCGCCGAGTTGGAGCGCGTACTGCTGGCGCATCTGGAAGACCACTACCGCCTCTATGGCGAAGAGACCGGCGTGCGCAGTGCGCGCAAGCACATTGGTTGGTATCTGCGGGCGCTTCCTGGAGGCGACGCCTTTCGCCAGCGCATGAATGGCATTGACGATTGCGCTGCGCAACACCGTGCGGTGGCCGAGTACTTGCAGGGCCTGGGCAGCGAAATGGACCGGCTGCCGCCAATGCGCGCGGCGGCCAACGACGAAATACAAGAAACAGAGGGATGGGCGGTATGAGCCGGCAACACATAGATGCATGCGTGCGAGAGAGTCTGCACAGCTACTTTCAGGATCTGGACGGCGAAGCGCCCGACGGCATGTACGACATGCTGGTGCGCGCCGTCGAAAAGCCTTTGCTGGAAGTGGTGATGAGCCACGCCGACAACAACCAGTCGCGCGCGGCCGAATGGCTGGGCCTGAACCGCAACACCTTGCGCAAAAAGCTGCTGGAGCACAAGCTGCTGTAAGTGTGCTCTTTCTTTTATAGCTACTAGCGCTTTCTGGATAAGCGCTGGAGCCCATTTAATTCAAAACTCTGCGGCCTATGCCATGAACGCACTCCTCTCCGTCTCCGACAAGACCGGCATCGTTGACTTCGCACAAGCCTTGCACGCGCTGGGCATCAAGCTCCTGTCCACCGGCGGCACCGCCAAGCTGCTGGCCGAGAAGGGCTTGCCCGTGACCGAGGTGGCCGAGCTCACCCAGTTCCCCGAAATGCTGGACGGCCGCGTCAAGACCTTGCATCCCAAGGTGCATGGCGGCCTGCTGGCCCGGCGCGAACTGCCTGAGCACATGGCGGCGCTGAAAGAGCACGGCATCGACACCATCGATCTGCTGGTGGTCAACCTCTACCCGTTCGAAGCCACCGTTGCCAAGGCCAGCTGCACGCTGGCGGACGCGATAGAGAACATCGACATCGGTGGCCCCGCCATGGTGCGCAGCGCCGCCAAAAACTGGCGGGACGTGGGCGTGGTGACAGACGCGTCGCAGTACTCCGCAGTGCTGGGCGAACTGAAAGCCCACGGCAAACTGACCGACAAGCTGCGCTTTGCGCTGTCAGTGGCCGCGTTCAACCGCGTCGCCCAGTACGACGGTGCCATCAGCGACTATTTGTCGTCCGTCACATTCGAAGCTGAAAAGCTGTCGGAGACCTATGTGCCCGCGCGCACCCTGTTTGCTGGGCAGAGCAATGGCATCTTCACCAAGGTGCAGGACCTGCGCTATGGCGAAAACAGCCACCAGCAGGCCGCGCTGTACCGCGACCTTTACCCGGCACCCGGCTCACTGGTGACGGGCGTGCAGCTCCAGGGCAAAGAGCTTTCCTACAACAACATCGCCGACGCCGATGCCGCATGGGAATGTGTCAAGGGTTTTGAGGCCGCCGCCTGCGTCATCGTCAAGCACGCCAACCCCTGCGGCGTGGCCGTGGGTCTGGACGCGCTCGGTGCCTACACCAAGGCCTTGCAGACCGATCCCACCAGCGCCTTTGGCGGCATCATCGCGCTCAACCGCACGCTCGACGGGAGTGCGGCTGCACAAATCAGCAAACAGTTCGTCGAAGTGCTCATGGCCCCGGAGTTCACGGCCGAGGCGCTGGAGGTGTTCAAAGCGAAGGCGAATGTGCGATTGCTCAAGATTGCACTGCCTGCGCATGGCGGCAAGACCGACTGGGAGCGCGGCCGCAACGCCATGGACGCCAAGCGCATTGGCTCGGGCCTGCTGCTTCAGACGGCCGACAACCACGAGCTTTCGCTGATCGACCTGAGGGTGGTGACGAAGAAGCAGCCCACGCTGGAAGAGATGGAAGACCTGTTGTTTGCCTGGAAGGTGGCCAAGTACGTCAAAAGCAACGCCATCGTGTTCTGCAAGGGCGGCATGACCATGGGCGTCGGCGCCGGGCAGATGAGCCGGCTGGACTCGGCCCGCATCGCCAGTATCAAGGCGCAGCATGCTGGCTTGAGTCTGCAAGGTACGGCCGTGGCGAGCGATGCCTTCTTCCCCTTCCGCGACGGCCTGGACGTGGTGGTGGACGCGGGCGCGAGCTGCGTCATCCAGCCCGGCGGCAGCATGCGGGATCAGGAGGTCATAGACGCCGCCAACGAGCGTGGCGTGGCCATGGTGTTTTCTGGCGTGCGGCACTTTCGCCACTGAACTCGGTACTACCCCCTGAGCCGCTGTGCGGCTTCCCCCCTTCTCTTGCAGCGCTTTGCGCTGCGGAAGGGGGACGACGTCAGCGCGGCGGGGCGGCCCTTGCGCGGCGTCCGCTGGTGTGGGGCGTGCCAATTTTGAGGGCTGAAAGCTCAGCTTGCCAAGCCGTCGGTGTTGCTCAATAGCTGCCCAATCTCTTCGTCCTTGGCCTGCCACAGTTCGTTCACCCAGGATTGCACCGCAGCGCGGGGAACGGGTTCGTTCGCGGGCGGCAGCACCTGCGGCGGGATGGCACGCAGATGGGCGCGGACGACCACCTTGCCCATGCGCCCAGCCATGGCGTCGGTGAAGGTGGGCGTGCCCTGCGGGTAGACGATGGTGACGTCAAGAAAACCCGTGAACGCATCGCCCAGTGTCTCCAGCGCCATGCCAATGCCACCCACCTTTGGTTTGAGCAAGTGGCGGTAGGGTGAATTTTGCTTGGCGTGTTTGGCCGGGGTCAAACGGGTTCCCTCGACAAAACTCATGACCGACGTCGGCACCAGCCGAAACTTGGCGCAGGCCTGGCGCCCCGCTTCCATGTCGGCCCGTGCACTGGCGCCGCCCTTGCGCTGCATGAAGGGGAAGTCGAGCGCCCACCAGGCAAAGCCGATCACCGGCACGTAAATCAGCTCTTTCTTCGTAAAGAACTTGAGCATGGGAATGCGGCGGTTGAAGATCCGCTGCAACACCACGATGTCTACCCAGCTTTGGTGGTTGCTGGCCACCAGGTACCAGCCGCGCGGGTCCAGTCCATCTACGCCGGATACATCCCAGTGTCCGCGGTTCACGGTGCCGAGCCAGAAGCCGTTGATGTCGATCCAGAGCGCGGCAATGCCCATCAGCGCGCGATCGCAGGCCCGGCGCACGCCCTGCATGGGAAGCGCCAGCTTGACGAGCGCCACTGGAATCATGGATGGCACCAGCACCAGGGTGTTGATGGCAAGAACCAGCGAGGCAAACAGAAACTTGAACGCAGCGGACATGGATGGGCGGGGGCAGAAAGAAATTTAGGTATTTTTGGCCTCTAGCGCTTATGTATAAAGCGCTAACAGCTATTTAATTTATAGCGCTCTGAACACTTCGCGGGCCGCCGCTACGGTGGCAGCGATGTCTTCGTCCGTATGGGCTGCGCTGACGAACCCGGCCTCGTACAACGCAGGCGCGATGTACACGCCGCGATCGAGCAAGCCGTGAAACAAGCGGTTAAAGCGTGCGCCCTCGGTGCGCATCACCTGTGCGTAGTTCTGCGGCAACTCGGGCAGCAGGAAGAAGCCGAACATGCCGCCTTCGCTGTCGCCGCAGAAAGGAACGCCCTCGTCGGTAGCCGCGGCTTCCAGCGCTGTGACCAGTGCGCGCGTGCGGCTTGCCAGCGCGTCGTAAAAACCGGGTTTGGAGATTTCCTGCAGCGTCGCCAGCCCGCAGGCCGTGGCCACCGGATTGCCCGAGAGCGTGCCGGCCTGGTAGACGGCGCCCAGTGGTGCGAGTTGCTCCATGACCTCGCGCCGGCCGCCAAAGGCCGCCAGCGGCATGCCGCCCCCAATGACCTTGCCCATGACCGTGATGTCGGGTGCAAACCCCGGAATGTGCTGGGCATAGAGGCTCTGCGCCCCACCCAGCGCCACGCGAAAGCCGGTCATGACCTCGTCGTAGACCAGCAGCGCGCCGTATTCGGTGCACAGCTCGCGGCAGCGGCGGGTGAACTCGACGCTGGCGCGCACGAAGTTCATGTTGCCGGCAATGGGCTCCATCATCAGGCAGGCAATTTCGCGACCGTGCAGGGCGAAGGCCTCTTCCAGCTGGACGACGTTGTTGTACTCCAGCACCAGGGTGTGCTGCACCACCTCGGGCGGCACGCCCGCGCTGGTGGCGTTGCCAAAGGTAGCCAGGCCCGAGCCGGCCTTGACCAGCAGCGCGTCGGCATGGCCGTGGTAGCAACCTTCAAATTTGAGGATCTTGCTGCGCCCGGTGGCCCCGCGCGCCAGCCGAATGGCACTCATGCCGGCTTCGGTGCCCGAGCTGACCAGCCGCACCATGTCCATGGACGGCACCCGCTCAATGATGGCTTCGGCCAGCTGTACCTCGCGCTCGGTGGGGGCGCCAAAGGAAAAACCATCGAGCGCGGCCTTTTGCACGGCCTCCAGCACGGCGGGATGGCCGTGGCCCAGAATCATCGGCCCCCATGAACCGATGTAGTCGATGTACTTCTGGCCGTTGGCGTCCCAGAAATAAGCGCCGTGGGCGCGTTGGACAAAGCGCGGCGTGCCGCCCACCGCCTTGAAGGCGCGCACCGGCGAGTTGACGCCGCCGGGGATTACGACCTTGGCACGCTCGAAAAGTGAAAGATTGCAGTCAGTGTTTTGTGTCATGCGGGGGAAGGCCAAACTCGATCGGAGTTGGCAGTTCTTCGTTGTCGGGCGAGGGCTCGTCGGAATCATCGGTTTCGGCCCAGAACATGCGGTCAGGTACCACATGTCCCATGCCGGGCCGAAACCCCGCTTCAAGGCAGCCGTCGAGATAGCCCAGGGCTTCGGTGCAGGCTTCAGTCAGATCGCAACCCGTTGCCAGCAGGGCGGCAAGGGCCGCAGAAAGCGTGTCGCCGGCGCCGGTGAAAGTGGCGTCAAACAGTTCGACGCGCCCGCTGCAGAGAATGGTCTCGGGCGTGGCCAGCGCATTGTCCACGAACTGTTCCGGCAGGGCGATTCCGGTGACCAGCGTGTAGGGCACGCCCACTTCCGCAGCAGCCGCCGCAAGGTCCCGCGGCCCGGGGCTGACGTCCTTGTCCCAGTCCGGCAGCAGCCAACGCCACAGGGTACTGTGGTTTCCTACCAACACTGTGGTTTGCGGTAGCACAAGTTCTCTGAACGCATCCAGATAGAGATCGATGCGCTCTTCCTCCCACCAGGACAGGTTGGGCATGTACGAGACCACGGGCAGCTCGGGGTAGTCCGACATCAGTTCGGCCAAGGCGCTGAGGTTCTCTGGCGTGCCGACAAAGCCGATCTTGATGATTTGCACCGGAAGATCTTCAAGCGCCGCCCGTGCCTGCTCCATGACCGCTTCTTCATCGAGTGCGTAATAGTCGAAGATCTGCGCGGTGTCGCGGATATAGGTTCCTGCCACTACGGCGACGGGATGGCCTCCCACCGAGGCCGTCGTCGCAATGTCGGCCGTAAGGCCCGCAGCTCCGCTCGGGTCGTTGGCATTGATCAGCATCACGCAGGCCGGGGTGCGCGTCTGCGCCAGCTTGGCGGCCAGGTCTGGCTTGGGAGCGAAAAGGGAGTTGTCCGTCATGAACCCTAATGGCGCAGGGGAGGGTGGTGCAAAAACGGCAGGCTGCTGTTTTGCCTAGATACAATCGTTGCATTCTATGTGAAGCCCCCTTAAGCTGTGACCGAACCAAAAACCTGGATGTGTTTGATTTGTGGCTGGATTTATGAAGAGGCCAAGGGTTATCCCGAAGATGGGATACCTGCAGGCACGTCATGGGAGGAGGTTCCCGCCAGCTGGCTGTGTCCCGAATGCGGGGCGGGCAAACAGGATTTCGAGATGGTCCAGATTTGAAATGTGGACTCTTACTCTCGTGTTTTATTTTCCATCGGAGCAGTGACAATTGACTACAACCGGTGCCTCTTTCAAAGTGCTCGTGGTGGATGACAGCAATACCATTCGGCGCAGTGCCGAAATTTTTCTGAAGCAGGGAGGGCACGAAGTGCTTCTTGCCGACGATGGTTTTGATGCCTTGGCAAAGGTCAATGATTATCATCCTCAGGTGATTTTCTGCGATATTTTGATGCCCAAGCTCGACGGCTATCAAACCGTCGCCATCATCAAGAGAAATCCCAATTTCGCGCAGACGCCTGTCGTCATGCTTTCGTCGAAGGACGGCGTATTCGATAAGGCCCGCGGAAGAATGGTTGGATGCCAGGATTATCTGACCAAGCCGTTTACCAAAGACCAATTGTTGCAGGCTGTGCAGCAATTTGCCAGTGTTTCCCAAGGAGCGATGTGATGGCTATCCAGAAAGTATTGGTTGTCGATGATTCGAAGACCGAATTGATGTTCCTTACCGATTTGTTGCAGAAAAAGGGCATGCAGGTCCGAACGGCGGAAAATGCCGAAGAGGCGTTCAGGCGTTTGGCTGAAGAGAAGCCAGATCTGATTCTCATGGATGTGGTCATGCCCGGCCAAAACGGTTTTCAGCTGACGCGCGCCATCAGCCGCGATCCACAGTACGCCGATGTACCCATCATTATGTGTACCAGCAAGAATCAGGAGACCGATCGTGTCTGGGGGATGCGCCAGGGTGCGCGTGGTTACATCACCAAGCCTGTGGACCCCGTAGAGCTTCAGGCCAAGATCGACGCCCTTAACTAAGCGGCGTCGAATTTCTATGGCAAATCGTGAAGCACTCCGCGAACTCCAAATTCGTCTGGCCAGCCGCTTGCAGGCGGCGCGCAGTGAAAATCTGTCGGTTTCTTCTTGGCTGGCTGTGGAATCGGCCGGCCAGAACTATTTGATGCCGTTGGCGCAGGCGGGTGAGATTTTCCCGTGGACATCTGTGCAGGCCGTGCCGTACACACAAGACTGGTTTTTGGGCGTGGCCAACTTGCGGGGCGGCCTCACGGGCGTGGTGGACCTGGCGCGTTTGTTGGGTCATGGCGCTGTGCGCAGTGAACAGGCGCTTGGCGAGTCCAGCCTGCTTGCGTTGAATGCTGCGCTGGAAGTCAATGCGGCACTGCTCGTCGATCGGTTGGCCGGATTGCGCAGTACCGAGGTGTTTGTGAACTCCGAACCTCCCGCCGACGATGCCCCGGATTTTTTTGGGACCACCTATATTGACGCTGGCGGCGCTCGCTGGCAGGAGCTCAATTTGCAGGTGCTTTCGCAGCATCCCGCATTTCTGAGCATCAGTGCTTGAATTTCTCTGTAAGGCTGCTCCATGTCTGTTGCTCAAAATTTTGGAAAATTGTTCAATCGCACTCCGGCCGCTACCGTCGACGGCGCACTGTCGGGTGAGCAAGGGGCTGCGGGGCCTGTCATGAGCGATCCGCTGCGTGAGCACTATCCGGGCGATGCGCTTAACAGTGTGCAGGGGAGTCCCGATCCCGCAGACGTGGAACTTCCGGAATCATCCATCGATCGCATCTCGTTGCCTTTGTTGGGTGAGGCCACGGCGGCGGAGCATCAGCGCCGACTGCTGATGCTTCTGGCGTTGGGCGTGGTTTTGTTGGCATTGATTGCCGGCTGGGTCTTGCGCCAGTCCGAGCGTTCGGCACAGCAGTTGGCGGCCACTGGACAGTCGCTGATGCAGTCGCAGCGCCTTGCAAAATCGGTTTCTCAGGCCTTGGTGGGTAGCCCCCAGGCCTTCCCCGATGTGGTGGAGAGTTCGGGTGTGCTGGCCCGCAACGTGCGCGCTCTGCAGGCTGGCGACAGCGAACTGGGCGTGCAAGAGCTCGGCGTAAGCTATCAGTCCGATCTCCAATCGATCCAGCCTTTGATGGAGCGGGCCGAACGCAATTCCACTGTCGTGATGGGACAGCAAAAAATTCTTACGCAGGTGGGTGATGCGCTGCGCACCATCAACCGCCAGTCTTCCGATCTTCTCGAGATTGCCGAAACCGTGTCGTCGCTCAAGCTGCAGCAAAATGCGCCGGCTTCAGAAATTTCAGCGGCTGGGCAGCTTGGGATGCTGACACAACGTATCGGCAAATCGGCCAACGAGTTTCAGACTACCGAGGGGGTAAGCCCGGAGGCGGTGTTTTTGCTGGGCAAGGACTTGAATTCGTTCAAGGAAATCGCGCAGGGGCTGCTCGATGGCAGTCCTGAATTGCGTTTGAGTGCGACGCGCGACGCGCAGACGCGCGAGCAACTGACCGCACTCATCAAGCTGTATGAAGAAACCCGCACGCAGGCCAGTGCCATTCTTGGCAACTTGCAGGGTTTGGTCTCGGCGCGTGAAGCGCAAACCGCCATCATCGGCGACAGCGAACCGCTGCGTCGCCAGCTCGAAGCTCTCCAAAACCGCCTCACGGCCCAGACCGGCATGGGTGCCGGGCAACTCGCTGCGTTGGTGCTGGCCGGTCTTTTTGTGATCTTGTGCGGCGTGGGAATCTCCCGTGTGCAGCTGCTTGACAGCCGCAGTCGCCAGCAGGCTGCGGAAGCGCAGCACCGGGACGCGCAACGCCAGGAGCATGAGGCCAAGCGCATCAATGACGCCAATCAAGCTGCGATTTTGCGACTCATGAACGAGTTGCAGTCCGTCGCTGAGGGCGACCTGACCCAGGAAGCCACCGTGACCGAAGACATCACCGGCGCCATTGCCGACTCGGTCAACTACACCGTGGAAGAGCTGCGACAAATTGTGGGAAGCGTGCAAAACACGGCGACACGCGTGGCCCAGACCACGGCGCTGGTGGACAACACGTCCACCGAACTGCTCGCTGCCTCGACAGAACAATTGCGCGAGATTCGCGAAACGGGTCGCTCGGTGCTGGACATGGCCTCTCGCATCAACGAAGTATCTACCCAGGCGCAGGAATCGGCCACGGTGGCACGTCAGTCGCTGCAGGCCGCTGACTCGGGTCTGCAGGCCGTGCAGAACGCCATCGGCGGTATGAACTCCATCCGCGATCAGATTCAAGACACCTCCAAGCGGATCAAACGCCTGGGCGAGTCGTCGCAGGAGATTGGCGAAATCACTGAGCTGATTTCGGACATTACCGAGCAGACCAACGTGCTGGCCCTGAACGCCGCCATTCAGGCGGCATCTGCAGGCGAAGCCGGACGTGGATTCTCGGTGGTGGCGGAAGAAGTGCAGCGTCTGGCTGAGCGTTCGGGCGATGCCACGCGCCAGATTTCTGCACTGGTGAAAGCCATTCAGACCGATACGCAGGATGCCGTAGCCGCCATGGAGCGATCCACACAGGGTGTAGTGGAAGGGGCTCGATTGTCTGACAGCGCCGGTACGGCCCTGTCGGAGATTGATCGGGTGTCCCGACGCCTCGCCGAGCTGATCGAGTCGATTTCCTCGTCCACTTCGCGCGAAGCCACACTGGCCAACGAAGTGGCAGACAACATTCAGCACATTTTTGCCGTGACCGAGCAAACAGGCGAAGGCACCCGCACCACTGCTCAGCAGGTTCGCGAGCTCTCCACGATGGCGGAAGAGCTGCGCCAATCTGTTGCGCGTTTCAAGATCGCCTGATCTCTGTCTGACTATTGAACAGGCCGCGCGCCGCCGGGAACGAATCCATGTTGCCAAATGATGTCGCCAACGTTGCCGTAGCCGAGGGTGGGCACGGCGAACTGGACCTGGGGCCTTTGGCCTGGGTGCTGGACGAGTTGCGCAAGTCGCTCGACGGTGCCGTCAAAGCCCTGCGGCGATTTGTATACGACGCAGAGATCGCTCGCGAATCTGACCTCGCCTCCCTCGACGCCGCCACCTTGCGCATGGCACGCCAGCAGCTACACCAGGCCAGCGGTGCGCTGGAGATGGTGGGTATGACGGCGCCTGCCCTGTTGCTGCATGCCATGGAGAATGCGGTGCAGCGCTTTGTGCAGCGCCCGGAGCTTTGCACGGACGACGCCGCCGGTGCCATCGAGCGTGCCAGCTTTGCCCTGAGCGAATACCTTGAAATCGTGTTGGCAGGCAAGGCAGTCTCGCCGGTCGCGCTGTTCCCTCAGTACCGCGATGTCCAGGCCTTGACCGGGGCCGAGCGGGTCCATCCAGCCGACCTGTGGCCCGCCGAGCGGCGTTTTCGCGAGCCCGATTTTGCGATTTTGCAGGCCCCCGTTGCCTATAGCCCGGAAACGCGAAGCCGGCTTGACCAAGCGGTGCTTCGCATTGTCAAAGACGGTGATTTCGAAGCTGCCCGTGATCTGACGGACCTGTCGCTGGGTCTGGCAGCCGCCCAGGAAGATCGCCAGGGCCGCGCCTTCTGGAAGATTTGTGCGGCATTTTTTGATGCTTTTTCTCGCGGCATGTTTGTCGCCGACGTGTATGTGAAGCGCGTGGCATCGCGCGTGCTCATGCAGTACGCGGCGCTGGCGCGCGGGGAGGACGCGATTGCGGACCGTCTGGTTCAGGATGTGCTGTTCTTCTGCGCTCAGGCGAGACCGAGCGAGGGGGAATCGCTGCCGCTTTTGGCTGCGGTGCGCCAGTCTTTTGGCCTGCAACGCTTTCAGCCGGTCGACTATGAAGCCAGGCGCTTTGGGCGCTTCGATCCCGCCGTTCTTGCGCAGGCACGCAAGCGCATTGCGGCTGCCGCAGAAACCTGGTCGGCACTTGCTGGCGGGGACCGCAACAAGCTCAAGCCTGCGGCGGATCAGTTCAGCCTAGTCTGCGATTCCCTGCGCAAACTCAACCGCAACAGCGAAAGTCTCGCTCAGGCACTGACGCGCACGCTGGATCAGACCGTGCGCTCGGCCGAGCCGCCTTCGGCTGCATTGGCCATGGAGGTTGCGACCTCTGTTCTCTATTTGCAGGCGGCGCTCGACGAGACGGATACGGCCGACGATCAGTTGGTTGCACGCGCAGGGCATTTGGCGCAGCGGCTGGACCGAGTGAGTGCTGGGAAGGAGCCAGAGCCTCTTGAGTCGTGGATGGAGGATCTGTATCGCCGTGTCAGCGATCACCAGACCATGGGCAGCGTCGTCGATGAATTGCGCGTCACGCTGGGCGAAGCGGAACGCTCCATGGACCAGTTTTTCCGCAATCCCGAAGACACTGCGCCGCTGGCTGCGGTGCCGAGCCGTTTGGCGCAGATGCGCGGCGTGCTTTCGGTGCTCGGGCTCGATCAGGCCTCACTTGCCGTACTGCGAATGCGCGATACGGTCGAGCGGCTGCTGATCGGCGATGTGATTGACTCCGACGAGCGCAAAGCACTCTTTGAAAGACTGGGCAACAGCCTGGGTGCGTTGGGTTTCATGATTGACATGCTCAGTTACCAGCGTGCCATGGCGCGCAAACTGTTTGTCTATGACGAGGAACTGGGCGAGCTTCGGTTGATTGCTGGACGTGCACGCACGCGTGCCACAGACAGCGCAGTCGATGCTGACGATGTGGCGCACAAGGTGGAAGAGCGTGCTGCAGTGCCTCTTCCCGACGTGGTTCCGAGGGTTGATTCACGCACGCCTCTTGCAGCACTCTCCCCAGAGGCCAGTCCCGAATTGCCATCGGTTGAAACTGCGCCGGTCCCGACGGCAGAGATGTCGGTCGAAGAAAGTCTTACGCCGTCTGATGCGGTTTTGGCTGCATCTTCGGCTGAGCCGGCCGCCGCCCAGATTCATGTGCGCGGGCCGGAAGTCGAGGACGAACTGCTTGAGATCTTTCTTGAAGAGGCCCGCGAAGTGGTGGAGAACGGCCTGGGCGCTGTGTCTGCCTTGCAGGCCGCGCCTGGGGACTTGAGCGAACAAACCACCTTGCGCAGGGCGTTCCATACCCTAAAGGGCAGCTCGCGCATGGTGGGGCTGAACAATTTTGGTGAGGCTGCTTGGTCCATGGAGCAGCTGCTCAACGCATGGCTTGCCGAGCAAAAGCCAATGGAGAGTCCTTTACTGGAGATTTCTCGCCAAGCCTTGGACGGTTTCGGCCGCTGGGCTCTGGATATTGCGGCCGGCGACGACTCGGCCTGGGATGTCAACGCCTTCCGCAGCGTGGCTGAAGCCATGCGCCTGGAGGGCAATGTGCTTCCCCTTGTTTTGCCGCCTGCGCGCGGCAGTGCCGAGGGGCTCGCCGAACCGGTTAAGCAGTCTGGGCTGGACAGCGCCGCCAATGAGGCGATTGCCTTGTCTGCAGATGTCCTGCCCACGGCAGATGCACTTGCATTCCCAGAAGTTGAGTCAGTCGCGCAAGTTGAAACGGCGACCGAGCTTGCCTCCAGCCAGATCAGCGCCGAGCATCTAGCCCCCGTGCTGGGCGATTCGGTGGATGCGGCCGAAACCGCGCAGGAGCCGATACCAGTCGTTTCGGGAAGCGACATCGATTTCGCTGAGTTTGAAGCGGCCCTCGAGGCATCGGATGTGGAAAGCGGAGAACGCTCCGGGCAGCCGGCCGCGTTGGATGCGACAGAGCGCGAAGAAGACGTGGTGCAGTTCAACGAACCTGCGCTTGATTTGATTTCCGTTGAACAGGTTGACGAGCCTCAATCCGTCGAGCGCATTGAATTGCCGCTTGTGGCAGACACCGATTTCTCTGGCGAGGCTGCTGAGCCGTTCCCAGAGCTACCAGCGGAGGATCTGCCCCAAGGCGATGCAGCCAGCACAGACGACAACGTCAAGCTCATTGGCGACCTGAGTATCGGCATCCCCCTCTACAACGTTTATCTCAATGAAGCCGACGAATGGTCGCGTCGGTTGACCACCTGCCTGCAGGAATGGGAACTTGAACTGCACGAGTGCTTGCCAGACACCGCAGTCGCCTTGGCGCACTCGCTGGCGGGCAGTTCTGCGACGGTGGGCTTTGATGCCCTGTCCCAAACGGCACGGTTGCTTGAACACGCGCTTGAGCACGTGCAGCTGCAGCCCATGGGTGAGCCGGAGCAGGCAGCGGTGTTTCTCCGCGCTGCCGAAGAAGTCCGCCGTCTGCTGCACCAGTTTGCTGCCGGCTTTCTCAAGGAGCCCGATGCACAGGTGCTGCAGGACCTGCGCGAGATTCTGGAAGCGGAGGTCAGCACGACGCTCTCGCCCTCACTGCCTGACATGGACGCCCAAGCTCAGGCGCGCTCTGAGATAGAACCTGCAGCACAAGAGCCGCTAGTGCAGGACGCAGCGCCTGAAGCGTCTGAAGCGCATCAGGGGTCGGCGGAGCTGAGTGATTGGCAGGAAGCAGAGCCGGTGGAAGCGCTTGTCCCCGCCGACGTTCAGCCGCCCGTGGTGGGCACGGTCGTGCCCGCACTTTCCGTCCCAGTGCGCGATCGGGAGCAGCAGATCGATGACGCAATCTCCCGAGCCATGAGTCTTGGGTCTGATCTCGACGACGACATCGATGATCTGGACGTCATCGACCCCGACCTCTTTCCGATTTTCGAGGAAGAGGCGGCCGAGCTGTTGCCGCATTTGGGCGGCGCTTTGCGTCAGTGGGCCGCTCGCCCCGAGAACCTGGGTGCGCGCAGCGAGGTATTGCGGGCATTGCACACGCTCAAAGGAAGCTCGCGTCTTGCGGGTGCGATGCGGCTTGGCGAAATGGCCCACCGCCTCGAATCGGCCATCGAAGCGCTCGACGCAGAAGCCGTAACTTCGGAGGAGATCGAGCCGCTGCTGGGGAGCTTCGATGCGCTGCAGGCGAACTTCAGGGTGTTGCGCGCCGTCGATGGCGAATTGAAGGACGACGCGGTAGAACCGCTCGCTACTGCCAGCCCGTCGCCTAGCCAAACCCCTGAAGAGACCGAAGCCCCAAGTAGTCGCGTCCAGTCTTCGATTCTTGTGCGTCCGCTTGGCGCTCCCAAGGCGTCGGCGGCGCGTGCCGCGGCCCAGCACTCGGTCCGCGTGCGCGCTCAATTGCTCGATCGGCTCGTCAATCAGGCAGGCGAGGTGATGATCACCCGCTCACGGCTGGAGTCGCGACTGGGGCTGCTCAAAGGCTCGATGGGCGATCTTTCCATCAACCTTGACCGTCTTCGTCAGCAACTGCGCGATATTGAAGTGCAGTCGGAATCGCAGATGCAGTCGCGTCTGGCCTTGTCAAAGGACAGCGCGGCGGGTTTCGATCCTCTCGAATTCGATCGCTTTACGCGGGTCCAGGAACTGACCCGCATGATGGCCGAATCGGTCAATGACGTGGCCACCGTGCAGCGCAACCTGCAGCGCGTCGTGGAAGGAACCGAGGACGATTTGATCGCCCAGGGTCGGCAGGCGCGGGAGCTGCAACGCGATTTGCTGCGCACCCGCATGGTGGAATTCGAGGGCATTGCAGAGCGGCTCTACGCGGTGGTGCGCCAGTCGTCCAAGGAAACCGGCAAACAGATCAAATTGGACATCACCGGCGGTTCCATCGAAATGGACCGCGGCGTGCTGGACCGCATGACGCCCGCCTTCGAGCATCTGCTGCGAAACTGTGTTGCGCACGGTATTGAATTGCCCGATGTCCGCACGGCTGCTGGCAAGCCTGCCATGGGCACGGTCAGCGTGGCTTTGCGCCATGAGGGCAACGACGTTTCTGTCGAATTCCGGGACGATGGTGCGGGCCTCAATCTCGCGGCTATCCGAAGCCGTGCGGTTGCGCAGGGCATCATTGCTTTACCGTCGGATGCCAGCGACGAAGAAGCTGCCAACCTGATCTTCATGCCGGGCTTCACCACGGCAAGCGAAGTCACAGAATTGTCCGGCCGCGGAATCGGGATGGACGTGGTGCGTGCCGAGGTTCAAGCTCTGGGCGGTCGCATCGAGACCCATAGTGAGGCGGGCGCCGGTGCGGCCTTTCGCATGGTTCTGCCGCTCACGACGGCGGTGACGCAGGTGGTCATGCTGCGCGCCGGTGAACTCGCATTCGGTGTCCCAGCCAATGTCGTTGAGTTGGTTCGCCGGGTGCCTGTAGCCGATATCGAGGCGGCCTACAAAACGGGTCAGTTTGACGTTGCGGGCGAAAGCGTTCCTTTCTTCTGGGCCGGGGCGCTTCTGCAGGCGTCCAGGCGCAGCCAGGAAGGTGCGGGAAAGACGCGTCCGGTGGTCATTTTCCGCAGTGCCTCGCAGCGAATTGCGATGCACGTGGACGATGTGCTGGGAAACCAGGAAGCCGTGGTGAAAAACCTCGGGCCACAACTCTCTCGGCTGCCCGGGTTGGCCGGGATGTCCGTGCTCGCGTCAGGCGCAGTGGTGCTGATCTACAACCCGGTTGCTTTGGCTACCGTCTATGGAGAGCAACTGCGGGGTCTGCAGGAATCCGGGGTAGCCAGCGAACCAAGCAGGGGCGCAGCGGTCCCGGCAGCGCCAGTGGCGCCAGCAGGGAAGGTCCCGTTGGTGCTCGTGGTGGACGATTCAATCACCGTGCGCCGCGTCACACAGCGTTTGCTGCTCCGTGAGGGCTACCGCGTGGCGCTCGCTGCCGACGGTCTGCAAGCGCTTGAACGCCTGCAGGAAGAGCGTCCCACGGTGGTGCTGTCGGACATCGAGATGCCGCGCATGGACGGCTTCGACCTGGCGCGCAATATCCGTGCCGATGCCACGCTGCGCGATCTTCCCATCGTCATGATCACTTCGCGCATTGCCCAAAAGCACCGTGACCACGCGATCGAACTGGGTGTCAACCACTATCTTGGAAAGCCTTACTCCGACGAGGAATTGCTCAGCCTGGTCAGGCACTACGCCCAGGCTGTCACGGACGAGGCCGTGAGCGCTTGATGAGTGGCGACCCGGAGCGGCCCCTGCATGGCGCGGCGGGGCCGGCTTTTGCAAGTCTGCTCGACCTGCTGACCGCCATGGTTCGCGAGGAGGCTTCGGACCTGTTCCTGATCGCAGGAGCGCCCCCCACGGTGCGCCGACACGGGGAGTATCTGACGCTTAAGCAAGCCATTCTGTCCGGTCCGGATATCCAGGCCTTTGCCGCTTCGGTCACGAGTGCAGCTCAGGCGGAGGTGTTTGAAACCCGCAAGGAATGCGACTTGGCTTTGCAGCTGCCGGGGACAGGGCGCTTTCGCGTCAACCTGCACATGCAGCGGGGACGGCCCGGCATGGTGGTGCGCTATGTTTCGTCGCACATCGCTTCCATCGAAGCCTTGGGCTTGCCCCCCGCGGTGCAGCAGCTCGCGTTTCTCAAGCGTGGACTGGTACTGGCCGTGGGCGCCGCTGGCGCCGGCAAAACTACTACATTGGCCGCTTTGCTTGACCACCGCAACGCTCGCATTCCGGGTCACATTCTCACCATCGAGGATCCCATCGAGTATGTGCATACGCACCAGCGCTCCCTGGTGACCCAGCGAGAGGTGGGACTCGATACCTTGTCGTACGACGAAGCCTTGCGCCACGCCATGCGCGAAGCGCCCAGCGTGATCATGATCGGCGAAATTCGCGACCGCGAGACCATGCAGCACGCAATGCATTACGCCGAGTCCGGCCATCTGTGTGTTTCCACCCTGCATGCCAACAACGCCAGCCAGTCGATTCAGCGCATCCTCAATTTCTTTCCGGACACGGCGCACGCGCAAATTCTGCTGGACCTTTCGCTCAATTTAAAGGCAGTGATTGCGCAGCGTCTGCTCCCCGGCCTGCATACCCGCCAGGTGCCGGCGGTGGAACTTCTGTTACTCACCAATTTCGTCGCGGATTTGCTGCAGAAAGGCCAGATTCACGAGATTCGCACGGCACTGGAACGAAGCAGTCAGGTGGGGATGTGCACCTTTGACCAGTCGCTGTTTGCGCTCTTTGAGCGGGGCGCCATCAGCCGCGATGAAATGCTGGCCCATGCGGACAACCGAACCGATCTGACGCTGCGCCTGCGCCTCGCTGCGGGCGCGCCGCTGGAAGTCTCCGGGATGCGCATGGCCGACTTGGAGCCCAATTCGGGGGGCACGTCGTCTCCCGCGCCCCTGGGCTGACGCTTCGCTCAGGTACCGTCGCGTGCGTGGTCCCTCACCACCGCGTAGCGCGCCAGCGTGCGTTCACGCGCCTGCGCGTGGTCAACGATCGGCAGCGGATAGTTCCCTCCCAGCACCACGTCCGCCGTGCGCAATGCATCGGGGGGCGCGGTCCATGGCGCGTGGATATGTTTGTCGCTCAAAGCTGCGAGCTGTGGCAGATAGCGGCGGATAAAGCGGCCCTGGGGATCGAACTTGAGGCTTTGGGTGACCGGGTTGAAGATCCGAAACCAGGGCTGGGCATCGCAGCCGCTCGAACTTGCCCACTGCCATCCGCCATTATTGGACGCGAGTTCATAGTCATTGAGCAGTTCTGCGAAATAGGCCTCTCCGCGGCGCCAGTCCAAGCCCAGGTCTTTCACCAGGAAGCTGGCCACCACCATGCGCAGGCGGTTGTGCATGTAGCCTGTTTGATTGAGCTGCTCCATGGCGGCGTCCACCAGCGGGTAGCCGGTCTGTCCAGTTTGCCAGGCGGTCCAGAGGGCGTCGGCCTGTGCGCCCGTCTCCCAGGCAATGGCGTCGTAGGCTGGCTTGAAACTGCGCTCCATGGCGTGGGGGAAGTGCGCCATCAGCTGCTGGTAGAAATCGCGCCAGATCAGTTCCGACAACCAAGTGGCGGCGCCAGGGCTACCGGCCTGCATGCGCTCGTAGGCGTCGCGCGCCAGTTCGCGGATGGAGAGGGTGCCAAACCTCAGATGGACGCCCAGATAGCTGGGCCCTTTAACGGCTGGAAAATTCCGAGCGCGGTCATAGGTGTCAATGCGGGCGGCGAAGTCCTGCCACAGCGCCCGCCCACCCGAGGTGCCGGACGGCACCTTCAAAGCGAGTTCTTCGCTGTGGCCGAAGCCGATCGCAGTGAGACTGGGCACGCCTGCCTGCGCCCAAGGAGGGCAGGGCGCAAGATTCCCTTGACCGTCGGGTACGGCGTAGGGGGACAAGAAGTACTCGCTGATCTCGCGCAGCCATGCATTTTTGTACGGCGTGAACACCGTGTACGGCGTCCCCGCTTGCGTCAGCAGCTCGGAGCGCTCAAACACCGTATGGTCCTTGAACAGCCGCAACTCACGCCCTTGCTGCGCCAGCGCCGTGCGTACGTGTGCATCGCGCTCCAGTGCTGCAGGCTCGTCGTCCCGGCCGGCGTACACCGCCTGCACGTCCAGCCTTTGGGCCAGCTCAGGCACGGCCGCTCGCGCGCACGCGTGGAGCACGATCAATCCGGCATGGGCGTCGTGCGACAGGGCGCGCAAGGCCTGATCGAGATCGCACAGGCTTTCACGGATAAAGCGCACACGCCGGTCGGCGCGCGGCAGACGCGCGAGGATGTCTTCGTCAAACACAAATACGCAATGCACCTGGGCACACTCGCGCAGGGCATGGAGCAGTGCAGGGTGGTCATGCGCGCGCAGATCGCGCCGGAACCACACCAGTCCGCAGGAAAGGGGTGAAGGCATGTTGATCGTAAAATCGACGAATGTCCGCTGATTTTGCGCCCATGAACCTCACGAACCACTTCCTGATTGCCATGCCCGGCATGCAGGACGCTTCGTTTGCGCGCAGCGTGGTTTATGTGTGCGAGCACAGCGAGCGCGGCGCGCTTGGTCTGATCATCAACAAGCCTACCGACATCAACCTCGATGGCTTGTTTGAGAAGGTCGAACTGTCGCTGGGGCGGAGCGATCTGCAGGGCGCGCCGGTCTTTCTTGGCGGACCGGTGCAGACCGAGCGCGGATTCGTCTTGCACGAACGGGTGCAGCTCGAATCTGATAATGAGCCTGCCTACGCGTCCACCATGGTGATTCCCGGCGGACTGGAGATGACTACCTCCAAGGACGTACTGGAGGCGCTGGCCACCGGCGCTGGCCCACGCCGCGTGCTGGTGACCTTGGGCTATTCCTCCTGGGGCGAAGGGCAGCTGGAATCGGAAATGGCCGAGAACAGCTGGCTCAGCGTCGGGGCCGATCTGGCGGTGATTTTTGATACCCCGGTGGACTCGCGCTACGACAGCGCCCTGGGATTGCTGGGGCTCGAAGCCTGGCGGCTCGCCCCTGGGGCAGGCCGCGCATGACGCAGGGAAGCGCACGCGCAGAGGCGCCGGCGGTTCCCTCCCACTGCCAGAGTTTTCTGGCCTTTGATTTTGGTCTCAAGCGCACTGGGGTCGCCATTGGCACGCGGATGCTGCGCAGCGCCAGCCCGCAGCCCACGGTGCGCGCCGAAGGCGAGGCGCGGTTCATCGCAGTGGCCGAGCGCATTCGCGAATGGCAACCCGACGCCCTGGTGGTCGGCGTTCCCTACCACCCGGACGGGGCGAGCCACGAGAACACGCGCCGTGCTCAGCGCTTTGCGCGGCAATTGCATGGGCGATTTCACTTGCCGGTCTTCGAGGTGGACGAGCGTTACAGCACCACCGAGGCGCTGTCGCAAGGCGCAAAGGACGCGGATGCCGCGTCGGCTTGCATCATTCTGGAGCAATTTTTGAGGACTCTTCCATGACAACCCGTTCCGCAAGCGACGCTCCGCCGGGCGGCCTGTCGCTCGATGCCGAGGCGCTCTACCTGGCGCTTGTCGATGGCGTGCGTGCACTTCGCCGCTCCGATACGCAACTGGCCGGTATTGCCTCGGGCGGCGCCTGGCTGGCCGAACGCCTGCAGCGCGATCTCGGCCTCGCAGGCGACGCCGGCATTCTCTCGTCGAGCATGCACCGCGATGATTTTGCCCAACGCGGCTTGGCCGCCAGCACCCAGACGCGCCTGCCCTTCGATGTCAACGGAGCCGACATCCTGCTGCTGGACGATGTGCTCTACACCGGTCGCACCGTGCGCGCCGTGCTCAACGAGCTCTACGACTACGGCAGGCCGGCGCGGGTGCGGCTGGCAGTGCTGGTGGACCGGGGCGGGCGTGAGCTGCCTGTGCAGGCCGATTTCGCTGCGGCCCGTGTCACGCTGCCGCCATCGCAGGCCCTGGCCTTGGCGCAGGCGGGCGCAGGCGGGTTCGTATTTGAACTGCGGGAGGCCGAGCCGTGCTGAACCAGCGCAACCCCCAACTCAATCGCAACGGCGAGCTGATCCATCTGCTCTCTGTCGAGGGTTTGCCGCGCGACATCGTCACGCACATTCTTGATACGGCCGCGACCTTTGTGTCGGTCAACGACCGCGAGGTCAAAAAGGTACCGCTGCTGCGTGGCAAGAGTGTTTTCAACCTGTTTTTCGAAAACAGCACGCGCACCCGAACCACGTTCGAGATTGCGGCCAAGCGCCTGTCGGCCGATGTGTTCAATCTCGACATTGCACGCTCTTCGGCCAGCAAGGGCGAGTCGCTCCTGGATACCATCGCCAATCTCTCGGCCATGGCCGCGGACCTGTTTGTGGTGCGGCACAGCGAGTCGGGCGCGCCCTATCTGATCGCGCAGCATGTGGCGCCGCATGTGCACGTGATCAATGCCGGAGACGGACGCCATTCGCACCCCACGCAAGGCCTGCTCGACATGCTGACCATTCGGCATTTCAAAAAGGATTTTTCCAATCTCACCGTCGCCATCGTAGGCGACGTGCTGCACTCGCGCGTGGCACGCTCGGACATCCATGGCCTCACCACGCTCGGCTGCCCGGAAGTGCGCGTCGTCGGGCCACGCACCCTGGTGCCCGCCGACATGGCGCCCATGGGTGTGCGCGTCTGTCATACGCTGGAAGAAGGGCTCAAGGATGCCGACGTCGTCATCACCCTGCGCCTGCAGAACGAGCGCATGAGCGGCGCGTTGCTGCCTTCGAGCCAGGAGTATTTCAAGAGCTTTGGGGTCACGCCCGAACGCATGCGGCTGGCCAAGCCGGACGCCATCGTCATGCACCCGGGGCCCATCAATCGCGGTGTCGAGATCCATTCCGCCGTCGTCGACGGTCCGCAAAGTGTGATCCTGCCGCAGGTGGGTTTTGGCATTGCGGTGCGCATGGCCGTGATGTCCATCGTGGCGGGAAACACCGCATAGGAAGAATGCTTCTGTTTTGATAGCTGCTAACGATTTATAGATAAGCGCTAGAGGCCAATTTTGCACTAAATTATGAAGATACTCATCCAGAACGGCCGGGTGCTCGACCCCGCCAGTGGCTTGGACCGGACCTGCGACGTGGCGCTGGCGGCGGGGCGCATTGTTGGCCTGGGCCGCACACCCGCCGATTTCGCGCCCGCGCGGCGCATCGACGCCGCCGGCTGCCTGGTGCTGCCGGGTCTGGTGGATCTCGCTGCCCGCCTGCGCGAGCCGGGACACGAGCACGAAGGCATGCTGGAGTCCGAAATGGCGGCGGCCATAGCCGGCGGTGTGACCAGTCTGGTCTGCCCGCCCGATACCGACCCGGTGCTCGACGAGCCGGGCCTGGTCGAAATGCTCAAGTTCCGCGCCGAGAAACTGCACCAGGCACGCCTGTTCCCGCTGGGCGCCCTGACCCGTGGGCTGGCCGGCGAGGTGTTGACCGAAATGGCCGAGCTGACCGAATCGGGCTGCGTGGGGTTCAGCCAGGCCGAGGTGGCCTTGGCGAGCAACCAGGTGCTGCAGCGCGCGCTGCAGTACGCCGCCACCTTTGGCTACACGGTATGGCTGCGTCCGCAAGACCTGAGTCTGGGCAAGGGCGTAGCCGCCAGTGGCGCTCTGGCCACCCGCCTGGGCTTGGCCGGCATCCCCGTGGCCGCAGAAACCATTGCCATGCACACCATCTTTGAGCTGCTGCGCGGCACGCAGGCGCGTGTGCACCTGTGCCGCATCAGCAGCGCAGCCGGCGTGGAACTGGTGCGCCGCGCCAAGCAAGAAGGTTTGGCCGTCACCTGCGACATCAGTGCCAACAGCCTGCACCTGACAGAAAACGACATCGGTTTCTTTGACAGCCGCGCCCGCCTCGCGCCGCCCCTGCGCCAGCAGCGCGATCGCGATGCGCTGGCTGCGGGGCTCCTGGACGGAACCATCGATGCGCTGGTCTCGGACCACAACCCGGTGGACGAAGACGCCAAAACCTTGCCCTTTGCCGAGGCCGAGCCCGGCGCCACGGGCCTGGAGCTGCTGCTCAGCCTTGCCCTCAAATGGTCTCAGGAGGCTGGCGTACCGCTGGCGCGTGCGCTGGGCGTGGTGACCTGCGAGCCGGCGCGGGTGCTCGGTGCGGCGCTCGGAACCTTGTCTGCCAGCGTGGGCAAGCTGGTGGAGGGGGGCGTGGGCGATTTGTGCATTGTCGATCCGCAGGCCCATTGGACGGTGGCGCCTGGCACGCTGTGCAGCCAGGGAAAGCACACACCGTTTGGTGGCTATGAGCTTCCTGGACGCGTGCGCTTCACGCTGGTGGGCGGACAGGTCGCGTTTGAGCGCGATTGAGGACTGGGCGGATTGCCGAGCGGCAAAGGCCGTTCGGACGGTAGCCGGCAGCGCCTGAAGCGGACATATTCCACGCTTTGGCGGCGCAATCTTCGTCAGGACTTGCCCCGCAGGCGGTCCGCGCTTATGGTTCGCCCTTTCGCCAGTCCGCAATCTGCGGATCTATTTAGACAGGGAGGGTCCATGAACATCGTCGAGCGCGCCAAATCCATCTTGCTTTCCCCCCGGCCGACCTGGGAGGTGATCGATACCGAGCAGACCGATACCGCAAGCCTTTACACCGGCTACCTGATGATTCTTGCGGCCATTCCTGCAGTCTGCGGGTTCATTGGCATGTCGATCATCGGGATGGGGATGTTTGGCGTGTCCATGCGCGTTCCCTTCCTTGCGGGCCTGGCCAACATGCTCGTGTCATACGTGCTGAGCCTGGTGGGCGTGTACGTGCTGGCCGTCCTCATCGACCTGCTTGCGCCGCGCTTTGGCGGGGTGAGCAGCCGCATTCAGGCATTGAAAGTGGCGGTGTATGCCAGCACCGCGGCCATGCTGGGGGGGGTGTTTGCGCTGCTTCCCATGCTGGCCATGCTGAGCGTGCTCACCGGCCTCTACTCCGTTTACCTGCTCTACGCTGGCTTGCCGATTCTGATGAAGAGCGCGCGCGAGAAGTCGGTGGCCTATACCGCGGTGGTGATCGTCGCTGCCATCGTGCTCGGCCTGATCGTGGGTGCCATCAATGCGCTCTTCATGCCGCGCGGCGCCGGGCCTTGGGCTGCTGGCGATACACCCGTGGTCTCGGTGCGCACGCCAGGCGGCGAGGTCACCATCGATGGGGCGGGCGTGGCCGCCATGCAGCGCAAGATGGAAGAAGCGGCGCGCAGCATGGAGAAGGCCAGTGCGCAGAAAGATCCCGCAGCCATGGCCGCCTCCACGCGCGATGCCACTGCAGCGGCCGCCGGCATGTTGGGAGGCGGCAAGGCCCTGGGCGCCCAAACGCTCAAGGCAGCGTTGCCGGAACAGCTCGGTGATCTGGCGCGCACTGGCTTTGAAGTGCAGGATGGCGCCGCGTTGGGACTGCCCACCAGCCAGGCCAGCGCAGACTACGGAAGTGGCAATCGCACAGTGCACGTGGAGATCATGGATCTGGGCGGCCTGGGCGCCATGGCGGCAGCGGCTTTCGGCTTGGCCCAAGGCGAAAAGGAAGACCAGCACCATGCGGAGAAGACATGGCAAGAAGGCGGGCGCATCCTGCACGAGAGCTACGCCAAGGACGGCAGCTCGGCGGAGCACAAGATGGCGCTCAAGAACGGCGTTCTGGTCAGCATTTCTGCGGACAACATGGATATTGCCGCGCTGCGCAACGTGGCATCGCAGCTCGATATTGCTGCCCTGGAGCGCCTGCAGCGTCCAGCGAACTGAGCCGCCGCGCCAGCCGGCTTCGGCGCGATGGAGTGTGCACTCGGGGGCGACCGATAAAATCGTCGCCTGTCTGCCACCCGGTGCCCGCCCATGACTTCGTCTCTCTGTTCACCTGCGGGTGTCCCATCTTTATGCAGCGAGGCCGATGACGGCGTCGTGCAAGACACTGTGCGCTGGCTGGAGCGTGCGGTGATCGGCCTGAACCTGTGCCCGTTCGCCAAAGGCGTCCACAGCAAACAGCAAATCCACTATGTGGTGTGCCGCGCAAACCGTGCTGAGGACGTGCTGGCCGTCCTGGAGGCCGAATTGCTTGCCCTTGCTGCGCTGCCCGCGCAGGAACGCGATACCAGCTTGCTGATGCTTCCAGACGGCATGGCGGATTTCCTGGATTTCAATGATTTTCTGGACGAATGCGAATCCTTGCTCAACTCGATCGGCCTCGCTGGGGTCTTGCAGATTGCCAGTTTTCATCCCCAATTTCGCTTTGCTGGAACGGCCGAGGACGATGTGGGTAACTGTACCAACCGCGCTCCCTACCCCACGCTGCATCTGCTGCGCGAGGAAAGCATTGACCGTGCTGTGGAAGCCTTTCCGCAGGCGGAAGCAATTTTTGAACGCAACGTGGAACGGCTTGAAGAACTGGGCATGGACGGCTGGACTGCATTGGATGTGGCTGCCCGGCGCGCTCCAGTGGGTGAGGGGGAAGGCGTATGAAGGCGCGCAAGGCAGCAAAAGCACCCGACAGCGTGGTGGCCGAGATACCCGAACTGCGGCCCGGGCAGTCGGTGGAACTGCTCAAAGAGCTGCATATCCTGACAAGGGACGGGCGCCTGAACCAGGATTCGCGCCGCAAGCTCAAGCAGGTAAGCCACTTGTTCCAGTTCATTGAGCCGCTGCTCGAAGAGGCGGCGGCCCAAGGGCATGCTCCTTCGCTGGCCGATCACGGCGCTGGCAAATCGTATCTCGGCTTCATTCTGTACGACCTGTATTTCAAGGCGCTGGGGCGCGGGCAGATCTATGGCATTGAGACGCGCAGTGAGCTAGTGGACAAATCGCGGCAGCTTGCAAAGCGCCTCGGCTTTGATCGCATGGCGTTTCTCAACCTATCCGTGGCCGAATCGGCCGACGCGGCTGAACTGCCCGAGCGCATCGACATCGTCACTGCCTTGCACGCCTGTGACACCGCGACCGACGATGCCATTGCCTTCGGACTGCAAAAGCGCGCGCGCGCCATGGTGATCGTGCCCTGTTGCCAGGCGGAGGTAGCTGCGTGCCTGCGCGCCGGCAAAGCCCTGCAACTGGCGCGCACGCCCCTGGCCGAACTGTGGCGCCATCCGCTGCATACGCGCGAATTGGGCAGCCAGATCACCAATGTGCTGCGTTGCCTGTACCTGGAAGCCAGTGGCTACCAGGTCACCGTGACCGAGTTGGTGGGCTGGGAACACAGCATGAAGAACGAACTCATCATCGCCCGCTACACCGGCCAGCGAAAGCACAGCGCCGCCGAGCGCCTGCGCGCCATCCTGGTGGAATTCGGCCTGGAACAAAGTCTGGGCGCACGCTTCGGGCTGGTGCCGACCCTCAGCGAGTAATTAGGAAATAATTGGGGTCAGACCCCCAATTCGGACGCATCGGAGCTTCCTCATGGGCAGACTGCCAAGACTTACGGTTCCGCATTACCCGCACCATGTGATTCAGCGTGGCAACAACCAGCAGGTGATCTTTCAAGACGCGCAAGACTTTGAGCGCATGCTGGATACGGTGAAGGAGTACGCGCAGAAGTTTGCCGTAGCCGTGCACGGCTACGTTCTCATGCCCAACCACTTCCATTTGCTGGTCACGCCCACGACGGGCGATGCTCTTGCTCTGATGATGCAAGCCGTGGGACGCAGTTACGTGCGCTGGTTCAATCAGCGCCACGCGCGTACCGGAACGCTCTGGGAGGGGCGCTACCGATCCACCGTGATTGAAGCCGAGCGCTACCTGCTCGCCTGTATGGTCTACATCGACCTCAATCCTGAGCGAGCGCGTCTCGTCCAGAATCTGACCGATTGGCCGTGGTCCAGCTGCGCTTTTCATCTGGGGCTGCGCAGCGATGGGTTGCTGACACCCCATCCTTTGTACTGGGCGCTGGGCAACACCCCTTTCGCGCGCGAGGCGGCCTACCGGCAACTGCTTCAGACCGGACTTGATCGTGACCAAACGAATGCCTTGACCGACGCCACATTGCGCGGCTGGGCGCTAGGCGGTGAAAAATTCGTTGCCGATCTGCACAGCAAAACCGCTCGTCGCGCTGTCAAGGCGAGTGCCGGGCGCCCCCGTATCGACAAAGAAAACAAAGCAATTTGAGGCATTTGCGCATGCTGTATAAGGAATTAATGCTATCGTTATTGATGTGTCCCTAATTTAATTGTAATTAGGTGAATTGAGAATTAATTGGAATCTGACCCCAATTATTTTTCTTGCATGGGCATGCTGCAATGCACTAATCTCGGCTCCCCTGCGAAAAAACTGAGGAGTGCGCCATGACCACGGCCGCCGAAATTGAGCATCTGAAGCAACACGGGCTGTATTCGCCCGCCCACGAACACGACGCCTGCGGACTGGGTTTCGTGGCCCATATCAAGGGGCACAAGCGCCACGACATCGTGACGCAGGCACTCAAGATTCTTGAGAACATCGATCACCGGGGCGCCGTCGGCGCCGACAAGCTGATGGGCGATGGCGCGGGCATCCTGATCCAGATCCCGGACACGCTGTACCGCCAGGAAATGGCCCAGGCCGGCAAGGCGCCGGATGGCTCGGTGGGCGTCACCCTGCCGGCCGCTGGCGAATACGGTGTCGGCATGATCTTCCTGCCCAAAGAGCACGCCAGCCGCCTGGCCTGCCAGCAGGAGATGGAGCGCGCCATCAAGGCCGAGGGCCAGGTGCTGCTCGGCTGGCGCGACGTGCCGGTCAATCGCGACATGCCCATGTCGCCCGCGGTGCGCGCCAAGGAGCCCATCCTGCGCCAGGTGTTCATCGGCCGCGGCAACGACGTCATCGTGCAGGACGCGCTCGAGCGCAAGCTCTACGTCATCCGCAAGACCGCCAGCGCCGCTATCCAGGCGCTGGGCCTCAAGCACAGCAAAGAGTATTACGTGCCGAGCATGTCGAGCCGCACCGTGGTCTACAAGGGCCTGCTGCTGGCGGATCAGGTGGGCAAGTACTACCTGGATTTGCAGGACGAGCGCTGCGTCTCGGCTGTGGGTCTGGTGCATCAGCGGTTTTCCACCAACACCTTCCCCGAATGGCCGCTGGCTCACCCCTACCGCTACGTCGCGCACAACGGCGAGATCAACACCGTCAAGGGCAACTACAACTGGATGAAGGCGCGCGAAGGCGTGATGGCCTCGCCAGTGCTCGCGGCTGATCTGCAAAAGCTCTATCCGATCAGCTTTGCGGATCAGTCGGACACGGCCACCTTCGACAACTGCCTGGAGCTGCTCACGATGGCGGGCTACCCGATCAGCCAGGCCGTGATGATGATGATTCCCGAGCCCTGGGAGCAGCACACGACGATGGACCCGCGCCGGCGCGCGTTCTACGAATACCACGCCGCCATGCTCGAGCCCTGGGATGGTCCGGCCTCCATCGTGTTCACCGACGGCCGCCAGATCGGCGCCACGCTGGACCGCAACGGCCTGCGGCCCTCACGCTATTGCATTACCGACGATGACCTGGTCGTCATGGCGTCGGAATCGGGCGTGCTGCCGATTCCAGAAAACAAGATCGTGCGCAAGTGGCGTTTGCAGCCCGGCAAGATGTTCCTCATCGACCTGGAACAGGGCCGCATGATTGACGACGACGAGCTCAAGGCCAACGTCGTCAACACCAAGCCGTACAAGCAGTGGATCGAGAACCTGCGCATCAAGCTCGACAGCATCGTCGAGACGGAACCCATTTCGGGCAGCGATCCCGCACGCGAGCAAAAAGATGCTGGGCCGAAGGCCGGTCCGTCCTTGCTGGATCGCCAGCAGGCCTTTGGCTACACCAAGGAAGACATCAAATTCCTGCTGGCCCCCATGGCCAGGAACGGCGAAGAAGGCATTGGTTCCATGGGCAACGACAGCCCCCTGGCCGTGCTCTCAGGCCGCAACAAGCCGCTGTACAACTACTTCAAGCAGCTGTTTGCGCAGGTGACGAATCCGCCGATCGACCCGATCCGCGAGGCCATCGTCATGTCGCTCAACAGCTTCATCGGCCCCAAGCCCAACCTGCTCGACATCAACCAGGTCAATCCGCCGATGCGGCTGGAAGTCAGCCAGCCGATCCTCAACAGGGCCGACATGGCCAAGCTGCGCGATATCGCGCGCCATACGCAGGGCAAGTTCCGCAGCAGCGTGATCGACATCACCTACCCACTGCTGTGGGGGCGTGAGGGGGTCGAAGCCAAGTTGGCGTCCCTCTGCGCGCAGGCGGTGGATGCCATCAAGGGCGGCGCCAACATTCTGATCATCAGCGACCGCGCGCTCAGTGCGACCCGCGTGGCGATTCCTTCGTTGCTGGCGCTTTCAGCCATCCACCAGCACCTGGTGCATGAGGGCCTGCGCACCACCACGGGTCTGGTGGTCGAGACCGGCACGGCCCGCGAAGTACACCACTTTGCCGTGCTCGCCGGCTACGGCGCCGAGGCCGTACATCCTTGGCTGGCCATGGAAACCCTGGCCGACATGCACAAGGACCTGAGCGGCGAGCTCTCAAGCGACAAGGCCATCTACAACTACGTCAAGGCGATCGGCAAGGGCCTGTCCAAGATCATGTCGAAGATGGGCGTGTCGACTTACATGAGCTACTGCGGCGCCCAGCTGTTTGAAGCCATCGGCATCTCCAGCGCCACGGTCCAGAAGTATTTCACTGGCACCTCCAGTCGGGTGGAAGGAATTGGCGTGTTCGAGATCGCCGAGGAAGCCATCCGCATGCACCAAGCGGCTTTCGGCGACAACCCGGTGCTGGAAAACATGCTGGACGCCGGCGGTGAATACGCCTGGCGCACGCGCGGCGAAGAGCATATGTGGACGCCTGACGCCATCGCCAAGCTGCAGCACAGCACGCGCTCGAACAACTGGAGCACCTACAAGGAATACGCCCAGATCATCAATGACCAGAGCCAGCGCCACATGACCTTGCGCGGCTTGTTCGAGTTCAAGTTCGACCCGACCCAGGCGATCCCTGTGGACGAGGTGGAGCCCGCCAAAGAGCTCGTCAAGCGTTTTGCCAGCGGCGCCATGTCGCTGGGGTCCATTTCTACCGAAGCGCATGCCACGCTGGCGGTCGCAATGAACCGCTTGGGCGGCAAGAGCAACACGGGCGAGGGCGGGGAAGATGCCGCGCGCTATCGCCAGGAGCTCAAGGGCATTCCCATCAAGCAGGGCGACAGCCTGAAAAGCGTGATCGGCGCCGAGAACGTTGAGGTGGATCTGCCGCTCCTGGACGGAGATTCGCTCAGGAGCCGCATCAAGCAGGTGGCGTCCGGGCGCTTTGGCGTCACGGCGGAATACCTCTCCAGCGCCGACCAGATTCAAATCAAGATGGCCCAGGGCGCCAAGCCGGGCGAGGGCGGTCAGTTGCCCGGCGGCAAGGTCAGCAACTACATCGGGAAGCTCCGTCACAGCGTGCCCGGCGTGGGCTTGATTTCGCCCCCGCCGCACCACGACATTTACTCCATCGAAGACCTGGCCCAGCTCATTCACGACCTGAAAAACGTGGCGCCGCACGCCAGCATCAGCGTCAAGCTGGTGTCCGAGATCGGCGTGGGCACGGTGGCCGCAGGCGTCGCCAAATGCAAAAGCGACCATGTGGTGATTGCCGGCCACGACGGCGGTACGGGTGCCTCGCCCTGGTCGTCCATCAAGCATGCCGGCAGCCCCTGGGAAATCGGCCTGGCCGAGACCCAGCAGACGCTGGTGCTGAACCGCTTGCGCGGCCGCATCCGCGTGCAGGCCGACGGCCAGATGAAGACCGGCCGCGACGTCGCCATTGGCGCGCTGCTGGGCGCCGATGAATTTGGCTTTGCCACGGCTCCGCTGGTGGTGGAAGGCTGCGTCATGATGCGCAAGTGCCACCTCAACACCTGCCCTGTTGGCGTGGCCACACAAGACCCGGTGCTGCGCAAGAAGTTCTCGGGACGGCCCGAGCATGTGGTGAACTACTTTTTCTTCGTGGCCGAAGAGCTGCGACAGATCATGGCGCAGCTGGGTATCCGCAAGTTCGATGACATGGTGGGCCGCAGCGACCTGCTCGACATGCGCAAAGGCCTGGAGCACTGGAAGGCCAGCGGGCTTGATTTCTCGCGTTTGTTTGCGCAGCCCAAGGTGCCGGCCGACGTGCCGCGCTTTCATGTCGAAGTGCAAGACCACAACATCCAGCACACGCTGGACAGGAAGCTGATCGAGCGCAGTCGCCCCGCCATTGAAAAGGGCGAGCGCGTGCGTTTCATCGAGGTGGCGCGCAACGTCAACCGTTCGGTGGGCGCGATGCTCTCGGGCGCGGTCACCCGCGTGCACCCCGAAGGCTTGCCCGACGACAGCATCCATATCCAGCTCGAAGGCACCGGCGGCCAGTCGTTTGGCGCGTTTCTATGCCGCGGCATCACGCTGTACCTGATTGGAGACGCCAACGACTACACCGGCAAGGGCCTCTCCGGCGGTCGCATCGTGGTGCGCCCGAGCCTCGATTTCCGTGGTGAGGCTGCGCGCAATACCATCGTCGGAAACACCGTGATGTACGGCGCCACCAGCGGCTCAGCCTACTTCGCCGGTGTCGCTGGCGAGCGCTTTGCGGTGCGCCTCTCGGGCGCCACGGCAATGGTCGAGGGCACGGGCGACCACGGCTGCGAGTACATGACGGGCGGAACCGTGGTGGTGCTGGGCAAGACCGGGCGCAACTTTGCTGCTGGCATGAGTGGCGGCGTGGCCTACGTGTACGACGAGGACGGCCAATTCGACACGCGCTGCAACATGGCCATGGTGACGCTCGAGCGCATCCTGCCCCACGACGAGCAGCAGGCCAGCCACGCGCGCGCCACCTGGCACCTGGGCCAGAGCGATGAAGAGCAGCTCAAACGCCTGCTTGAAGAGCACAACCGCTACACCGGCAGCAAGCGCGCTCGCGAGCTGCTGGACAACTGGGCAGCGTCGCGCAGCAAGTTCGTCAAGGTGTTCCCCACCGAATACAAGCGCGCACTGTCGGAAATGTACGAGCGCCAAGTGCTGGAAGACTCGTCTACGCCGCCCGTGGCCGGGCCTGAACTGACAGCCGTAGCCGCGAAGTAAGCGCCGACGTCTCACGAGGAAAAGAACATGGGAAAGATCACTGGTTTCATGGAGTACGACCGCATCGAAGAGGGCTACCCGCCCGTCACCGAGCGCGTCAAGAACTACAAGGAATTCGTCATCGGCATCACCGATGCGCAGGCCAAAGTACAAGGCGCGCGCTGCATGGACTGCGGCACGCCGTTCTGCGTCAGCGGCTGCCCGGTCAACAACGTCATTCCGGACTTCAACGATCTGGTCTACCAGAGCGACTGGAAGAGCGCGTTCACGGTGCTCGATTCGACCAACAACTTCCCCGAGTTCACCGGCCGCATTTGCCCCGCCCCGTGCGAGGCGGCCTGCGTGCTCAACATCAACGACGATGCTGTGGGCATCAAGAGCATCGAGCACGCCATCATCGACCGCGCCTGGGAGCACGGTTGGGTGACGCCCAAAGTGCCAGAGCACAAGACCGGCAAGCGCATCGCCGTGGTGGGGGCTGGCCCCGCCGGCATGGCAGCAGCGCAGCAGCTGGCGCGTGTGGGCCATGACGTGACGCTGTTTGAAAAAAACGACCGCATCGGCGGCCTGCTGCGTTACGGCATCCCGGATTTCAAGCTCGACAAGGTGCACATCGACAAGCGCGTGGCGCAGATGGAGGCCGAGGGCGTGGTGTTTCGCACCGGCGTTTTTGTCGGCAGTGCGCAGGATGGCCTTGGCAAAGACTCCAAGGTGAACAACTGGGCCAAGGAAACCATCACGCCCGAGCAACTGCGCCAAGACTTTGACGCCGTGCTGCTGACCGGCGGCGCCGAGCAGTCGCGGGACCTGCCGGTGCCTGGGCGCGACCTCGCCGGTATCCACTTCGCCATGGAATTTCTGCCGCAGCAGAACAAAGTCAACGCTGGCGACAAGCTCAAGGGCCAGATCCGTGCCGACGGCAAGCACGTCATCGTCATCGGCGGCGGTGATACCGGCAGCGACTGCGTGGGCACCAGCAACCGCCATGGCGCCGCCAGCGTCACGCAGTTCGAAGTCATGCCCATGCCGCCCGAGGTGGAGAACCGGCCGCTGACCTGGCCGTACTGGCCGATCAAGCTGCGCACCAGCTCCAGCCACGTTGAAGGCTGCACGCGCGAGTTCGCCATCTCCACCAAGGAGTTCACTGGCGAGAAAGGCAAGGTCAAGGGTCTGACCACCGTGCAGGTGGAATTCAAGGACGGCAAGCTGACCGAGGTGGAAGGCACGCAAAAGCACTATCCCGCCGATCTGGTCCTGCTTGCCATGGGCTTCGTCAACCCGGTCGCTGCGGTGCTCGACGCCTTTGGCATCGAGAAAGACGGCCGCGGCAATATCCGCGCCAGCACCGAGGAGGGCGGCTACGTCACCAATGTGCCGGGCGTGTTTGCGGCAGGCGATATTCGCCGAGGGCAAAGCCTGGTGGTGTGGGCGATTCGAGAAGGCCGGCAAGCGGCGCGCTCGGTGGACCAGTTCCTGATGGGATCGAGCGAGCTGCCACGTTGAAATGCGGTGCGCTTACTGCGTGTAGAGCAGGCCAGAACGCAGGTGTTGGGCGATGCGCTGCATGACTTCGCGGCGCTTTGCATACTGGTCTGGGCTGCACCAGTGGCGGCCGTGGTCCAGCACCAGTTCGCGCCAACCGGTCAGATGGTTGCCCTCCAACCGGTACTGCGCGTTGAACACGATGCCGCCCGCCTGCGTTTCGTGCATGTCTTTGGGCACGCGCAGCACTTTGAAAGCCGGGTCCAGTGTCAGTTCGAACTCTTCGCGCAGGTGCGCCGGCGTGCAGGTCATGGGGTTGCGCCGGGTTTCGGCGGTGTAATTGCCCATCGCATCTGCGATGTACAGCGGCAATTGCAGGCGCGGGTGGGGTGCCAGGCTGCCCGCCGCCGGGTCGGCGAGCAGTTGCCGCACGTCCTCCAGCTCCAATCTCAAACTTTGCGTCTGCATTTCACGCTGCACGGCCGGGTAGGTGATGAAGCCTTTTCCGCTCATCTTGCTGCCCTCCAGAATCCGCTGCACCGCTGCACTGCCCATGCCAGCGGGTATTTGCTGCAGGCGGTCTTGCAGCATGGTGGCAGCATTGCCGGCGGCGTTCACCTCGACCACGGCCTGCGACTTGCCGCTGCTGTCTACCGTCCAAGAAGATTTGACCACCAGACGGTTGCTTTGAGCGGTGAAAGGCGGCGTGCGCATCAGGTGCGCGCCGCCTGCCAGCGCCACGGCGGTGGGTTTGTCGGCGTCGTCCCAGGGCAGGGCTCCGAAGGGAATGGTGCTGGCGGTTGGGTCGGCAAATTGCTGAAGCGTTGGCAGGTAGACGATGACGTGCGTGAACCCGATGGGGAGTTCCGGCAACGCGTACTCTGCGGTGGTGTTGAGCAAGGCGGGCACCGCATCGATGCCCATCGCTTTGAGCAGCGTCACCATCAACAGCACATGGTCCTTGCAGTCGCCGTAGCGGTTGCTCAGGATGTCTTTCACGCTGTTGGGCACATAGCCGCCGGTGCCGATGTACACGGCCACGTAGCGAATGTTCTGACGCACCCAGTCGTACACGCCCTTGGCTTTGTCACGATTTGACGACTTGCCCTGTGCAATCTGGTCGGCCAACGCCTGAATCTCTGGCGTCACCACCGCTTTGGCCATGGTCGCTTGGGCAAAGCTGTCGGCCCAGGCTTGGTGGGTGGCCAGGGTAGACATATAGACCCGTGGCATCCAGACAAGGGAATTTGCGCTGTGGGGCTCCATGGAGTAGGCGTCGTGATTGCCCTCTATAGACCAGACATCCAACAACCCCTCGACGGATTTTTTCATTTGGTAATCTTCGGCGAACACCTGCAACCTCAGGGTCTTGGGCGCTTCGATGCGGGTGTTTTGTGCGCGAATGGTCTCCCACGGGTAGGCAAATTCGAAGCCATTCGCCCAGCTGGGCAATGCCGGTTTGCTTGTGGTTTTGCGATAGCGCCAGGCGATGCTGTCGCCCTTCTGCACATCCGGGAATGTGATCAGGCGGATTTCCACACCCGGCCAACTCTGGCCCAAGCCCGCAGCAGCCACACCGTTTTGTACCTGCACATGCTCGGACTGGATCGTGATCTTGCGCCCATCTGCCTTGAGGGTGTAGGCCTCAAGGATTTCAAGTTGCTCGAGGTCTTTGTTGAATGAAAAGCTCTGTCGGCCAATGATCAAGGCGCCTTGATCCGTTAATGCGCGGCGCTGCACCTGCACCTCCTGCTGTTGGGTAGCGTCTTCATGGAAGCGCCAAGTGCTTTGCGACAAGACGATTTCGCTTGGCGCCACCTGCAGGCGGTTGTCCTGGGCAAGTGCCGGTGTGCTTGCCGCCAGGAAAAGTGCAAACCCTGCGGCAGCACGCTGCAGGAGGCGGGAAAGGGTTCGCTCACGCGAGCGGGAATCGAATGCGTTCATGAGAAAGGTCGAAAAAAGTAGGTAACGGCTTTGGGCTTGAGGCAAAGCTGGGCGGGTTGTGTGCTGCGTTGCCCGGCGCTGTGCGCTGACACGAACGGCAAAAAACCACTCGGGGGCGTCATTTCTCGCCGGGAAATTCGAATCACCCATACAAAATACTTAGGTCATTTTCGGAGGTTTCGCTTGTAAATTAAGCGCAGCAAGCTATTGTTGTTGTAGCAAACTGTAGCAATCCCTCACAGGCGGCGAAGGGGTACCGGGGATGTTGCACGCCGCGTCTGGGACAATCTCGGGTTTTCCCTAGGAGATTTTCGCTGCCATGAACAAACGTTCCGCCCTGATCGCCCTTTCTCTCACCGCAATGCTCGTCGCCTGTGGCAAGCAGGAGGCAGCACCAAGCGCCACGTCTGCTGCGCCGGCGCCTGCGGCGATCAGCAAGATCGTTGTCGGGTTGGACGACAACTTCCCACCCATGGGGTTTCGCGACGAGAAGAACGAGTTGGTGGGTTTTGACATCGACATGGCGCGCGAGGCGGCCAAGCGCATGGGCATGGAAGTCGATTTCAAGCCTATCGACTGGAGCGCCAAGGAGGCCGAGCTTTCGGCCAAGCGTGTCGATGTGCTCTGGAACGGCCTGACCATTACCGAAGAGCGCAAGAAAAACATTGCCTTCACGGCGCCCTATATGGAGAACCACCAGATCGTGGTGGTGGCCGCGACCTCGCCCATCAAGGCCAAGGCCGATCTGGCTGGCAAGGTGGTAGGCGCACAGGACGGCAGCAGCGCGGTCGATGCCGTGAAGAAGGACGACGCAGTCTTCAAGTCGTTCAAGGAATTCAAGACCTTTGGCGACAACGTCACCGCGCTGATGGACCTGAGCACCGGCCGGCTCGACGCCGTGGTGGTGGACGAGGTGGTGGGCCGCTACTACGTCGCCAAGAAACCGCAGGACTACGCTGTGCTCGATGAGAATTTCGGCACTGAGGAATACGGTGTCGGCGTGCGCCAGGGAGACACCGACCTGCTCGCCAAGCTCAACCAGGCCCTGGCCGGCATGAAGCAGGACGGCGCGGCGACCCGAATCGCCACCCAATGGTTTGGCAAGGACATCATCAAATAACTACGTAACAACCCCCTGCGGCGCTGCGCGCCTTCCCCCTTCTCTCGCAAAGCTGCGCTTTGCGGGAAGGGGGACGACGCCAGCGCGGCGGGGCGGCCCTTGCGCGGCGTCTGCTGGTCTGGGGCATGCCAGTTGCAGTGGCAGCGGGCTGAAAAAACACTGAACTGTCGCTACCGTATGGACTACCTGCTCTCGATGCTGGCGCCGCTGTGGCAGGGCGCGCAGGTCACGCTCAAGCTCTTTTTCATTACGCTGGCGCTGGCTTTGCCGCTGGGCCTGGCGCTGGCGCTGGCACGGCTCTCGC
>JAGNYI010000003.1:23349-35022 GCA_017985015.1 Giesbergeria sp. | reverse complement strand
ATGGACTACCTGCTCTCGATGCTGGCGCCGCTGTGGCAGGGCGCGCAGGTCACGCTCAAGCTCTTTTTCATTACGCTGGCGCTGGCTTTGCCGCTGGGCCTGGCGCTGGCGCTGGCACGGCTCTCGCGCTGGGCGCTGCTGCGCACGGCGGTCAGTGGCTACCTGTGGCTGATGCGCGGCACGCCGCTGATGCTGCAGATGCTGTTCATCTACTTTGCGCTGCCCTTCGTGCCGGTGGTGGGCGTTCGCCTGCCCGATTTTCCGGCTGCGGTGCTGGCCTTTGCGCTGAACTACGCCGCCTACTTTGCGGAGATCTTTCGCGCCGGCATCGAGGCGGTGGACCGCGGCCAATACGAAGCGGCGCGCGTGCTGGGCCTGAACTACCGCCAGACCATGCGCCGCATCGTGCTGCCGCAAATGGTGCGGCGCATTCTGCCGCCCATGAGCAACGAGACCATCACGCTGGTGAAGGACACCTCGCTCATCTACGTGCTGGCGCTCAACGACCTGCTGCGGGCCGCGCGCGGCATCGTGCAGCGCGATTTCACCACCACGCCCTTCATTGTGGCTGCCGCGTTTTATCTGGCCATGACGCTGCTGCTCACCTGGGGCTTTGCGCGCCTGGAGAATCGCTATGCACGGCAAGACGCCTGAGTTCATGATCGAGGCACGCGGCCTGCACAAGCGCTTTGGCAGCCTGCAGGTGCTGCGCGATGTGTCGCTGCAAATTGCGCGCGGCGAGGTGGTCGCCATCATCGGCCCCTCGGGGTCGGGCAAGAGCACGCTGCTGCGCTGCTTGAACCACCTCGAAACCATCGACAGCGGCAGCATCGCCATCGAGGGCGAGACCCTGGCCAGCACCGACGCCGCCGGCCGCTGCAGCTACGCCAGCGAACGCGATCTGCGCCGCATCGGCCGCAAGACCGGCATGGTGTTCCAGCACTTCAACCTGTTTCCGCACCTCACGGTGCTGGAAAACATCACGCTCGCGCCGGTTGACGTTCTGGGCCTGACGCGCGATATCGCGCACACGCGGGCTGAGACGCTCTTGGCGAAGGTCGGGCTCAAGGACAAGGCGGGCAGCTATCCCGCGCGGCTCTCGGGTGGGCAAAAGCAGCGCGTCGCCATTGCCCGGGCGCTGGCCATGGAGCCCGACATCATGCTGTTTGACGAGCCGACTTCGGCGCTTGACCCGGAGTTGACCGGGGAGGTGCTGCGCACCATGCGCCAGCTTGCTGAAGAGCGCATGACCATGCTGGTCGTCACCCACGAAATGGGGTTTGCGCGCGAAGTGGCCCACCGCGTGGCCTTCATGGACCAGGGCGAGCTGATCGAGGAGCAGCGCGCGGTGGACTTTTTTGCCCGTCCGCAACACGCGCGCACGCGGGCGTTCCTGCAGCACATGCTGTAATCAAATACTCCTTATTTTGTAGCTGCCTATGCATACAGGATAAGCGATGGAGCCCGTTTTGCCCTGAAATTAATGCCCCTGTTGCTCAGACTGGGAGTACCGCAATCTTTGGTAGGTCCTCGGGGTCCATGGCTTCGGGCAGGCTACCGCCCCGGTGGATGGGTTGCGCTGGGCGGGCCAGCAGATCGCGCACGAAGTTGGGTTGCGCCAGCAGCGCCTGGTGCGTCGCGCCGTTGTAGAGCTGCAAGCCGCCCAGGCCACGCTCGGCAATGCGAGCGTCCACGGTCTCACTGCTGAGCAGCGCCGGGTCGGTGCTGTCCGACGCCACGGCCATGCACCACAGCGTGCCATACAGCGGTATGTACTGAAGATACGGTCGCACGATGGGGAAGGCCGCCTGCAGCGAGGCAGCGATGCGTGCCATGGACTGCGGCAGGTGGATGGGGGAGCCCAGGTGCAGCGACAGCACGCCGCCCGGTGCCAGCACCTCTCGGCAGGCCTGGTAGAACTCTACGGTGTAGAGGTCGAGCGCCGGGCCAAACGGGTCGGTCAGATCCAGCACGATCTGGTCAAAGCGCTCGCCGCAGGTACCAATCAGCGCGCGTGCATCGCCCAGGCGAATCTCAACCCGCGGGTCGTCCAGCGCGCCGTGGTGGATGCCGTCCAGCCAGGCCCGCGCCATGGCAATCACCTCGGCGTCGAGCTCGGCCAGGACAACGCGCTCCATGCTGGGGTGCTTGAGCAGCTCTTCCACTGCGCCGCCGTCGCCCCCGCCCACCACCAGCGCGCTGCGTGGTCCTGGGTGCGCGATGGCGGGCAGGTGCACCATGGGCTCGTGGTAGAAAAATTCGTCGCGCTCCGAGGTCATGAAGCAGCCGTCGATGCGCATCACGCGGCCAAATAGCGCGTTGTCAAACACCTCGATGTGCTGCCACTGCGACTGCACGCGGGCGAGCAATTCACCTTCGCGCAAATAGAAGCCGAAGTCGGGCGTCAGCCGCTCGGCTAGGTATCGCGGTTGAGTCATTGCAGTCTAAAAAGGCAAAGCCGTTGAAACGAGCGCGCCCAAAAACCAGTGAACGCCGCGCAAGGGCCGCCCCGCCGCGCTGGCGTTGTCCCCCTTCCCGAATCGCAAAGCGATTCGAGAGAAGGGGGAAGGCGCCGAAGGCGACTCAGGGGGATGCCTCATGTTCACGCCCGCTCGACCCGGTGCAGATGCGGATCGGCCGGGCTGAACGCAGCCTGGATATCGTCAAACAGTTGCTGCGCCTTCGGACGGTTGTCGGTCGAATAGTTGCAGACGTACACGTCCAGCGTCACGTAACCCGCTTCAGGCCAAGTGTGAATGGACAGATGCGATTCGGCCAGAACGACCACGCCGGTCACGCCGCCGCCTTCGCCAAAGCTGTGGAACAGACTGCCCACGGCGGTCAGCTCGGCAGCGGCCACACGTTCCTTGCAGAAATTCTCGAGGCAAGCGGCGTCAAGCATCAGGCGGCTGTCGCACAGGCAGCCGTAGAGATCTCCGATCAGGTGCAGGCCGGTGGCCTGGCGTACCAGGGGGCGCACAGCCGAGGCCAGTGTGAAAACAGGGGGCATGGGTGGGATTTCCTCATTCTTGCGGTTGGCAAAAACCGGCGCACCGCCAAGCGGCTGCACCGTACGCAGCACGCTGACAGGTGCCAGGGAACATGGGGAGCGCAGCGCTTGCGCCCTCGGGTTCGGGTGGTGTCAGGAACGCCAGGGCCAAACTGACAGCGCTCCGCCCGGCAAGCAGGCGGAACCTGGTGAGGGGCCCTCCTGTGCAGCGCCCCGTCGGGGGCGCTTGCACCCCACCAGAACCCAAAAGTATAGCCCGCAGCCAAGGAGTACAGCAGGGGTATGGGTATTTCCCCTATGATGACGGGTTTGCCGCCACTTTCTGGCGGTTTGCGCGCTTGTCCATGCCCACGCCATCCACCTCTTCTTCAGAAGCGCTCGTCGAGCTGCGCGGGGTGCACTTCGGCTACGACGAACGCGAGGTGCTCAGCGGGGTTTCGCTTCGCGTGCCGCGCGGCAAGATCACGGCCATCATGGGCGCGTCCGGGGGTGGCAAGACCACGGTTCTGCGCCTCGTCGGTGGCCAGCAGCGTGCCAGTCGCGGCTCGGTGCTGTTCGATGGCCAAGACATCGGGCAAATGAACAACACGCAGCTGTACCGCGCGCGCCGGCGCATGGGCATGCTGTTCCAGTACGGAGCCTTGTTCACCGATCTCAATGTGTTTGAAAACGTCGCCTTCCCGCTGCGCGAGCACACCGATCTTTCCGAAGCGCTGGTGCGCGACATCGTGCTGATGAAATTGCACGCCGTGGGTCTGCGCGGTGCGCGCGATCTCATGCCATCGCAGATCTCGGGCGGCATGGCGCGGCGCGTGGCCCTGGCGCGCTCGATTGCGCTCGACCCGGAACTGGTGATGTACGACGAGCCTTTTGCTGGACTGGATCCGATCTCGCTGGGCACGGCGGCCGAGCTGATTCGACGCCTCAACGACGCCATGGGTTTGACCACCATTCTTGTTTCGCACGATCTGGAAGCCACGCTGCGCCTGGCGGACCAGGTGGTCATCCTCGGCCCCGGCCGCGTGGCGGCCCAGGGCACGCCCGCCGAAGTGCGCGCCAGCACCGACCCCTTGGTGCACCAGTTCGTGCATGCGCTTCCCACCGGGCCAGTGCCGTTTCACTACGCCGGCCCCAGCATTGACCAGGACTTTGGCCCGCAGCAGGGAGGGCAGCCATGAGCTGGTTTCAACCTGCCGATGTGGGCTTCGCTGTGCGCGGTTTGCTCACGCGGGTGGGCGGCGCCACCCGCTTGTTCGCGCGCCTGGTGTCGCTGCTGCCCGCCACCGCGCGCCGGCCTGGCCTGGTGCGCGATCAGGTCCACTTCCTCGGGAACTACTCGCTGGGCATCATTGCGGTCTCGGGCCTGTTTGTGGGCTTTGTGCTGGCGCTGCAGGGCTATTACACGCTGCAGGGCTTTGGTTCGACCGAAGCCCTCGGCCAACTGGTGGCGCTCAGCCTGCTGCGCGAACTGGGGCCGGTGATCACGGCGCTGCTGTTTGCTGGCCGTGCCGGCACCTCGCTCACCGCCGAAATCGGCCTGATGCGCGCGGGCGAGCAACTCAGCGCCATGGAAATGATGGCCGTGGACCCGGTGCGCCGCATTCTGGCGCCGCGCTTCTGGGCCGGCGTGATCGCCATGCCGGTGCTGGCCGCGGTGTTCAGCGCGGTCGGCGTGGTGGGTGGCTGGTGGGTGGCGGTAGGAATGATCGGCATTGACAGCGGATCGTTCTGGAGCCAGATGCAGGGCGGCGTGGATGTCTTTCGCGATGTGGGCAACGGGGTGGTCAAGAGCGTGGTGTTTGGGTTCATCGTCACCTTTGTGGCGCTCTTGCAGGGCTACACCGCCAAGCCCACGCCCGAAGGTGTGGCGCGCGCCACCACGCGCACGGTCGTGGTGGCGTCGCTTTCGGTGCTCGCCATGGATTTCGTGCTGACGGCACTCATGTTCAGTCTCTGAACGGCCGGTGGCTGTAAGAAAAGGATCTATTCAATGCAAAAGTTGCGAACCGATGTCTGGGTAGGCTTGTTTGTGATGTTGGGCGCCGCAGCGCTGGTGTTTCTGGCGCTGCAGTCGGCCAACCTGCTGCAGCTCGATTTCCGCTCGGGCTACCGCGTGTCGGCACGCTTTGACAACATCGGTGGTCTCAAGCCGCAAGCGGCGGTGCGCAGCGCTGGCGTCGTGGTCGGGCGTGTGGAGTCGATCACGTTCGACGACAAGATTTACCAGGCCACGGTGACGATTGCGCTTCAGGATCGCTATGCTTTCCCCAAAGACAGCTCGCTCAAGATACTGACCAGCGGCCTGCTGGGCGAGCAATACCTCGGCATCGAGGCCGGGGCCGATGAAAAGATGCTGGCCGAAGGTGATCGCATCGTTGCGACGCAGTCGGCCGTGGTACTGGAAAACCTGATCAGCCAATTCCTCTACAGCAAGGCGGCCGACGCTACGCCAGCCGGCGACGGCGCTGCCCCGAAATCAAACCCGTGATTGACCGCGATATGAAAAAAATTCTGATGGCACTCGCGCTGGGAAGCTTGCTGGCCGGTTGCGCCAGTGGCCCGAACCGCAATCCAGACGATCCGCTGGAGCCGTACAACCGAAAGATGAGTGAGTTCAACGAGACGGTCGATCGGGCCGTGCTCAAGCCCGTGGCCACGGCCTACCAGGAAGCCACACCGGCACTGGTGCGTACGGGGGTCAGCAACTTTTTTGCCAACCTGGGCGACGCCTGGTCGTTTGTCAACAACAGCTTGCAGCTGCGGGTCGAGCCTGCGGTCACCAGCTTTTTTCGCTTTGCGATCAACAGCACCATGGGGCTCGCTGGCGTGCTGGACGTTGCGAGCGAAATGGGAATGGATCGCTACAAGCAGGACTTTGGCCTGACACTGGGACGCTGGGGCGTGCCCACCGGCCCGTATGTGGTCCTGCCGATCATGGGCCCGTCGACGCTTCGCGACACGGCGGCCCTGCCCGTCGATATGTGGGGCAATCCCATTTCAGTGGTGGACCCGGTTTCGGCTCGCAACAGTCTGTATGCACTGCGCGCCGTGGATGCACGCGCCAACCTGCTGCGGGCCGGGAGCGTACTCGACAGTGCGGCGCTCGACAAATACAGCTTCACCCGCGAGGTCTACCTTCAGGTGCGCCGGGAAGAAAGCGGCCGATTCAAGCGGCCCGCGAGCGCGTTGCCAAGCGACGGTAGCCTGCCCCCCGAGCCCGCACCGGGCGCCGAGCGCTAGGGGCCGAGTCAGTCCGCAGCGGTTTGCACTTGCTTGCATATGCGCTGCTGGCCGACGCATTTCGCGTGCCGCCTTGCCACACAATGATTTTTATGGCTGCGAAAGCGGCAGATCCTGGAGAGTTGGAATGACGAGTGGATTGTTGAGCCGCTTCGCGGCCGTGGTGTTTGCTCTGCTGGCCCTGCAACCGGCCCTGGCAGCGCAGGAAGCGCCTGACGCGCTGGTGCGGCGATTGTCGGGCGAGGTGCTGAACGACTTGCGCGCTGACCCGGCACTGAAAAGCGGCAACATCGAACACATCATCGCGCTCGTCGACAAAAGCGTGATGCCCAATGTGAACTTCCGCCGCATGACGGCCGCTGCCGTAGGGCCGGCTTGGCGCCGCGCCACGCCCGAGCAGCAGGCGCGCCTGCAGGAAGGTTTCAAGACCTTGCTGATCCGTACCTACTCAGGCGCTCTGGCGCAGGTGGGCGAGCAGACCGTGGTGGTCAAGCCGCTGCGGGCCGCCCCCGAGGACACCGATGTGCTGGTGCGCACCGAAGTGCGCGGCCGGGGCGACCCGGTTCAACTCGACTACCGGTTGGAGAAAACACCGGGAGAAGGTGCTGGCTGGAAGATCTACAACCTCAACGTGCTCGGCGTCTGGTTGGTCGAAACCTACCGCAGCCAGTTTGCGCAGGAAATCAACGCCCGCGGCATCGATGGCCTGATCGAAACGCTGGAAGCGCGCAACAAGAGCAATGCTGCCAAAGGCTGATGCTGTGGCGCACGCCTGGGCACTGCCGGACGAACTGACCTTGCGCCAGGCGAGCAGCACGCTGGCGCGCCTGCTTGGCGCGCTCAAGGCGCAGCCACAGGGGCAGGGCGTACGCATCGACGCAGGCGCGCTGCGCGTGTTTGATTCGTCGGCGCTGGCCGTTTTGCTGGAGTGCCGACGCAGCGCGCTGGCCAGTGGTCGCGCCTTTGCCGTGGACGGTTTGCCTGCGGCGCTCGGCGGCCTGGCAGCGCTCTATGGGGTCCAAGCGCTGCTGAACGCGCCGGCCTGACGGCTGCGGGAACCGCAGCGCCGCCCAGCGTTTTGCGGGCATCACCTAAAATGCCCGGTTCCCATGGCCGCAGTCTCCTTCCAGTCCGTCACCAAGACCTATTCCACGCCCCAAGGCCCATTTCAAGCATTGGACGCGGTCTCTCTGGACATTGAGGAAGGCGAGTTTTTCGGCCTGCTGGGCCCCAACGGCGCTGGAAAAACCACACTCATCAGCATTCTTGCGGGATTGGCGCGTGCCACTTCAGGGCGCGTGCTGGTGCAGGGGGCCGATGTGCAAAGCGACTACCAGGCCGCACGGCGCAAGTTGGGGGTGGTGCCACAAGAACTCGTGTTTGATCCGTTTTTCAGCGTCCGGGAAGCCCTGCGCTTTCAATCGGGCTATTTTGGCGTCGAAAACAATGGCGACTGGATCGACGAGTTGCTGCACAGCCTGGGCCTTGCCGACAAGGCGCAGGCCAATATGCGCCAGCTTTCGGGCGGCATGAAGCGGCGCGTTCTGGTGGCCCAGGCCCTGGTGCACAAGCCGCCCATCATTGTGCTGGACGAGCCCACAGCGGGCGTGGATGTCGAACTTCGCCAGACCCTGTGGCAGTTCATTGCCAAGCTCAACAAGCAGGGGCACACCGTGCTGCTCACCACGCACTACCTTGAAGAGGCCGAGGCACTGTGCAACCGCATCGCCATGCTCAAGCGCGGTCATGTCGTTGCGCTGGACCGCACTTCCGAGCTGCTCAAGGCCGCTTCCGGCAATGTGCTGGTTTTCAAGACCGATACACCGCTACCGCCAGCCCTGGTGCCGCTGGCGCGCGTCACGGGCCGGGTGGTGCAGATGGCGGCGCAAGACGCTCAGGAGGTCGAGCGCCACCTGGCGCAACTGCGCGAAGCCGGTGTCGACGTGCAGGATATCGAGATCCGCCGCTCTGACCTTGAGGACGTGTTCCTCAATGTCATGGCGGCCCACGCGGCGCCTGGCTGGGAATCCCAGGTGCCCAGTCTCCCCGCTGCGCAAAGGGCTACGCCATGAGCGGTTGGCGCATGCTGTTCTACAAGGAAGTTCTGCGTTTCTGGAAAGTGGGTTTCCAGACGGTGGCCGCGCCGGTGATCACTTCGATGTTGTACCTGCTGATCTTCGGCCATGTGCTCGAAGACCATGTGAAGGTGTACGACCGCATTGGCTACACCACGTTTCTGGTGCCGGGTCTGGTGATGATGAGCATGCTGCAGAACGCCTTTGCCAACAGTTCATCGAGCCTGGTGCAGAGCAAGATCATGGGCAGTCTGGTGTTTCAGCTGCTGACGCCGCTTTCCCACCGCGCCTGGTTCGTGGCCTATGTGGGTTCTTCGGTGGTGCGTGGGTTGGTGGTCGGCCTGGGTGTATTGGCGGTTTCGTTCTATTTTGCCGTGCCGCAGTTCGCCGCCCCGCTGTGGATTGTGGTGTTTGCTGTGCTGGGCGCCACGCTGCTCGCGTCGCTGGGCGTGGTGGCGGGCCTCTGGGCCGACAAGTTCGACCAGATGGCATCGTTTCAGAACTTCATCATCGTGCCGATGACGTTTCTTTCGGGAGTGTTCTATTCGGTGGGCTCGCTGCCACCGTTTTGGAAGACGGTGAGCCTGTTCAACCCGTTTTTCTACATGATTGACGGTTTTCGCCACGGCTTTTTTGGCCAGAGCGATGCCTCGCCCTGGCTGAGCCTGGCCATTGTCGGCAGTGCCTGCCTGTGCGTGAGCCTGCTGGCTTTGCGCCTGCTGCGTATTGGCTACAAGATCAGGTCATGACGTCCCCCCTGCGCCGCTTTGCGGCTTCCCCCAGGGGACGCCCGCCCGTGCGGCGCGGCGGCCGCTGGCTTGGGGCGCGCCAGTTGCGTGCGCCGCGCTTATTTGTGAACCTATTGGAGAAATCAAATGACTGCCGACCAAATTAAAGACATCATCCGCGCCGGGCTGCCCTGCGAATACATCACGCTCGAGGGTGATGGCCGCCACTGGTACGCCACCATCGTTTCGCCCGCATTTGAAGGCTTGCGCGCCATCCAGCGCCACCAGCGCGTCTACGGCACGCTGGGCAGCAAAATGGAGAGCGACGAAGTGCACGCGTTGTCGATGAAGACCTTTACCCCCGCCGAATGGGCGGCGCAGCCAGCAGCCTGATCTGAATTACTATATTTTTAATAGCTGCTTGTGCTTTATGTATAAGCGCTAGAGCCTGATTTGACCAATATTTTGAAGATACGCCAAGCATGGACAAGCTCCTGATCCGCGGTGGCCGCCGCCTGCAAGGCGAGGTAAGCATCTCGGGCGCCAAGAACGCCGCGCTGCCCGAGCTGTGCGCTGCGCTGCTCACGGCCGATCCTGTGGTGCTGGCCAACGTGCCGCGCCTGCAAGATGTCGCCACCATGCAGCGCCTGATCGCCAACATGGGCGTGGCGGTGGAGCGTCAGCCCGATGGCCGCGTGCACATCGACGCCAGCGGCCTGAGCACACCCGAGGCGCCTTACGAGTTGGTCAAGACCATGCGCGCCTCGGTGTTGGCGCTGGGCCCGCTGCTGGCGCGCTTTGGCGAGGCCACGGTGTCGCTGCCCGGCGGCTGCGCCATTGGCTCGCGGCCGGTGGACCAGCACATCAAGGGCATGGCGGCCATGGGCGCCGAGATCGTCGTCGAGCACGGCTACATCATTGCCAAGCTGCCGACGGGGCGCACGCGCCTTAAGGGCGCACGCATCACCACCGACATGGTCACGGTGACCGGAACCGAGAACTTCCTGATGGCCGCTACGCTGGCCGAAGGCGAGACGGTGCTGGAAAACGCCGCCCAGGAACCTGAGATTACCGATCTGGCCGAGATGCTGATCGCCATGGGCGCGCGCATTGAAGGCCATGGCAGCAGCCGCATCCGCATCGTTGGCGTCGAGCGCCTGCATGGCTGCGAACATGCAGTGGTGGCCGACCGCATCGAGACGGGAACCTTTTTGTGTGCCGTGGCTGCTGCGGGCGGCGATGTGCTGCTGCGCCACGCCCGCGCCGACCACCTGGACGCCGTGATCGACAAGCTTTGCGAGGCCGGGGTCCAGATCGAATCCGAAACCGGTGGCCTGCGGGTGCGCAGCAAAGGGGCAGAGCAGTTGCAGGCGCAAGGCTTTCGAACGACCGAATACCCCGGTTTTCCCACCGACATGCAGGCGCAGTTCATGGTGCTCAATTGCGTGGCGCGGGGCACGGCCACAGTGACCGAGACCATTTTTGAAAACCGCTACATGCACGTCGATGAGTTGCTGCGCCTGGGCGCGCGCATTCAGGTTGATGGCCGCGTGGCCGTGGTCGAAGGCTTGGCCGGCAGCGGCGCGCGCCTCTCAGGCGCGACCGTGATGGCGACCGACTTGCGGGCCTCCGCCAGCTTGGTCATTGCCGGCCTGGTGGCTGAGGGCGAGACCGTGGTGGACCGCATCTACCACCTCGACCGCGGCTACGACTGCATGGAAGCCAAGCTGCGCGGCATAGGCGCCGACATTGAGAGAATCTAGGTGCCGTGCCTTGCAAATACGTCTCAGAAAGCCGGCGAAAGTCGCCACCATGCAGCGTTGCAAATCCGCGCGATAGCGCCTGCTATCGCTGTGGTTTGTGCCTTGCCTGACGACGATTTCGACGGCTTTTGTTCTTCAACGTATTCACAACGCACGACACCATGATCACCCTCGCCCTTTCCAAAGGCCGCATCTTCGAAGAAGTCATGCCGCTGCTGGCCGCAGCCGGCATCCAGGTGCTGGAAGACCCGGAAAAGTCGCGCAAGCTGATTCTGCCGACCAACCAGCCGGACGTGCGCGTGGTCATCGTGCGCGCCACCGACGTGCCCACCTACGTGCAGTTCGGCGGCGCCGACATCGGCGTCTGCGGGAAGGACACCCTGATCGAGCACAGCGCCGAATGGGGCGGCGCCGGCAGCGCGGGGCTGTACCTGCCGCTCGATTTGCGCATTGCGCGCTGCCGCGTCAGCGTTGCGGTGCGCGACGGCTTTGACTACGCCCGCGCCGTGCAGCCCGGTGGGCGCCTGAAGGTGGCGACCAAATACACCGCCATTGCGCGCGATTTTTTCGCCAGCAAGGGCGTGCATGTCGACTTGATCAAACTCTACGGCAGCATGGAGCTCGCCCCGCTCACCGGCCTGGCCGACGCCATCGTCGATCTGGTGTCCACCGGCAACACGCTCAAGGCCAACCACCTGGTCGAGGTGGAGCGCATCATGGACATCAGCTCGCACCTGGTGGTGAACCAGTCGGCGCTCAAGCTCAAGCAGGCGCCGCTGCGCCGCATCATCGACGCGTTCGCGGGTGCTATTGGCCCGAAGTGAAATGAACACCCCACTGCGTCGCTTCGCGCCTTC
>JAGNYI010000003.1:0-23249 GCA_017985015.1 Giesbergeria sp. | reverse complement strand
GAGAGCTGGAGCTACCGCGATGCCGACGGCAGCCTGCTGGGCCAGAAAGTCACGCCGCTCGACCGCGTCGGCATTTACGTGCCCGGCGGCAAGGCCGCCTACCCCAGCAGTGTGCTGATGAACGCCATTCCCGCGCATGTCGCTGGTGTGGGCGAAATCATCATGGTCGTGCCCACGCCGGGCGGCGAGAAGAACCCGCTGGTGCTGGCCGCCGCCTACGTGGCCGGCGTCACCCGCGCCTTCACCCTGGGCGGCGCCCAGGCCGTGGCGGCGCTGGCCTATGGGACGCATACCGTCCCCAAGGTGGACAAGATCACCGGCCCCGGCAACGCCTACGTGGCCAGCGCCAAAAAGCATGTGTTCGGCCAAGTGGGCATCGACATGATCGCCGGCCCCAGCGAAATCCTGGTGCTGGCTGACGGCAGCACGCCCGCCGACTGGGTGGCCATGGATTTGTTCAGCCAGGCCGAGCACGACGAACTGGCCCAGAGCATTCTGCTGTGCCCTGATACGGCCTATATCGATGCCGTGCAGCGCGAAATGAACCGCCTGCTGCCCACCATGCCGCGCGCCGCGATCATCGCCAAGAGCCTTGCCGGCCGGGGCGCCCTGATCCATACGCGCAGCATGGAAGAGGCCTGCGAAATTTCCAACCGCATCGCACCCGAGCACCTCGAAATATCGAGCCGCGAACCGCACCGCTGGGAGCCGCTGCTCAAGCACGCGGGCGCCATCTTCCTGGGCGCCTACACGTCGGAGAGCCTGGGCGACTACTGCGCTGGCCCCAACCATGTGCTGCCCACCAGCGGCACGGCGCGCTTTTCTTCGCCGCTGGGCGTGTACGACTTTCAAAAACGCAGCAGCCTGATTGAAGTGAGCGAGGCCGGCGCCCAGGTGCTCGGCCCGATTGCCGCCACCCTGGCCTATGGTGAGGGCCTGCAGGCGCACGCGCAGGCGGCGCAGTTGCGCCTTAAGCCGCCGCGCTGAGGCGGGCAGGCGACACCCGGCGCGTGCCTGCTTCCTGCCCCAAGTGCAGGCGCAGGGGCGTGGCGACCGTGCCGCGCAAAGCCATCTAAAAATTCACGAACTTCGTGTAGCACGAAGTTCGTGTAAACTGGCGGTCATGAAGAACGTCACCATCACCATGGAGGATGCCGCTGCGGAGTGGGTGCGCATCGAGGCGGCCAAGCGTGGCAGCAGCGTTTCGAGGCTGGTGGGCGAGTGGCTGGCTGAGAAAATGCGCCAGGAAGATGCTTACGTCCAGGCCATGCGCGAGGCCTTGGGTTTTGAGACCTGGGGCGCCTCCAGCGGTCCGTATGTGCCGCGCAATACGCTTTTCGAGCGCTGAACGATGGCGACCGTCCCCATTTTTGTCGATACCGAAGTGCTGCTCGCCAGCGTGGACGAGCGCGATCCCGCCCGCCAGGCGCGTGCCCGCGAGTGGCTGCGCTTTTGCTGGGAGACGCGCTGCGGGCGCGTCAGTTCGCAGGTGCTCAACGAGTTGTACAACCAGGCGATCCAGCGGTTTACCGGCCCCCAAGTGCTGCCGCAGGTGCGTGCGCAGGTGCGGCGACTGCGCGTCTGGCTGCCGCCGCACCTGGACGCCTACACCGTCGATGGCGCCTGGGATCTGCAGGACCGCCACGGCCTGGGTTACTGGGACGCGCTGATTCTCTCGTCCGCCCATCAGCAGGGCTGTCGTTACCTGCTGACCGAGGCCTTGCCGCACGACCAGCCCCTGGATGCCGTGCGCCCCATCAACCCCTTTCTTGTGGCACCTGCAGAATTGGACACCACCGAATGACGACCCGCGACCAAGCCCTGAACCGCATCCGCCCCGACGTCCGCGCCATGCATGCCTACGCCGTGCAATCGGCCCAAGGGCTGCTGAAGCTGGATGCGATGGAGAACCCGTTCCGGCTCCCGCCCGATTTGCAGCAGGCGCTGGGCGAGCGCCTGGGCGCGCTGGCCCTGAACCGCTACCCCGGCACGCGCAGCGACGAACTCAAGGCCGCGCTGGCGCAGGCCGCCGGCATGCCGGCAGGCTGCACCATGATGCTGGGCAATGGTTCGGACGAACTCATCAGCCTGGTGACTCAGGCCGTAGCGCAGCCCTGGGATACCGCCGCACAGCGCCCTGTGGTGCTGGCACCGGTTCCTGGTTTTGTCATGTACGCCCTGTCGGCACAACTGCTGGGGCTGCAATTTGTCGGTGTGCCGCTCACCGAAGACTTCGAGCTGGATTTGCCGGCGATGCTCTCCGCCATCGAAGCGCACCGCCCGGCGCTCACGCACATCGCCTACCCGAACAACCCCACGGCCACGCTGTGGAGCGAGGCGGCCGTGCAGGCGGTGGTCGATGCCGTGGGTGCGCAGGGCGGTATCGTGCTCATCGACGAGGCCTACCAGCCGTTTGCCAGCCGAAGCTGGATCGATCGCATGCGCGCCGAGCCTGAGCGCAACGCCCATGTGCTGCTCATGCGAACGCTCTCCAAGTTCGGCCTGGCCGGCGTGCGCCTGGGCTATTTGATGGGCCCGGCGGCGCTGGTGGCCGAGGTGGACAAGGTGCGCCCACCCTACAACGTCAGCGTCCTCAACTGCGAGGCGGCGCTGTTCGCGCTGGAACACGCCGAGGTTTTTGCAGACCAAGCCGCGCAATTGCGCGCCCAGCGCACAGACTTGGTGGCAGCATTGCGCGCCATGACCGGCGTGGCCCGCGTGTGGGACAGCGAGGCCAACATGGTGCTCATCCGCGTGGCGGACGCCGCGCGAACCTTTGCCGGCATGCGTGAGCGCAAGGTGTTGGTCAAGAACGTTTCTACAATGCATCCATTGCTGGCCCAGTGCCTGCGGCTCACGGTGGGCACTGCCGAAGAGAACGCATGCATGCTGGCGGCTCTTCAAGCTTCGATATGACCTCTTCTGCTCTCGTTACCTCTTCCAATACGGACCGCACGGCGGAAGTCAGCCGCAACACCGCAGAGACGCGCATCACCGTGCGCATCAACCTGGACGGCACCGGCCAGTCGCAACTCTCGACCGGCATTGGTTTTTTTGACCACATGCTGGAGCAGATTGCGCGCCACGGCCTGATCGATCTCGAAGTGCAGGCGGATGGCGATCTGCACATCGACGGCCACCACACCGTGGAAGACGTCGGCATCACGCTGGGCCAGGCGGTGGCCCGTGCGATTGGCGACAAGAAAGGCCTGCGCCGCTACGGCCACGCCTACGTCCCGCTGGACGAAGCGCTGACCCGCGTGGTGATCGACCTGTCAGGTCGGCCGGGGCTCACGCTCAACATCCCGTTCACCAGCGGCATGATCGGCGGCCTGGACACGCAGCTGGTGCACGAATTTTTCCAGGGCTTTGTCAACCATGCCGGCGCCACGCTGCATGTTGACAACCTGCGCGGGGTCAACGCCCACCACCAGTGCGAAACGGCGTTCAAGGCCTTCGCGCGCGCGCTGCGTACGGCGGTGGAGCGCGATCCGCGCAGCGCCGGAAGCATTCCTTCCACCAAGGGCATACTTTAAGTAAAAAAGGCATCTAGCGCTTATGAATAGAGCGCAAGCAGCTATGAATATAGAAGCAAAAACGCTGGTGGTGGTGGATTACGGCATGGGCAATCTGCGCTCCGTGTCCCAGGCGGTGCAGGCGGCAGCGCAGGGCAGCGGCTGGCAGGTGATCGTCAGCTCGCGGCCCGAAGACGTGCGCGCTGCCGCGCGCATCGTGCTGCCGGGGCAGGGCGCCATGCCCGACTGCATGCGTGAGCTGCGCCAATCAGGGCTACGAGAATCGGTGCTGGAAGCGGCCGCCTGCAAGCCGCTGTTTGGTGTCTGCGTTGGCATGCAGATGCTGCTGGACCACAGCGCTGAAGGCGACACCACTGGCCTCGGGCTGATTCCGGGGGAGGTGCTGCGCTTTGATCTGGCGGGCCGCCTGCAGCAGGACGGCAGCCGCTTCAAAGTGCCGCAAATGGGCTGGAACCAAGTTCGCCAAGTGCCACACGCAGGCGCCGTGCACCCGCTGTGGGACGGAGTACCTGACAACAGCTACTTCTATTTCGTGCACAGCTTTTATGCCCGCCCGGCCAGCGCCGCGCACTGTGCCGGAGAGGCGCAGTATGGGGAAGCCTTTGCCGCAGCCATTGCGCGCGATAACATCTTCGCCACGCAGTTTCACCCCGAAAAGAGTGCTGACCAGGGGCTTAGGCTCTATCGCAACTTTTTGCAGTGGAACCCGTGAGTCCGCTGCAAGCGCATTGTTTCTCCGCAGTCTTTTTGTTCTCTCCGCCTCCCGGCACCGCTTCTTCCCTTAGACCACCATGCTGCTCATTCCTGCCATCGATCTGAAAGACGGCCACTGCGTTCGCCTCAAGCAAGGCGACATGGACCAATCGACCACTTTTGGGGAAGACCCGGCGGCCATGGCCAGGCGCTGGGTGGAAGCGGGCGCGCGCCGGCTGCATCTGGTGGACCTCAATGGTGCTTTTGCGGGAAAGCCCAAGAACCATGCGGCGATCAAATCCATCCTGAAAGCGGTGGGAGAAGATATTCCGGTGCAGTTGGGCGGTGGGATCCGCGATCTGGACACCATTGAAAAGTACATTGATGGTGGCCTGCGCTACGTCATCATCGGTACGGCGGCGGTGAAAAACCCTGGCTTCCTGAAAGACGCCTGCTCGGCGTTTGGCGGTCACATCATCGTCGGCCTGGACGCCAAGGACGGCAAGGTGGCCACCGACGGCTGGAGCAAGCTCACCGGCCACGAAGTGGTGGACCTCGCCAAGAAGTTCGAGGACTGGGGCGTTGAATCCATCATTTACACCGACATTGGCCGCGACGGCATGCTCTCGGGAATCAACATCGACGCCACCGTGAAGCTGGCCCAGGCGTTGACCATTCCTGTCATCGCCTCGGGCGGCCTGAGCAACATGCAGGACATCGAGCAGCTGTGCGCCGTGGAGAGCGAAGGCGTGGAGGGTGTGATTTGCGGGCGCGCCATCTATTCGGGTGACCTCGACTTTGCCGCCGCCCAGGCACGCGCCGATGCGCTGAACGGCTGAACAATCGTCTTGCTCAGTGGACCGGCGCCTCAGGGTGTGTAGCGGATCCAGGGGTCGTTGCCGGATTTCAGAAGGTACTGGTCAGCTTCGTTGCGCATCGTAATGACATCGGCGTTTTCCGACACGAAGCGCGTCCCTGGCAGTTTTGCGACGCGCTCGGCCAAGCTTTTCAGCGGCTGGGCGGCATAGGGGCTGTCGGCCAGCCAGTCGCCCAACAGCGTAAACAGGTCCAGATAGCTCATGGCCGTGTCCACCACCAAGGGTGCGTTTGAAGTGCCAGCGTCGCCGGCGGCAGAATTCTTCAGACCGATCAGTTTGACTGCTGTAGGAACGAGCGTGATGTTCGGGCTGGGGATTTCGCGCATTCCTGAAATCTGCATCTTGTCGCCGCGCAGGGCGGCGCCATGCTCGGGCACCAGCACCAGCACCACCGGACGCTGCGCCGCCTCAAGATCACTGATGAAGCGATCAAGGTCTGTCAGCAGTTGCATCAGGCGTGGTTTGTAGGTATCGAGGCTGCTGCGCGAAGTCATGCCCGGCACGCGGTTGCCGTCGTGCAGCGAGATGGTGTTGTAGTACAGCGCCACTGGCGCGCCGCCTTGGCTCAGGCGCTTTTGCCACCACTGCGAGAGCAGCGCGTAGTCGTTGTAGATCGGCGAGCCATCAAAATTTTGCATGTGCACGGCTGCGTTCTGGTTGGGCAGGAACTTGCCAGCCAAGCCGCCCTTTTCCTCCAAGGTAGCACCAAAGCCTTCATACACACCGTCGTGGTTGAGCAGGGCTTGGGTTTGGTAGCCGAGTTTTTCCAAGCTCGGGAACACATAGCAGGAGGGCTCTTCGCTGTCGTAGATTTGCGTATGCGCCTGCTGCCCGCAGGTGCCGTGCAGCAGGCGCAGCGAAGCCGGCCCACTGTAGCTGGCCGCACTGTTGAAGTTGCTAAACACCACGTCAAAGCGTTGCAGCAGTGGGTGCTGGCGCATCCCGACAAACGCCATGTCGTCCCAAGAGAGCGAGCACACGTGCAGCACGACAATGTCAAACGGCGCAGCGGCGGTCTCGCTGCGTTGCAGTTGCAGGTGCAACCGGCTTTGCGCAGCATAGAAAGTCTTCAGCAGCCCGTCCGGAGTGGTGGGTTGGCCATCGGCGGTGGCTGTGGCGCTGTTCGCGATGGTTTCTGCTGGATCAGCGGACAGGTGGGAGACGATTGGCACGCTCAGAATGCCAGCCAGAGCCAGGGTGGCAAATCGGATGCGCCGCGCCAACAAAGAATAGGCGAAGACGATGGCCACCATCGCCCCTGCCAGCGCTGGACTCCAGACACGCTGCAACAGTTCCCACCAATAGTCGGCGCTAAAGCCAAGCAGTGCCTGGGCTTGTGAAAGTACGCGGGCAGGGGGTGGCAAAAAGGAGTCGTGGTAGAGCAGTGCCAGCGCCGCCGGAACGGCCAGCACGTTGCGCAGCCGCCTCCAGCGCCCCTGTGTCAGTGGCCAGGCCAGTGCTGCGCCTAGGGCAAGGTTCAATGCCCAGTGAAAACCCAAGTAGCCGCGATAGAAAAGCGCGACCTTGAGCAGGAAATACAGGTTCCAGTAATGCATGGAATCAACGCATCGGCAGTCGACGCCAGCGCACCGTGCGCGCAGCGACCTGCAGCAAGTTGTCGGTCAATATTTTCCAGAAAGTGCGGTAGCCCCGAAGACCGAGCTGTGCGATTTCTTGCAGTCCGTGCAGCGGGCGGTCAACGTCGTGGCTCTCGCTCCAGTCTTGCCAGACATCCGAGCGGGCAAAAGTGCATTGCACCAGATCGATTTGCTGTCTTTTGGTCAGGGTATCGAACTGCAGGCCGACTTCGCCGCTGCTGCGCTCAAGCACTACCGTGGCGGGAAACGCGCATTCGGTATCACCATGCCACAAGCCCACTGCCGCCTTCTGCCCTACCGCCAAGGGCGCGCCCGGGCCCAGTTGCAATCCCACACCGGTCATGGAGAAATCCACGCACTTGGCGTTCAAAACCTGTCCGTCGTCGAGAAACAGCGTAGCGGGCAGCCGCGTGCTGACGCGGTGCATGCGCCGCACCTGGCGCGACTCGGAGGAAACACCCAATGCCGCCCCCAGCATCAGGATGCTGTAGGTGGTCCAAAGCAGGTTCATGAAAACCGTTGCCGGCTCGTGCGTGTTCCAGAAAAAGAGCCGGACCAAACCGATCCCGAACGCCAAAAAATTGAGCAGCACCAACAGTGTGTAAGGGCGTGAAATGGTCCAATCGAAATACGGCTCGGCAACCAAGCCCCCCTTGGCGGTGACGTTGAAACTGCCAATGCGGGGGTTGATGAGCGCTACTGTGGTCGGCCAAGCCACATACCAAGCGAGCACAGTTTCATAGACTTCCGCCCAGAAGGTGTGGCGGTATTTGCCCTGCACATGGGCATTGGCGATGTTCGTCTGCAGCAGATAGGGGAGCACATACAGCGCAATCATGATGGCGCCGGCGTTGATGATGTGCCACTCGAAGAACAGGAACGCCATCGGTGCCGTCAGGAACACCAGGCGCGGCAGTCCGAAGAAAAAGTGCAGCATGGCATTGGCGTAGCAAATGCGCTGCCACAGGCTCAGGCCGGTCTCGGTAAACGGGTTGTCGGTGCGAAATATTTGCGCCATGCCCCGGGCCCAGCGAATGCGCTGGCCCACGTGCGCGGAAAGGCTCTCCGTGGCCAAGCCCGCGGCGAGAGTGCGGCTGATGTAGGCCGTGTTGTATCCCAGGCGATGCAGCTTGAGGGCGGTGTGGGCGTCTTCGGTGACTGTTTCAACGGCGATGCCGCCGACTTCCATCAGAGGGCCGCGCCGAATCACGGCGCACGAACCGCAAAAGAACGTCGCGTTCCAAAAATCGTTGCCGTCCTGGATCAGGCCGTAAAAGAGCGCGCCCTCATTCGGCACACGCCGGAACGTGCCCAGGTTGCGCTCGAAGGGGTCGGGCGAAAAAAAGTGGTGTGGTGTCTGCACCATGGCGCACTTCGGATCGCGCTGGAACCATCCGACCACCCGAGTGAGAAAGGATTTGGTGGGAATGTGGTCGCAGTCAAAGATGGCGACCAACTCGCCATGCGTCAGACCCAATGCATGGTTGAGGTTGCCCGCTTTGGCATGGCGATTGTCACTGCGGGTGATGTGGGCAACCCCCACCGATTCGGCGAAGGCGCGAAACTCCTCACGCTTCCCGTCGTCCAGAATGAATATCTTCAGCTTGTCGGCAGGCCAGTCCAGAGCCAGCGCTGCCAAGACCGTGGCGCTCACTACGCTGAGCGGTTCGTTGTAGGTTGGAATGAAGACGTCCACGCTTGGCCAGTCGTGCGGCGGGCCACTGATGGCTGCAGCTGGGCGTTGCAGCGGCCAGGCGGTTTGAATAAAGCCAAAAACCACCACCAGCCAGGTGTAGGCCTCGGCTAGCAGCAGCCCATACCCGAGGGCCGACTCAATAGGCGAATCAAAATCCAGAGTAGCGGTCAAGCGCCACCAGGCGTAGCGCCCCATGGCCAGCAGGCCCAGCGTCGCCAGCATCAGCGTTGGGTAACGCCCGGGCAGCCTGCGCAAGACCATCGCAAGTGCCCACGCCAGCACCAGAAACAGGGCCTGACCCACCCAGCTGAAGGGCGTCGTCATCACGACCACTGCCGCCAGCGCGCCGATGCCCAGGACCAGCCATTGCACTCCGGGCCAGGCCAACGCCGGCGCCATGTACCGATCTGCCAAGCGGCCTGCAGCGCTGACGTTGATGTGCAATGCCAGTTTGTCCAGGGCGGCCATGGCTATGCGAATCGGCCAAGCTGCTGCATACAGCAGCATTCCCGTAGTTTTGAAAAGCCAAACCAACAGCCTACCCAAGGGCCGCAAGAGACCCAAGAGGGTTGCTGCCATGCTGGAGAAAAACCCGCCAGCCGCCGATTTCGGGCGCACGAACAGGCGCCACAGCCAGAGCCACCACGGGGCGTTGCCGGGCACCTCGAGCTGCCGTGCCAGCGCGGCCTGAAACCGACGCAGCATGTTTGCGGGTGCCGGAACGGTGGCGGGGATGGGCGTGGCTGGCGTGCTCATATCAGGGAATAAGCGAACGCTGTTGCTGCGTCGGCAATTGCTCAAACAGCCATTGACCAATGCCTTGCAGGTCGTGCGCAGACTGCGAGCGCGGCGTGTACTTGGTGACGCTGGTGGCGTGCTCGCACGCCTGGGTGATGTTCTCGTCCTCGTGCACCAGGTAAGGCAGCAGCAAATTCCCCCACTGGGTGCGCAGCGCTTCCAGCGCGCTGCGCTGGGAAGGGCGGCGCGGGTCGACACGGTTGATCACCACTGCGCATTGGGCATCCGCCGGCGCCTGCGCCAATGCCTGTGCCACCAGCGGCTGTGCGTGGCAGGCGCGCGCCGATGGTTCCAGAACGATCAGCACGATGTGCGCCGAACTCAGTGCCTGGCAGGCCAGCGGCGCAGGCCACTGCGGGGTATCGAGCAACACCGTGGTGCCTTGGGGCATGTCTAATGCGTCCAGTCGGTCGCGCAGCCAACGTGGCGTCAACGCCCATTCGCGCTTCAATATTTCCAACTCTGACGTGGTGGCTGCACCAAAGGGCAGCAGGTCCACGCCGTCCGAGTTGCGCAGCGCAGCCGGGCCCCACCACTGCTGCTGGGCGGCCAGTGCAGCCCAACCGGCGTCGGTTGCCTCCTGCATGCCGAGGTGCCGTCCCAGCATATTTTGTGCGCAGAGATCAATTGCAAGGCAGGGCGTGGCACGCTCTGCAAGCAGCGTGGCCAAGTGCACAGCCAGAGTGGTGCGACCGCTTCCCCCAAGGGGCGAAACGACGGCAATCTTTTGGATGGATGCGACCGTCATGGTTTGGGCGCCTGTGGCGCGCTGCCCGCTGCAGCCGGAAGATAGGGCGCTATGCAACGCAGCGTGCGTCGCCGCCTGCGCTGCAGCAGGACAATGCCGGCCCCCGCCAGGGCGGCACCCATGGCCACATACAGAAACAGGCTGAAGATGTTCATGGCGTGCTTTCAGGGCGCAGGCCAGTGGCTGCGGCGCTGGCCGATCGGCCGGGCGCGCAAGCTTGGTCGCTGCGCTGCAGCTGGAGCTGGCTCACTCAGCCCGGTTGTTTCGAACGGTGGAAGCGCCGATGGCCGCAGCGGCGTCGTGGCTCCTTGCGCGAGCGGTGCCGCGGCAACGTCAGGCTGGGAAGAGGATGTTGCCTGCGATGCCAATGCGGTCGGAGCCAGCAAAAGGCTGTAGTCGGGCAAGCCCTGGCGTGCGGCAATGTCGAGGCCCTCGAGCAGGGTGCGAATGCCGGCTGCAGAGCCGTCGGTGCTTTGGGCGGTAAAAAGTTGCGCTACTGGCACATCGAACACGCGCTGAAGGGCAGACTCGATGTCCGGTTCCCGGCAGGCAAACAGGAAGACATACACGGCGCTGTGGCTTGCCGTGACCAAGTCTCCGTCGCGCGACATATGGCAGGCACGCAAGGCAGTGAGGTGTGCAATCTGCGGCGCAATGTCCAAGCGCACCACGCTGTGGCCCAGGCCGATGTCCTGGGTGCGGGCCAACATGGTGCGCACCAATCGGGAAAATGCTGGCGCGCTTTGGTAGCCCCGGCAAGGCACCGGCATGAAGGCGCCCAAAGCCTTCTGGTAGTCGGCGCTTACCGGGTGCACATAGCTTTGGTTGTGGATGTCCTGCAGCAACTGCAGCAGGCGCGAGAATCCGAGCTCTCGGTAGAACACGGCATTCGCGCCCAGTTGCAGCAGCGCCTGCTCGCTGTGCGAGCGCAGCTTGCCCGTGCTCTCGCGCACCACGATCTTGAGCGTTGGTGGGCGGGTCAGGCGCAGGTGGTGCACCAGGCGCGCGCGCTCTTCAAATTCGCTGCTGTTGCCGGCATCCAGCAGCACGGTGGCGCCAATACTTTGCGCCGCAGCCAGTTCCAGCTCCTCCAGCGTTTCCACAACGTGCCAGTGCCGTGGCACGCCGGGCTGCTGGGCAACCGCAGCGCGGGTAGCGATGACTGCCCGTTGATCAGGCGCTTCGACCACCGTGTCGCCCTGGGTGCGGCTTCCTGCGTAGCGCAATTGCTGCGTCTGCGCATCCAAGGCGAGGCCAAAGCCGGTTTGAAACACGGCACCGCTGGCACTGTTCCAACGCTCAAAATACAAGGTGATGAGTTCTGTGCTGGCGTTCAACGTGGCAATGTGCAGCGTCATGTTGCACAGGTTGCGCAGCATCGGCAATAGATCGGTCTGGGCGGCGGCAATCGCGTCGTTTTCCTCGGCTGCCTGTGGACCAAAGCCGAGCACCACAGCTTGGGTGCGTTCCAGGCACCACAGGCGGAGTTCATCACCGACCCGCTGCAGCCGCAGGACATCCAGATCGGCAAACAGCGCCTGCGCGTCCATCACGAAAAGGGCGTGGTGCGGGCGCAGGCCAGCGCTGTGCAAATCCTCGAACAAGGGACGCAGCCCGCGTGTGCGCAGAAGAGGCTGCAGTCCAGGCGTGCGCACCCATATCACCAGCTTCCCTTGCGCATGCGCACTGCGGAGCGCTACGTGCTCAAGCAATTGGTCCGCCCATCGCGTATTGGGCGCCAGCAAGAACACGGTGCCGACCGCCACGGCGTTGACCAACACCGCCGGAAACCAAAGCGCTGCGCTGCGGGCATCGCGCGCTACCAGTGCTGCCGGGACGCCATGCGGCAGGCGCTCCGTCTGGTCGGGAAGCGGACCGACCCCCAGCCCCATCGATTGCCCAGACGCGGCTCCTGGCCGCACGTCCCGGCGCGGGGGGCGGACGAGCAGGCGCAAGGTGCGAAAAAACCCCCGCTGCGGCGTTGATGTGCGGGACGGCCCCTGGGCAGAAGTAGCAGGCATCTCAGAAACTGGAATAGGGTTGCACCGGACGCGGGCGGTTTTCAGCCACTGCCCGCACCGGGTCAAAACGGTAGCGCAGATAGAACAGCAGGCTGGTGGGAGCGTAGTAGGCGGAGCGATCCAGATCGAGCTGGGCCCCCAGCGTCAGTTGCGGCGCTACGTCGTATTCAATCGCGCTGCGAAAAGAGCGACCAAAACCGGAGCTGCGACTGCCGGCATACACCGGGAGCGTTCCGAGGCCTCCGGCTTGGAGCTGCAAGCCAGGGTTTCCTGGAAAGAAGTCCGAGGCCGCGCTGGAACTGTGCGACACCGACACGGCAGCGCGCACCAGCCACGTCAGCGCACCCTTGCGTCCGCTCCACTCAAGCGGAAGCGCCAAGGAGACGTAGCTGTTCGGACTGTAGTAGCCACCATGGCCCCAGCTGAATTCGGACAGATCGTGGCCAAAGCGCCAGGCAGACAGCGCCAGTCCGAGGTTGACGCTGCTGTGGCTCGACTGCCAGACGTCGCGGTCCGCTGCCATGCGCAGTTGCAGACGAGTGTTGTTGCGCACATTGAGCCCAGTGAGCAAGGCATAGCTTGCGCTCATTGAGGTGCTGTACGGGCCCAGATCCGTGGCCACACGGGCCGAAACGCCCGTGGCGACCACCCCGCCCCAGATCTGGCCTGTGATGGGGTCGTGGGCGCCGGCGTAGGTCAGCAGGTTGCCGGTGAGGGGACGGCGCGAAACGGCCAGCTTGTAGTTGAAGCCATCCTTGCTGTCGCTGTGGGCGATTCCCCCTACCAAGTTGGTCACCGGAAAGCCAATGCCGGTGGCGCCAATGTCCCATTCCAGCGTATCGCCGACAAAGCCGAAGCCGAGATTGCTGCCCGAGCCGCGTTGGCGCCCGCTCAAAAGGCGGTAGTCGTTGGCCGGCCACGCCGCCACTTGCCCATAGTTCAGCGCAGCATTGCGGTCTGCAGGCAGTTCGCCTGCGTCCAGCCGCACTTGGTCGGCGTGCAGGAAATAATGCCCGTCATAGCCCCGGGGTATCCACGCGACCAGTGGCCGCTCCCAGCCGTGGAGGCTGGAAATGCCTTCGGTGGCGTTCTTCTGCAGAGTCTGCTGACCCACTTCAATCCAGGCCTGGCGGCGTGCCTCAATGGCTTTGATTTCCGACCCAATCTTGTCGAGCGCTTCGTTGCCGGTGGCGGCCCCTGGCTGCATAGGTGCAATTTCGGGCGATGCCAGTTGCAAGCTGTAGGTCAGTATCAGCGGCGTTTGCAGGAAGGAACGGCTGTCGCCTGGGCCAACAGTATTGGCCGGCGCCGCGACGGTGCCCGCCTTTGCGCCGCCCAGCGAGGCAGTGCCCGGCACAGACAGGCGCAGGCTGAAAGCCAGAGCGAGCGGCGTGTCTGGCGGAGCCTCACTGGCCAGGGTCGGCGCTGGCGTTGCTGCGATGTCTGGAGCGGACACATTGCCGACCGTGCGCGCCTCTTGTGTCCAGGCGCGCTGAAACAGCGCTACGGCCTGCGCGTAGTGGCGCTCGGAGCGCTCCAGCCGCGCCGCGTGCAGCAGCACGTCGGTATCGGCTGGCGCTGCATCAAGCAAGCGCATCGACAGGGCGCGCGCTTCCTGCATTTGGCCCGCGCGCTGCCACAGTCGAAGCAGGGCAAGCTGCTGAACGGGTTCCGTGCTTGGCAGGTGCTGCGCCAGCCAGCGTGCCTGCACGGTGGCTTCTGCTGTGCGCCCTTGGCGGGCAAGTGCATCGCCCAAGGCCATGCGCAGCTCTGCGTCTTCCGGCAGTTGCGCTACCAGCGGCTGCAGCAAGCTGCCGGCGTCCGAGTATTGCGCTGCTGCTGCCAGCAACTGCGCTTGCACGCGGCGCCGCTGCAATGCAGTTTGCGGCGTGTTGCGACTGCTGTCGATTTCTGGGAGAGGCGCGCGCGCACTTTGCACCGCCTGCTCAAGGCGGCCTTCGGCGCGCTGGCGCTCGATCAGGTGTTCTTGGTGGGTGGCATACAGGTTGAGCAATTGCGCTTCCTGCGAAGTGTTCCAGTTCCGCTGGGTCAGCAGCTTCGGCAGCCGCTGCGCTACCGCTTCGTTCTGCTGCGCGCGCTGCAGCAAGGCCGCGTGGTCGAGCTGCACCGGGGCGGGCAAGGGTCCGGAGCGCTTTTCCAGTCGATCAAATACCGCCACGCCCTGCGCAGGTTGGCCGCGTTTGAACCAGGCATTGGCTACGGCGTACAACAGACCTGCATCGTTGCGCGCCAGTGCTTCGGCGCGCTGCAGCGCGTCGGCATTTGCAGCTGCGTTGGCGTGAGTTTGGGTGCCGGTCGCTTGCGCGATTAGTCGATTCACCGAAACACGCTGCACCAGTTCCTGCATGCCTTCGCTTCGGTTTTCGGGCGCAATGTGCTGCATGTCGGACAGCGCACCGGCCTCATCGTCCAAGGAGCTGCGAATCAGTGCGCGCGCGTAGCGCATGGGCTCGGCCTGTGGAGTGCGGGCAATGCCTTCGTCCATAGCGCTCAGAGCCTCTCGGGGTAGGCCCAAGCGCACGTACAGCTGCGCAAGACTGTGGCGGATCCAAGGCTCATCGGGCGCCAGTGCGACCGCACTTTCCAGAGCGCGCAGAGCTGCACTGGGGCGCTGCGCCTGCAGGAACGTGCGCGCCTGCTCCTGCAGCAGGTCTGCCCGCGTGCCCGCCAACTTGCCGGCCAGGGCCGTGTCGTTGGCAGCAGCGCGTTCGAGAAGTGCCATGGCCTTGTCGCTCTGGCCGCTGCGCACGTACACGTTGGCCAGCCCTGTGAGCGCACTGGTGTTGTCGGCTTCCTGCCGCAGCGCCTGCTGGTACAGCGCTTGCGCTTGTGGCAGCGCGTTTTGCAGGGCGCGAATGCCGGCCAGGGCGCCGAGCGCCTCGGGGCTTTCGGGCTGCAGCGCCAACGCCTTTTGCGCCAAGGCGTCGGCGGTGCCGAGCTCATTCTTCTCCAGAGCAACATCGACTTGGCGCAGCAGGCCCCAAAAGCGCGCTGTGCCCTGCAGCTGGGACCAGCGCTGCTTGCCCGACAGCGCAAATGCCTGCCCCAGCAGCTCTTGTGCCTGGGCATGCTGCCCTTGGCGCAGGCGAATTAGCCCCAAGTTGCCAATGCTCTCGGCATCGCGTGGGCGAAGCGACAAAACAGTCTGCAATTGTTCTTCGGCCAGTGCGACGTTGCCCTGGTCCAGGGCGCGCAATGCGGCTTTGCGTGCAATATTGGCCGGGTCGCGTGCGCGCTGCTGTGCCCGCTCCTGCGCTTGCTGCAGTGCCGCCAAGCGCTCCACCATCGCCGTGTTGTCGGGGAAGCGGCGCAAGAAGCGCTGCGCGGAACGCAGCCCCGCAGCGTTGTTCCCTTGCTGATCAAGGGCGCGGCGCCACAGGTTCTGCAGCGCCACCGGATCCACATCCGGTTCCTCAGCCAGTGCCTCTAGAGAAGGCAGAATCGTCTGAGCGCGCGTGCCCTGCGCCAATTGCATGTCCAGCAGGGCGAGCCGATAGCGCGATTCGCCTGTTTGTTGGTAGAGGCGATCGAGCTGGCTCTGAGCCAGTGCAGCGTCGCCTGAACTGGCACCGACAATCTGGAAATACTCCAGCGCAAGTTTCCCCAAGGCCGGTGGACCTTTTGGAAACAGCGTGCGCGCCATGCTTGCCGCCTCTTCCTTGCGTCCAGCGCGCGCCAGCAGGCGCATCTTTGCGAGGCTCTCACGCTCCGGTCCATACACCCGTACCAGCGTTGCCAGCTCTTGCGTCAGAGGGTCTTGCGGGTGTCGGGTGCGCAGGAGGCCCAAGATGCGCTGGGCTTCCTCGGTCTTGTTTTCTCGCAGTGCCAGCTCGCCAAGGGTGGCCAGTCCAATAGGCAAATAGGGGTCGCCCAGCAGCAGTTTTTCAATCAGCTGGCGCGCCAAGTCGGGTCGATCCTTTGACGCCCAAAGCTGCGCTCCACGCAGCAGCTCGGTCTGCACGTCGGGTGCCACTTGGACTTGCGCTGGCGCTTGCACAGGCAGACTCGCAAGACACACGGCGGCCAGCACCCCCCAGCCAGCGACGCGCAAATGGTTGGCTGGCATCAGCGCTGCCACCGCACCTGCAGATCGCCTGCGGGAGAAAACTGGTACACCCCGTCGTCCCAGCCCATGCCAAACAGCGCCAGCGCCTGTTCGTAGTACGCCTCCGGGCGCACTGGGCGTGCATCGATGCGGGTGCGTTGTTCCTGCAGCGCAGCGTCTTCCTTTTGCGCCTTCAAGAATGGCAGCATGGCCGCAGAAAACCCCGAAGGCGCTGGGCCGCTGGCCTTGCCGCTCAGGATGTCAATGGATTCCGGGGGAAAACCTTGGTCGCGCACTTGGCGCGCCATCGGCGCCAGCGCCTGCAACACACGCTGGCGATCCGGGGCATCGGGGTGCAGCATGCCGGCCCATAGATACACACGAATGGCGTTGTAGCCCCCCTGGCCTTTCTCTGCACCTTCGGTGTCGGGAAGAAAGCCTTTGTCAGCGTCGTACAACGTCCAGTCGGGAGCGAAGCCTTTGGGGGCAGCGCCAATGACAATGTTCCTTGAGCTTTCTGCGATCGCGCTCCACTGGGCCTGGGCCTGTGGCTGGGTGCTGGCCAGCCACTGCATGACCTGTAGCGGCATGTAGCTGGGGTTCAGGCGCCAGCGCTTCGGTCCGACAGTGAAGCCTGTCGGCGCAGGCAACAGGCTGCGCCCCAGGCCAGGCAGGTCGGCAGTTTCTTCGCGCAGAATGCGGGCGGCCAACAAGGCGGCCAGCGCGCGGTAGCGCCGCTCGTTCCACAGGCGCCCGGCTTCGCCCAGTGCGTAGGCGATCCAGACATCCGCATCCGAGGCTGGGTTGGTGTCCAGCACGTCCCAGCTGCGATCGGGGCGCTTGCCCCACAGCCAGGCGGGCAGGCGCGCGGTCAGGTCGCCGGCGCAGAGGTTGTTTTCCGTCCAGGCCAGAATTTTGTCGAACGCCAGGCGGTCGTTGCCCACCAACGCAAAAAACAAGGCGTAGGCCTGCGCTTCGGAGTAGGTTTGCCCGGTGCCTTCGGCGCCCGAGAGAATCCGCCCGTCTTCGTTCATGAATCGCGCGCGAAACGACTTCCAGGCCGGCCAGACGGGGGCGGTGGGTGCGACCTGGGTCGGCTGCGTCGCCTGGTCTTTCGCCTCCACAGACAGACTGTGCAACGGAGCCAGCAGGCTGCCCAGACCGGTGCGCAAAATGCCGCGACGTCGCGGCCGATCAATCATGTCCTGCACTCAAGCGGCGCGCCGCCCGAGCCCGCAGTGCGATGTACACGACAAAAGTCACCAGAAGACCGGCTGCAATACCCAACAAGGCAAGCAGCAGCGGGTGGCTGTGCAGATGAAACCAAAGCCATTGCCACCACGGCAAGTCGCCCACGAAATACACCGGGTGAACGCGAAAGCTCTCGATGTTTTCGCCGCGCAGGAAACCCAGATCGCCGCGCAACTGGCGCACTTTTCCGGCGTCGTTCAAGCCGGCGCCAATCAGCGCCATTGCCGCGCCGTCGCTGGCGGTCAGCGCGACCACGCTGCGGCCCGCACTCAAGGGCGATTCAAATCCGACGATGGCTGCCAGCGGCCCATCGCCCGCCAGCGTGGTGCTGCCGCCCGAAGTCGACAGCTGGATTTCCGATTCAAGCTGGAACAACTGGATGAACGAGCCGAGCGCCCGCTCCAGAGGCGCCACTGAGCGCGTGCCGGCGGCCACCAGCGCCGGCAGATGCTTCTGCCACTGGGCCAGCACACCGTCGCGATCGCCTTGCGCCACCAGAAGAATGTCGGTGTCCCGCGCCTGGGCAATCTGTGCGGCGGGCAGCAGCTGAAAACGCGTACCGGGGTAGCCGGTGGAGGCGCTCATCCGCCCGACGGCCGTCAGATACACCTGGATGTCCGCCGGTGTGGGCTGGTTGGGCAAGACCACCGAGGTCTGCGCCAGATCGGCCACGCGGGTAAACGGAAAACCGCTATTGGCGTACGCCGCCAGACTGGGCATGGCGATGTAGTGGTGAAAACGCGTCAAGTCGATCGTCGATTGGGGGTCGATGGCCGCAATGCGCTCGCTGGGCTGTACCGATCGGCAATGGCCTTGGTCGTTGGGCGGGATTTCAAAGGCAAACTGCAGCTGGTTGTCGCTGCCCAGCATGAAAGCGGGAATTTGCAGGTCTGAGTGGGCCTGCACGTTGCTGTCGTCGAACAACGGTACCAGCAGCTTGTTGTTGCCGCTGGAGCGGTCGCCTCGCGATGCCAGCGGGTAGGTATGAATGAACTGATTGTTGATGAATACATTCAGTGCGCCGGGGTCCAGGTCGCTGCCGGGGGTGTGTCGGTAGCTCAGGTTCAGCGGGACGCCCTTGGCATTCCAGGTGAACAGGTCCGGCGCCATGCGTGTAGCGATGTTCACCGTATCGTTCAGTGAGGCGCCGCGCACCTGCAGGTCCGACAGGTTTTGTACCAGTTCGGCCAAGCGCACAGGGCGTTCGCTGGTAATCCAGCGCGGCGCGTCATAGGGGCGCGCGGCAGGTGGGTATTCCAGCGCCGTGACCGTCATGCTGGTGCCCGACAGTGCGGCCTTGCCTAGCGCCAGCGCATCGGCCGCCATCTGCAGCTGGGCGGTGTCCTTGCCCAATACCAGCAGCAATTTGGCGCCCGGCACGCTGGGGTGCGTGCGCATCGTCAGCGTCGGTTGCGTGATGGGCGGAAGGTCGCGCAGGAAGGCCGGACGCTGCGCATCGGTCGCAAACACCACCGCATTGCGCCCGGGCAGCTGGTCTTCGAAAGTGGCGAACTCGTTGCCGCGGTAGCCCGCCAACATGCCCATCCAGCTGGCCACCGAGCCCGAGGCTTTCAAAAGCGCCAGGTCCGGGTGGTTCGGATAAACAAAAGCCAAGCGCACTGGCCGGTTGTCGCGCGGGTCAAAAAATGGCGCAGGCAGCAGCGCCAGATCGTCGCGCTGGGGCAGTTGGCGAAGCGCCAGCGTCAGGCTGCTCTCGTTGCTTACGCTGGCCCACAGGCTGCTGTGGGTCGGCGTTTCGCACTCCATCGTGTAGTGGCCAATGAACTGAAAGCGAAGGCGGTTGTAGTCCGTGAAGTAGCGCGGGTCGATGTCCAGATCGACCGCTTGCGGCTTGCCCAACTGCTCCTTGCTGAGTACGACAGTCTGCAGCAGCTCGTCGTTGAGCAGCACCTTAAGGTGCGACAGCGTCGGCAGCAGAGACGGCGACAGTGTGAAGGTCAGATGCAGGCGGGCCGACTCGACCAGCTCGTCGCGGCGCACATCCACGCCGATGCTGCCTTCGCTCTCCAAGCCACGCAGGGTCAGCGGACTGCGCAGACCCAGGCTCTTGAAGCTGCTCTTCCATTGGCGCAGTGGCAGCGCCGCGACGTTCTCCACCGTCGGCGCGGGCAGCGACACCGCGCTTGGGCTGGCGCTAGTGCTGACCGGGACGATGTTCTTTTCGGCTGATTTCTGCTGGGCGCTGGCAGGCGATAGGCTTGCCAAGCCGCAGGCCAACAGCATGCCAAACCAGGGCGCTGCGGTGGATGGATTAGGGAGCATCGCTGAATAAATTCTTCAAAAACACGGAAAACAGCCCGATTCCCGCCCAGGCAATGTTTCAAGGTGTGAGCTGTTAGACCAAAATTATATGGTGTGTGCAAAGCCTGACGAAGGCTCGCTCTGCGCCATTGGATCGCAATATGTTTCAGTTTTCACGTAGAGGGTGTTGTTTTTGCGCCGCCGCCGGTGCCGCTCTCTGCCGGCTGTGCGTTGTAGGTTGCGGTCCGTATCTGGGCTGGTGCTGAAGTGCCTCAGTTTGATCAACCGCCCGGACTTCGCACGCTTTGCCGGCACCACGCGGCACATCGACAAGCTGCGCGCTGCCGGACGCATCGTGCTCTGGAGCGGGGCGCCATTCGGGACTGCATGCGTGAACTGCGCCTATCTGGCTTGCAGGAATCGGTGCTGGAGGCCGCACTTTGGTGTCTGTGTCTGCATGCAGATGCTGCTGGACGACAACGCCGAAGACGACACCGCAGTCTGGGGTCGACTTCAGGGGAGATGCTGCGGCTTGATCTGGCGGGTAGCCTGCAGCACCAAGGCATCCGCCGCTTCAGCCGATGCCCTATGTGTGCGCGTGGTGCCATGAACGAAGCTTGCATTGCAGCGCAGTTCCCGAAGCCACATCGGTTTTTCTGCCTGGCCACGGAGTCCCAAGCTGTTAGCCTCGGCGTCTGTGTGAGTCCAGCGATGCTTGGTTCTGCCGAGAGAGTGCAGACGAGACAGCATGCAACGCGGGGCTTAGGGCGCATTTAGGAGAAAAGGAACTCGCAAGATGACAGAAGACGGCGCGGTGCTCGTCACCGGAGGCGCTGGCTACATCGGTTCGCACACCTGTGTGGCGCTGGCTGCCGCAGGGGTTCAGGCCATCGTGCTGGACAACTTTTCCAACAGCCGGCGCTCGGTGCTTGACCGGGTCGCGGCGATTACTGGGGAAGCACCCACGCTGCTGCAGGGCGATGTGCGTGATCCAGACTGTCTGGCCAAAGTGTTTGCAGAGCACCCCATTGGCGCCGTGATTCACTTTGCGGCGCTCAAGGCCGTCGGTGAGTCGGTGCGCGAGCCGCTGCGCTACTACGACAACAATGTGGCAGGCACCGTGGCGCTGCTGCGGGCCATGCAGACGGCTGGCGTTCGCACCCTGGTGTTTTCTTCGTCTGCCACCGTGTATGGCGAGCCCGCCATCCTGCCAATCCGCGAAGATTTTCCGCTCTCGGCCACCAATCCTTACGGCTGGACCAAGCTCATGATGGAGCAGGTGCTGGCGGATGTCGACGCTGCCGAGCCTGGCGCTTGGCGCATTGCGCGCTTGCGCTACTTCAATCCCGTGGGTGCCCACGAGAGCGGGTTGATTGGCGAAGATCCGCAGGACATTCCCAACAATCTTTTGCCCTATGTGGCGCAAGTGGCCGCGGGCCAGAGAGATTGCCTGAGCGTGTTCGGCGGCGACTACGCCACATCCGACGGAACCGGCGTGCGCGACTACATCCACGTTTGTGATCTTGCGGATGGACACGTGGCAGCCCTTCGCTATCTGCAGGCGCATGCGGGCTTGCTGACACTGAACCTGGGGACGGGCCGCCCCGTGTCCGTGCTGGAAATGGTCAGCGCGTTCGAGCGTGCAAGCGGCCACCCGGTGCCCTACCAAATCGTCCCGCGCCGCCCCGGCGACGTCGCCCAATGCTGGGCTGACCCTGCGCTTGCAGAACGCATGCTTGGATGGAAGGCGCGTCATGGCGTCGATCGCATGTGCCAGGACGCCTGGCGCTGGCAGGATGGTGTCGCACGCAGCTTGACCTGAACTGTTCCGTCTGCTCCGCTTGCCCGTTGCAGCAGGCAGATTCGATGCCGCCAGAAAGGCCAATCGACTTGTCAACGCGCAAGCCATTGACATGGCGATTGCACCGCAGCGCTGACGCGTGCGTGCGGCGGATGACTGATTGGGTCCGCTGCAAACTCGTTTTGTGAAGATGCGAGAGAAGCAGCCTCTCGAAGGAGTCCGAGCGTTCCCGAGTGACGCCGCATTTCAACAACGCACTTCGGCTTCAGTACGCCAATCCGCCGAAAAACATTTGCTTTCAATCAAGAACAATTGCTATCATTGGCGCATCGAGGGTCAGACGCCGCAGAGCGTTCCCGCCCAAACAGCCGCACCGCAAGGCGCGACTGACGTTTATTGATGGCGTTTTTCCGGGTGGGGTTCCTTGTGAGGGAGCAGTACTGGTCGAGCGCACCAACTGACTCCTCGAATGCGCATTGTTTCGATTTTCGGTACCCGGCCCGAAGCCATCAAGATGGCTCCTTTGGTGGCTGCACTGCGCGCTGAGCCGCACTTCGACACCAGTCTTTGCATTACGGGCCAGCATCGCGAAATGCTCGCTCAGGTCATGGCTTTGTTTGACCTGCGCGCCGAGCACCAACTCGATGTCATGCAGCCCAATCAAAGCCTCAATGGTCTGTTTGCGCGCTTGCTCACAGGGGTTGACGCCATGCTGGAGCGCGTGCAGCCCGATTGCGTTCTGGTACATGGCGACACCACCACCGCCGCAGCGGCCGCCCTGGCCGCTTTCCAGCGGCGCATCCGTGTGGGCCATGTCGAGGCAGGCTTGCGCAGCGGGGACATTCAGTCGCCCTATCCCGAAGAAATGAACCGCCGACTGGTGGACTCCATGAGCACTTGGCTTTTTGCGCCGACGCCCGCAGCGCGCGACGCTGCATTGAGTGAGAAAGTGTCGGGCCGTATCTGGGTCACCGGCAATACGGTGATTGATGCGCTGGTTGCCACAGTTGCCAAGCTCGACAGCGATGCTGCGTTGGAGCGTTCCCTGGCAGAGCGCTATGGGTGGCTCGATGCGCGCCGCAAGCTACTGTTGATCACAGGACACCGCCGTGAAAACTTTGGCGAGGGTTTTCGCAATATCTGTGCTGCGCTGCAGGATCTGGCCCAGCGCGACGATGTGCAGATTGTTTACCCAGTCCACCTCAATCCCAACGTTCGCGATGTCGTGCAGAACGCCTTGGGTGGGCAGGCCAATGTCCATCTGATTGCCCCTGTGGACTACATCGATTTCGTCTGGCTTATGCGCCGTGCATACCTGATTTTGACCGACTCAGGCGGCGTCCAGGAAGAAGCGCCCTCGCTGGGAAAACCGGTGCTGGTTCTGCGCGATGTCACTGAACGGCCCGAAGCCATAGCGGCAGGCACGGTGTGTCTGGTGGGTACTTCGCGCGAACGCATAGTGACCGAAGCATCGCGTCTGTTGGACGACTCGGCCATCTATGCCGGGTTTTGCCGAAGCGCCAATCCTTATGGGGACGGACGCGCCTGCAGCCGCATTGTGGATGCCCTGTGCGAACGACCTTTCACTCAATTTCATTCCTGAAGCCCGCTGTGATTCAGTTTCGTCGTCCTCGTATTTTTTTCCGGAGTTCTTCCATGCCATCTTGCCTGCCTCGACCGCAACGCCTCACCCGCCTAGTGGCGCTCATCAGTCTGGCTGCCCCGATGATGGCATTGGCCAGTCCCGCAGGCGACGCATTGCAGCGTTTGCAGGGGGACACCTGGGTCAACCGCAGTTTCTCCCTGTCGGACCTCGGGTTCGGAGACGACGTGTTGCTGAGCGGCTTCGACAGTCGCCAGGAGTTCTATCTTCCGGTCCCCCAGATGCTGAAGTTGGCCGA
>JAGNYI010000105.1 GCA_017985015.1 Giesbergeria sp. | reverse complement strand
ATGAATGCAAATAATCTTGTATCAAATGGCACGATCTAAGCAGCTAGAATCCCCGATCAATCTACCAACACCCAGAGTGAAACCATGAGCGATATTGAAGCACGCGTCAAAAAGATCATTGCCGAGCAACTCGGCGTGGAAGAGTCCCAGGTCACCAGCGAAAAGGCCTTCGTGGCCGACCTCGGTGCCGACTCGCTCGACACGGTCGAACTGGTGATGGCACTGGAAGACGAATTCGGCATCGAGATTCCCGACGAAGACGCCGAGAAGATCACCACGGTGCAGAACGCCATCGACTACGCCACATCCCACCCGAAGGCTTGATCGGCGCGCTGCGCCGCGTTGAGCGAGTCAACAAGCACAAGGTTTTACGAATGAGCCGTCGTCGCGTTGTCGTGACCGGCCTGGGTTGCGTTTGTCCCGTGGGAAACACGGTGCAGGACGCCTGGGCCAACCTCCTGGCCGGGCGCTCCGGTATCGACCGCATCACCAAATTTGATGCGTCGAACTTCGCCTGCCAGATTGCCGGGGAAGTGCGCGGTTTTGATCTGGGCGCCTACCTCAGCGCCAAGGATGCGCGCGGGATGGATTCGTTCATTCATTTCGGCATCGCTGCGGCCGTGCAGGCAGTGCACGACGCCGGCCTGCCCACAGGCGAGGCACTGGACGATGAGCTGGCCACACGCATTGCCTGCGTCATCGGCTCTGGCATTGGCGGCCTGCCGCTGATCGAAAACACCCACGCAGAGCTCGTGGCCCGGGGGCCGCGCCGCATCACGCCTTTTTTCGTTCCAGCGTCCATCATCAATATGGTGGCTGGGCATGTATCCATGCGCTTTGGCTTCAAGGGGCCGAACCTTGCGGTGGTCACCGCCTGCACGACGGGCCTGCACTGCATCGGTGAGGCCGGCCGAATGATTGAATACGGCGACGCAGACGTGGCGATCGCCGGCGGCACCGAAGCGACGGTATCGCCGCTCGGCATTGGCGGTTTTGCCGCCATGCGTGCGCTGTCGACCCGCAACGACGACCCGCAGGCGGCGTCCCGTCCCTGGGACAGGGATCGCGATGGCTTTGTGCTCGGCGAAGGCGCCGGCGTCGTGGTGCTTGAAGAATATGAGCACGCCAAGGCCCGGGGCGCGCGCATGTATGCCGAGCTGATTGGTTTTGGCATGAGCGCCGACGCCGGACACATGACCGCGCCCAACATGGATGGCCCGCGCCGCGCCATGCTCAATGCGCTGCGCAACGCCGGGGTCAACGCCGACCAGATCGACTACCTCAATGCCCACGGCACCTCCACCCCGCTGGGCGACGTAAACGAAACGCATGCCATCAAGGCGGCGTTTGGCGATGCCGCGCAAAAGCTGGTGGTCAGTTCGACGAAATCCATGACCGGGCACTTGCTGGGTGGCGCGGGGGGCATCGAGAGCATCTTCACCATCCTCGCGCTGCACCACCAGAAGGTACCGCCCACGATCAACCTGGACCACCAGGACCCCGAGTGCGACCTGGATTTCTGTGCCAACACCGCGCGCGACATGCCAGTGGAACTGGCCATGAAGAACAATTTTGGCTTTGGCGGCACCAACGGGACCTTGGTGTTCCGGCGCGTTTGAGCGGCCGGCCAGTGCGTCCGCAACGCGCTTGATCCGTCCAATTGCCTCACAGGATGTGAATGAGCGCTGCCACCCAGCGCTACCCCGCGCCCGCAGTGCAGTTTCCGCTGCGGCGCAGCCCGGTGTTGGCAGGCGCACTGACTTTTTTGAATGCTGCCGCCTTGCTTGTGCTGCTGGCGTGGATGAGTGCTGGTGCGGGGGCGGACCGACGCACTGCCGGGCCGGCGCTTCTGCTTTGGGCGGTGGTCGCTGTGCTGGCCGCGCGATTCTGGACTCGGCTCCCCGTGGGCACGCTCGTCTGGGACGGGCAGGGTTGGGAGTTGCAGGGCACTGGCAGCACAGCGGCGCCGCAGCCTTTGGGGAGCGTGGTGGTCATTCAGCTTGATCTGCAGCGGCGCATGGCCTTGGCATTTCCCGAGGGGCACCCCGCAGTCTGGCTGTTTGTCGAGCGATCCCAGGATGCCGCGCGCTGGCTTGATCTGCGCCGTGCGGTATATTCGCGCGCCACAGCTGCGCTGTCAGATTCTGCCGCGCAGGCCGCCGGGGACGCCGCAGTCCCTGATCGCCGCGTGTGACAGTGCCTCCAGTCGGTTCCTTGTGCCGACGCCCGCTTGATTCATGACCGACCCCACTTCCGCTGCTCCTGCCGAACCCCGCGCGCCCGATGCCGACTTCCAGCTCGTGCAGCGGACGGTGGCGGGTGACCAGCGCGCGTTTGAACTGCTGGTCATCAAATACCAGCGGCGCATCGAGAGGCTGATCGGCCGCATGGTGCGCGACACCGATCTGATTCCCGACATCGCGCAAGAGACCTTTATTCGCGCCTACCGGGCGTTGCACCAGTTTCGCGGCGAAGCGCAGTTCTATACCTGGCTCTACCGCATTGCAGTCAATACCGCCAAGAAGACCTTGCTGGACCTCAAGCGCAATCCGGTGGTCTACCACGCAGGGGCACCGGGCGGCGATGAAGACGATGAAACTTCCCGGCCCCGGCACGAACTAACCACCGATGAAACGCCCGAGACGGTGCTGGCGGCCCAGGAAATTGCCGTTGCCGTCAATGCCGCGATGGAAGCCCTCCCGGCCGATTTGCGCGAGGCGGTGACGCTGCGCGAGATCGAAGGCCTGAGCTATGAGGAAATTGCCCAGGCCATGGATTGCCCGATCGGGACGGTGCGTTCACGCATTTTTCGAGCGCGAGAAGCGATTTCGGCGCGCGTGCGCCCGATGTTGGAAAACCAGTCGGGCAAACGCTGGTAGGTACGCGGCCCCTAGACACTGCAGGTGGACACCATGGAAACGGAACTGAAAGCACAAGAACTGCTGTCGGCGCTGGCCGACGGCGAACTCGAAGGCGAAGAGCTTGCACAGGCGCTGG
>JAGNYI010000028.1 GCA_017985015.1 Giesbergeria sp. | reverse complement strand
CTACGAAAGAATTTTTCGCCAACCTCAACAACTTCCCAATCACCCCACCCCAGCCGCACCGCCTAGACCCCGTAAGATCATGTCCGCCACCAGCTGAGCCTCGCATTGTAGTACGGGTTTTCGATAGCAATCAGCACAAGAGAGGAAATTTTTTACGCCGGGACGCGCGCACCATCATCTGGATGGACCGTGTCTTGCAAAAGCAAGGCTTGAGATCACCAGAGTCGCCAAAGAAAGAAGCCCCGCTGTCGGTGAACAGAGAGGCTTAGAAATTCTTGGGGTGGCTGATGGGGCTCGAACCCACGACAACAGGAATCACAATCCTGGACTCTACCAACTGAGCTACAGCCACCGCAGAGCCTTGAAGTATACGATGAATTTTTCTCTTTTTAGCCAACTGCACTGACAAGATCGGCGCTCGGCCTCGGCACCTTGATCTGGGCTTTGAAACGTTGCTTGAGCCAGTCGTAGTACGCAAGCGCTTCTGCCTTGGTCAACCACTGAGCGTATTGCTCACGGCGTTGCGCCGCGACGTTTTCGGGAGGCGTCTGTTTCTCGATGACGCGCGTGATCTCCGTCACCGCATAGCCTTGTGCGCCCAGATCAACACCAAGCCAAGCGGGAAGATGGGTGGGATCTTCACTCAGCACCTTTTCCACCAAAGCGCGTGCTTGATCGTGCACTTCTTGTCGCGACACCACGACGGCAGCAGAGAGTGCACTGCCAGCGGACGTCGGATTCTTGGCCCAATCGGCGCGCTTGGCCTCGCCTTCAGTACGAGCGAGCTCTGTAGATCTCTTCGCAATGAACAGTGCCCTCACTTTGTCGCGTGCCTCATCAAACGACAGCGTTCGCGCTGCGGCATAACGCGTGATGTGGGCCGAAACCAGCTGATTGGGGCCGATTTCTATGGCTTCCGTATTGCGCTTGTGCTCGACCGAATCCGCCGAAAAAAGTGCCGCACGCAACTTTGCGTTGGCCAGCACGCCTTTGTCTTGCGCGCTCGGCTCGCGCGTGATGCCGGTTGCCGTCTGCAGCTTGAGCTTGAACTTTTCAACCACTGGCGCCAGACTGTCCGACTGCTCGTAAACCATATTGGTAAAGGTTTCGGCCATTTCGGCGAACTTTCGCTGGGACTGCTGCTGTCGGAGCAGATTCTCGATGTCGGCACGCTTTTCCTCAAAACTGGGAACGCGCGGAGTCTTGATGTCGACGAGCTTGATGATGTGGTAGCCGAAGTCGCTTTCAACGACATCGCTGATGTCGTTCTTTGCAAGGCCAAAGGCCGCCTCTTCAAAGGGTTTCACCATGGCACCTCGACCGAAGAAACCGAGATCACCACCCTGACTGGCAGAGCCCGTATCCTGCGAATTCTTCTTGGCAACGTCGGCAAACGTCTCGGGAGCTTTGCGCACTTGCGCCAGAAGCTCCTCAGCGCGCGCTTTGGCCGCCGTACGCTGGGCAGTTGGCGCATCCTTGGCTGCAGCAATCAGGATGTGGCTGGCACGCCGCTCTTCCTTGCCGGAAAACTGCGCCAAATTTTCCTTGTAATAGGTTTTGAGGTCGTCTTCGTTCAATGTGATGCCTGCACGCGCTGCATCGAGGTCAAGCACGACGTATTCCACGTCGGCGCGCTCTGGCTCCTTGAATTGGTCGGCATTTGCCTTGTAGTAGGTTTCCAGATCAGCGTCTGAGACCTGCACTTTCGCTGCAAAGTCCTTTGGCTTGAAGTAGGCCACCCGAATCTCTCGCTGCTGAAACAAAGGAGCGAGCGTCACATCTGCCTGTGCAGGCGTTGCAAAGCTGCTATTGACCACGGCCCCCAGAACCTGGTTTACGGCCAGGTCGTAGCGCATCCGAGATTCAAAACCTTCTGGGGTCAGTCCCTGTGTGGCAACGAGTTTGCGATACGCCTCTGCATCCAGACTGCCGTCGGGCCGGTGCAATGCGGCGATCTCAGGGATTTGTTGCAATGCGCTGGCAAGACGGGCATTGCTGGGCTGAAGATGAAACTTGTTCGCGGCTGCTTGTAGTACGCGATCCCGGACCATGCGCTCCAGCGTGCCATAACGGGCCTGCGGCGAATCCAGCAAGGCACCATCGATGCCAGGTTGCTGCGCACGCAGTCGATCAGACTCGATGCGATGGGCGTTGTCCCATTCGGCCTGGGTGATGTCCTGACCATCGACCCGCGCCACAACGGGGCTGCTGCCGGAAAAATATTTGGAATCAATGCCCACAAGGACAAACGACGGAATGATCAGCAAGAACATCACGAGCATCGCTATTTTCGAGTGCTTGCGAATGGATTCAAACATGGGCCGGTCTTTCAATGACAAAAAGAAAAGGCGAACTCGCGTTCGCCTTTGAATCAGTGGTGGGTGCTGACGGGTTCGAACCGCCGACCTACGCCTTGTAAGGGCGCCGCTCTACCAACTGAGCTAAGCACCCCACCTTGATTTGTGCGTCAGTTCAATGCGTCTTTCAACGCCTTGCCTGGACGGAACTTTGGAACCTTTGCAGCCTTGATTTTAATCGCAGCGCCGGTGCGAGGATTGCGCCCGGTGCGCGCGGCGCGTTTGCCGACAGCAAAAGTGCCGAAACCGACGAGTGAAACCGTGCCGCCCTTCTTCAAGGTTTTCTTGACCGCGTCGATGGTCGACTCCAGCGCGCGCGCGGCAGCAGCTTTGGATAGGTCAGCATTGTTTGCGATGTGCTCGATCAGTTCGGTTTTGTTCACAAGAAGCCTCTCGGGGAAATAGGGGTGATTGTCTCTTGGTCTTCTGGCCGTTGCCTGCCTCGGGTCTCCAGATTCGTCGGCCAGAGCTCGACGGCTTGAGAGGCGGGTTGAGCACACGCGGTGCTGCCGATTCAGATTAAAACCACCAGAATTCACGGTGTCAATACGGGCCGCAGGCAACCCGCAAAGAGCCTGAATTCTATGCGCATTCGGACGTCTGTCCGGCACCTCCATGATTGCGAGCGCAAATGGCCACATATGCGCAACTTCCCTGATTGACATCGAAGGCTTGCATCAGATGACATGCGCATGTGCAGCCAGAGCCCGTAAGCAGGTTCGATCGTTGCATCACATTCTTACCTACGCCGTCGTCGGCAAAACAGCGACAGGTTGCTTAAGCAGATCGCTCCTGAATCAATAGCATTAAACGCTTTTCCAATAAGCGCTGGAGGCCAATTGATTCAAGTTTTTTACTTCACGCGAGCGCGGATTTCAGGCAAGGCCTTTTGCAGGTAATACACCATGGACCAGACGGTGAGCACGGCCGCGATCCAGATCAGCCACAGCCCCACCACGCCGGAGTCAAGGCCTGCGGGCAGCGGTCCGTCGTAGAGCAAAAACGGAATCGCCACCATCTGCGCTGTGGTCTTGAGTTTGCCCAACATGTGCACAGCCACGCTGCGCGAAGCGCCAATCTGCGCCATCCACTCGCGCAGCGCCGAGATGGCGATCTCCCGTCCGATGATGATGAGCGCGACAAACACGTCGGTACGCTGCAGATGCACCAGCACCAGGAGCGATGCAGCAACAAGAAACTTGTCGGCCACAGGGTCCAGGAAGGCGCCAAAGGCCGAGGTCTGGTTCAACCGCCGCGCCAAGAAGCCGTCGAGCCAGTCGGTGGCGGCGAAGACCACGAACATCACCGTGGCAATCAGATTGCGCGACTCTTCGGCCAGCGGCAGGTAAAACACCCCGACGATCAACGGTATCGCGACGATGCGCGTCCAGGTCATGATGGTGGGAATGGTCCAGAACATGGCGCCGATTGTGTCACGCGCAGGGGCAGGCTACGGACTCACCGCCGCTTGAATCGATCGTCAACGATGGCCATGCCTCAGCGCAGCGCGCGGTAGATTTCCTGCGCCAGTTCGAGTGAGATGCCATCCACAGTGCACAGATCGGCCACGCTGGCCTCGGCCACGCCGCGCACGCCGCCAAACCGTTGCAGCAAGCGCGCACGTTTCTTCGGGCCCACGCCCGCAATGTCTTCCAACCGGCTGCCCCCCGTGCGCACGCGGGCACGGGCCGCGCGCATGCCGGTGATGGCAAAGCGGTGTGCTTCGTCGCGGATCTGGGCGACCAGCATCAGCGCAGCCGAGTCCTTGCCGAGGTAGACCTTCTCGCGCCCGTCGGCAAACACCAGCTCTTCCAGGCCCACCTTGCGTCCCTCGCCCTTCTCGACACCGACGATGCGCGAGATATCGAGGCCCAGCGCGGCGAACACCTCGCGCGCCACGCTGACCTGGCCCTTGCCGCCATCAATCAGCACCAGGTCGGGCAGGCGCGCACTGCCCGGCGCGAGCTCGGCACCGCCCGCTTCGCGCTGCGCCTCAGCGACCTTGCTGTAACGCCGCTGCAGCACTTGGCGCATGGCGGCGTAGTCGTCACCTCCGGTGATGCCATCAATGTTGAAGCGGCGGTACTCGCTGCTTTGCATCTTGTGGTTCTGAAACACCACGCACGACGCCTGGGTGGATTCGCCCGCCGTGTGCGAAATGTCGAAACATTCAATGCGGAGTATGTCCAGATCGTCCTGCGACACATCCAGCGCCTGCGCCAGCGCGCGGGTGCGCGCCTGCTGCGAGCCTTCTTCGGCAAGCAGGCGCGCGAGCTGCAGTTGCGCGTTGTTCTGCGCCATATCCAGCCAGGCGCGCCGCTGCTCGCGCGGCTGGTGCACAGCAGCAATGCGCACACCCGCCTGCACGCCCAGCGCGTCGAGCAGGCTGCGCTCCACCGGTTCGCTGGTGACGAGCACGGGCGGCACGGGTACGTCGAGGTAGTGCTGGGCGATGAAGGCCTGGAGCACCAAGGCCTCCACCGGCAGCGCCGGGCCAACGTCGTCGTCGTCGGCGCCCTGCCCTGCATCCACGTCCTCGGCATCCGCTGCCTTGGCACGCGCTTCCTGCAACGCGGCAGCATCGTCCACATGCACCGGAAAGTAAGCGCGGTCGCCCAAATGCCGACCACCGCGCACCATGGCCAAGTTGACGCAGGCGCGCCCGCCCTGTACGCGCACGGCGAGGATGTCCACATCCTTGTCGCTCGTTGTCTCCACCGATTGCTGGTGCAGCACGCGCGAGAGCGCCGTGATCTGGTTGCGCACCTCCGCCGCCTGCTCAAACTCAAGCCGCTCGGCGTGCGCCAGCATGCTGTGCTGCAAAGCCTCCATCACCGCCCCCGCTTCGCCGCGCAGCAGGGCTTCGGCGTGGGCCACATCCACCGCGTAGGCTTCAGGCGAAATCAGGCCCACGCAGGGCGCGCTGCAGCGCTTGATCTGGTAGAGCAGGCAGGGGCGTGTGCGGTTGGCAAACACCGTGTCCTCGCAGGTGCGCAGGCGAAACACTTTTTGCAAAAGTAGGATGGTTTCTTTCACCGCCCAGCCGCTCGGGTAGGGGCCGAAGTAGCGGTGCTTTTTGTCGGTGCTGCCGCGGTAGTAGGCCAGGCGCGGAAAGCGCTGGCTCGGGTCGTCCCCCGTGCCGTCTTTCGCGGCGACGCCGGTGATCTTGAGGTACGGGTAGCTCTTGTCGTCCCGAAACAGGATGTTGTACTTGGGCTGAAGCGTCTTGATGAGGTTGTTTTCCAGCAGCAGCGCCTCAGCCTCCGAGCGCACCACGGTGGTCTCCATGCGCACGATGCGCCCCACCATGTGGCCGATGCGCGTACCGCCATGCGTCTTGGTGAAGTAGCTCGACACCCGCTTTTTCAGGTTGCGCGCCTTGCCCACGTACAGCAACCCCCCATCCGCATCGAAATAACGGTACACACCGGGCAGCGGCGGCAGCGCGGCCACCTGGGCCAGCAGTTCTTCGGAATGCACTTCGGACATGGCGCTATTGTGCAAACTTGGCTTGCAGCCCACGCAAGCTGTGGACAATTCACGCATGAGCGCCCCGCCCTCCCACAATGTTCCCCCCTGGCAATGGGATGTGTTCTGCCGCGTGATCGACAACTTTGGCGACATCGGCGTGTGCTGGCGCCTGGCCAGCCAGTTGGCCGCCGCTGGCCAGAGCGTGCGCCTGTGGGTGGACGATGCATCCGCGCTGGCCTGGATGGCCCCAAGCGGCGCCGCTGGCGTTGAAGTGCGCAGTTGGGGTGCATTTTCTGCTGCAAACGAACCACCCAGCGACGTGCTGGTGGAAGCCTTTGGTTGCGAGATTGCTCCTGACTTCATAGCTGCATGCGCAGACCGGGTAAGCGCTGGCGCCAAAAAGCCAGTATGGATCAATCTGGAATACCTCTCGGCGGAATCCTGGGTGCCGCGCCACCATGGCTTGCCCAGCCCGATCCTGCACGGGCCGGCGGCTGGCTGGACCAAGTGGTTCTATTACCCCGGCTTTGGCAAGGACACCGGCGGCTTGCTACGGGAACGGGGCTTGATGGACCGCGTGCAGCGCTTTGATCGCGGCGCCTGGCGACACCAACAGGGGGGCGACGCACCGGCGCAAGAGCCGCGCTGGGTTTCGCTGTTTTGCTACGAACCGCCAGCGCTATGCGACTGGCTGCAGCAATGCGCGAGCGGGGCAACAGCGCCCACCCGCCTGCTGGTCACGCCCGGCCGTGCGCAGCGCGCCGTGCAAGTGGCCATGCAAGAAATTTCAGACAAAATTGGCCTCCAGCGCTTATCTGGTATGCCTGAGCAGCTACATATTTTGAATATGGATGCATGCCCCCAGCCAGCGTACGACGAGCTGCTCTGGGCCTGCGATCTGAATTTTGTGCGGGGTGAAGATTCGCTGGTGCGCGCGCTGTGGGCGGGCCAGCCGCTGGTGTGGCACATCTACCCGCAGGACGACGGCGCGCATGGACCCAAACTGGACGCGTTTCTCGACTGGCTGCAGGCACCGCCCAGCCTGCGCCATTTCCATTGGGTGTGGAACGGCCTGGCACCCGGAGCGCTGCCGAAAGTGGACGCTGAGGCACTGACGAACTGGGGCATTTGCATTCGCGCTGCGCGCGAACATTTGCTCGTGCAAAACGATTTGTTGAGCCAGCTACTGGGTTTTTGCGCTAGCAAACGCTAAAATCGCAGGCTTTGCGCAATCGGGCCGGCCGCATTTTGCTCCGGCGCCGCGCATTCCCCGCCGCGGAACATGCTCCGGCGCGGCTGCCTTCCGGCACGCTGACGCCTCGCATTGAGCGGCCCAAACCCAGCAAACCGCTATGAAAATCGCTCAAGAAATCCGCGCCGGCAACGTCATCATGCACGGCAAGGACCCGATGGTTGTCCTGAAAGCCGAATATGCACGCGGCGGTCGCAACGCCGCCACCGTGCGTATGAAACTCAAGAGCCTGATCGGCAACTTCGGTACCGAAGTCGTGTTCAAGGCCGACGACAAGATGGACCAGGTCATCCTCGACAAAAAGGATTGCACGTATTCGTACTTCGCCGACCCAATGTACGTCTGGATGGACCCCGAGTACAACCAGTACGAAGTCGAATCCGAGAACATGGGCGACGCACTGAATTATCTGGAAGACGGGATGACTGCAGAAGTTGTGTTCTACGACGGCAAGGCTATTTCGGTCGAACTGCCGACGGGCGTCGAGCGCGAAGTGACATGGACTGAGCCCGCCGTCAAGGGCGACACGTCCGGCAAGGTCTTGAAGCCCGCCAAGATCGCCACCGGCTTCGAAGTGCCGGTACCGCTGTTTGTCTCGCAAGGCGACAAGATTGAAATCGACACCCGCACCGGCGAATACCGCAAACGCGTCTAGGCCATGACTGGCGCAACAAAAAGGCTTCCCGAGGGAAGCCTTTTTTCTTGCTGCGCGGTCTGTCCCGCTCAGATGGGCTGCGCCACCAGATCATGCCCTTGCACGCCCACCACGCGGGCGCGCGTGAATTCACCGACTTTGAGCTGTTTGCTTATTTTCTCGGGCGGCAGCAAGTGCACTACGCCGTCAATCTCGGGTGCATCGGCGTAGCTGCGTCCCACGCCGCCCTTGCGGCCCAGGCCTGGCGCATGGTCAATCAGCACCTGCATGGTTGCGCCCACACGGCGCTGCAGCTTGGCAATCGACACCTCTTCGGCCACCGCCATGAAACGCGCCCGGCGCTCTTCGCGCAGCTCAATGGGGAGCATGCCCGGCAGCTCGTTGGCGGCAGCGCCCGTCACGTCGCTGTAGGCAAAGCAGCCGGCGCGGTCGATCTCCGCCTCGCGCAGGAAGTCCAGCAGGTGCTGGAACTCTTCTTCCGTCTCACCGGGGAAACCGGCGATGAAAGTGCTGCGGATGACGATTTCCGGACACGCGGCGCGCCAGCGTTCGATGCGCTCGAGATTTTTCTCACCGCTGGCAGGGCGCTTCATGCGTCTGAGCACATCGGGGTGGCTGTGCTGGAACGGCACGTCCAGGTACGGCAGCACCTTGCCGGTGGCCATCAAGGGGATGATTTCGTCTACGCTCGGGTAGGGGTAAACATAGTGCAAGCGCACCCAGGCGCCATAGGGCTCGGCGATCTCGCCCAGTTTTTGCACAAGTTCCAGCATGCGTGTCTTGACCGGCTGACCATCCCAGAAGCCGGTGCGGTATTTCACGTCCACGCCGTAGGCCGAGGTGTCCTGGCTAATGACCAGCAGCTCTTTGACGCCGCCGGCAAATAACGCCTTGGCCTCCGCCAGCACGTCGCCCACCGGGCGCGATACCAGGTCACCGCGCATCGACGGAATGATGCAGAAGGTGCAGCGGTGGTTGCAGCCTTCGCTGATCTTCAGGTAGGCATAGTGGCGCGGCGTGAGCTTGATGCCGGCCACGCCAAACGCGCCGGGAACCAGGTCGACAAAGGGATCGTGCGGCTTGGGCAGGTTGCGGTGCACCGCATCCATCACCTCCTGGGTCGCGTGCGCACCCGTCACGGCGAGCACGCTGGGGTGCATCTGCTGCACATAGTTGCCGCCGCTCTCGCCTTGGCGCGCGCCCAGACAGCCCGTGACAATGACCTTGCCGTTTTCAGCCAGCGCATCGCCAATGGTGTTGAGGCTCTCGCGCACCGCGTCGTCAATGAAGCCGCAGGTATTGACGATCACCAGATCGGCGCCCTCGAAGGTCTTGGACGTCTCGTAGCCCTCGGCGCTCAGTTGCGTGAGGATCAGCTCGGAGTCGGTCAGATTTTTGGGGCAGCCCAAACTGGCAAAGCCGATTTTGGGAATTTTGGGTGGGGAAACAACGTCGTTCATCCCCGTATTGTCCTGTACCGACAGAAAACGGCAGAAGAACTGCGCGTCAGCGCTTCAAACCCATGGCGCCGAGCATCTGCTCGGTCTGCTTTTGCATCTGCTCCTGCATTTGAGAAAACAACGTGCGCGACTGCTCGGCGTAGTTGCCCATCAGGCCCGGCACCATGGGCGCCTGGCCGCCCATGAACTGCGTCCAGGCCTCTGGCGTCATGCCGTGCGCCTGCTCGGCCAGCTTGGCCTGGATGTCGGTGAATGCCTGCACGTTCTTTTCCAGATAGCTGCCCATGAAACCCTGCATGGCATGGCCGTAGAACCGGATGATGTTGGCCAGCGCCGCCTCTGTGAACATGGGGCGCCCGCCCGCCTCTTCTTCGAGAATGATTTGCAGGAAGATGCTGCGCGTGATGTCTTCGCCCGATTTCGCATCGCGCACCACCACCGACTGGCGCTCCATGACCAACTGCTTCACTTCTGAGAGGGTGATGTAGCTTGACGTATTGGTGTCGTAGAGGCGCCGGTTGGGATACTTCTTGATGACACGCGCCGCCGCTTTGCTGGCGGGGGCGGCTTTTTGATCGGGCATTTCAGACATTCCTTAGGGCTCCGGCCCGCTATTGCACTGCAACACATTCTAGGCAGCCCCCGACCAGACCACGCGCAGGAATACCCTGAGCATGGCGGCAGTTTCGCCCGTTGGATGGTTGCCCTCCAGCCGACAAGACCCAGCGAGCATAGAGATTGGATCAATTTCCCCCTCGGGTGGCCTCGATGCCCAAACCCGACATCCGAGTCAAGGCAAGAAAGTGGCTGTCGTTCCCAAAACCCCGCAAGAGGAGACCCGGTCGGACGTTAAGGACATCGCGCTCGAAGACGTGGTCGACAGCGACCCGCTCTTCCTCAAGAGAGTCGATATCACCGACTTGCCCCGGCCCGTCCGCAATTGGTCCAGAGAATGAGACGCGTATAAAAGGAAAAAAAGCCCAGGTGTGACACCTAGGCCCCTCTGTTTTTCATTCTGATTTCCGCCCGACCCGATTGGACTCGAATCACGCCTGGGAAAATATCGTCACAGCGCCCATTGCCGACAGCAATAAGCCTCCTGAAACCATCTGAAACCCTTCGGGGGCAGGGTGCGGGCTACCTCTCGGTCGGTGCGCTGGAATGGCGGTTTGCACCCATTTCGCGCAGCAATTCATTCGATCGGTCCAGCGCCTCGGCGGTCTCGTTGAGTTGCTGCTCAATCTCTTCCGTTCGCTCGACGGCAGCCTCCAGTGACCTGCCCCCTCCTACCGTGCCATTCATAACGAGGAAGTCCAAGGTTGCAAGATTAATGGATCTCGGTGGTCGTTGAGCTGGATCGAGTTGCATCGCCAGCGCGCTGGCGATGCAACGCGGCGAACTTCGCCGGTGGCATTCGTTCGCAACTGCTGTGAGGCCTCGCCTCGTTGTAGTCCTGACGCCAGAGTGTGATGGCCGATCTGGCTTGCTGCAGTGTCTCGAACCATTGCTCGTTCAGGCACTCGTCTCGGAACTTGCCGTTGAAGCTCTCGATGTAGCCGTTCTGCATGGGTCTGCCGGGCTCAATCAGGATGTGGCCAATGCCATGGGTTTGTGCCCAGCCCATGAAGGCCCGGCTGGTGAATTCGGGGCCGTTGTCTGTGCGCACGGCCAGCGGATAGCCTCTGAAGACAGCAGCCTGGTCGAGGAGCCGCGTCACGTACTGGCCCGATATTCCCCAGTCCACCGAGAGGGTCACGCACTCGTGGCTGAAGTCATCAGCCACCGTCAGGCATTTGATGCGCCGCCCGGTACTCAGGCTGTCGCTGACGAAGTCCATGCTCCAGACCTCATTGACCGATTTAGCCAATTGAAGCGGGACTCGCTCGCTGACGGGGCGTTTGACCTTCTTTCGCTTGCGCACCGCCAGATTGGCGGCGCTGTAAAGGCGGTAGACGCGCTTGTGGTTCACGCCCGGGAAGTGTGGGCGCAGCATGTCGTGGATACGCCGGTAGCCGAAGCGTCGACGCGCATGTGCGATCTCAACGATCTTGCTGCTGAGCTCTTGCGTCATGGCATCTGCCTCGGGTGGATTGCGATAGCTGTCACGGGAGAGCCCCACAAGAGTGCATGCGCGCCGTTCGCTCACATCACATTGCTTAATCATGATGGCGACGGCAGCACGCTTGACTTGTGGGGCTAGCGCTTTACCCCGAAGGCGGTGTTGAGCGCATGGATGTCCAGGTGCGCCTCGGCCAGCAACTTCTTGAGCTTGCCGTTTTCGGCTTCAAGTTCACGCAGCCGCCGCGCATCGGGTACGTCCATGCCGCCGTACTTGGCGCGCCATTTGTAGAAGGTCGCGTCGCTGAAACCGCCTTTGCGGCACAGCTCCTTTATCGGCAGGCCTGCCTCGGCCTGCTTAATGAACCCGATGATCTGCTCTTCGGTAAATCTACTTTTTCTCATGTCCGTCATTCTCCAAGTTGACGGACTTCGCTGCCATTACGCTGGTACGGCTGAGAGGGGGCAGGTCACCAGATCGCCCTCCGCCGACTGCGGGGGAATCGGCGTGGACAGCACGGCATGGACCACTCCCAACTCGTTGGCGGCAGCTTTGATTTGCTCGGTCGCTTCGATGTTCTGATTCAGTACATCGTCAAGTGCAGCGTCCTTTTTTTGCGTCGTGTTGGTTGGCATAGCTAAGGCGGAAATGGAAAAAAGAACTTGAGCTTCGTCGAAAAACCGCTCAAGCGGGCTCATTGCCTACGAGCTGGGCAATGACAGTCGATTGTGAAAAACCGGTTCATGATCCGGTGCGCCCGGCAGGTTTCTCGGCGCACGCCACCGCATTCTCCTCGAATACGGGAGCCGTTGGCGAGGCCCCCTTGTGCCTTCGTCGGAAAGACTAACAACGCGCATGTGTTTGCAATCGCTGACACAGGAGTAAACAAAAACACCAAGAAGGTCGTCTGAATCGTTGAAAATGGATCGCTGGCGCCCGCCGTGGGGAAAAGGGACGCCGGACGCGGTGCTCGGATGTCGCATCCCGGACGAATACATGGCCAATCACCCAACCCATAGGAACGGAAACAGGACGCGTCTTTGATGGCCTGCATTGGTTCTGACGGCGGCTGTGCTTTTGAAGCCGACCGTCGGATGGGGGGAGCGGTGGCTTCTGTGTAACCGCTGCTGGGCAATGACGCCGAGGTCACGGTGCGGCCACAACCGACCGCAACCGCTGCAAGGCCGCAATCGGAGCCCTGAGAACTCCGATTCGATTTGTCTTGTCTTGCGATCCAAGCAGCACACTCCTCACCCGATGAGGCCATGTCCGAGCCTTACCTCGACTTCCCCCGTTGATTGTCCGTCAGATCGCTTGGGCATTTTTTGTTTGCCGCGCCAGTTCTCAGCGACAGCAAAGCCCAAGACAAATAGGCAAAAAAAATAGCCCCTGGCGGGGCTATTTTCACTTTCCGTCCGATCCAAAAAAATTACCCGACTACTTGCGTCATCGATTGATTTAATTGGTAGGCGCGATTGGACTCGAACCAACGACCCCCACCATGTCAAGGTGGTGCTCTAACCAGCTGAGCTACGCGCCTGAGTGTCTTCGAAAGATGAAATTGTAGCAGCAAAAAGTAGCGTTTCCGACCCACTGGCGGGGTGTTTTTAGCGTCTGCGCGCCGAATGCACGCCGCCCACCTGGGCCACCACGGACAACACCTTGGACAAGCGGGCTGCGTCTGACACTTCCAACGTAAACGTCATCCAGGCCGTGCCCTTGATGCTCTGGGTCTGCACACCAATCACGTTCATTTTTTCCTTGGCAAACACCTCAGAGATATCACGCAGCAAGCCATGGCGATCGCTGGCCTCGACAGCCACGTCAACCGGATAGAACGCTGCGTTCGCACTTGGCCGAGGGGCCCCCCATTCGACAGGAATCACGCGCTCGCTGCTGCGGGCTGCCAGTTCACGGAAATTGCGGCAATCAGCGCGATGAATGCTCACACCCTTGCCGCGCGTGACGAAGCCGCGGATGTCGTCTGGCGGCGCGGGCTTGCAGCAGCGTGCAAGCTGCGTCATCAGCGAATCCATACCGACCACCAGGACACCGCCCTTGGGTGCTTTGTCGGGCGCTCGCGCCTTTTTCAGCAGCAGGTAGTCGTCAGGCGTCGACGCAGGCTCGGCAGGACGCAGCAACACTTCGATATTGCGCAGCGAGAATTCGTCCTTGCCCACCACCTCAAACAAGGCGTCGGCCGAGCGAAATCCCAGCTGGCTGGCAAGCTCTTCGAGCCGCATCGCAGTCTTGCCTTCGCGCTGCAGCAGCTTCTCGACGGCCTCGCGGCCGCGTGCAATGGTCTCGTTTTGTGCCAGCGCATTGAACCAGGCACGTGCCTTGGTGCGTGCACGATGGCTGGTGAGATAGCCTAGTTCGGCGTTGAGCCAGTCGCGCGAAGGGCCGCCCTCCTTGGCGGTGCTGACTTCCACGGTCTGGCCGTTTTGCAAGGGGGTGTTGAGCGGCACCATCGCGCCATCGACGCGTGCGCCGCGGCAGCGGTGACCCACGCTGGTGTGTACGGCGTAGGCAAAGTCCACCGGCGTCGCGCCCTGTGGCAACTCGACGATGGCGGCATTCGGCGTCAGCACATAGATGCGGTCATCAAACAGATGGCGGTGCTGCGGTGCCCCCGAGAAGTCGCGCTCCCACGCAAGCAACTGGCGCAGCACGGCGATCTTGGCGTCGTACTCGCTGCTGGCCGACACGCCCGCATAGCCCTTGCTGCCCGCTTCCTTGTAGGCCCAGTGCGCCGCCACGCCGCTTTCGGCATGCGCATGCATGGCCTGGCTGCGGATCTGAATCTCGATCGCCTTGCCAGAGTCGTCGCGCACGATGGTGTGCAGCGATTGGTAGCCGTTGGGCTTGGGTTTGGCGATGTAGTCGTCGAATTCCTCCACCTGCGGCGTGAAATGACTGTGCACCCAACTGAGCGCCTGGTAGCAATCCTTCACCGTTGGGACGACCACGCGCAGCGCGCGCAAATCGAACAACTGCTCGAAAGCGAGCGATTTGCCGCGCATCTTCTTGACGATGCTGTAGATGTGTTTGGGCCTGCCTTGCACGGTGGCGCTGATGCTTTGGGCGCGCAGGGCCGATTCGACGCTGGTGCGCAGCTGCTCCACGTACAGTTCGCGTTCGATGCGTTTCTCGTCCAGCAGCTGCGCCACTTCCTTGTAGGTTTCGGGTTCGAGAAAGCGGAACGCCAGATCTTCCAGCTCCCACTTGAACTGCCAGATCCCCAGCCGGTTGGCCAGGGGCGCAAACACGTGCAGCGCTTCGTGCGCGATGGAGGGCGACACCGGACGCTTGCTCACGGCATAAAACCGCAGCGTCTGCAGGCGCGAAGCCAGGCGAAGCATCACCACGCGCAGGTCGCGTGAAAATGCCAGCAGCATCTTGCGCACGCTTTCGGTCTGCTCGCCGGGATCGTCGGGTGCGCGCGCCTCGCGCGCCTGCTCCTGCAGATGCATGAGCTGTGTGGTTTCCACCGCCAAGGTCGCAAAGTTGTCGCCAAAAGCCTTGGCGATGACCTCCCGCGGGCGGTTGAGGTGCGGGCAGGTGTGGACCAGGTAGGCTGCCGCCTGCATCGCTTCGGAGCCGCCAATGCCTCTGAGGATGGCAGCTACCGCGTCGGCATGTTCCAGCGCGTTTTCACCGGTCCCCAACAATTCGCCTCCGATCAGCGGTTCGGCAAACGCACGGGCACGCGCCAGCGCGTTTGCCTGCTCAGGCACCGCACCGGCGGTGGCGGCAACCAGCACCGGAACCGTCGCCTCACCAGTCGCGTCCCGCTGCGTAAAAGCAACCGTGTTTTTCATGCACTGCCTTGCTGCTGCGGCGCCAGCAAAAACTGGCGGACCGCTTCCACCTGATCAGCAGCCACCAAGGTCGGCGCATGCCCGACGCCAGCGAACTCCACGCAGCGTGCCTTCGGACCTCGCGAAGCCATGGCCTGCACCGTGGCAACAGAGAGCAGATCGGACTGTGCACCTCGCAGCACCAGGCTCTGCGCACCGATGGCGTCATAAAGCTGCCACAGCAGCGCTTCGCCCTTTTCGGCAGCCTCACGCGTCAAGGCACCAAAGGGCTGCGCGATGGCCGGGTCGTAGTGCAGGCGGTACTGCCCTTGCGGAGTTTTGCGCAGCATAGGGCGCGTGAGTGCCATCCACTGCACAGGTGTGTGCGGACCGAAGCTGGTGGACGTAGCCCACAGCTGCGCAGCCGCCTGCTCGGGCGAATCAAAGCGCAGCGGCGCGCCCAGGTACTCACCAATGCGCTCGAGCGCCGACCACTCAATGGCGGGCCCGACGTCGTTGAGCACCAGGCGGCGTACAGGCACAGGCAACACGCCCGATGGCAGGCTGGACACCACCATGCCGATCAGGCCGCCCATGCTCGTGCCGACCCAGTCCAGGGAGTCGATGGGGGCCTGTTGGTGCAGCTGCTGGAGCATGGCCAGCATGTCGCCTGCATAGCGCTGCACCTCGTACTGCATGGGGTCGGCGAGCCAGTCGCTCTCGCCGCGCCCCACCACGTCCGGGCAGACCACGCGGGCATACGGGGCGAGCGCGCGCGCCAAAGTGTCGAAATCGCGCCCCTGGCGTGAGAGACCGTGCACACAGACCACCACATGCGGGTGCTGCGGGTTCCCCGTGGCATTCCATTCCCAGTAGGCCATGCGATGGCCGTCCTCCGCCGTGCCTGCTGCGGCGCCGGCACAGGATACGTAGTTCAGCCTAGGTTCAATCATGGAGGTGGCCTGCGTCAGTTCGCACAATAATTGCTGCGTTGCATCGTAAATCATTCGGAGAAAACCCATGCTCAAAGGAAAGACAGCGCTCGTCACCGGTTCCACCAGTGGGATCGGCCTGGGCATCGCCAAGGCGATGGCTCGCAATGGCGCCCACGTCATGCTCAACGGCTTTGGCGACAGCGAAGGCGCACGCGCCGAAGTGCTGGCGGCTGGCGCGGCAGCAGGCGCACGGGTGGCCTACCACGGTGCCGATATGTCGCGCGCGGCCGATATCGAAGACATGATGGCCACCTGCCAGCGCGAACTTGGCGCTGTGGAGATTCTGGTGAACAACGCCGGCATCCAGCATGTAGCGAACATTGAAGACTTCCCGGTCGAGCGCTGGGACGCCATCATTGCCATCAACCTCACCAGCGCCTTCCACACCACGCGCCTGGCGCTGCCAGCGATGAAAGCGTCCAACTGGGGCCGCATCATCAACCTCGCCTCGGTCCATGGCCTGGTAGCGTCCGCGCAAAAATCGGCCTACGTGGCGGCCAAGCACGGCATCGTCGGCCTGACCAAGGTCACGGCGCTGGAGACGGCCACCACTGGTGTCACCTGCAACGCCATTTGCCCGGGCTGGGTGCTGACGCCGCTGGTGCAAAAGCAGGTGGACGCCAAGGCGGCCGAACATGGCCTGTCCAACGAAGACGCCAAGAAGAAGCTGCTGGGCGAGAAGGAACCATCGATGCAGTTCACCACCCCCGAAGAGCTGGCCGAATTGGCGCTGTTCTTCTGCTCCCCCGCGGCCAACAACGTTCGCGGTGTGGCCTGGAATATGGATGGCGGCTGGGCGGCGCAATAGGTCACTGCAGCAGCCATTACTATCAAAATAATAGCTATCAGCGCTTATGGGATAAGCGCTAGAGCCCGATTTTTATCAAAATTTCAGTGCATCTGCACGCTGCCCGAGACAGTCACCGTCACGCTGGCCTTGCCGGCCTCCACGGGCAGCGGCGCATCGGACGAAACGCTGGCGCTGCGCGCTTCCATCGCCATCATGCGCGGACGTGGGCCCGGCGCCGTACTGTTGCTGTGCACAGCCACTTCGCGCAGGCCATAGCCGCCAAAGCCGAAACCGGCGCTCAGTTGCGCAGCCTGCGCCTTGAAGCGCGCGATGGCCTGCTGTTGTGCGTCCCGCTCTACCGTCTCGCGCTGCTCGCGGCTCAGGTCGAAGGCCACGCGGCTGACCGTCATGCTGGTCACGCGCGCTGCGGCGCCGGTGATGCGGGGAAAGTCCCGTCCCTCCAGCACCAATTCGACCGTGCCCTGCCAACCCGTGATCTGCTGGTTTTGCGCATAGCGCGGCGAGAGCGAAAAATTGCCCGTGCGCACCTCCATCTTTTGCGGCTCGGCGCTGCGGCGCGCTTCCTGCAAAGCGGCATCCAGTGCCTGGCGCAACTGGGTTTGGACGAGCGCGGCATCCTTGCCTTCCTTGACAGTGCCCAGCGTGAGCACCAGCACGTCCTGCTGCACTTCCACCGTGCCGCTCGCCTCGAGCTGCACCACGTTCTGGGGTGCCGGCGTGAGGCTGGACTGCGCTTGTGCCACTGTGCAGACACCAAGAAGAAGCGTGGCGCAAGCGAGCAAGGAGCGGGTGATTTTCATGGGCAGGCGTGCCAACGCACGGAAGGAGTGAAAAGGGGCATGCACCTTAGCGCACGCCGATGCCCTTTCTTTGTCAGCCGACATCGCCAATGACCAGCGCATACCGAGCGAACTGTGCGCTGCGGGAAAAACATGTAACCGAAGGTCAAGCCCTGACGAACGTGTCGGTTTTAGAGCCACAAATTGGTAACAATGGCCGTTGTTACAAATTGGACCGAGGAGTCACCATGGCCACAACCAACGCTGCACGCACCGACAAGGTGCTCGTGGTGGATGACGATGCACGCATCCGCGACCTGCTGCGCCGCTATCTCACCCAGGAGGGGTTTGAAGTTGTCCTGGCCGAAGACGGCAAGGCGCTGAACCGCATCTTGCTGCGCGACACGGTGGATTTGATCGTGCTCGATCTCATGATGCCGGGCGAAGACGGCCTGTCGATCTGCCGTCGGCTGCGCGCCGCCAACGAACGCACGCCCATCATCATGCTGACCGCCAAGGGGGAAGACGTTGACCGAATCGTCGGTCTGGAAGTGGGGGCCGACGACTATCTGGGCAAGCCCTTCAACCCGCGCGAGCTGCTCGCCCGTATTCACGCTGTGCTGCGCCGCCGACCCGCTCAAGAGGCGCCCGGCGCACCATCGGGCGACAACGAGACCGTCAGCTTTGGGCCTTTCACCTTTGATCTGGGCACACGGGCCCTGCAAAAAAGCGGGGAAGAGCTGCCGCTGACCACAGGCGAATTCGCCATGCTCAAGGCTTTGGTGCGGCACCCGCGCCAGCCGCTGTCGCGCGAAAAACTGGCCCTGCTGGCGCGCGGCCGCGAGTTCGAGCCCTTTGACCGCAGCCTGGACGTGCAAGTGTCGCGCCTGCGCAAGCTCATTGAAGAAGACGCGGCGGCCCCACGCTACATCCAGACCGTCTGGGGTGTGGGCTACGTATTCGTGCCCGATGGTGCCGGCTGAGAGCCGCCCGGCCTGCGACGCCAGCGCTCCTGCATTCGTCCCCGGCCGTACTACCGATACTGCCCATGCCCCACACTGCTGACACGGAAGTCACGAATCCTGCGCCTCTGGAGGCGCAGGACGCAGCCGCACCGCGCAAGCGCGTCGAACTGAACCTCTTCTGGCGCACCTTCTTTTTGCTCAGCGTGTTGCTGTTCGGCAGCATCCTGGCGTGGCTGCAAACCTTGCGCGCGCTCGAATTCGAGCCACGCACCCTGCATACCGCCCAGCAGATCGCATCCCTTGTGAATTTGAGCCGCGCCGCCCTGGTGCATGCCGATGCGATTGCACGCGTCTCGCTCATCAAGACCATGGCCGACCAGGAGGGCGTGCGCATCCTGCCGCGCGAGCCAGGCGACCGGTTTGAGCTGCTGGACAACACCGACCTTGGTTTGCGCCTGACGGAGGAGCTCACGCGCAGACTGGGCCAGGGCGCCATCGTGGCGCAAAGCGTCAACGGAGAAAAGGGCCTGTGGGTGGGTTTCACCATCAACGGCGATGCCAATTGGCTCTTGATGGATCGCTCGCGCTTCACACCGGCGGGTGGGCGCACCTGGCTGATCTGGCTGGTGACCGCCGGCGTCCTGTCGCTCGCCGGGGCGGCGGCGATTGCCCGGCTGATCAACCAGCCGCTCAAACGCCTGTCTTTTGCCGCCAACCGCGTGCGCGACGGCGACTTTGCTGCCAGCCGACTCGACGAAGAGGCTGTGACCAGCGAGATTCGCGAGGTGAACATCGGCTTCAACCGCATGGCGCAAAAGCTTGCCAAGCTGGAGCAGGACCGCGCGGTCATGCTCGCCGGCATTTCGCACGATCTGCGCACGCCCCTGGCACGCTTGCGACTGGAGACAGAAATGAGCGTATCCGACGAAATCGCGCGCGAACACATGGTGGCGGACATCGTCCAGCTCGATGCCACCATCGACAAGTTTCTCGACTACGCGCGCCCCGACCATGTCACGCTGACGCCGGTGAACCTGCGCGGCGTGGTGGCCTCCTGTGTGTACGCCGTGCAGGACCACAGGGAACTGCAGATCACCATGGATGTCTCTGAAGACCTCAACGTACTGGCGGACGAAGTGGAGCTGGCCCGCATCCTGTCAAACCTGCTGGAAAATGCGCGCCGCTACGGAAAAACTGCGGAAACCGAAGTCGCTCACGTAGAAATTGCGGCCAAAGGCCGCGAGCAGTGGGTGCTTCTCAAGGTGCGCGACCATGGATCGGGCGTGCCGCCCGAGCAGTTAGCGAACCTGACCAAACCCTTTTTTCGCGGAGACTCGGCGCGCACCGCAGCCGCAGGGGCCGGCCTGGGGCTGTCGATCGTCGACAAGACCATTCAGCGCATGGGTGGCATCTTCGCACTGGCCAATGCAGCATCCGGTGGCCTGGTGGCCCACGTTCAACTGCAGCGCGCAAGTACTGCAGAGGGAACCGAAGCACACCAGCGACTGCAGCGGCCCCTGGTCAAGCGAAAACTTCCGCCGCGGGTTACGAAGATCTGAAAATAAGCGCTACCGCGCGCGCTTCGATCGCCAAGCCCTGCCCTACCGGCCCAAGGCGCTCGGCTGTCTTTGCCTTGACGTTCACCTGACCTGCCGATATGCCCAGGGCGGCCGCAATGCGTTCGCGCATGACGTCCCGGTGCGGCGCCAGGCGCGGTGCTTGCGCTATCACAGTACAGTCGATATTGCCCAAATCGTAGCCGGCGGCCCGCACCCGCCGCGCGGCCTCGGCCAACAAGCGCTCCGAATCGGCGCCGCCGAAGGCGGGATCGGTATCGGGAAAATGTGTGCCGATATCGCCCAGCGCGGCAGCGCCAAGAATGGCATCGGTAATCGCATGCAGCAGCACGTCGGCATCCGAATGCCCTAGCAGGCCGAGCGGGTGTTCAATGGTGACGCCGCCAATGACCAGCGCGCGCCCCGGCACCAGGGCATGTACATCCCAGCCCTCGCCAATGCGCATGTTCATGCTCATGTGGTGCTCCTCGCAATATCGCCATCGGCGGCGCTTTGCCCCTGCATGCCGCCAAAGCGTGCCAAGGTGCCTGCGTGCATGCGCTGCGCGAGCACCGCTTCGGCCAGGGCGAAATCCTCAGGAAAAGTGACCTTGAAGTTAAGGGCGCTGCCAGGCACCAGCTTGGGGTGCTCGCCCATGGCCTCCATGGCGCTGGCCTCATCGGTGGCTATTGAGCCAAATTGCTCCAGAGCCTTGGCGAGCTGCCCCAAGCGGAACATCTGCGGCGTCTGTGCCAGCCATTTGTCGCCCCGATCCACCGTTGAAACCACCCGGATACCGCCCGGCCCGGCACTTGCGGTCTTGAGCGTATCGGCCAGCTTGTGCGCCAGAAGGCCACCCACCTGGTCGCCCATACACGCATCGATCAAGGAATTGATCTGCTCGGTGCTCACCAGACAACGCGCTGCGTCGTGCACCAGCACCCAGTCGCGCTCCTGTGCACCGCGCTCCGCCAGTGCACGCAGGCCGCCTCGCACGGTGTCGGCCCGACTTGGACCGCCGCAAGCCACAGCGAAATAGCCAGTGCCCGGGTGGTTGTCGAAAAATATGTCGCCCGGCGCAACGGCCACCAGCGTGCTGCGCAAGCGCTCAACCCCGGCAAAAGCCGCCAGCGTGTGCAGTACCAGCGGCCGGCCGGCCACCGGCCGGTACTGCTTGGGCAAAGCCGCATCGCCTTGCGCCCCGGCTCCAGCGCGCGCGCCCGTGCCGGCACACGGCAGCAGCGCCCAGAAGCTGCAGGGCGCAGGCGCCAGCTGCGGGCTCGGCGAAGACACCGGCCACAAACCGGGGGAGGAAAAGACATCGGTCATGGGCGCATTCTAGAATTGCGCTTCCCGCCACGCCGGGTGGTTGCCTGCCTGGCGCCACCGGGGGCCTGGTGCGGTCTTTTCGCCCGCGTGCATGCAACTCCCCAAACTCTCTCCTGGCAAGCGCTTTGGCTTGCCCCGACCTCCCGGCAGCGCCGACGCCTTGCTGCTCGCGCGGCTTGCCGAACGCGAGCGCGGCCAGAACGGCGTCACCGCCATCGTCACAGCCGACGCGTCTGACGCGCGCCGCCTGCTCGATGAAATTGCTTTCTTCGCGCCCGACTTGCGTTGCGCCTTGTTTCCCGACTGGGAAACCCTGCCCTACGACAGCTTCTCACCGCACCAGGACCTGATCAGCGAGCGCCTGGCGACGCTGTGGCGCATCAGCCAGCGCGACCGCGATACCGGCGCGGACGTGGTGCTGGTGCCCGCCACCACCGCTCTGTACCGGCTGGCTCCGCCATCGTTTCTGGCGGGCTACACCTTTCACTTCAAACTCGGCCAAAAGCTGGACGAAGCCAAGCTGCGCGCCCAGTTGACGCTGGCCGGCTACGCCAACGTGGGCCAGGTGGTCAGCCCCGGCGAATACGCGGTGCGCGGCGGGTTGATCGACCTGTTTCCGATGGGCTCCGCGGTGCCCTACCGGGTGGACTTGTTTGACGACGAGATCGACTCGCTGCGCGCCTTCGACCCCGACAGTCAGCGCAGCCTCTACCCCGTGGCTGAGGTGCGTCTGCTTCCGGGGCGCGAATTTCCCATGGACGACGACGCACGAGCGCGCTTTCGCAGCCGCTGGCGGGAAGTGCTCGAAGGCGACCCCACCAAGAGCCGCATCTACAAAGACGTGGGCCAGGGCGTGGCCACTGCCGGCATCGAGTACTACCTGCCGCTGTTCTTTGAGCAGACCGCCACGGTGTTCGATTACCTGGGCGACAACGCCACGGTGGTATTGCATGGTGACCTTGAGCCAGCCTTTCAACGTTTTTGGCAGGACACCCGCGAGCGCTACCGACTGGTGCAGGGCGACCCCGAGCGCCCTGCCCTGCCTCCCGAGGCGTTGTTCCTCGGCGCAGACCAGTTCTACACAGAGGCCCGCGAATATGCACAGCTGGCCTTGCGCACCGGCGTGGAGGATGTGCAGGACAGCGCCGTCTTCCAACGCCTTCCCGATATCTCGGTGGTGCGGGGGGCTCCGGAACCATTGGCACGCCTGCAAGCCCATGTGGCCGCGGGTCCGCACCGGGTGCTGGTACTGGCCGAGAGCGCTGGCCGGCGCGAGAGCCTGCTCGACTTTCTGCGCGCCGGCGGCATTGACCTGCCCAGCTTCGATTCGCTCGCCGAATTCGAGCAGGCAGGCGACGAATCCATAGGCATTGCCACCGCGGCCCTGGCCGAAGGCTTTGCCTGGGTGGAGCAAGGCATTGATTTCGTTACCGAAACCGAGCTGTTCTCGACCCCCGCCACAGCCCGGCGCCGGCGCAAGCAAGAGCAAGTCAGCGATGTCGAAGCCCTCATCAAAGACCTCTCTGAGCTAAGCCTGGGCGATCCGGTGGTGCACAGTGCGCACGGCATTGGACGTTACCGCGGCCTGGTGAACATGGACGTGGGCAACAAGAACCCCGACGGCACGCCAGCGCTGCAGGAGTTTTTGCACCTTGAATACGCGAGCGAAGCGGTGCTTTACGTGCCGGTGAGCCAGTTGCAGCTCATCAGCCGCTACACCGGCGTCGCGGCGGACGAAGCGCCGCTGCACAAGCTGGGCAGCGGCCAGTGGGACAAGGCCAGGCGCAAAGCCGCGGAACAGGTGCGCGACAGCGCGGCCGAGTTGCTCAACATCTACGCCCGCCGCGCGGCGCGCGAAGGCCACGCGTTCCGCTTCAACGCGCCAGACTACGAACAGTTCGCCAACGACTTCGGTTTTGAGGAAACGGCAGACCAGAACGCCGCCATCCACGCCGTCATTCAGGACATGATCAGTCCGCGCCCCATGGACCGGTTGGTGTGTGGCGACGTGGGTTTTGGAAAAACCGAAGTCGCCTTGCGCGCGGCCTTCATCGCCGTGACCGGCGGGCGCCAGGTGGCGTTTCTGGCGCCCACCACGCTGCTGGCCGAGCAGCATTTTCAGACCCTGATTGACCGTTTCAGCAAGTGGCCTGTGAAAGTGGCCGAAGTCTCTCGCTTTCGGTCCGGCAAGGAAGTGACGGCAGCGCTCAAAGGCATCGCGGATGGCACGGTAGACATCGTCGTCGGCACGCACAAGCTTTTGAGCGAATCCACCAAGTTCCATAACCTGGGACTGCTCATCATTGACGAGGAGCACCGCTTTGGCGTGCGCCACAAGGAGCAGATGAAGCAGTTGCGCGCCGAGGTGGACGTGCTGACGCTCACGGCTACGCCCATTCCCCGCACGCTGGGAATGGCGCTCGAAGGCCTGCGGGACCTCTCGGTCATCGCCACGGCGCCGCAGCGGCGCCTGGCGATCAAGACCTTTGTGCGCAGCGAGGGCACGGGTGTGATTCGCGAGGCTGTCTTGCGTGAATTGAAGCGCGGCGGGCAGGTGTATTTCCTCCACAACGAGGTCGAAACCATCCAGAACCGGCGCCAGAAGCTGGAAGAAATCTTGCCGGAGGCACGCATTGCCGTCGCGCATGGCCAGATGCCCGAGCGCGAACTCGAGCGCGTGATGCGCGACTTCGTCGCCCAACGCTACAACCTGTTGCTGTGCTCGACCATCATTGAAACCGGTATCGACGTTCCGACGGCCAACACCATTGTCATGAGCCGCGCCGACAAGTTCGGTTTGGCGCAGCTGCACCAGCTGCGCGGGCGCGTGGGCCGCAGCCACCACCAAGCCTATGCCTACCTGATGGTGCCCGACGTGGAAAGCCTCACGAAGCAAGCGCAGCAACGGCTGGACGCCATTCAGGCGATGGAAGAACTCGGCAGTGGCTTCTACCTGGCCATGCACGACCTGGAAATCCGTGGCGCGGGCGAGGTGCTGGGCGAGAACCAGAGCGGCAACATGATGGAAATCGGCTTTCAGCTCTACAACGAAATGTTGGGAGAAGCCGTGCGAAGCCTCAAGGCGGGCAAGGAACCTGACTTACTTGCTCCCCTTAACGTGACGACCGACATCAATCTGCATGCGCCAGCGCTTCTGCCTGACAACTACTGCGGCGACGTGCACCTGCGCCTGTCGTTTTACAAAAAGCTCGCGACCGCGCGCACGCCCGATCAGATCGATGGCTTGCTGGAAGAAATCGTCGATCGTTTCGGCAAACTGCCGCCCCAGGCGCAGACCTTGTTCGATGTGCACCGGCTGCGCGTGCTGGCACAGCCCTATGGCGTGCTCAAGGTGGACTCGGCGCCGACGGTGACCACCATCAGCTTCCGACCCGGCGCGCCAGTGGACCCGATGCGCGTGATTGACCTGGTGCAGAAGAACCGCCACATCAAGCTGGCTGGAAACGAAAAACTGCGTATCGAACGCGAGCTGCCGGATGCGCCTGCGCGCGCGCAACTGGTGCGAGACCTCTTGCGCAATCTGGGTGCTCCTATCGGGCCGACCTGAAAAAAACCGGCCTTTGGGGCCGGCTCTGCTACAGCGGTACCGCTATGGGTCTGGCGCACTTAGGCGTTGGCAAAGCGGTCGCGCATGGCCTTGACTTCGTCATGATTGCGCTGGGCCCCGCTCGCCTGGCGCGAGACGAGATCCCGTACCGTGGCGGGCAACGGCTTCTTCAAGGCCTTGCGGTAGCTCGCAACGGCCGAGTCCTCTCCACGCTCGCATTCCTGCAGCACCGCTTTGTCGTCCATGGTGGAAAGCGCCGTCTTGACCGCTACCCAGCCCCGGTGCATCGCGCCAGCCATGGTGCCGCCGTCGGCAGGGTCGCCGCCATACTGGCGAATGGTCTGTTCCAGCTCGGCGGCAGCCGACGCACAGTCGGTGGCGCGGCGCGACAAGAGCGCTTTCACGTCGGCCGAATCGGCGTGTTCTGCCGCGGTACGAAAACCGTATTCGCCATTGCGGCTGGTTTCCAGCAGCTCGTTGAGCACGTCCACCACATCGTCGTTGTCCAGGGTACCCGAGACCGTGCCGACCGCTTCGACGCGCTCGCGCGCAGCGCGTGCAGCGTGGCGGGCTTCAGGCCATTCCAGTGAGGACGTGCCGCGATCCGTGAGCCAGCGGTCACGCAGCTGCGGCTCCACTGTTTCAAAAGGCCCTTCGTAAAGCCCCACGGATTGCCAGCCGAGGGCATAGGCAGGGTGATAGTCATCGTACGTCCGCTCTTGCGTGACATAGTCTTCGTCGCGATAGGCTTCGCGCCAATAGGCTTCTTCGGCTGTGGGGTTCACGGCTTCGGCCGCGGCCTTGCCGGCCAAACCGCCTGCCACAGCACCCACCACGCCTCCGATGGCTGCGCCCACCGGGCCGCCAAAGGCGCCCGTAGCGGCTCCAGCAGCGGCGCCGCCCACAACCGCTCCCAGGCCCGTGCCTACAGGGTGGGCGCCTGGCTCATTCGTAATGGGATCGCGGTTCGCATCGTTCAGATCAGACATGTCTAGCTCCTTGGGTTGAATCAATGGAGCCATTCTGGGAGTGGTACAGCCTCGCCTGGGTGCGCGCCCTGCGCGCTAGCGTGTAGGACCTTTGCGCATGACATCTCGGGCATTTCAGCATCTTCGACGACGCACCTTATTACTATATTATCGATAGCTTAAAACCCTTATGGGGTAAGCGCTACAGGCCATTTTCATTCATATTTTTGTGATCTAGGCCCAATTCCTGAATCTTGCGCGTAATGGTGTTGCGCCCAATGCCCAGGCGCTGCGCGGCCTCCATGCGCCGTCCGTGGGTGGCGTCCAGCGTGCCGGCAATCAGGCAGGATTCAAAGCGCTGCGAAAGCCGGTCCCAGACCTCGTTGCTGCCAGCGGCCAGCAAGGCGCGGACTTCGAGGGCCAGCGCCTGTTCCCAGCCGCCTTCCACTCCAGGGCTCGCCGCAGGCAAGGCACGAACGGTTTGCGCACCGGCCGTGCTCTCGGCAGCCACTGCCTGCGGAGCATGCAGCGCTGAGGCGTGCAGACCAGCCGGCCGGGAGTCGTCCGCAGAGACGGAGGCGCGCAAAGCGGTGGCCGCTGTCTCGCCGCTCAGCGCAGGCCGCGCAGGACTGGCAAGCACTTCCGGCGGCAAATCTTGCAGCGAAACGACCTGAGCCGGCGCCATGACCGAGAGCCAATGGCAGATGTTCTCCAACTGCCGCACGTTGCCCGGAAAGTCGAAATCAGCCAGACGCGCAAGGGCCGGCTCGGAAATTCGCTTCGGCTCGACACCCAGCTGGCGTGCGCTCACCTGCAGAAAATGGCGCGTGAGCATGGGGATGTCCTCGCGCCGCTCACGCAGCGCGGGCAGGCGCAAGCGGATCACGTTGAGTCGGTGAAACAGGTCTTCGCGAAAAGCCCCTTCTTTGACGCGCTGCTCCAGGTTCTGGTGTGTGGCGGCGACGACGCGCACGTGGGCCTTTACCGCGCTGTGACCGCCGACGCGGTAGAACTGTCCGTCAGAGAGCACCCGCAACAAGCGCGTTTGCAGGTCGAAGGGCATGTCGCCGATTTCATCGAGAAACAGGGTGCCGCCCTCGGCCTGTTCAAAACGTCCGCGCCGCTGCGTCTGGGCCCCTGTGAACGCACCGCGCTCGTGACCAAAGAGTTCGGATTCCAGCAAATCTTTGGGAATGGCCGCCGTGTTGATGGCGACGAACGGGCCTTGCGCAACGGGCGAATGCTTGTGCAGCGCCCGCGCCACGAGTTCCTTGCCCGAGCCGGATTCACCGGTGATCAGCACCGTGACCTGGCTCTGGCTCAGGCGCCCGATGGCGCGAAACACGTCCTGCATGGCGCTTGCCTGGCCCAGCATCTCGGGCGCGAGTTCAGCAGTGTCTTGCGCAACGTCCTCGCGCTGGCTTTCCTGAACCGCGCGGCGGATCAACTCCACCGCCTTGGGCAGATCAAAGGGCTTGGGAAGGTATTCGAAGGCCCCACGCTGGAAGGCCGAAACGGCGCTGTCGAGGTCTGAATACGCCGTCATGATGATGACCGGCAGGCCCGGTTGCAGCGCCTGCACACTTTCGAGCAACTGCAGCCCCGAGCCCCCGGGCATGCGGATGTCGCTGACCAGAACCTGCGGACCCGGCTGGTCTTCCACGCCTTGGGCGATGGCGGCCATCGCATCAAGCACTTCGCGCGGATGGCTGAAGCTGCGCGTGCTCAAACCCTCACGCGCCAGGGCCTTTTCGAGCACGAAGCGGATCGAAGGGTCGTCATCTACTATCCAGATCGGCTTCATAAGCATTCATTCCCCGTTGGCTGTCGTCGTTCCTCAGGGAAGCGGAATGAGCATACGAAAATCGGTGCAACCGGGCACGCTCTCGCATTCAATCAAACCATGGTGCTGCTGCACAAATGTCTGCGCCAGCGTCAGCCCCAACCCCGAGCCGCCCTCGCGTCCCGATACCAGGGGATAGAAGATTCTTTCCCGGATGGCGTCGGGCACGCCAGGCCCGTTGTCGATGACATGCAATTCCAGTGCCAGGCGATAGCGCTGCCGTCCAAAAGTGACCTGGCGCGCTACGCGGGTGCGCAGCGTGATACAGGCATTGCCTTGCGCCATGGCCGGCAGCAGCGCCTGAGCCGCGTTCTGCACGATATTGAGCACCGCCTGGATCAGCTGAGCACGGTCGCCACGAAACTCGGGGATGGAAGTGTCGTAATCGCGCTGGATCCGCAGACCCTGCGGGTATTCCACGAGGATCAGCGACCGCACGCGTTCGCATACCTCGTGAATGTTGACGTCGCCCACCTGGTGCGGGTGCCGGTGCGGGGCCAGCAGGCGGTCGACGAGGCTTTGCAGTCGGTCGGCCTCGTGCACGATGACCTCGGTGTATTCGCTCAGCTCTGGACTTTGCAGTTCAAGCTCAAGCAACTGCGCAGCGCCGCGGATACCGCCCAGCGGGTTCTTGATTTCGTGCGCCAGATTGCGAATCAGCTCCTTGTGGGCCTGTGCCTGCTCCAGCAATCGCTCCTCTCGGTCTTGCCGCACCTGCTGCTCCAGCGGCCACAGCTCCACCACGATCTGCTCGCGCAGCTCGCCCGTGGCAAAGTTCATGTGCACAGGAATACTGTCCTGGTGCGGTCGCCGCAGCAGCGCCTCGAAGCGCAGGGCCGCAAAATCATTGCTGTGAGCCCCGGCCAGCGCGGTCTGGATCAGCGCGGGCTCGGTAAAGAACTGGCTGAAGTCGCCCCCGACCAAGCTGCGCCGCGATGCGCCCAAGGCTTGTTCCAGCGCCGCGTTGACGTACCACACCGAACCGTCGGCGTGCAACACGGCCACCAGCACCGAGAGCAGGTCAAAGGCCTGGAACGATGGAGGGCTGCGCGGCGCGGCCCCACGGACCCGCACTTAGCGCACCACAGGCAGGCGCTCGATTTCGCGCCGGATACCTTCCACATCGGCTTCGGCACGCGCCAGCGCGGCTTTCAGCTCTGCGGTGCGTTCCATGTACTTCTGCGGGTTGCGCAGATCGAGGGCATTGCGCTGTGGAGCACCGTCGTTGTATTCCTGCTTGGTTTCGGCCACGCGCGCCTGGGCTTTCTTGAGCTCGGATTCCAGAATGGCGCGTGCATCCGCGTCGCGAGCACGCTGGTCATTGGCATCTACGCGCGGCGCCGATGGGGGCGAAGTTGCCGCCTTTGGTGCTGCACCACCGCTTCCGCCAGCCGGACGCGTGCCCTCGACCACGGTGATGTTTCCGCCCTCCACCACCTTGCAGTTGCGCTCTTTGGCCACCGCAACATTGTTGGTGTATTCATTGCCGCAGCGGTAGATGCGGTTTTGCGCGAACGCGGCCGGTACAGCCAATGCCAGGCCAAGGCAGGACGAAAGCAGGGAGAAGGAAATCTTTTTCATAGGCAGACCCATGCGCATAGGGCGCAGCATGCGGCCAGTATCGCCCAAAACACCGACAGCCTTCAACCCGCGGGCGATCAGCACGGGCAACGTCCCTCAGGAGCCCAGGCAGCGTGCAAGTGGGCACCCCCACAACATTTCAATGGAAAAAGGCGGCCGAAGCCGCCTCATTTAGATGCTGCGCTATCGAGCGCTGCACTTACAGCGAGTAGTACATGTCGAATTCAACAGGATGGACGGCCTGGCGGAAGCGCGTGACCTCGCCCATCTTGAGTTCAATGTACGCATCTACCATGGCGTCGCTGAAAACGCCGCCCTTGGTGAGGAAGGCACGGTCTGCATCCAGCGCTTCCAGTGCCTGATCCAGACTGTGGCAGACCGTGGGCACCAGCTTGTCCTCTTCGGGCGGGAGATGGTACAGATCCTTGGTGGCGGCTTCGCCGGGATGGATCTTGTTTTCCACGCCATCCAGACCCGCCATCAACAGTGCCGCAAAGCCCAGGTAAGGGTTCATCAGCGGATCAGGGAAGCGCGCCTCCACACGGCGGCCCTTGGGGTTGGCCACGTAGGGGATGCGGATCGAAGCGGAGCGATTCTTGGCCGAGTAAGCCAGTTTCACCGGCGCCTCGAAGTGCGGAACCAGGCGCTTGTAGCTGTTGGTACCCGGGTTCGTGATCGCGTTCAGCGCGCGGGCGTGCTTGATGATGCCGCCGATGTAATACAGCGCAAAGTCCGACAGGCCGGCATAGCCGTCGCCCGCAAACAGGTTCTTTCCGTCTTTCCAGACCGACTGATGCACGTGCATGCCCGATCCATTGTCGCCCGCGTAAGGCTTGGGCATGAACGTAGCCGTCTTGCCATAGGCATTGGCCACGTTGTGAACCACGTACTTTTGCAGCTGCGTCCAGTCGGCCCGCTCAACCAGCGTGCTGAACCGGGTACCAATCTCGTTCTGGCCGGCGCCTGCCACTTCGTGGTGGAACACTTCGACCGGTATACCGAGTGATTCGAGGATGAGGGACATTTCGGCGCGCATATCGTGCGTGCTATCGACCGGAGGGACAGGAAAATAGCCGCCCTTGACTGTGGGGCGATGACCCCGATTGCCTCCTTCGAGCTTGGCACCCGTATTCCAGGGCGCCTCGTACTCGTCGATTTCGACGCTGACATTGCCGGGCTCGTTGCTCCAGCGCACGCCATCGAAGATAAAAAACTCAGGCTCAGGACCAAAAAATGCTGTATCGCCCAGACCCGACGCCTTGAGATAGGCCTCTGCACGCTTGCCAATGGAACGCGGATCGCGGTCATAGGCCTTGCCATCGCTGGGCTCGATCACGTCGCAGGTCATGATCAGCGTCGTTTCTTCAAAGAACGGATCGATATTGGCCGAACAGGGATCGGGAACCAACTGCATGTCCGACGCTTCGATGCCCTTCCAGCCGGCGATCGACGAACCATCAAACGCATGGCCAGAAGCAAATTTTTCTTCATCAAAGTGCGATACGGGCACCGTGGTGTGGTGCTGTTTGCCACGGGTATCGGTGAAGCGGAAGTCGACAAACTTGACCTCGTTTTCCTTCACCATCTTCATCACGTCTGCAACGGTCTTGGCCATCCGAATCTCCTGGGTAATCACTGTTAAGAAAGGGGTTGGATTCTGAAAAGCAGATTGCATGCCAGCGATGGCTATCGCTGTGATTGCGCAATCGTTCGCTGGCTCACCGATTCCATCATTGAGTTGCACGTTTTTGGTGCGTAATATCTCGTTCTCAGCTACTCACATTTCTCGCACCATTTCAGGGCCTAAATCTGCATCAAATTGGTGCAATCCTGCAAGCAAATCTGCCCAGGCTGCAGGCACCAGATCACTCGGCCCTTTGACCCCGAGTTCGATATGGCGTCCGTGAACAGGGTGATCGACGCTGGGCAGGCTGAACACGCTCACGCCAGGATGCTGCCGTTCTAGGTTCTCCATCAAAGGGGTGAGCTGCGCTTCCTGGCTGTCAAAGACCACCACCGAATGCTCGGTCCTTGCCGCAAGATGAAACCAGCGTGCATAGAAAGTATCGAGCACCCATTGCACCATGGGCCAGGCCATGACCGGAAACCCTGGAACGAAATACACAGCCCCTGGCGTCAGCCGCCCCTTGCAGGCAAAGCCCGGAATCTTGTTGTACGGATTCGGAATGATGGAAGCGCCCTCGGGGAACACTCCCATGTTGAGGCGATGGAGATTGTCGGAGCGCTCAGGCTCATACGATTCACCCCGCTCGCGCGCGCCTTCGCGCATGCGCTCTTCGATCAGTGCGCGGGCTTCTGGATGCAGCACGGCACACACACCTAACGCCTGTGCGGCACTCTGCCGGGTATGGTCATCGGGCGTAGCGCCAATGCCTCCCGTACAAAACACCACATCCCCCGAATCAAACGCACGCCGAAGCACGGCCGTGATACGCGGAGCATCGTCGCCCACGTACTCGGCCCAGCTCAACGTCAAGCCCCGCTCGCCCAGAATTTCAATGACTTTTGCAAGGTGCTTATCAGTGCGTTTGCCAGACAGAATTTCGTCGCCAATGACGATCAGGCCAAATAGGGGTGTCATTCAATGAGAGTGCCTGGATCAAGGCGTTGTTGTAGCGGGTAAATCGGCGCAGCAGGCGTGGCGGTGGGCGGTTTGCCTTGCTGACGCAGCGCCTGGAGTGCGGCCAGACAATAGTGTGCAAACCAGAGCGACGAAAACGCAAAGACGAGCGTATAGATCCAGATCCCCAATGGAATCAGCACAACAAACGCTGTGGCAAATACGACACCAGACGCCCAAACGATCGCCGGTGCTGCGCCCAGGTAGCCGCTGATCAGACCCATGGCGAGAAGGGCCATGCGGTGCCGCTCCAGGATATTGCTTCGTTCTTCGCGATCGGCATGTTCGGCCAGAGCATCGAAGGCCATTACCCGATAGGTCAGCCAACCCCAGATAACCGGTGGCAACACCAGCACCAGCGGCGGAACGAGCCACAAAGGCATGGACGCGAATATGGCGAGCAGCGCGACCAGCATGGACGACAACGACCACAGAAGACTGCGAAAAAACGAAGCGCCCCGCCTGCGCTCCAGCCCGGGAAACCGCCGCTCGGCCACCAAGGCTACCAGCACGGGCGTCATCATGGTTGAGACGATCAGAAGCGACACGACAACCACCAATGGGACGACCGCGGCCAGAACAATCAGCGGCGCAACGACAGAAGGAATATCACCGGCGCCCCACTGGGAAAGCCAGTTCCACAAACTCCCCATCAGGCCGGAAGTGTTGATCCACCCTACGACCGCAGTGACTGCGGATGTCCAATAAAAATACCCCAGCAGCATCGCCAGAAGGCCTACGATGAGCAAAGGAAGCAATGAGAGAAACAGGACGCGCGGACGCAGGCAATACGCTGCCGCGCGCCAGAATGAGTCAATCAGAAGCCCCATGTCCGAGAGCATACCTGCAGACATGGGTGCATCACCTGCGTACATTGAGCCCCAGAAACTGCCAAACGCAAAAAAAGCCGCTTGCTCGAAAACAGGCGGCTTGGAAAGGATATGGCGGAGTGGACGGGACTCGAACCCGCGACCCCCGGCGTGACAGGCCGGTATTCTAACCAACTGAACTACCACTCCTGGCAGGCAGCTTTTGCTTGTCTGAACCGCAATTCAAACAAACCAAGCGCTACAACTTGGCGACCCCACGGGGATTCGAACCCCGGTACTCACCGTGAAAGGGTGATGTCCTAGGCCTCTAGACGATGGGGTCAAAACCTTGGAACGAACCGACAACAAATTTTGGTGGAGGTAAACGGGATCGAACCGATGACCTCTTGCATGCCATGCAAGCGCTCTCCCAGCTGAGCTATACCCCCAAACTTCCTTGCACCCCTGGCTTCAGGCAAAAGAAAAACCCTTGCACATCCTGCGACCTGCAAGGGTTTTAAACTGGCGGAGTGGACGGGACTCGAACCCGCGACCCCCGGCGTGACAGGCCGGTATTCTAACCAACTGAACTACCACTCCTGGCAGGCAGCTTTTGCTTGTCTGAACCGCAATTCAAACAAACCAAGCGCTACAACTTGGCGACCCCACGGGGATTCGAACCCCGGTACTCACCGTGAAAGGGTGATGTCCTAGGCCTCTAGACGATGGGGTCAAAACCTTGGAACGAACCGACAACAAATTTTGGTGGAGGTAAACGGGATCGAACCGATGACCTCTTGCATGCCATGCAAGCGCTCTCCCAGCTGAGCTATACCCCCCAAACCGCTGCAACAACTGCATTTCTGCAGCAATCACCTGAGCCTTGAATTATAGACAGCTTTTTTAACGCTTTCTGAGGCGCGCAACAACTTTTTCACGCCCAAGCAGCTCCAGCAAAGCGTCCACCGAGGGTGTCTGCGCCGTGCCGGCCACCAGAACTCGGACCGGCATCGCCAGTTGCGGCATTTTCATCCCGAAATCGGCCAGTACTTTCTTGATGACCGCTGCAATAGCCGGCCGCTCCCAGGCGCATTCACCCAGCGCCTGTGCCAATGCATCCAGCGCCGGTGCCACAGCATCCGTCACGTATTGCGCTCGCTCCTGCGTTGCTTCAGCAACCTCTTCTCCCAGCAATCGCTCGGCCCAATCGGCCAGGGCCACGGTGGTGTCACAACGGTCTTTGAACAAGGCGCAGAAAGCCTGCAACGGCGCCAGGTCGAGATGGAGCGTGCTGCGTTTGGCCAACTGCTCGGCCACCAGCGTTGCAAGGGCCGGGTCTTCCATGGCCTTCATGTGCTGGGCGTTCACCCAGCGCAGTTTGGCTTCGTCAAACTGCGCTGCACTGCGGCCGAGGTGGTCCAGATTGAACCAGTCGATGAACTGCTGCCGAGTGAAAATCTCGTCGTCACCATGGCTCCAGCCCAAGCGTGCGAGATAGTTGATCATGGCGTCGGCCAGATAGCCTTCGTCACGGTATTGCGTCACAGGCTTGGCGCCATTGCGCTTGCTCATCTTCTCACCCTGTTCATTGAGCACGGTAGGCAGGTGCGCATACACCGGAGGCTGTGCACCCAGGGCCAGGAAGATGTTGATCTGGCGCGGGGTATTGTTCACATGGTCGTCGCCGCGAATTACGTGCGTGATCGCCATGTCGATATCGTCCACCACCACGCAAAAGTTGTAGGTGGGCGTGCCGTCAGGCCGGGCAATCACCAGATCGTCGAGCTCGTCGTTGCGGATTTCTATCCGGCCCTTGACCTTGTCATCCCAAGCCACCACTCCGCCCTGCGGATTGCGAAAGCGCAACACCGGCTGCACACCCTGCGGCACATCAGGCAGTTGTTTGCCTGGCTCCGGGCGCCACAGCCCGTTGTATCGGGGCTTTTCCTTGTTGGCCATTTGCTGCTCGCGCAGGGCATCGAGCTCTTGGACCGACATATAGCAGGGGTAGACATGGCCACTGGCCTTGAGCTGTCCCAGCACCTCGCGGTACCGGTCCATGCGCTGCATCTGGTAGAACGGCCCCTCATCCGGGGCCATGCCCAGCCAATCGAGTCCTTCGAGAATCACATCCACCGCAGCCTGCGTGGAACGCTCGACGTCGGTGTCTTCAATGCGCAGGATGAAATCCCCGCCGGTGGATCGTGCAAACGCCCAGGGATACAGTGCCGATCGGATATTTCCCAGATGGATGAAGCCGGTGGGGGAAGGAGCAAATCGCGTACGCACTTGTGCTGCGGGAAAATTCTTTTTCTGTTCGTTCATTTCAAGCTATCCAGGCCGCGCGCAAGGTCGGCCTTCAAATCGTCGATATGTTCCAGTCCGACGGCAAGGCGGATCAGGCCTTGGCCGATGCCTGCAGCGCTGCGCTGCGCATCGGTCAAGCGACCGTGCGAGGTGCTTGCCGGGTGGGTGATGGTGGTCTTGGTGTCGCCCAGGTTGGCTGTAATGCTGCAGATGCGGGTGCTATCGATCACATGAAAGGCTCTGGCACGCGCGGCTGCAGCGTCTTCGCCACCGACCACGAACGACACCACAGCGCCACCCAGACCCGATTGCTGGCGCATGGCCAGCCCATGCTGCGGATGCGAAGCCAGGCCAGGATAAAAGGTGCGCGTCACGGCGGGGTGCGACTCAAGCCAGCTTGCGATTCCCAGCGCATTGGTGCATTGCGCCTGCATGCGGATGGACAGGGTTTCAAGTCCCTTGAGCACCACCCAGGCATTGAAGGGCGAGAGGTTCATGCCAGCGCTGCGAATCAAGGGCGCGAGCTTTTCGTCAATCAGCGCATGCGGGCCGCAGACTGCGCCTGCCATCACACGACCCTGACCATCAAGAAACTTGGTGCCTGAATGAATCACCAGATCCGCTCCCATTTCAGCAGGGCGCTGCAGCGCTGGAGAGGCGAAGCAGTTGTCGACCGCCAGAAGCACGCCGGCCTCGTGCGCGATGTCCGCCAGCGCTCGAATGTCGCAAAGCTCTGTCAGTGGGTTGGTCGGCGTCTCGGCGAAGAGCAGCCGCGTTTCCGGTCGAACGGCCGCACGCCAAGCCGCAACGTCGGTTTGCGGCACAAAACTAGATTGCACCCCAAAACGTGCCAGTTCACCCCCTATGAGCTTCATGGTGGAGCCGAACATCGACTGTGAGCACACCACATGGTCGCCGGCCTTGAGCAGCGCAAGACACATCAGCAAGATGGCAGACATGCCGCTGGCCGTGGCAATCGCCGCTTGCGTGCGCTCCATCGCCGCCAGCCGCTGCTCGAAGCTCGTCACCGTGGGATTGGCCGTGCGGGTATAGGTGTAGCCCTCTTCCTCGCCGGCAAAGCGCCGCGCTGCGGTGGCGGCGTCGGGCTGGACGAAGCTGCTGCTCAGGTACAGCGCTTCAGAATGCTCGCCAAACTGGCTGCGCGGTACTGCTTGGCGCACCGCCAGGGTGTCGGAGTGCAAACCGGTGCTATCGAATGCCGTCATGAAGCGCTTTCTTTCATTGCAGGCATGCTTTAAGCGGCCGCTGCATTAGGCAGTGCCAGTCGCGAGGCGTCTTCTTCGTCTTCGGCCCCGCCCTTGCGACCCGCATTGAGGCGCGCAATATCCTCGGGCCCAATGTCGCCGGTCACGTAAATGCCATCGAAGCAGGAGGCATCAAAACCCGACAAAGCGGGGTTGCCTGCGCCCACGGCCTTTTTCATCGCGTCCACGTCCTGATAGATGAGCGCGTCGCATCCAATCAGGGCCCGCACCTCTTCGACCGTGCGGCCATGGGCCACCAGTTCATCGCTGGTGGGCATGTCGATTCCGTAGACATTCGGGTAGCGCACCGGAGGCGCGGCGCTCGCCAGGTACACCTTGCGTGCGCCCGCCTCGCGGGCCATCTGCACGATCTCGCGGCTGGTGGTGCCGCGAACGATGGAGTCGTCCACGAGCAAGACATTGCGGCCCTTGAACTCGCTGGCAATCACGTTGAGCTTCTGGCGCACGGATTTCTTGCGCACTTCCTGCCCAGGCATGATGAAGGTGCGTCCCACGTAGCGGTTCTTGACGAATCCTTCACGGTACGGCACACCCAGGAGGTGAGCCAACTGCGTAGCGCTGGGGCGGCTCGACTCGGGAATCGGAATGATGACGTCGATGTCGCTGGGCGGCACCGTGGAAACCACCCGCTTGGCCAAAGACGCGCCGAGATTGAGGCGCGCCTGGTACACCGAAATACCGTCGAGGACCGAATCGGGCCGCGCCAGATACACATACTCGAACACGCAGGGAAAGTGTTGCGTTGTCTCGGCACACTGCTGCGCGCTGAGGTTTCCGGCCAGATCGACGAACAACGCCTCGCCGGGCGCCACGTCGCGTTGAAATTCATGGCCAGTGCCCTCGATGGCCACCGACTCGCTGGCAAACACAACGGCACCTTCGGCGCTGCGCCCCATCGACAGCGGACGGATGCCATAGGGGTCACGAAAAGCGACCAGTCCGTGGCCCGCGATCAACGCAATCACGGCGTAGGAGCCGCGAACCCTTTTGTGCACCGCGCGGACCGCCTTGAAGACGTTGTCGGGTTGCAAGGGTACGCCCCGGGTGGCGTGTTCCAGTTCATGGGCAAAGACGTTGAGCAGCACCTCCGAATCGCTGTCGGTATTGGTATGGCGGTGGTCCGTCGAAAACAGCTCGGCGCGCAGTACGTCCGCATTGGTCAGATTGCCGTTGTGCACCAGCACAATGCCAAATGGGGCGTTCACATAAAAGGGCTGCGCCTCCTCTTCGCTGAACGCGTTGCCAGCGGTCGGGTAGCGCACCTGACCCAGGCCCGAGTTTCCAGGAAGCGCCCGCATATTGCGGGTGCGAAACACGTCGCGCACCATGCCCTTGGCCTTGTGCATAAAGAACTTTCGCTCTTCCTGCGTGACGATGCCGGCTGCATCCTGTCCACGGTGCTGCAAAAGCAGCAATGCGTCGTAGATCAGCTGGTTGACGGGAGCCCCACTGACGACACCGACAATTCCACACATAGCTCATTCCATCCGTTCGCAGGCCTTGGCCCGCATTGCGCACACTCGGCCAGCATGGCCAACCTCACGCTCCCCGCATATCATGCAGGCAGCATTTTCCCGAACTGCTCCGGCAAAGCGGGGCGCAAATTCTGCAGCATCTGCGCAATGCGCGGCGCGCTTGCCGATTCCAGCCACCAAGCCGTTTTCCCTATAGGTGTCAATTGGGCCACCACGCCCAGTACAAGCAGCAGTACACCGGCCCGCACGACGCCAAAAACAGCGCCCAACACCCGATCTACCGGACGCAAACCCACCGCTTCAATCAGCTTCTTCGCCAGCCAAGCCACCATGCCGCACGCAAACAAGGTCGCGACAAAAACCCCGACGAAGCCGGCTGCGTACCGCACAGGCTCCGCCGAATCACCCAGGGGCAGCCAGGCAGCTACGTCCGCTGCGAACCACTGGGCAACAAAAAATGCCGCCACCCAAGCCAACAGGGACAAGACCTCATACACCAGACCGCGCCAGGCACCCAGCAGGAGCGACGCAAGGACCACGGTGAGCAAGATCCAGTCGAGGGCAGCCCATTGCAATGCAGGCACTTCGTGCATGTTGGGCAGCGCCGTCCTCACAGACTCAGGATGGAAGCCGGCAAGCCAAGGCCTTTGATCTTGGCTGTGGCCTTTTCCGCTTCGGCGCGCCCCTGAAAAGGGCCCACACGCACCCGTGTTCGCTTGCCGTCTTTGGTTTCAACCACCTGGGTGTAGGTCGTCAAACCCGCACGCTCGAGCTTTTGCCGCGCCTCACGCACCTTGGATTCCTCGGAAAAAGCGCCCACCTGAACGATGAAACGCTCCCCTCCAGCCGCCACTGGGGCGGGCGAAGCCGCTGCCGGTGTTTTGCCCGACCGCCCTTCGAGCAAGGCACGTGCGCGCTCGGCTTCACTCAGCGACGCCACCTGGGGCGGCGTCGATGTGCTCGCCTCGGGCTTGGTATGGAGCGGCTGCGGGCGCGCCTCTACAAAAGCCGCAGGGGATGGCTCCTTGTGCGGCACAACCGCGGCAGCAGGTGCAGGCGCCTTCTCCTGAGGAAGCACGGCAACTTTTGGCTCGGGCTCACGCTTGGAAACAGATTCCGCTGCGGCGGGAGCATCCACCGACGCCGTTCCTGAGGCCGCTGGTGCCGGAACTACCAGCGGAGCCACTTTGTCGCGGTCCGGAATTTCAATGCGCGTATCGATCGGAACAGGACGTGGCTGCGTGTCAAAGACCAGCGGAAAACCCACCACCCCGAGCAGCACCAGCAAGGCGGCGCCAATCAAGCGGTGCCGGGCACGCCGGCGCATGACTTCTACGGTTTCGCCGCGCACTGCCCGTGCAACCTTGGCAGGCTTGCCCTCTGCAGCTTGTTGCCCGGGCCAGCGAATCTTGAAAAATGCCATGAATGGGTAGAAAACTAAGGCTTGCTTACACCGCTTTTGCTGGTGCTCCAGCCAAGGTGCTTGGCCTGCAACTTGGGCGTGCCATGCTCCAGGACGCCGCCTACCGTGTAGAAAGAGCCAAAAACGACGATTCTATCAGTGGCTCCCGCCGCGGCCACCGCCGCATCAAGCGCCTCCTGGGGCGTTGCGTGCAGGCTCACTGGGATGTCCTTTCGTCTGCTCAGACCGGCCGCCAAGCTTTCCCAGAGTTGCGCGAGATCGGCGGCGCTGGCGGCACGCGCAGTGGGCAAATCGGTGAAATACCAGCGGTCTACCAAGAGGCCAATTCTCGCCAGCATGCCTTTGATGTCTTTGTCAGCCATGGCACCGAAGACGGCGTGTGTCGTCGGATGAAAGCGCATTGCATCCAGGTTGGCCGTGAGCGCCGCGACAGCATGCGGGTTGTGGGCCACGTCAAGCACCAGCGTCGGCTCGCCGGGCACGATCTGGAACCGCCCAGCCAGCTCGACCATGCCCAGACCATTGCGCACGGCCTGTGCCGTCACCGGAACCCGATCGCGCAGGGCGTCAAGCGCCGCCAGTGCGCCTGAGGCGTTGACCAGCTGGTTGGCGCCGCGCAGTGACGGATAGGCCATGCCGGCATAGCGGCGACCCCGGCCAGCCCAGTTCCATTGCTGCTTGTCACCGGAAAAGTTGAAATCATGGCCAAAACGCCAGAGGTCAGCGCCAATTTCGCGTGCATGGTCCACCACGCTCTGCGGCGGCATCGGGTCGCAGACGATGGCCGGGCGGCCGGTGCGCATGATGCCCGCCTTCTCACGCCCGATGCTTTCACGGTCAGGTCCGAGGTATTCGGTGTGGTCCATGTCGATGCTGGTAATGACCGCGCAATCGGCATCCACGATGTTCGTCGCATCCAGCCGGCCACCCAGCCCGACTTCCAGAATGGCAAGGTCCAGCTTTGCCAGACTCATCAGGCGCAGGATGGCCAGCGTCGTGAATTCAAAGTAGCTGAGCGAAATTTCTTGGCCATTTTGGCCTCTAGCGCTCTCTACAGCTTCAAAGTTTGCTATCAACTCAGAAGCACTTACCGATTCGCCATGAATGCGGCAGCGCTCTTCGAAATGCACCAGGTGCGGCGAGGTGTAAACGCCGGTGCGGTAGCCGGCCTGGAGCGCCACCGCCTCGATCATGGCGCAGGTCGAACCCTTGCCATTGGTCCCGGCGACGGTAATCACGGGGCAATCAAAATGCAGATTGAGTCGCTCGGCCACTGCGCGCACGCGCTCCAGGCCCAGGTCGATCTGCTGCGGATGGATGCGCTCGCAGTGGGCGAGCCAATCCTGAAGGGTAAGAGGTGGAGTTGCTGGCATACGGGGCGCGATTGTCCTCCGAGTCGCGGTTTGGGCCATGATGGATGCATGAAAAACCCTGTGCTTTACGGCCTCTCCAACTGCGATACCGTGCGCAAGGCACGCGCCTGGCTGTCTGGCCGGGGCGTGTCCTACGAGTTCCATGATTTCAAGAAGTCCGGCGTGCCGCAAGACGCGCTGGCGCGCTGGCTTAAGGCGCTGGGCCACAAGGAGCTTGTCAACCGCAAGGGAACCACCTGGCGCCAGTTGGCCCCCGCCGCGCAGTCAGCCGTGACGGGCGATACACAGGCGCAGGCACTGCTGCTGGCACATCCCAGCGCCATCCGCAGACCCGTGGTTGAGTGGCCGAACGGCGACATCACCACGGGGTTTGACCCCACAGACTGGGCGCAGCGCAGCAAAATCCTTCCGACTGCCTGATTTCGCACACTTCTTTACGCAGATTTACGGTCCGGGCAGCACACAGATG
>JAGNYI010000027.1:30608-41423 GCA_017985015.1 Giesbergeria sp. | reverse complement strand
CCTGCCAGCCATGTGCTGATCAAGCGCGCCTACGAACCGCCCGCGCCGGAAGACGGCGTGCGTGTCCTTATCGACCGCTTGTGGCCGCGCGGCGTCAAGAAGGAAGCTCTGGCGCTGGACCAATGGGCCAAGGAGCTTGCGCCCAGCACGGCACTGCGCCAATGGTTTGGCCACGAGCCGGCGCGCTGGGCCGAGTTCCAAAAACGCTATGCAATCGAGCTGCAAACCCAGGCTGAGGCGCTGGACGCCTTGCGTGCACGGGCGCGCCGCAGCACCGTGACCCTGGTCTATGGCGCACACGACGAAGCCCACAACAACGCGGTGGTGGTGCGTGCCTTGCTGCTGGCACCCAGCGGCGCAGCGCCGCCATGAGGGGCATGCAAACCGCCCAACCCTGTAGTTTTAAGGAACATTCCATGCAACAACGCCTTGATTACAAACAAGCCGCTCCAGCCGCCTTCCAGGCCATGCTGGGGCTGGAGAACTACGTGCGCCAGTCTGGCCTGGAGCACAGCCTGCTGGAACTGGTGAAGACGCGCGTGTCGCAAATCAACGGCTGCGCCTACTGCCTGGACATGCACACCAAGGACGCGCGCGCCGCCGGCGAGACCGAGCAGCGCCTGTACCTGCTGCCCGCCTGGCGGGAAACCAGCTTCTATTCCGAACGCGAGCGCGCCGCGCTGGCCTGGGCAGAGGCCGTGACGCAACTCGGCGCGCATGGTGTTGCCGATGCGCTGTATGACGAGGTGCGCCGCCAGTTCGACGAAAAGGCGCTGGTGGACCTGACCCTCGCCATCGTCGCCATCAACGGCTGGAACCGCCTGGCGATCCCGTTTCGCTCCGAGGCCGGCAGCTACCAGCCACCCAAGGCCCACGCAGCCTGACCGATCTCCGTTTTGAAAGGCGTTTCCCATGGACGAATCCCTCTACCCCCACCCCGGCCCCGACATCGCACGCAAGCGCCGCGAACTGGCGCCTGAACCTCTCAACGCCTTCAAGGCTTTTAGCGCTGCCGTATTTGCCGAAGGCGCATTGCCGAGCAAGACCAAGCAACTGATTGCCGTGGCGGTGGCACATGTGACGCAGTGCCCGTACTGCATTCGCGGGCACACGCAGGCGGCGCTCAAAGCGGGTGCCACGCAAGCCGAGATCATGGAAGCCATCTGGGTGTCGGCCGAGATGCGCGCGGGCGCAGCCTATGCGCACTCGGCGCTGGCGCTCGACACCATGCTGCATGCACATCCGCAAGGTCCAACCACAGCTTGATCACCCAGGGGACTGCAGGCACGCCCAGCAATACGCCTAAGTCGGCCCGTCCAACCCGGCTTCCTCGTTTTCCGTGGCTATACCCAGTGCTGCCTCAATGCGATCCAGCAGCCAAGGCATTTCTGGGCCTTGTTGCATCATTTTGGCTACAGCGAGGCAGGCACGGCTTACCTCCGGCGAGGCAACCAAGTGCGCCAATTTCCGCTGCATGCGCCGGACGGACAAGCGTTTGGCGACCAGCACGTCCGCGACCCCCAAGCGCTTGGCGCGCAGGCCGTTGTCGAATTGGTCGTAGGCAAACGGCACGACCAATTGGGGCACCCCAGCACGAAAAGCCTCGGCCGTGGTTCCTATGCCCCCGTGGTGCACGACAGCCGCAACGCGTGGCAGCAGCAGCGTGAACGGCACATGGGCTTGCCACAGGATGTTGGCGGGCAAGGGATGGGGCAGTTGGGCGCTATGCGGGGTAACGAACAGGCCGCGCCGTCCCAACCGTTTCAATGCCTGCGCAGCGGTGGCGAAATAGCGCGCAGCATGCTGGTGGCCCGTCCCCGGGGTGAAAACGATGGGCCGATCCCCATCCGACAAAAATTGCTCCAGGCCCGGCGGCAGCGGTGTTGTCGCCGTGGGCTGCATCGGGGCACGCAAAAAATTCCCAGCGAAGAACGGCTGCGGCCAGTCCGGTTGCACTGCGGCAAACCAGTCTGGAAACAGACCCACAGAAGCGTTGGGCACCTTCAACATGTGCTCGAAGAAGTGCGGCACTTGGGGCAAGCCGTGCTTGCTTCGCGCGGTGTTCAAGCTGGGCAGACAGGTCGGGTTGATCCATACCTTGTGGATCAGGCGCCAGAGGGACTGCCGCCAGGACAGCGGAATCCACGGTGCAATGCCCAATGAACCGATGGCCAACAGGTCGTGGCTGCTGCACAAATTGGAGGGCGCCAGGTAGGCGGCCACGATGTGCAGATCGGGTCGCACCGACCTTGCCAACGCCGCCACGGGAACCAGAATGGGATGACTCAGCACCACGCAGGGCCCATGGGTGGACAAGCGTTGAATGAGCTTGCGCAGACCTTCGAGATGGGGAATCACGCCGCTCCAGATGACCCCCCATCCCTTGCGTTCGTCCCAGAGGTCGGGGTTGTTGAGCAATGCCTGAAATTCTTCCCGCGTGCCCATGGTTTCGTAAGGCACACCGGATGCCTCGGCAGCCTCTTCATGAAACTTTGGCACCAGGAGCAGGACGCGGTGCCCCCGCTCGCACAGGCCCTGGGCCACACGGATGAAGGGCTGTATGTCGCCCCCGGTCCCGGTGGTACTGACGATGACGAGCGGCTTTGGCGCGCGCGAGACCCCGTTCAATGCATCAGACAAGAGGACTCCAAAGTCGCTTGAAGGAATATGGTTCCTATGCCCTGAACCGCTGATTTATACCCTTACCACTATCATTTTTATAGCTACAAGCGCTTGATGGTATTGCGCTAAGGGGCTTTTTTTACCAATAAATCATCTACTTTGCGCACGTCGTCCATACCAAGCGTACCCGCCGCCTGGCGCAGCTTGAGCGTGCCCAGCAGCACGTTGTAGCGCGCCTGGGCCAGGTCGCGCTGCGTCTGGAAGAGCTGGCTTTGGGCATTGAGCACGTCGATGTTGATGCGCACCCCCACCTGGTAGCCAAGCTGGTTGGCTTCCAGCGCGCTCTTGCTGGAGCGTTCGGCGGCTTCCAGTGCATCTACCTGTCCGCGGCCCGATTCGAGGCCGAAGTACGCGGCGCGCGTGGTCTGTGCAATGGCGCGGCGCGTGGTTTCCAGATCGGCGCGCGCCTTTTCTTCGAGCGCCAGAGTTTCGCGCACGCGGTTCTGGACGGCGAAGCCGGCAAAGAGCGGCACGTTGAGGGCCACACCCACGCTGGCATTGGTGGTGCGCGAGTTCAAGCTGGGCGCCGTGATGGTGCCACGCGGATAATGCGCGACGCTGTATCCGGCTTGCAGGTCCACGGTGGGCAGATGGCCGGTTTCGGCCTTTTTGGTTTCCAGGCGGGCCACGTCAAGCGCGATGGCGGCGGCGCGCACCTGGGGCTGCTCGGTCTGCGCGGTCTGCACCCAGACCATCACGCTTTCGGGCGTGGGCTCGGGCAGGCGCGCGGGCTGGGCGAGGGGCACCGGATCGGCGTTGGAGCGTCCGCTCACTTGTTCCAGCGCCAGAAGCTTGACGCGCAGATCATTCTCGGCCGCGATCTCCTGGGCGCGCACCAGGTCAAAACGCGCTTGCGCCTCGCGCGAATCGGTGATGGTGGAAGTGCCAACTTCAAAATTGCGCTTGGCAAAGGCCAGTTGCTCATCCACGGCCGACTTCTGCGCCCGCACGGAGGCAAGCGTGTCCTGCGCCGCCAGCACGTCGAAATAGGCCTGACTCACGCGCACCAGCAAATCCTGCGTGGCGCCATCGAGCTGTACCCGCGCCAGATCGATGCCGCGCTTGCCCTGCTGGTAGGCAATGGCATTGGCAGGACGAAACAAGGGCTGCGAAGCGCTGATGGCCAGACTCTGCGTCACCGGATGGGCTCCCACCGGCGGGCGCGACACCTGGGTATCGGCCACGGACCAACCCGCCGACAATCCGGCACTGGGCAGCAGGCCGGCGCGCGCCTGGCCGGCACGGCCTTCGGCGGCGTCGAGCTGCGCCCGAGCCGATTGCCAGCTCGAATCGATCTCGCTGGCCGACTGCACCAGTTCCAGCAGGCTTTGGGCACGAGCGGGCGCCCCGAACGCGGCTGCCAGAGCCAGTGACAGGGAGACAAGCCGGATCGGATGCATGGGGTTCTTTCGAGAAAAGCAGTTCGAAAAAGAAAATCGAAAAAAGGCGCTTCAGTAGCGCGGCACCGCTGGGTCGCATTCGCCAGACCAGGCATTGATGCCGCCCGCAATATTGGCCACGCGCTCAAAGCCGCTTCGTTCCAGAAACAGTGCCACGTTCTGGCTGCGCGCGCCGTGGTGGCACAAGCAAGCCACAGGCCGCTCCGGGTCCAGTGCCGCCAGTTGCGCCGGCACGCTGGACATCGGAATGGCACGCAGCTCAAAGCCGGCGGGCTGGATGCTGGCCAGCGCCACCTCCCAGGGCTCGCGCACGTCGAGCACCAGCGGGACGGCGCCTGCGGGCCCGGCCGCAATCCACGCAGCCAAGGCGCTGGGACGAACCTGTTCGACCATCGCGGCGCTTAAAAGCGAAAACCCGACGGTTCGGGGAAGTTGCGCAGGCGCGGCGCCACGGTGTCCCAGGGCAGGGTGGTTTCAAAGCGTTCACCATGTCGGCGCACCAGTGTCATGCGCATCATGGGGTCTTCACCGACGATGGCGGCCAAGCGCCCGCCGTCGCGCAGCAGCGCGAGCAGTTCCTGCGGCACGCAAGCGACGGAGCCGCTGAGCAAAATGACGTCAAACGGGCCATCGGGAATCGGCTCCGACCCATCGCCCACGCGCACCGCAGCATTGCGCACGCCAGCGCGCTGCAGGTTGTCCTGCGCCATGGCGGCCAGTTCGGGTTCGATCTCCAGGCTCACCACCTGGTCGGCCAATTGCGCCAGCAAGGCCGCCATGTAGCCTGATCCGGCGCCGATTTCGAGCACGCGGTCGTTGGGCCCAAGCAGCAAGTCCTGCAGCAAGCGCGCCTCCACCTTGGGTGCCAGCATGCATTCGCCCTTGCGCACAGCCTCTTCGGCGTTGCCGCGCAACGGAATCTCAAAATCCATGAAGGCAAGGCTGCGATAGGCCAGCGGCACGAACTCTTCGCGGCGCACGCGGCCCAGGACGTCGAGGGTCTGGCCGTCGTAGACGTTCCAGGTGCGGATCTGCTGCTCGATCATGTTGTAGCGCGCCTGCTCCAGCGCGTCGGACTTGTCGGCAGACGAGTTCAGGGGAAAGTTCATGGTGTGTCTCCGAAAGGAAGAGCAAAAAAGGACATTCAGGGCAAACCCTTGATTTTAGGCGCTGGCCCCGCGCCATTTGCGCCGCAGCCAGCTGGCCAAGTCGTCCATATAGCAGTACACGACGGGCACCACCACCAAAGTCAGCAGCGACGAGGTAATGACGCCACCAATCACGGCCTGGCCCATGGGAGCGCGCTGCTCCGAGCCTTCGCTCATGGCAAAGGCCAGGGGCAGCATGCCGAAGATCATGGCCAGCGTCGTCATCAGAATGGGGCGCAGCCGTACGCGCGCCGCCAGCAGCAGCGCCTCGGAGCGCGGCAGGCCGGCCTGCACCGTGCCGTCGTCGCCCACATGTTCCTCGCGCGAGCGGATGGCAAAGTCCACCAGCAAGATGGCGTTTTTGGTGACCAGTCCCATCAGCATCACCACGCCAATGATGGAGAACATGGAAAGCGCCGAGCCAAAGATCAGCAAGGCCAGCACCACGCCAATGAGGGTCAACGGCAGCGCCGTCATCAGCGCCAGGGGCTGCAGAAAGCTCTTGAACTGGCTCGCCAGAATCATGTAGATGAACACGATGGCCAGCAACAGCGCTGAAATGGCGTAGCCAAAGGCCTCGGCCATGTTCTTGGTGGAGCCGCCAAACTGGTAGCGGTAGCCCGGCGGAAACGAAGTCTGGTCAAGCACCTTGCGGATGTCGGCCGACACTTCGCCGGTAGACCGGTGGTAGACGTTGGCGTTGATGGCCACTTCGCGCGTCATGTCGCGCCGGTTGATCTGGTTGGGCCCGGTGGATTCGCGCACCTGCGCCACCTGGCCGAGCCGCACCGTGCGCGTGCCGCCATCGGCCGCTGCCAAGGTAAAGGGCAGGCGTTCGATCTGCGCTGGTGTGGCGCGCGCCTCAGGCGCCAGGCGCACGTTCACGTCGTAGGTCTCGTCGTTGGGCGCGCGCCAGTTGCCCACCGTCTGTCCGGCAATCAGGGTGCGCAGGCTGGCCGCGACGGGGCCCACCGAGAGACCCAGGTCGGAAGCCGCGTCGCGCCGCAGGTCCACGGCAATCACCGGTTTTTCTGCTTTCAGGCTGGAGTCAAGATCCACCAGGCCGGGGATGTCCTTGAGCCGCGCCGTCACCTGGCGGGTCAGGCGTTCAAGTTCCTGCAAATCCTGCCCCTGCAGCGAAAACTCGATCTGCTTTTGTCCGCCGACCGGGTCGAGCAGGCCGACGTGCGTGATGGTGATACCGGCAATCTGGTGCAGGCGCTCGCGCAGCACGGCGGACATGGTGCCCACGTCGCGCTTTCGGTCTTTGCGGTCCGTCAGGCGCACGTAAATGCTGCCGTAAATCTTGCCCTGCGCGCTGCCGGTGTTGAGCGTGGCCAGCGTGTAGCGCACCTCGGGAAACTCGCGCACCACGGCTTCCACCTGGCGCGCCTTGGCCTCGGTGGCCTCCAGCGACGAGCCGACCGGGGTATAGAAATTGATCGTGGTTTCAGAAAAATCGGCGGCGGGAACGAATTCGGTGCCCAGCAGCGGCACCATGAAAATGCTCAGCACAAAAATGCCCAGCGCCAGCGCCAAGGTTTTCAGCTTGTGCACCAGCGCCCAGCCCAGTACCTTCTGATAACCCTGTGCCAGGCTTTCCGTGGCGTCGTCGAACCAGCCCGTCACGCGGCCAATGGTGCGGCCATACCAGCTGCGGTCTACCGCCCGCTTGCCATGCGCATGAATGCTGGGATCTTCCCAAAGCGACGACAGCATGGGGTCGAGCGTGAAGCTGACGAACATCGAGATCAGCACCGCGGCGACGATGGTGATGCCGAATTCGTGAAAAAACTTGCCAATGATGCCGCCCATGAAGCCAATCGGCAGGAACACCGCCACGATGGACAGCGTGGTGGCCAGCACCGCAAGGCCAATCTCCTGCGTGCCCTCCATGGCAGCGGCAAAGCTCCCCTTGCCCATCTGCACGTGGCGCACGATGTTCTCGCGCACCACAATCGCGTCGTCAATCAGCAGGCCCACGCACAGGCTGAGCGCCATCAGCGTGATCATGTTGATGGTGAAACCAAACCAGTACATGAACAAAAAGGTGCCGATGATGGAGATCGGCAGTGTCAGACCGGTAATGACCGTCGAGCGCCATGAGTTGAGGAACAGAAAGACGATCAGCACCGTGAGCGCCGCGCCTTCGATCAGCGTCTCGCGCACGTTTTCCACCGCCACGCGAATCGGGCGCGCGCTGTCCCCTATGGTCTCCAGCCGCACGCCTGCGGGCAGCTCGGCGCGCAGCGCGGCCACGGCCGCATTCAGGCCGTCTACCACTTCGATGGTGTTCTCGCCCTGGGCCTTCTGCACCGACAGCAGCAGCGTGCGCTGGCCGTTGTAGAGCGCCAGGCTCTCGACCTCTTCGGCGCCATCTTCCACCCGCGCCACCTGTTCGATGCGCACCGGTGCGCCCCCGCTGGCTTGGCCAGCGGCTCCCGATCCCTTTCGGGCGACGATGATGCGGCCAAAATCCTCAGGCCGCTGCATCCGCGCGTCGATCTGCACCACGCGCTCCTGGTTCAGCGAGCGGATGGCACCCAGGGGCAGATCCTGGTTTTCGCTGCGCACCGCGTTCACCACCTGTTCGGGCGTGATGCCAAACGCCTCCAGCGCTTGCGGCTGCAGGTAGATGTTGATCTCGCGCCGCGTGGCGCCCACCAGGTTCACCGCGCCCACGCCGCGCACGTTCTCCAGGCGCTTCCTCAGCGTCTGGTCGGCCCAGGTGGTCAGCGCCTGCGGCGAGAGCGGCTGGACCGCGCCGGCCTCGGGCAGCACGGCCAGCGACCAGACCGGCCGACTGGCCGGGTCAAAACGCAGCACGCGCGGCTCCTTGACCTCGTCGCGCAGCAGCGGGCGCACGATGGCTACCTTTTCGCGCACGTCTTCGGCCGCCTTGCGGCCGTCGATATGGAGCTGAAACTCGATGATGACCACCGCGCTGCCTTCGTAGCTGCGCGAGGTGAGGGCATTGATGCCCGCCACCGAATTGACCGCTTCCTCAATCTTCTTGGTGACTTCGCTCTCGACAATTTCTGGCGAGGCACCGGGGTATTCGGCCGTGACCACCACCACCGGAAAATCAATGTCGGGAAACTGATCTACCTTGAGCCGCTGGTAGGAAAAAACCCCCAGCACCACGAAGGCAAGCATCACCATCGCGGCGAACACGGGGTTGCGAAGGCTGACTTGGGTGAACCACATGGCGGCGCTGCCTGCGTTCAGTGGGCGGCCGAGGCCGTGGGCACAGGGGCGCTGGCTGCGGGAGCGGCGGGAGCGGCGAGAGCGGCGGGCGTGTCGGCCGGGAGCTTCAGCGCCGTGCCCACAGGCAGGGCACCCACGCGTGCCGTAAGAACCTTGCTGCCTTCGGGTACGCCTTGCACCGCCACCCAGGTCGCGCCATCGATCTGGACGCGCTTGCCCGTCTGCACCGCGCGATGCGCCACCTGGCTGCCTTCAGCCACTTGCACATAAGGATCGGCCTGGTCGGTGCGCACGGCGTCCAGCGGTACGGCAAGCGCCTGTACGGTTCCGGCTGCGATCGTGCCCTGCACAAAAACCCCCTGGCGCAGGCCGGGCAGGGCGCCCATATTGGCAATGGCGAGGTACACCGGCACCGCGCGCGAGCCGGCTTGCGCGCTGGGGCTGATGCGCACCACGCGCGCCTGCAGACTTTGCTGCGTGCCCTCCAGCGCCAGCGTGGCCGTCTGGCCCACGCGCACCTGGGTGGCCTCTGCGGCGGGCACCAAGGCTTCCACTTCCAGGTTCGACAAATCGACCACTTCGAGAATGCGCGCTTCTACTGCCACACGTTCGCCGTTTTGCACCAGACGTTGCGCCACCATGCCGTCAATCGGGCTCTTGAGGACGGTGTCGGCCAGCGACTTGCGCGCCACGTCGGCTCCGGCCACGGCCGCCTGGTAACTGGCTTTGGCGGCGTCCAGGCTGGCGCGCGAGGTGTCGAGCGCCGTTTTCGAAATGAAGCCTTGCGCCACCAGCGCCTGGTTGTTGTCGAACTGCCTCTGGCTGATCGCCACCTGCGCCCGCGCCGCGTCGGCCTGCTGCTGCGCCTGGCGTACGCGCGCCTGGGTTTCGGTGGTGTCAATGCGCGCCACCACCTGGCCTGCCTGCACGCGGTCGCCTTCGCGCAGGCTCAGACCCTGCAGTTCCCCGGCGACCCGCGCCTTGATGGTGGCCGACTGCACGGCGCGCACGGCCCCCGAGATGGGAATTCCCTGTGTGAGAGAGCGCGCGCGCAGCGCGATGACCTCGCCGGGGGCAATGTCCATCACCACGCGTTCGGCGCGCGCGCTGCTGGCAGTTTGTTGCTGCGCCTTGCGCGCCGCAATCGCCCGCAAGGCGCCCGCGGCGACCACGGCGACGACGATGGCCACGGCTATCCAGGGAATCCAACGTTTCATGGTGTCAGCGTGAAAGAGAGGTAGGGGCAGCCGGCGCTGGACGCACGCACAGGCCATAGAGCAGACCGTCGATCTGGTGGTCGATGAAGACCTGGGGGTCGAAATCATCCGCATTGGGCACGCAAGCACCCATGGAGTGCTTGGTAAGCATCAAAAACATCAGCGGCGCAATGATGCCGTGCACCGCGTACACCGGGTCGACCGCGCGAAACTCACCCGTGGCCATGCCGCGTGCCAGCACACGGTGAATCAGTTGCTGCGCCGGTTCGATGACCTCGCGCTGGTAGAACTGGGCGATCTCGGGGAAATTTCCCGCCTCGCACAGCATCAGCTTGGTGATGCCCGAGGCGCGCGTGCTGCCAATGCGCTCCCACCAGGCCTGATAGCAGGCGCGCAGCATCTCACCCGTGCTGCCGGCGAACTCATCCATTTGCGTGGACCATTCGGCAAAGCGCCCCACGATGCTCTCGCGCACCACGGCCTTGAACAGATCTTCCTTGCTGGGAAAATACAGGAACAAGGTGCCCTTGGAGACCCCAGCCCGCGCCGCCACCTCTTCCACCCGCGTGGCGGCATAGCCTTTTTCCACAAACAGGTCGAGTGCAGCCTCCAGCAGCTCGCCAGGGCGTGCTTCCTTGCGGCGTTCACGCTTGGGCGCTGGCGGGGAGGAGGGGAGGGGCGTAGGCACGATTTGTTTACTGACTGACTGGTTAGTAATATAACAAAGCCGCCCACGCGGGTCAATCATGCCGCTTGCGGGCAATAGCCCCATTGCGGGCAAGTCGGCAGAAGTGTTTACGATTCCGGCACGGCGCGTGCGCTGCCGCATCCACAGCACGAAAGAGGCACCATGACCGAAACACGAGACCAGGGATTTCCGGAGTTTTATGCAAAGGCGCCCGTGATCACGGTGCGCGACCCACTGGCCCAGTTTCTGGGCGCGGCCCGCCACGGCCTCATTGAATATTGCTACACCGATGTGGTGCGCCTGGCGGGCCACTCATGCCCCACGGTGGCCGGCGCCTACCTCATGGCCTTGCACGGCCTGCGCGCACTGTATGGGAGTGAGACGCCCGTACGGGGCGATGTGGAAGTCTTCATGCACGGCGCGCCGGGCAGTGGTGTAACGGGGGTCATTGCCTCGGTGGTGCAACTGGTGAC
>JAGNYI010000027.1:0-30508 GCA_017985015.1 Giesbergeria sp. | reverse complement strand
CCTTGCACGGCCTGCGCGCACTGTATGGGAGTGAGACGCCCGTACGGGGCGATGTGGAAGTCTTCATGCACGGCGCGCCGGGCAGTGGTGTAACGGGGGTCATTGCCTCGGTGGTGCAACTGGTGACGGGGGCTGCTCCTGAAACCGGGTTTCCAGGCGCTGGCAGCCTGGCCCTTTTCGCACGAAAAAACCTGCTGACCTTTGGTGCCGACGTGGACGGCGTTCTGGGCATGCGCCGCCGCGACACCGGCAAGGCCGTCACCGTGCACCACGATAGCGCCATAGTCCCCTGGCCCGATGAGATGAGGCCGCTGGTCGCCAAGGCATTTTCCGAGCAGGCCAACAGCGCAGAGCTGGAGCGCTTTGCACAGCTCTGGCAGGAGCGGGTGCGACGCATGCTGGTGGACCATGCGGACAACCCGGCACTGGTATGGGTCAACGACTGGCATCCCGCCCAGTGAAATCAAGAGCAATATGAAGGAGCTTGACGCCATGGACCACCCAGACAACCAACCCGGTGCCGCCACCTTAACCGGAACGTCGACCATCACCCTGGCCGGCGGCTGCTTCTGGTGCACCGAAGCGGTATTTGACCGCGTGCGCGGCGTGACCGACGTGCAAAGCGGCTATTCCAACGGCCATGCGCAAAACCCCACGTACGAGCAGGTGTGCACCGGCCACACCGGCCACGCCGAAGTCGTGCGCCTGCAGTTTGACGACGCCGTGATCAGCCTGCGCGAGATATTGGAAATCTTCTTCGCCACGCACGACCCGTCGCAGCTCAACCGCCAGGGCAACGACGTAGGCACGCAGTACCGCAGCGGCATCTATTACGAGACCGAAGCCCAGGGCGAACTGGCCCGCCAGATGCTCAAGGAAATGGCGGCGGAGGGCATCTATGACGCACCCATCACCACCGAAGTCGCGCCGCTTTCCAACTGGAGCGCCGCTGAGCCCTACCACGACGACTACTACGCGCGAAACCCCAACCAGGGCTACTGCGCGGCTGTGGTGGGGCCGAAGGTGGCCAAATTTCGCAAGACGTTTGTGCGGTTTTTGAAGGATGCTTGAGGCGATTTTTTAGTGGAAAATAGGCCTCTAGCGCTTATGGGGTGGTCGCAACCAGCTATCAAAATTGATTTTCTGGCGATGTCTACGACAGTTCAACGCCTTCACGCTTAATGTGACAACACCATTTTTCAGAATGCGCCTGACCCTCTTTTCGCGCCTACTAGCGTCTCTGCTCTTGGCCTTCCTGGCCGCCTGCAGCAGTTCGCCGCCCAACGCACCGATGGCCGTTCCCGATGCCACGGCAACTACGCCTGCCGCACCGCCCATCAAAATCGGCATCGCCCTCGGAGGCGGCGCCGCCAAGGGGTTTGCGCACATCGGCGTCATCAAGATGCTGGAGGCCAATGGCTTCGCGCCGGCGGTGGTGGCGGGCACCAGTGCCGGCAGTGTGGTGGGCGCGCTGTACGCCAGCGGCCTGAATGCGTTTGAGTTGCAGGAAACGGCCATCGCCATGGACGAGGCCAATATCCGTGACTTGCAGTGGTCCTCTGGCGGCCTGGTGCTGGGCCAGAAGCTGGAGGACTATGTGAACGAGCAGGTGCACCGCAAGCCGCTGGAGCAACTCGCCAAGCCTTTTGTGGCCGTTGCGACGCGGCTGGAAGATGGCGAACGCACCGCGTTCTCACGCGGCAATACGGGGCAGGCGGTGCGCGCGTCGAGCAGCGTACCTGGCGTATTCCAGCCGGTCAGCATTGGCAAATTCCATTTCGTGGACGGCGGCGTGGTCAGCCCGGTTCCGGTGGATGCAGCGCGCCAATTGGGCGCCGATGTGGTGATTGCCGTGGACATTTCCAGCAAGGCCCGAGGCAAGGCGCCGGGCGACATGCTGGGCACGCTGAACCAGTCGATTGCCATCATGGGCCAGAAGCTCGGTCAGGCCGAGCTGGCGCGGGCCGACGTGATCATCCGACCCAAGGTGCTCGACCTGGGCTCGGCCGACTTCAGCCAGCGCGCCATCGCCATCGTCGAAGGAGAAAAGGCAGCGCTGGCCGCCATACCGCAGATCCGCGAGCGGGTGGCGCATTGGCAGGCCGAACGCGCCAGAGCCGCGCGTCTGGCCCAGCAAAAGGCAGCCGAGACCCAGCGCCAAGCCTGCATGGACAAGCGCTCGCGCTTGCAGAAAGTGGCGGGGATGGCGGGGCTGGACGACTCCTGCGCCAATCCCTGACGCACGGCAGAACCTCTTCTTCTCAGCATGAAGGCGGCGGCTGGCCCTTCACGTTCCGAGTCACCGAGTGCGCTGTTTCTGGATGCGGGGCTTGCGGTCCGGTCTCAAGCACGGTCATACGCCGAATTGAAACCCCTGGTAACATCTTTTGTGGCCTGCTTGGGGCCGGATTGACAGCGTGACCAAACCAAAACATGCAGGAGTCAAAAACCCGTGCCCGAAACCCAGCTTGCTGCACCGCTGTTCATCAAAGAGATTTTTGAAACGGCCGTCGATACCGCCCAAACGCCGTTTTTCTTCAATGACGGCGGCGCACCCACCTATCTGAGCCAGCCACCCGCTGGGGTCGCGCCAATCGAACCTGCGGGCACCCACCCGGCGATGGCCATGGGCAACGAGTACCTGGTGGCCGAAGTGATGGGGGTCAAGCCCACGCCGCCGTATGGCATTGAAACGCAACTGGGGTTTGCGGCCCGGAAGGTGGATTTCGCGCCGCTGTGGGCCACGCGGGATGTCGCGGCGGCCTTCGGTATCACCCTGGTGGAGCCGGGCCAGGTCGTCCGCATGAGCAGTCCGGTCGCCGACCTGCAGCAGATCGAATATGAATACGGTGTGTTCGCCGGGCATTGGTCGCCCTACCAGGGAACGGGCAATACCTTGCTCAGCGTGGTGTGCACCGACCTGGAGCACCACGACTTTCCCCACGTGTTCGCATCCACCGACCCCACGCAGCCGCTGGTGATTTCGGTCGGCCGCTACTGGCCTGGGCTGGGCAAGATCCGGCTGGCCGATCTCTGGGTGCCGCGTGGCAGTGCGCTGTATATCCCGCCCAAACCGGCCAGCACCAGCCCGGAGTGCATCGACCTGCACAACAACCGCAATTCGGCGCGCGCCTGTTGGGGCGACATTCGGCAGAGCAGCATCGTTACGCATACGCTGCTGCAAAAGGACCACGGATTTTTCTATTGGTACTGGAACGCCATCGACACGGGGCATGGCCAACCAGTCGCCATCGGGTAAGCAGGCATTGCACGAATATTTGTCGCATATGGAAACGGGAGACATTGAACATGGCCGATGTGAGTGACCTCAACAGCGACAACGCGGTGTACCGCACCCTTCTGGAATCGACCAAGGCCATTCCGTGGAAGATTGATTGGGCCAGCAAGCGGTTTACCTACATCGGCCCGCAAATTGAAGAGCTGCTGGGTTGGCAGCCTGAGAGCTGGATGAGCGTGGAAGACTGGGCGGCGCGAATGCACCCGGAGGACCGCGAAAACGTGGTGAATTTCTGTGTGGCGCAGTCCCAGGCCGGAGTTGACCACGAGGCCGACTACCGGGCGCTCACCAAAGACAACGGCCATGTCTGGATACGCGATGTCGTGCATGTGGTGCGCAACGCAGAGGGTGGGCCGCAAGCGCTGGTGGGCTTCATGTTCGACATCAGCGAGCGGAAAAAGACCGAAGAAAAACTGCTCGCACTGCAAAAGGAGCTGGAGGCGCTGTCGTTCAAGGACGGGTTGACGAACATCGCCAACCGGCGCCGATTCAATGTGAGCCTTGAGTTGGAATGGGAGAGCGCACGCAGCAGCGGCCAGCCGCTGTCTGTCCTGATGTTTGATATCGACTTTTTCAAGCAATACAACGATCTCTACGGTCATATCAAGGGCGACCGCTGCCTGACCGATATCGCGCAAACCCTGAGTCTGGCGCTCGATGGCCCACGCGACCTGGTGGCGCGTTTCGGCGGTGAAGAATTTGTGGTGTTGCTGCCGCAAGCCGATGCCACCGTGGCGCTGAAAGTCGCCCAGCGCTGCGAGCGGCTCATCAAGAAGCAGGCCATCACCCACGCGCAGTCGCCGCATGAGCAACGCCTTACCGTCAGCATCGGTGTCGGGACGGTCGTTCCAGGCGCGCGCATGTCGCCTTCCGACTTCATGGAGGCGGTGGACCGGCAACTGTATGCGGCCAAGAAAAATGGCCGGAACCGCATTGAAGTGGCGCCGGTGGAGGCTTGAAGCGACGGTTTTGGCTGGGCGCAATGCACAGGAGCCCTGTCTTTGCGGCTCCAAGTCCCTCAAGAACGCGGGTGCGCGCAGTGGGAGCCGTGCGATGCTTCCGGTTTCGCATTTTTGATGAAAATGGGGCTCCAGCGCTTTCGGGCAATGCTGAACAAGTCCCTCACGCGCCGCGCATCCGTGCTTCGGGCGGTCTGCGGCGTTGCAAATCCTCGCCATAGCTGCGGCTATGGCTGCGGTTTGCGCCTTGCATCCCATCCCGATGCACGGCGCGCGCCATCGCGGTGACTTATTCAGCATCGCCTTAGGCATAAGCTCGCCCAGCTATCAAAAATATAGTCGCGCCTTGAACTCTCCCGTTTTTACTTCACTGGTCCCGGTCGGCCTGTTCATTGCCATTGGCTTTCTGGCCGCGCGCCTGGAGTGGATCCGCGCTGCCTCGGTCAAAGACCTCTCCAACCTCGTCTTCATGGTGCTGACGCCGGCCCTGCTGTTTCGCACCATGAGCACGGTGCACATCGAAACGCTCGACTTTGGCCCGGTGGGCATTTACTTCGTGGCCGCCGCACTGGTTTTTGCTGCCACGCTGGCGCTGCAGGGCTTTGCGACGCTGGCGGCGGCCCGGGCTCTGGCCTATACCTTCGGCAACACCATCATGATCGGCGTGCCGCTCATCGGCCTGGCCTTTGGCGAGGCCGGGCTGGTGACGCTGTTCACCCTGATCTCGGTGCACGCCCTGGTGCTGCTGACGGGGGCCACGGTGGTTTTTGAGATGGCCGCCGCACGCGAGCGCGCCCACACGCCCGGTCAGCCCAAGCCGCACATGCTGCGCACCGTACTGCAGGCGGTGAAAAACGGCATCCTCCACCCCGTGCCCTTGCCCATCATCATCGGCCTGCTGTTTGCGCAAACAGGCCTCGCGCTACCCACCGTGGTCGACAAGCCCCTGCAACTGCTCGGTCAGGCGCTGGGGCCGCTGGCGTTGCTGCTGGTAGGGGTCACACTGGCCTTCTCAAAGGTAGGGTCGAACTTCAGGCCCGCGCTGCGCGTGGCCTTGATCAAATCCCTGGTTTTTCCGCTGGTCCTGGGGAGTCTGGGAATGGCGCTGGGCTTTGGCGGGCCGGCGCTGGCAGTGCTGGTGGTCACCGCGTCGCTGCCGATTGGCGCCAACGTGTTCCTGTTTGCCCAGCGCTACAACGTGGCCGAAGCCGAAGTGACGGCGAGCATTGCCGTCTCCACGGCGATGGCCTTGGTCACGCTGCCGGTGGTGATGTTCCTGGTTTCGCGGTTTGTGACCGCCTGAGCGTCAATCCAGAAACAGGTCCGGCAGGAAGTTGCGGTTGCCCGGCGTGACGGCGTAGCGGTCGAAGTCGGTCACGCCATGGGCGGCCAACACCGCGTCGTCGATGTAGAAATTGCCGGTAGCGCCCGAGGTGTCGGTGAGCACGCAGTAGGCGGCGTCGGCCATGATTTCGGGCGTGCGGCACAGCGCCACATCCATTCCGGGAATCATCTGCATGGCGGCCGTTGCAATGGCGGTGCGCGGCCACAGGCTGTTGACGGCGATGCGGTGGCGCTTGAACTCGCCAGCGTGGCCCAGCGTGCACATGCTCATGCCGTACTTGGCCATGGTGTAGGCCGTGTGCGGTTGGAACCAGTGCGTTTGCATGGTGAGCGGCGGCGACATGGTCAGCACCTGCGGGTTGCGCCCAGCCTCGGCCGATTTTTTCAGCTCGGGCAGGCAGGCCATGGTGCACAGGTAGGTGCCACGGGCGTTGACGCCGTGCATCAGATCGAAGCGCTTCATGGACGTGGCTTCGGTGTTGGTCAGGCTGATGGCGCTGGCGTTGTTGACCAGGATGTCGATGCCGCCAAAGGTCTCCACCGCCTTGGCGACCGCCTCAAGCACCGCCGCCTCGTCGCGGATATCCACCGCCAGCGGTAGGGCGCGCCCACCGGCGGCCTCGATTTCGGCTGCGGCGCTGTAGATGGTGCCCGGCAGCTTGGGGTTGGCCTCGGTGGTCTTGGCCACGATCACGACGTTGGCGCCGTCGGCTGCGGCGCGCTTGGCAATCGCCAGGCCAATGCCGCGCGAGGCGCCGGTGATGAAAAGGGTTTTGCCTTTGAGTCCGTTGGGGGCTGCTTGCATGGCGTCGTCTCCTTGTTGTCTCAGTTGAACAGGCTCTTACGGCGCCAGGCGTTCGCGGACCCATCCGGTGTCGTCCAGGCGGTAGCGCAGCCGGTCGTGCAGCCGGCTCTTGCGCCCTTGCCAGAACTCCCAGCGGTCGGCTTTGAGGCGGTAGCCCCCCCAATGCGGTGGGCGCGGTGGGTTGAGCAGGAACTGCGCGCCGAATTTGGCGGCGTTGGCCACCAACACGCCCCGGCCCGAGATGACCTCGCTTTGCGGGCTAGCCCAGGCGCCGATGCGCGAGTCGAGCGGGCGGGTTTTGTAATAGGCGTCGCTCTCGGCGTCGCTGACCTTTTCCACGACGCCTTCAATACGCACCACCCGCTCGAGCTCCACCCAGTGGAACTGCAGGGCGGCGTAGGGGTTGCCAGCCAGTTGCTTGCCCTTGCGGCTCTCGTAGTTGGTGAACCAGACGACGCCCTGCGCGTCACAGCCCTTGATGAGCACGATGCGCGTGCTCGGGCGCAGGTCACTGCCCACGGTGGCCAGCGTCATGGCGTTGGGTTCGGGCAACTGTGCGCTGATGGCTTCGCTCAGCCACTGGTTGAACTGCTGCAAAGGGTCGGCGTGCGAGGCGTCTTCGTTCAGCTCGGCGCGCTCGTAGCTTTTGCGCAGGTCGGCGAGGTGGGCTGACAGGGGAGTGGAGGGCGGGTTCATGGCAGGATTGTGCCGCGCCTGTGTCCCATCCCTTGGAATGGGAACGCATTGCGATAGAGTCTTTGCCATGTCTCCACCCCCGTCTGATCCGCTTCTGCCCTGCGTGCTGGTGCTGGCCTCGGGTCGGGGTGATCGATTCCGCGCCTCGGGCGGGCAAGTGCACAAGCTGGCGGCGCTGCTGGAGGGCCGCAGCGTACTCGAGCACACGCTGGCTGCCGTGCGTGCCAGTGGCCTGCCCTGGCACTTGGAAGACGCTGGCCACCCCGGCATGGGCGACTCGATTGCTGCGGCGGTGCGTGCCACGCCGGCAGCGGGGGGCTGGCTGGTGCTGCCAGGCGATTTGCCCATGGTGCAGCCGGACACGCTGAGCGCGATTGCTGCCGCATTGGCGGGCGGCGCCGAGGTGGTGGCCCCGGTGTTTGGCGGCCAGCGCGGTCACCCGGTGGGTTTTGCTGCGGCCTTGGGCTCGGCGCTGGCAGCGTTGACGGGGGAACAGGGCGCCAGCGCCCTCCTGCGCGCCGCAGCGCAGCGTGGAACCTTGCTCAGCCTGCCAGTGGAAGACTGCGGCGTGGTGACCGACATCGACACGCTGGCCGACTTGCAGCGCGCCGATGCCTTGCTGCGGGCGCGCCGCGAAGTGGGGTAGCTCAGTCGTGCTGGATCACGGCGCAGGCCAGGCGCGGGCCGGCGTTGCCGGTGGGCTGGGTCGTGAAGTCGTCCGGGTCTCGGTGCACGATCAGGCCGCGGCCGACAATGTCGTCCATGCCGCTGCCCACACGCACGCCGCCGATTTTGACGTCGATATGCGCCACGCCCTGGGCGTTGGCGCGAATGCTGGGCAAGTCGCCCGTGTGGTGCTCGGCGCCCATGGCCATGCCGTGGGGAGTTTTGTGTGGATTGAAGTGGCCGCCGGCACTGTTGCCGTCGCCACTGGAGCAGTCGCCCTTTTCGTGCACATGAAAGCCGTGCTCGGAATGGGGTGCCAGGCCCAGGATGTCGCCGCGTATCTGCATTTGCTCGCCCATCTGAATGAAATGCACTGTCCCGGTGACATGGTTGCCGCGCGTCGCCTCGAGCTGCGCTGTCGCACTGGGCCCGTGCATGGCGCCGTGGCCGGGCATGACGCCGGCACAGCCGGCAAGGGCGAGGGTGGCCGCAGCAGCGGCGGCGAGGGCAAAGCGTTGCATGGAAATCTCCTGGTTTGGTTCTGGCGATTCAAAGATGCGGCTTCCGATGGTGCTCGTCCCTGGTCCTTTGCGATGTCAGCCAGCGCCGCACAAACTGGCCGATGCGTTCAGCTGGGCCGGGCCTGCACCCCTTCCCAGGCCGCGTCCCATTGCAGCTCGGGAAAGCTGCGCAGCTGCAATCTGTGTGGTCGCTGTGCTGCAAAAAGAATCACGGTACGCCAATGGCGAGCGATGTGCAAACGCCTGGCCAGGAACGCAATCGAGGTGCGGGCCGCGTTGCCGGGCGCCGATTACGCAGACCCGTCGGAAGGCGCTTCGCCCCCGGCCGTGCGAATCAGGCGCTCCAGCCGGCGGTCGCGGATGCCTACGGCGCGCAGGCCATCCTGCGTGGCCTGGGCATAGTCTTGCGTGCTGCCGTAGCGCCCACGCGCCTGGCGAAATATGCGGCGGTATTCGTCCGGGTGCAATTCGCCGGTGTGGCTGGGGCTGCTGCGCGCCAGCGTAAAGGCCAGCGCACGCACCGGCCCGTCGGGGGTGTGGCAGAGCAGCCAGCGCGGTTCGTAGACCGGAATCGGCATTTCCCGCTCCCACAGCCTGGCCAGCGCCTGCTCGCCCTGCGCCTGGTCGATGCGGTAGGCCATGCCGCGGCAGCTGCCGCCCGCCAGCATGCAAAAGACCAGGCCAGGGCATTCGTGCGTGCCGCGGTTGATGCGGCTCCACATCTTGAGCGCGCGGTGCCAGCCATGCACGCGCGCCTCGCGCCGCTCCAGGTAGTCGAATTCGGGGCGCCAGATGAGCGAGGCATAGCCAAAGACCCACAGGTCACCCCGGCCGCGCCACTCTTGCACCGTGCGCTCCAGCAGGGAAGGGGGCTCGCGCATCAATCCGGCCCCGGCAGGCAAAGGGCAAGGCATCGTACAAGCCACCAATTTTTAGCTAGAAATAGCATTAAAAACAGGCTATAGCGCTTATGGGAATTGCTAAAGCAGCTATCAATATGATTGCAAACGCGTTTCGCACCGATTCAACGCAACCCGCCACCGGCCGCCTCGGCGGGCCGCTCGATCAGCTCGATCTTGTAGCCATCGGGGTCTTCGACAAAGGCAATTACCGTGCGCCCGCCCTTTACCGGGCCGGCTTCGCGCGTGATTTTTCCGCCAGCGGCGCGGATGGTCTCGCACGCGGCGGCGGCATCGGGCACGCCCAGGGCGATGTGGCCGAAGGCTGTGCCGAGCTCGTAGTGGTCGGTGTCCCAGTTCCAGGTCAGCTCGATTTCGGCCTGGCCGGGGTTGCCGCCGTCAAAACCGAGGAAGGCGAGCGAGTATTTGTAATCCGGGTTCTCGGACCGGCGCAGCAGTTGCATGCCGATCACATTGGTATAGAACTCGATGGAGCGTTCAAGGTTGCCGACGCGCAGCATGGTGTGGAGGAATCGCATGTGCATCATTGTGCCGGCAGATCGAACACCAGGCAGGTGGTGGTGGCGTGCGCGTACAGCGTGCCGTCCGGCCCCACCAGGCGCGCTTCGGCCGTGGCCAGCTGGCGCCCGCAGTGGATCACGCGGCCTTCAGCGCGCACGCGCTGTACCTTGGGGGTTAGCGCCTTCACCATGTTGATGCCCAGCTCGGCAGTGGTGTAGCCCCGCCCCGGCAGCATGCAGGTATGCACGGCGCAGCCCAGGGCCGAGTCGAGCAGGGTGGCAAACCAGCCGCCGTGCACCGAACCCATGGGATTGAGGTGGGCCGCACCGGGCGTTCCCTGAAATATGGCGCGACCCTCCTCCACCTCGACGATCAAAAAGTCCAGTGTTTTGGCGATGGCAGCGTAGGGCAGCTCGCCACGCAGCATGGCCTGCATTTGCTGCAAGCCGCTGAGGCCGGCGATCTGTGCGCGGGTGGCAACGCCGGGGCCTGGGCCTGCATCGAGGAGGGCCAGGATCTCGCGCTCCTGCGCGAGCCAGTGTTCGAGATGGTTGTGTTGGGACATGGACGATCCGTTCAGAGTTTGGGCGGGATGTGCGGCTTGCAGAAATGTGATTGTATATGCAATGATTGCAGCTACAATTGTATGATGCCAAGCCCAACCATCGCAACCGATCCCTCCCTGCCACCGGCGATGCCGCAGGGCTGCACCAATTTCCGGCTGCGCCAGCTCATGCGCCGCGTAACGCAGCACTACGACGCGCAGATGGCGCAGTGCGGACTAAAAACCACGCAGTACACGCTGCTCTCGCATGTGCTCAAGCTCGGGCCGATTCGCCCCGGGGAGCTGGCGGCAGCCATGACCATGGAGCCGTCCACGCTGACCCGCAACCTGCGCCCCTTGGTGGATGCGGGCTGGGTCACCCTGGAATCGGGTGCTGATGCGCGCAGCCGCCTGGTGCACATCACGCAGGCCGGGCGGGACAAGCGCGCCCAAGCCCAGCGCAGCTGGAAGGCGGCGCAACTGGCCTTGAACGACACCCTGGGCGTGGAGCGCGTCGCCGCCCTGCACACGCTGATCGATGAATCTTTGGCGCTGCTGGCGCCGGCAACGGAGCAGGCGCATGGCGAAAACTGAACGCGCGGGGAGGGCGGTGCGCCCTTTTGCCCCTTGGCTGGTGCTGCTGGCGGCGGCGGGCGCTTTTGCGCTCACCATGGGCGTGCGCCAGACCATGGGGCTGTTTCTGTCGGCGCTCAACACCTCCACGGGCCTGGGCGTGGGCCGTATCAGCCTGGCTTTTGCGCTGGGCCAGCTCTGGTGGGGGCTGACGCAGCCGTTTGCCGGCGCCGTGGCGGACCGCATCGGCACCGGGCGGGTGATTCTGCTCGGTGTGGCGCTGGTGGCGGTGGGGACGGTGCTTACGCCTCTGATGACCAGCACCGTCGGCCTGATCCTGGCCATTGGCGTGCTGGCTGCAGGTGGCGCCGGCATGGCCGGCCCATCGGTGCTGATGGCGGCCGCCAGCCGGCTCGTACCGCCTGAAAAACGCGGGCTGGCCACGGGCATCGTCAACGCAGGCGGCTCGTTCGGGCAGTTCGCCATGGCGCCGATGGCCATCGGCCTCACCGCCGCCGTGGGCTGGGCCAGTGCGATGCAGTGGCTGGGCGTGCTGGTGCTGCTCGCGCTGCCGGCCGCTTGGGTGCTCAAAGGCAATTCCAAGGTGCTGGCAGCGCAGGCCGCTATCGAGTCGGGCCAGCGACCGCTCGGCGCCCGCGAGGCCATCGGGCAGGCGCTGGCTACGCCCAGCTACCGCTACCTGGCCGCAGGCTTTCTGGTGTGCGGATTCCATGTCGCGTTCCTCGCCACGCACCTGCCGGGTGTGATTGCCGCCTGCGGTCTTGCGCCCGAGGTGGGGGGGTGGGCGCTCGGCCTGATTGGCCTGTTCAACATCGTCGGCAGCCTGGCCATGGGCTGGGCCGTGGGGCGCTGGCGCATGAAATCCCTGCTGTCGCTGCTGTACGCGACGCGCGCCATCGCGGTGCTGGTGTTTCTGTTCGCACCAAAGACCACCGGGGTGGTGCTGGTCTTTGCCGGCGTGATGGGCGTGACCTTTCTCTCCACCGTGCCGCCCACGGTGGGCCTGGTGGCCAAAATGTTCGGCACCGCCAACATGGCCATGCTGTTTGGCATCGTGATGCTCGCGCACCAGGTCGGCGGTTTCCTGGGTGCCTACCTGGGCGGCAGCGTGTTTCAGGCGACGGGCAGCTACGACTGGGTCTGGTACATCGACATCGTGCTGGCCGTGGGCGCTGCGCTGGTCAACCTGCCGATCCGCGAAGCGCGGTTGGATCGGGCGAAGACTGCGCGAGCGGGCTCTGTGGCCTGAAAATATGATAAAAATAGCCTATAGCGCTTGCTGCTATTGCGCGATAAGCTATCAAAACAGAAGCATTAGGCGAATGAACGGCAGGGCGTTTGTCCCGTCAGACGGGCACGGTGTAGTTGAGCGTCATGCGCCCCCCGTCGACGGTGACGATCTCGCCCGTCACATAGCTGGCCGCGTCGCTGGCAAGCCACGCCACCACATCCGCAATCTCGGACGGCTCGCCCAGCCGGCCCATGGGCGTGCGGCTCAGAATTTTCTTCTTCGCCTCATCGCTGGTGAGTACCGCCTTGGCCGCCAGTTCGGTGGCAATGGTGCCGGGCGCCACCGCATTCACCCGAATGTTGTGCGGTGCCAGCGCCAGCGCCATCACGCGCGTGAGCTGGTTGATGCCGCCCTTGCTGACGTTGTAACTGGCGATGTTGGGGATGGCGAGCGTGCCGTTGACCGAACTCATGTTGACGACTGAGCCGCGGCCCGCCTGCGCCATGGTGCGGGCCACGGCCTGGCCCACCAGGAACGAGCCTTTGACGTTGACGCGCAGCACGGCATCGAAATCTTCTTCAGTGACGTCAAGAAAATCGGCCGCGCGGAAAATGCCGGCGTTGTTGACCAACACATCGATGCGGCCCTGCCAGTCAAGCGCCTGCCGCACCAGTTGGTCCACCTGCGCCTTGTCGCCCACGTCGCAGTGCACATACAGACCCGAAAGCTCGGCCGCCAGTGCCGCGCCGCGCGCATCGTCCACATCCGCGAGCACGACATGTGCGCCCTCGGCGGCAAAGCGCCGAACGCAGGCCGCGCCTATGCCTTGTGCGGCGCCTGTAATGAGGCAGACACGGCCAGCGTGGCCGAAGGAAACGGGGTGGTTTTCGGTGGGTATGGACGTCATGGCCGCATGGTAGCAAGCAGGAACCGCGGCCAGGTCGGGTTTCGGTAGGCACATAGCCTGCCGGTCGATGCTTTCATGCCTGTGCAAGCTCGGCCAAAGCAGGGCGCGCAGAAGTGGTGAAGAATGTGCATGCACAGTCATTCCAGCCGGTCGCCTGCAGCGGCCGCTGAATTCGTTAGACCATGGAATTACAGATGGAGCGCACCATGAGCAACGAACAGCGGGCACCTGAAACGAAAGGTGTAACGGTAAGCTTACTTGCGTCGGTGGACCTTGGCCCTGAAATCGAGGGAATGGCTGGGCGCCAACTTCGAATGCGAATGGTGAACATTGCGCCTGGCGGCGTCTTCGGCCCGGTTCACGACCACAAGGACAGGCCAGGCATCGTTTACATCCTGGAAGGAACCATTACCGACCATCGGAATGGCGTCGCTACAGACTATGGGCCGGGAGTCGGCTGGCCCGAGGACCGGAACACCACGCACTGGCTGGAGAACCGAGGAACAACTGCAGCGGTGGAGATATCGGTCGATATAGTCCGCCAGACCCAAGCGCCAGTCGCTCAACCGGACGCCTCAACAAACCCCAAGTGAAGCCCGCCTTCCTGTTGCCGCTGCTGCTGTTCATGCTCCTGCACGACGCTGCAGCGCAGTTCAGTTCGGCAGTGACCACTGCGGGTGGACGCGGCCTTGAGTATCGGACCTCCAACTCTGCGATCGAGACAATAGCCCGAGACCTTTCTATTCGGACGTATCTTTTAGTAGATACGATGTATATTATGTTAACTATCAAAAACCCAGTACCTCGATCTATTCAAGGCTTCCTATCTGAGTTGCCCCACCAGGCGGTGCAGAATTTCTGCCGCCAGCAGCACCCGCTATGCAGGGAGATCGCGCGGCGGCTCCGCCCGCTTCGCCCATCCTCCCGCTTTTACGCTGCGCCGTCGCCGCGCGTGAAGATCGCTTGCTGGTTCTTCAGCGCCCGTTCGTACTGGCGCGCAATGCTGTCGCAGACCAGATCGCACAGGGCATACACCGAGGGATCGGCGATGCGGTAGTACACGCTGGTGCCCCGGCTCTCGCGCGTCACAAAGCCCTGCTGCGTCATCAGGCTGAGGTGGCGCGAAACGTTGGCTGCCGTGTAGCCGCACAGCTGGGCCAGCTCGCCCACGTTGTGCTCACCCTCCCGCAGCAGGTTCAGGATGCGCAAGCGCGTGGGCTCGGCCAGCGTCTGGAAGTACGACGCAACTTGCTGGAGGGCTTCGGGCGGCAGGTTTTTCATGGCATGGCTTGGCTTGGATCAAGGGCCGGCGGCCAGACAAGTCACTCGGCCTCGGATGCTGCCATAATACGGCAATTGACTATTTAGTTGTTTGGCTAAATAATCAGTTTCGTAACAAAATTTTGGAGCCCCTCATGAAATCCTGGCAACTCGTTCGCCTCCTTGCGGGCACTTTCATTCTTCTCTCTCTGGCGCTCGGCATCCCCGGCAGCCCGGTGTTTGTCAGCCAATGGTTCCTTGCGTTTACGGCGTTTGTGGGCGCCAATCTGCTGCAAAGTGCGCTTACGCACTGGTGCATGCTGGAGACCATTTTGCGCAAGCTGGGCGCACAGCCCGGCTGCTGAGTGAGCGTCTGCGCCATGCCTGCATCGCACGCACCCGCCCACCCCGAGCCGCTTTTGGTGGACGTGCGCTCGCGTCCTGAGTTTGATTCCGGGCATGTGGATGGTGCGCTGCACCTGTCGCTTGAGCGCCTGGTGCACGACGCGCCCGCAGTCTTGCCGGACAAGGACGCGCGCCTGGTGCTGTACTGTCTGTCGGGTACACGGTCCGGGATGGCCTTGCAATGGCTGCGGCAAATGGGCTATACCCAGGCGGTCAATGGCGGCTCAGTGGGCGCCGTGGCACTGCAGACGGGGCGAAGCATCCGCCGTCTCTGATGTCTCGAACATTCCAACGAAAAAGGCTTGGGCATGAGTGAAAACACGGTTCAGATCACCCTGCGGCAGCAGAAAGACTACCAATTCGATGTGGATTTTGGTGGCGGCATCCCGGTGCTGGTTGCGGACGAGCCGGCGCCGCTGGGCAGCGGACAAGGGCCATCGCCCGTTCAGTTGCTGGCCGCTGCGGTGGGCAACTGCCTGTCGGACTCCTTGTTGTTTGCCCTGCGCAAGTTCAAGCAGGCACCCGAGCCGGTTGGGTGCACGGTGACGGCCGAAGTCGGCCGCAACGACCAGAACCGCCTGCGCGTATTGAAGATGACGGCCGTGCTGCGGCTGGGGGTTGCCGCGGCGTCGCTGCAGCACCTGGACCGGGTGCTGGACCAATTTGAAGCCTACTGCACCGTGACGCAAAGCGTGGGCCTGGGCATTGCAATCGAGTTGCAGGTGATCGACGCCGAAGGCGTGCGCCTGAAGTGAATGAACCCCCATCTCGGGGGCCCTGTCAACGAAAGGAAAACGAAATGTCGCTCAATGTAGGAAGCTGGGATCGCGTGCTGCGCGTGGTGGTGGGCCTGGTGCTGATCGCCCTGGCCGCCACGGGTACGGTGGGGCTGTGGGGCTGGATCGGCGTGGTGCCCGTGGCCACGGGGCTGTTTGGCTTCTGTCCGGCGTATTCGCTGCTGGGCATCAAGACCTGCCCGATGAAGAAAAGCTGAGAATTTTTAGATAAAATAGCTGCTAGCGCTTACCCAGTAAGCGTTAGCAGCTATTTTTTTGATAGTATTTTCAGGATTCTCGAAAGGCTGGCCGCTTTCAATCCAGTCAGCCCAGGGCGGCGATCACGTCCGCTGGCGCCTGCACCAGCTCAATCAGCACGCCCTCCCCGGCGATCGGGAATTCGTCGTTCGACTTGGGGTGCAAAAAGCAGATGTCGTAACCCGCCGCGCCCTTTCGTACACCCCCGGGTGCAAAACGCACGCCCTGCGCCGTAAGCCAGTCCACGGCCTTGGGCAGGTCGTCGATCCACAGGCCCACGTGGTTGAGCGGCGTGGTGTGGACGGCGGGCTTTTTGTCGGGGTCCAGCGGCTGCATCAAATCGACTTCGACACGCGTGGGGCCCCGGCCCATGGTGCAAATGTCCTCGTCCACGTTCTCGCGCTCGCTTTTGAAGGTGGCGGTCATCTCCAGGCCCAGCATGTCGATCCAGAGCGTTTGCAGACGCGTCTTGTCGGTGCCGCCAATGGCGATTTGCTGGATGCCCAGAACTTTGAACGGGCGTAGTGCGACCTGCATTGGCTTCATACAAATTCCAGGATGACCTGGTCCACACTGAGCGATTCGCCCTTGCCCGCCACCAGTTTGCCCACCACGCCATCTTGCGCGGCCAGCAGCACGTTCTCCATCTTCATGGCTTCGATCACGGCGAGCTTTTCGCCCGCTTGTACCTTCTGGCCCTCCTGCACCACCACATCCACCAGCAGGCCGGGCATGGGTGAGAGCAGGAACTTGGAGAGGTCCGGCGGCGCCTTGTAAGGCATCAGCGCATGCAGGCGCGCGCCCAGCGGCGAGAGCACCAAGGCTTCAATCTGCGTACCGTTGTGCGCAACGCGCAGCGCCAGGGGGTTCTTGCCGGCACCGCGTTCCACCTGGGCGGTGAAGCCCTGGCCGTTGCAACTGCCTTGCACGCGGATTTGGCCCAGCGTGGCGGTACTCTCGATTTTGTAGCTGTTAGCGCCCACCTGTACTGCGCTGGAGCCCGATTTGTCTTCAAAATCGGTCACTTCCACGGGATATTGCTGGTGCTGGCCCTCGGCGCCCAGCACCACGACCACAAAGGCTTCACCCACCTTGACTTCGTGCCCGGCCAACTGGCCGCTGATACCCGAAGCCCGCGCACGGTAGCGCCGGTGCATGAAGGCGGCCAGGGCCACGAGGAACAGTGGGTCTTGGTGCGGTACATCTTCGGCGACGAAACCATGCGCGTAGTTCTCGGCGATGAACCCGGTATTGAAGTCGCCCGAGACAAACCTGGGGTGCGCCAGCAACGCGGACTGGAAGGGAATGTTGCTGCTGATGCCGCGGATGACAAAGCCGTTGAGCGCCGCGCGCATCTTGACGATGGCGTCGTTGCGGTCCGTGCCGTGCACGATGAGCTTGGCGATCATCGAGTCGTAGTACATCGGGATTTCGCCGCCCTCGTACACGCCGGTGTCCACGCGCACGCCATACTTCTTCTCCGGCTCGGCCTGGAACATGGATTCCTCGGGCGGCTGGAAGCGCACCAGCCGGCCGGTGGAGGGCAAAAAGCTGCGGAACGGGTCTTCGGCGTTGATGCGGCATTCCAAGGCCCAGCCGTCGCGTTTGACGTCGGCTTGCGTGAGCGGCAGCGGCTCGCCCGCAGCGACGCGAATCATCAGCTCCACCAGATCGAGGCCCGTGATGCATTCGGTCACCGGGTGCTCGACCTGCAGGCGGGTGTTCATCTCCAGGAAGTAGAAGTCCTGGTCCTTGCCGACGACAAACTCCACCGTGCCTGCGCTCTGGTACTTCACCGCCTTGGCCAACTGCACGGCCTGCTCGCCCATGGCCTTGCGCGTGGCCTCGCTGATGAAGGAGCTGGGCGCCTCTTCAATCACCTTCTGGTGGCGGCGCTGAATGGAGCACTCGCGCTCGTTCAGGTAAATCACATTGCCCTGGCTGTCGCCCACCACCTGAATTTCAATGTGGCGCGGCTCCTGCACGAACTTCTCGATGAAGATGCGGTCGTCGCCAAAGCTGTTGCGCGCTTCGTTCTGGCAGGCGGTGAAGCCTTCGAACGCTTCCTTGTCGTTGTAGGCCACGCGCAGGCCCTTGCCCCCGCCGCCGGCGCTGGCCTTGATCATCACCGGGTAGCCAATGCCTTTGGCAATCTCCACGGCTTGTTCGGCGCCTGCAATGGCGTCGTTGTAGCCGGGGATGGTGTTGACCTTGGCTTCCAGAGCCAGCTTCTTGGAGGCAATCTTGTCACCCATGGCGGCAATCGAATGCGCCTTGGGGCCAATGAAGGCGATGCCCTCTTCCTCGCAGCGCCGGGCAAATGCCTCGTTCTCGGACAGGAACCCGTAGCCCGGGTGCACGGCCTGCGCGCCGGTCTGCTTGCAGGCCTCGATGATTTTTTCGGCCAGCAGGTACGACTCACGCGAAGGCGCCGGGCCCAGACGCACGGCTTCATCGGCCAGCTTGACGTGGCGCGCTTCCTTGTCGGCGTCGGAATAGACGGCGACGGTGGCGATGCCCATCTTTTTGGCGGTGGCAATGACTCGGCATGCGATCTCACCGCGGTTGGCGATTAGGATTTTTGTAAACATGTTCTTATGCTCCTTGGCCACTCAGAGGGGAATGTTTCCGTGTTTGCGCCACGGATTTTCGAGTTTCTTGTCGCGCAACATCACCAGCGAACGGCAGATGCGCTTCCTCGTCTCGTGCGGCAGGATCACGTCGTCGATAAAGCCGCGGGCGCCGGCCACGAAGGGGTTGGCAAAGCGCTCCTTGTATTCCGCCTCGCGCGCGGCGAGCTTGACGGGGTCGTTCTTGTCCTCGCGGAAGATGATTTCCACCGCGCCCTTGGCACCCATCACGGCAATTTCAGCGTTGGGCCAGGCCAGGTTCACGTCGCCGCGCAGGTGCTTGGAGCTCATCACGTCGTACGCGCCGCCGTAGGCTTTGCGCGTGATGACGGTGATCTTGGGCACCGTGCATTCGGCATAGGCAAACAGCAGCTTGGCGCCGTGCTTGATGATGCCGCCGTACTCCTGGCTGGTGCCGGGCATGAATCCGGGTACGTCGACGAAGGTGATGACGGGGATGTTGAAGGCATCGCAGAAACGGACAAAGCGCGCCGCCTTGATGCTGCTCTTGATGTCCAGGCACCCAGCCAGCACCAGCGGCTGGTTGGCGACGATGCCGACGGTCTGGCCTTCCATGCGGGCCAGGCCAATGACGATGTTCTTGGCGTAGTCGGGCTGCAGTTCGAAGAAGTCGCCGTCGTCCACCGTCTTGACAATCAGCTCCTTCATGTCGTACGGCTGGTTGGCGTTGGCCGGCACCAGGGTGTCGAGCGACAGGTCGGCGCGGTCTGCCGGGTCGTTGCTGGGGCGGACAGGGGCTTTTTCGCGGTTGTTCAGCGGCAGATAGTTGTACAGGCGCCGCAGCATCATCAGCGCCTCCACGTCGTTCTCGAACGCCATGTCGGCCACGCCGCTCTTGGTGGTGTGGGTGATGGCGCCGCCCAACTCCTCGGCGGTCACGCTCTCGTGCGTCACGGTCTTGACCACCTCGGGGCCGGTGACAAACATGTAGCTGCTGTCTTTGACCATGAAGATGAAGTCGGTCATGGCAGGCGAATACACGGCGCCGCCGGCGCAGGGGCCCATGATCATGCTGATCTGCGGTACCACGCCACTGGCCATCACGTTGCGCTGGAACACGTCGGCGTAGCCGCCCAGGCTGGCCACGCCTTCCTGGATGCGCGCGCCGCCCGAGTCGTTCAGGCCAATCACCGGGGCGCCGACCTTCATGGCCTGGTCCATCACCTTGCAGATTTTCTCGGCATGGGTCTCAGACAAGGCGCCACCAAACACGGTGAAATCCTGGCTGAAGACAAAGGCGAGGCGCCCATTGATCAGGCCGTACCCAGTGACCACGCCGTCGCCCGGAATCTTGTTGTCCTGCATGCCGAAGTCGGTGCAGCGGTGCTCGACGAACATGTCCCATTCTTCAAAGGTGCCATCGTCCAGCAGCAGTTCGATGCGTTCACGCGCCGTGAGCTTGCCTTTGGCATGCTGCGAATCGATGCGCTTTTGCCCGCCGCCCAGGCGGGCCAGCGCGCGCTTTTTCTCCAGTTGATCGAGGATGTCTTGCATGGTCGTCCTTTGAGTGAGCCTGTGTTGTTTGAGTTGCTATTTATTCAATAGCTGACAGCGCTTGCCCTGATTGCGCTGAGAGCAAATTTCTTGCTGCAGTGGAGGCCGCAATGCGCCCCGCCGCTACTTCTTGCTGCATACGCGGCAGCAGGTGCTGCACCTGCGGGTGTCGGCGAAACGCCTGCTTGAGCCCGGCGTCAATGCGCTCCCACATCCAGGCCAGGGCCTGCTTTTCGCGCCGAGTGGCCAGGCGGCCGTTGGCGGTCTGCAATTGGCGGTATTGCGTGACGGCATCCCAGAAACTATCGATACCCTGCCCCAGCAGCGCGCTGATCTGCAGCACCTTGGGGTGCCAGCGCGTGGTGTCGTGCGAGGCGTTGTCGGGGTTGCCGTGCTGGCTGAGGATGCGCAGGCTCGATGTGATTTGCGCGTCGGCCCGCATGGCGGCATGGGGGTCGAGGTCGGCTTTGTTGATGACCACCAGGTCGGCAATCTCCATCACGCCTTTCTTGATGGCCTGCAGATCGTCGCCGGCGTTGGGCAGTTGCAGCAGCACGAACATGTCCGTCATGCTGGCGGCGGCCGTCTCCGATTGGCCCACGCCCACCGTCTCCACAATCACGACGTCGTAGCCCGCGGCCTCGCAGACCAGCATGGACTCGCGCGTTTTCTCCGCGACTCCGCCCAGCGTGCCGCTGCTGGGGCTGGGGCGAATGTAGGCGTTCTCGTTGACCGACAGGTGCTCCATGCGCGTCTTGTCGCCCAGGATGGAGCCGCCCGAGACGCTGCTCGACGGATCAATAGTGAGCACCGCCACACGGTGGCCCTGCTGGATCAGATGCAGGCCCAGGGCCTCGATAAAGGTGGATTTGCCCACGCCGGGCACACCGCTGATGCCGAGGCGAAAACTCTTGCCGGTGTGCGGCAGCAGCGCGGTCAGCAGCGCATCGCCTTGGGCGCGGTGGTCGGTGCGGGTGGATTCGAGCAAGGTGATGGCCTTGGCGATGGCGCGGCGCTGCTGGGCGGCGCTGCCATGCAGGATGCCGTCGAGAATCGCCGCAGAGATCACGCCACTGCCTTGCGAATCTGCTCCAACACGTCCTTCGCGCTGGCCGGGATCGGGGTGCCGGGGCCATAGATGCCCTTGACGCCTGCTTCGTACAGAAAATCGTAATCCTGCGCCGGAATCACACCGCCCACAAACACCACGATGTCGTCGGCACCTTGCTCCTTGAGCGAGGCGATGATGGCAGGCACCAGGGTCTTGTGGCCGGCAGCCAGCGTGCTCACGCCCACGGCGTGCACGTCGTTCTCAATCGCCTGGCGGGCGCATTCCTCGGGCGTCTGGAACAGCGGGCCGATGTCCACGTCGAAACCCAGGTCGGCAAAGGCCGTGGCCACCACCTTGGCGCCGCGGTCGTGGCCGTCCTGGCCCAGTTTGGCAATCATCACGCGCGGGCGGCGGCCTTGTTCTTCGGCAAAGGCGTTGATTTCGCCCTTGAGTTGGTCCCAGCCTTCGGCCGAATCGTAAGCAGCAGCGTACACACCAGTCACCTTTTGCGTATCGGCGCGGTGGCGCCCGTAAACCGTTTCCAGTGCGTCGCTCACTTCACCCACGGTGGCGCGCAGGCGCATGGCCTTGATGGCAAGGTCCAACAGGTTGCCCTCGCCCGTTTCTGCTGCAGAAGTAAGAGCATCCAGCGCTTGCTGGACCTTCGCTGCATCGCGTTTTGCCTTGATATTTTTCAGGCGTTCGATCTGGCCGTCACGCACCTTCACGTTGTCGATCTGCAGGATATCGACCGGGTCTTCCTTGGCCAGTTTGTATTTGTTGACGCCAACGATGACGTCCTTGCCCGAGTCGATGCGTGCTTGTTTCTGTGCCGCCGCAGCCTCGATCTTGAGCTTGGCCCAGCCGCTGTCCACGGCCTGCGTCATGCCGCCCATGGCTTCGACTTCCTCGATGATGATCCAGGCGGCGTCCATCATGTCCTGGGTCAGCTTTTCCATCATGTAGCTGCCGGCCCAGGGGTCGACCACGTTGGTGATGTGCGTTTCTTCCTGGATGATGAGCTGCGTGTTGCGGGCAATGCGCGATGAAAACTCGGTGGGCAGCGCGATGGCTTCGTCGAGCGCGTTGGTGTGCAGGCTTTGCGTGCCGCCAAAAACCGCCGCCATGGCCTCGATGGTGGTGCGCACGATGTTGTTGTAGGGGTCCTGCTCCGTCAGGCTCCAGCCCGAGGTCTGGCAGTGCGTGCGCAGCATCAGGCTCTTGGGGTTCTTGGCGCCGGTTTCCTTCATGATGCGGCACCACAGCAGGCGCGCGGCGCGCATCTTGGCGACTTCCAGGTAGAAGTTCATGCCAATGGCCCAGAAGAACGACAGGCGCCCGGCGAACGCGTCCACGTCCAGGCCCGAGGCAATGGCGGTCTTGACGTATTCCTTGCCGTCGGCCAGCGTGAAGGCGAGTTCCAGCGCCTGGTTGGCCCCGGCTTCCTGCATGTGGTAGCCCGAAATCGAGATCGAGTTGAACTTGGGCATGTTCCTGGCCGTGTAGCCAATGATGTCGCCAATGATGCGCATCGAGGGCTTGGGCGGGTAGATGTAGGTGTTGCGCACCATGAACTCTTTCAGAATGTCGTTCTGAATGGTTCCGGAGAGCAGGTCTTGCGAGACGCCCTGCTCTTCCGCCGCCACCACGTAGCCTGCCAGCACGGGCAGCACGGCGCCGTTCATGGTCATGGAGACGCTCACCTTGTCGAGCGGAATCTGGTCGAACAGGATCTTCATGTCCTCGACCGAATCAATCGCCACGCCGGCCTTGCCCACGTCACCCGTCACGCGCGGGTGGTCGCTGTCGTATCCGCGGTGCGTGGCCAGATCAAACGCCACCGAAACGCCCTGCCCACCGGCGGCCAGCGCCTTGCGATAGAAGGCGTTCGATTCTTCAGCAGTGGAAAACCCGGCGTACTGGCGGATGGTCCAAGGCCGCACCGCGTACATAGTGGCCTGCGGGCCGCGCAGGTAGGGCTCAAAGCCCGGCAAGGTGTTGGCATACGGCAGGTTGGCCGTGTCTTCGGCGGTGTACAGCGGCTTGACCGTGATCCCATCAGGCGTGACCCAGTTGAGGGCCGAAACGTCGCCCCCGGGCGCAGACTTGGCTGCCGCTTTGGCCCAGGCCTCCACGGACGCAGGGGCAAATTCGGGCGGCTGATTGGGTTGAGAACTCATGGCGAACAACTCTTTGAAAAATGGACGCAGCGGCCGCTGCTGTGGTGCAAAGCGTAGGACCGAAACGCGATGCAGTTTACATCATTCATAATTATTCATTCAAAATATTCCATACAGCTTACAATCGGCCCATGTCTTCCATCACGCTCACCCCCCGCGCGCTCTACCAGGAGGTGGCGGAGGGACTGCGCCAGCGCATTTTCCGCCGCGAGCTGGAACCTGGCAGCTGGATCGACGAGCTGCGCATTGCCGAAGAGTTTGGCATCAGCCGCACCCCGCTGCGTGAAGCGCTCAAGGTCCTGGCAGCGGAAGGCCTGGTAACGATGAAGGTGCGGCGCGGCGCATACGTCACAGAAATGTCGGAAAAAGACCTGCGCGATGTGTATCACCTGCTCAGCCTTCTGGAAAGTGATTCTGCCGGGGTGGTGGCAACTACCGCCAAGCCAGAGGACTTGCACGCGCTACAGCAATTGCATGCCGAGCTGGAGACGGCCGTTGGGGAGCGCGACCGTTTCTTTGCTCTCAATGAGCAATTTCACATGCGCCTTCTGGAATTGTCGGGCAACCGATGGTGCAGCCAGATGGTGGCTGACCTGCGCAAAGTGATGAAGCTCAACCGCCACAATTCCTTGCTCAAGCAGGGCCGCATTGAAGACTCGCTGAACGAGCACTGCGCCATCATGGCCGCCTTGCTGGCGCGCGATACCGCTGCGACGGTCAAGGCCATGCAAGACCACTTTGCGCACGGCTTGGAGGCCGCCGCCTGACCCTCTGCCTGCGTGGCCCGCTCCTGCGCGCCCAAAGCGGTCGGCAATGGGATGGGCGAGCGCAGGAACCAGGTGGCGGGGGATTTCACCGCCACGATGCACCGCGAGTGGTTCCCCCCGCATCATGAGATGGTGGGCTGACAGGGCGCTATGATTTAAGGGTTTTCCCGTACTTTGGCCACTGTTCCAGTGCCGCAGGCCTGACCCCATACTGCCCCGATGACCACCTTTCCACCCGACATCTCCTGCGCACAGACCCTTCCCCAGCTTTTCTCTCTCCGGGTGGCTCTGACCCCCGACGCCCCGGCCTACCGTCTCTACGACCCTGCCACTCAGGCCTGGTCCGACCTGACCTGGGCACAGACTGCCGATCGGGTCGCCCCATGGATTCAGGCCTTGGTCGCCATGCAGTTGCCCGCAGGCGCGCGCGTGGCCATTCTGTTGCCCAACGGTCTGCACGCCGTGTGTGCAGACCAATCCACCCTGGCGACCGGTTGCGTACCGGTGCCGCTGCACGCCATCGACAACCCGGGCAGCATTGCCTACATCCTCCAGGACAGCGATGCCTCCGTGCTCATCGTGGGCCAGGCGGCGCAGTGGGCGCAGATCTGCGCTGTGGGCACACCCTTTCCTGCGCTGCGCGCTGTGGTGGTAACGGACGAAGACCCGGCCCTGCAACCCCATCCCGCCAGCGCCGTCGGCCCTGCATTGGGCCCGCTCGCGCAATGGCTGGACGTTGCGGGGCGGCCCCTGGCCGCACCGATGCCTGCGCCGCCCGGCCCATACGACCTCGCCGCCGTCGTCTACACCTCGGGCACTACGGGCAAGCCCAAGGGCGTCATGCTGACGCACCGCAATGTGGTCAACGATGTGCAGGCCGTGCTGGAGCGCATTGCACCCACGCAGGACGACGTTTTTCTGTCGTTCCTGCCGCTGTCGCACACCTTTGAGCGCACGGGGGGCTACTACCTGCCCATCGCGGCGGGCTGCTGTGTGGCCTTTGCACGATCGGTGGCTTTGTTGGCCGACGACCTGAAAACCATCCGACCCACGGTGCTCGTTTCGGTGCCGCGCATTTACGAGCGCGTCCACGCCAAGCTGCTCGAAACACTGTCGCCCACGCCCTGGAAGATGCAGCTCTATGAAGCCGCACAGTCCAAAGGCTGGCAGCGCTTTTGCCGCGCGCAAGGCCTGCCGCCGCCCGCGCACGACGAAGCATTGGGCGGCTGGATGAACCTGCTGCCTTGGCCCGTGCTGCAGGCCTTGGTGGCCAAGCCGCTGCTGGCACAGTTTGGCGGGCGTGTGCGCGTGGCGGTCAGCGGCGGTGCACCGCTCTCGCCCACCATTGCCAAGTGCTTTCTGGGTCTGGGCCTGCCACTGGTGCAGGGCTACGGCATGACGGAAACCTCCCCCGTGGTCTGCGTGAACACCGTGCACGACAACGACCCCGCCAGCGTGGGCCGGGCACTGCCCGGGGTGGAAGTGCGCATTGGCGAGAACCGCGAACTGCAGGTGCGCGGCTCCATCGTGATGAAAGGCTACTGGAAGCGCCCCGACGACACGGCCAGAATCCTGGCTACCGCCGGCTGGCTGGGCACGGGCGACCAGGCCGACATCGTGGACGGCCGTATCTACATCCGGGGGCGCATCAAGGAGATCATCGTCACCTCGACTGGCGAAAAAATCCCGCCGGGCGACCTGGAACTGGCCCTGCAGTCCGACCCCCTGCTCGAACAGACCTTTGTGGTGGGCGAGAACCGCCCCTTCATCGCCTGCGTGGCCGTGCTCAAACGCGACGAATGGCTGCGCCTGGCCGCGGGCCTGGGCCTGGATGCGCAAGACCCGGACAGCCCAAACAACGCCGCAGTGCACCGCGCCATCCTGGCGCGCATTGAAACCAGCACCGCCAGTTTTCCGCGCTACGCCGTGCCCCGCGCTGTGCACTGCACCCTGGAGCCCTGGACCATCGAAAACGGTTTCATGACGCCCACGCTCAAACTCAAGCGCAACAACCTGATGGCTCGCTTTGCGCAGGCCATTGAGGGTATGTACCAAAAGCCCGGCGGCCGCTGACGCCAGCACGCGCCGATCGTGGAGCCACATGGAATCAGGATTTCATGCGGCCACCAACTCCCCCAGGCATTTCGCAGCGTAGGCCTTACCAAACCGGTTGGCCAGAAATTCCTGCAGCGCCACCGCCTCCTGCTCGTCAAAACCTTGCTGCGGTAGCCTGCCCTGCGCCACCAGGTGCAGCGCCGTCCAGATGCCTGCTGCGGTGGTGCACTGGATGGCACTCAACCGGTGGCCCTGTTCGTTGATCAGGCCTTCGGTGCTCCAGGTCAGGTGTAGAGCAGCGCCCCTTTCAAGGCTGAGTGGCAACATGAGCATCGAGCGCCAAATGGTCACCAGATCAGGAAAGAAAAAAAGCCCGCTAGCACTTCTGCAGCGGGCTTTTCAATGCCTGTAAGGCTTGTCTGGTGGGACGTGCGGGGGTCGAACCCACGACAAACGGATTAAAAGTCCGACCAAAATAGTATTTGCCCGTGTTGATTTCCGCTGATAGAATCATTACACATCAACAACTTACAACGGAATCAAGCCCGCAAAGTGTTGATTGATGGGGTTCTAAATATGGCAAAAGTGGCTACATGGTGGCTACATGGCCTGCAAAGTGGCTACACAGTGGCTACACGGAAACGGGGCAATCAATGGCAAGACCAAAGAAAAGCGCTGCGCCAGACCTGAGCGAAGCCCAGGAACTAACCGCCGGGGCAATCGAGCGCCTTACCTGCCCGACTGGCAAGCAACAAGCATTCATGCGCGACACCAAGGCACCCGGCCTGCGTGTGCGGGTTACTGCCGCTGGTGCCAAGTCCTACGTTTTCGAGGCGAAGCTGAACCGGCAAACCATCCGCCGCACCCTTGGGGACGTTCGCACCCTGAGCATTGAGGATGCCCGCGACGCTGCCCGCACCCTTGCAAAGACAGTCAAGACCGACAAGCAAGACCCACGCGAAGTACAGCGCCAGCAACAGGCCGCCCAAGCCGCCAGCAAGGCCGCCGCCGCCGTGCAAGCTGTGACCGTGGGCGAGGTGTGGACTGAATATCTGACCGAGCGCCGCCCGCAATGGGGCGAGCGCCACTATCAAGACCACATCGACAAAGCCGCACCCGGTGGCGTGGCGTCAACCCGCCGGGGTTATGAAAAACACCTGACCAAGCCGGGGCCGCTGGCCGCATTGATGCCCCTGCCCTTGCGTGACCTTGACGCGCCCACCATAGAAGCATGGGCCGCGAAGGAAGCAAAGACCCGCGCAACATCCGCCCGGCTGGCATGGCGACTGCTGAAAGTGTTTCTGCGCTGGTGCGAGGAACAACCCGCCTATGCTGGCCTGCTGCCTGCAAAGAACCCGGCAAAGACCCAAAAGAGCCGCGAAGCATTGGGCAAAGCCGGGGTGAAAAAGGACGTTCTACAGCGTGGACAACTGCCCGCATGGTTTGCCGCCGTGCAACAGGCACAGAACCCGGTGATTGCCGCCGCCCTGCAAATCATGCTGCTGACAGGTGCCCGACCGGGTGAAGTGCTGGGGCTGCGCTGGGAGGATGTAAACACCAAGTGGAAGGGAATCAGCATCCGCGACAAGGTAGAGGGCACCCGAGAGATTCCGGCAACGCCCTATGTGCTGCAATTGCTGGCCGCCCTGCCCCGCCGCAATGAATGGGTGTTTTCAAGCCCCACTAGTGCCGATGGCCGCCTGACCGAGCCGAACAATGCCCACACCCGCGCCTGTCAGATTGCCGGGCTGGACAACCTGACCCCGCACGGGCTGCGCCGTTCGTTCAAGTCCCTGACAGAGTGGCTAGAGATTCCCGCCGGGGTGGTGGCGCAAATCATGGGGCACAAGCCCAGCGCGACCGCTGAAAAGCATTACACCGTGCGCCCCCTCGACCTGCTGCGCCTGCACCATGAAAAGATAGAGGCGTGGATTCTGGAACAGGCCGGGGTGACGTTTGATGCCCAGGCCGCACCCGGTGCGCTGCGCGTGGTGACAGCCGCCTAAGACGTTTTGCCCCAGCTAGGCCCGCGAACCGAAAAGCGGGTTTCCCTGCCCGCCTGCTGGGGCTTCTATTCAGGGTTGCACTGAGGGGGTGCCATGAAATACAAGGGACAGTTAAACAAGCCCATTGTGCGAAAACGCATGGGGCTGCTAGCGACGGATGAGCAACTTGGCGAAGCAGCGAGCAAGTCATTTAATGACATGGTGCAGAAATTGCCGCTGCTAGCGGATGCACACGGCGTTGCGGAAGGAGACTGGTTCGGTCTAGCATTTGAGCTTGCCCGTGCTCATGTCCCAGGCTTCAAGGTCGTAGAGCCTGCCGGTCGCCCGACTGAGTGGAGCGAGTTGGACAAGGCAGAGTTGCGAACGGATGCTGATGACCTTATTGCAGCTCGTGGTGTTACGCGGGTGACCGACGCTATTGGTAGGGTGTGCAAGTTGGAACGGTGGGCGGAAAAGACCAAGGGCATGAAAGTTTCGGCCCTCAGCAAGCATTACTACGACGCGGATGCACGGTGGGTTCGGGTCGTACGCGATGCGAGAGCCTGGAATCAATTGTCTTCAGGGATTGATTCCCGTGAATGAATTGGCAACAGGCTATTAAGTAGGGCGCGTATGCCAACAATCCATTGTCATGTTCAACGAACCCCAGGGGTTTACACATGGCAATCAAACCGATTCAACTCACCCCGCTGTCGCTCGAAACGCGAGCCGCGTTACCCACACAAGAAGCCGCCGGGCACCTGAACCGGGCGCAGCAGACATTGCGCATGTGGGCAATGCGCGAGGATGGCCCGGTGCGCCCGCTGCGAATTAATGGCCGTCTTGCGTGGCCCGTATCGGAACTGCGCCGCGTGCTGGGAGTGGCAGCATGAATGCCGCTATCAATCGCCTACTGCTGGCGCTGTGGTGCGCCGCCCCGTCCCGCTGGTTTCGGAGGGCTCACAAATGAAAACGCCCGACACCACGAAAGCAGTATCGAGCGCCACCCGGCAAGGTGCGAAAATTTTACCCTTCAACCTCCCGGCCCGCACGAATACCGCTTGCGCTGAAATCCTGGCGCGCATGCTGAGTGGCGAGGTGCTGACCGGCATGGATGGTGTTTTCGAGGTGAGTACTACGCGCCTTGCGGCGCATGTGCACTACCTGGCAGAAAGCTATGGCGTAGCGACCGAAGCCAACGATCGCGCCGTGGGCTGCAACGATGGACGCGTGGTGACGGTTAAAGCCTACAGCCTGCCGCACAGCGTTATCCAACGTGCCCGCGCTGCTGGTGCTGGCCGCTGGATTGCCAGTGTTCGCGCCGACCGTGCTGCACTGCGCGCCAAGGCAGCCCAGGCCCAACAAGAAGCCGCTCGCATGAATGCCGCACGCAAGCGCTACGCGCCACCGGGACAAGGTGACTTGTTCGTGAACGGAGGTGCGGCGTGAGTGCACCAATGCACCCGACCATGCAGCAACTTGCCGACCGCGCAGGCGTGTCACGCCGGAGGGGCAGCAATGGCGAACGGGCGTAACAGAGCCAACAAAGGCAATTCAGGCCGCGATGCAGGCGGGTTTGTGGCCTTGCCCTGGTCGGTGCTCGATTGCCCCGCCTACGCCCGTTTGAGCCATCCTGCGCGTGCTTTGTTATTCGAGCTTGCACGGCAGTTTGTGCGAGACAACAACGGGAGATTGCTGCTCTCTGCTGCCTACCTGCTCAAACGTGGCTGGCGCAGTGCGGACGTGATTACGCGAGCCAAGCGCGAGCTGTTGGCGGCAGGCTTCATTCATGAAACCGTCAAAGGGCACCGACCGAATCGTGCTAGCTGGTACGCCGTCACATGGCAGCTACTCGACAGACTGGCGGGTTACGACGCGGGTGCTGCCGAATCATTCCAGCGCGGCGCGTACCGCCAAAACTTGCCGCTCGAAAACGCAAGCCTTAGACCGTCTCACGGTGTAGAGAGCCCCCCTATTGCACCGTCTCACGGTGTAGAGACAGCGCCGCCTACGCCGTCTCACGGTGCTATTAGGCGTGCTTTTGCTGCCCTGCCTACGCCGTCTCACGGAAACCATCTAGAGATGCCATCTATTGCAGTTTGCTGGCAGGGTATGGACCAAGGCAGCTACAAGCGACTGACAGCGAAGCCCACGCACCTTTTCACCGGCCTGCTGGAAAGCCAGCACGTCACCACACACTGAAAGACACCACCATGACCAACAAATTGACGCACCACCACCTGAGCGCCGAATGGGTACGCGACACACACGGCACCGCCATCATGTTGACCCAGCAAGACGGCATCGAAGACCCGCAAACCGTGCTGGTGCATCCGTGGCAGTTGCGCGCTGCGTGCGAGCACTTCGGAGTCGTTGCTAGCGACAGGCAGGCGGCAAAGACCATCGACACATTGCAGCGGCGCATGGTGGGCTTGCGGGATCGTATCGACGCCCTGGCTGATTGGATGGCAAAGCACAGCGACCACGCCCATGCCGACCTGAGCTATGAAGTAACCCAGCTACAGGCGCTTCAAGACTTGGCAGGCGAATGGTGCACAGAGTTTGACGAACTGGAGTCCGACACCACGCCCGCCGCCGCAGAGTGCACCAGCGCACCCGTTGCCCAGGCTTCATTGCTTT
>JAGNYI010000104.1 GCA_017985015.1 Giesbergeria sp. | reverse complement strand
TCGCAGGTGGTTCGCACCATGGACACCATCAGCGCCAGTTCGCACAAGATTTCCGACATCATCAGCGTGATCGACGGGATTGCGTTTCAAACCAATATCTTGGCACTGAACGCGGCTGTAGAAGCCGCACGCGCTGGCGAGCAAGGCCGCGGTTTTGCCGTAGTAGCCAGCGAGGTGCGAAGCCTTGCAGGCCGTTCAGCCCAGGCGGCGCGCGAGATCAAGGCCCTCATCGGTGCCAGTGTGGATCAAGTGCAGGCGGGCAGTGCCCTGGTCAACCATGCGGGAAAAACCATCGAAGAGTTGGTGCACTCGGTGCGCAAGGTTTCTGACATCATGGGGGAAATAACCTCTGCAGCCCAGGAACAGAGTCAGCGAATCGGCCATGTCAGTCAGTCCATGGACGAACTCGAAAGCATGACGCAGCAGAATGCTGCGCTGGTGGACGAAGGCGCCAGCGCGGCCGACAGTCTGCGCGACCAGGCTGGGCGACTGACACAAATGGTGGGCACGTTTCGCCTGTCGCGCGACCCCGGCAATGAAAGCACATCAGGCGCTGCCAGCCGCGCGGCCGCTCCTTCCCGCTTGCCCATGCCCGCGCCGTCTCGGCAAGTCGTGCAGCAGTGGCCCACATTGCCTGCCGCGCCCGACTGAGTCGAACGTGGCCGCAAAAGCCAAGTGCAGGGAGTTGTTGTTGGCATGAATTGAATTGGCAATGCGTGGCACTGCGAATACCCTGCATCCAGGGTTGATCACCCCTGCGTCTAAAAAAAACTGCTACGCAAGGCATCCAGCTCCAGTACCCGCAGGCCGCCATATTCCACGCGAATGGCGTGCTGCGCTTCCAGCACCGCGAGCGCCTCGTTCACCCGCTGGCGCGACAGGCCCACCAGGTAGGCGAGTTCCTGCTGGGTGATGCGCAGCACCTCGCCCACACCGGGGTAGAGCACCGGGTTGAAGAGCGCCGCCAGGCTCCGTGCCACGCGCACGTTGGGATTGCTCAGGCGGTCGATCTCCCGCGCGGCGATGAACTGACCGAGGCGCTCATTCAACTGGTGCATGACGAAGCGGTTGAAACCAATCGAGTGATCAAGCAGCCAATGAAAGGTGTCAATCGGCAAGCCCGCGACGGTGCTGGCCCGCAGCGCCTGCACGTTGTACCGATAGGGCTCACGTTTGACCGCCGTCCCCTCGCCAAACCAGCCACCAGGCGGCAGGCCGGCAAACGTCATGGTGCTCCCATCGGCGTGGTCGTTGCTCATTTTGAGCAGACCTTCGACCACGCCAAACCAGTAGGTCACGGGTCGCCCCACCCGGCAGACGTAGTCACCCGACAAGGCGTCGCCCACCAGCAAAGCGGCCACTGCACGCTCACGTTCTTCGTTCTGCAGCAGCGCCAGCCACGGAATACCCGCAAGCTCTTCGCGTGTGGGCGGGCGGCGGCGATGGTGAAGGGAGAGGTCGTGCGTCATGGGAAGGTGGTTGGGGAATACCACGAGGGCAATTGTCGGCACAAGGACACCATCGGCCTGCGCATCGCGCCATGATGTAGCTTTGCGCGCTGTCGCAACCTGCGGCGTCCGCCGCCATTGCACCATGAACCTGAACACCTTTCCACACCGCTGCGCTCAAAGCGAACGCGGCGCGTACCTGCCGCGCCGCACCTTGCTCGCTGGCGCACTGTCTCTGCCCTGGCTTGGCCTGCCCATGGCGCATGCTCAGGAAGGTCCGCTGAAACTGTGCCAATCGACCGCTCTGACGGGGCCGCTGGGCGATCTCGGTTCGGCCATGCACCAGGGCGCCCAGGCGGCGTTTGCTGTGGCCAACGCCCGGGGCGGCGTCAACGGCCGCAAGATCGAGCTGCAAACCCTGGACGATGGCTATGAAATTCCCCGCTCCCTGGCCAACATCGACAAGTTTCTCGCAGATCCAGCCTGCTTCGCACTGTTCAACTGCATGGGAACGCCCATGGTGGGCGCAATGATGCCCAAGGTGCTGCAGTCGGGCATGCCCTTCTTCGCGCCGTTTACGGGGGGCCAGCTGAGCCGCATTGCCGGCGCGCGCAACGTTTTCAACCTGCGTGCCAGCTACGCCGACGAAGCCGAAAAAGCGGTGCAGCACCTGGCGACACTGGGCATCAAGCGCATCGGCATCGCTTACCAGAACAACGCCTTCGGCAAAGAGGTGCTGCAAGGCGCACAGCAGGCCGTGGCCGACGCCAAGCTGCCCGCGCCCATCGCCACTACGGTAGAAAACGATGCTTCGGACGCCGACAAGGCAGCGCGAAGCCTGTCCGAGGCCAATCCCGAAGCGGTGCTGGTGGGGTTGGCGGGCAAGCCGGCGCTGGAGTTTGCCAAGGCCTTCCATGGCATGCGCGCGGGCGTCACGATGTACGCCCTGTCGGTGCTGGGAACCTCCGCCAACATCAAGGCGCTGGGCGAGAGCGCGCGCGGCATGGCGATCTCGCAGGTGGTGCCGCTGCCCACCAACGCCGTGGTGCCGGTGGTGCGCGAGTTTCAGCTGGCCTGGAAATCCCTGGGCGCAACGGCCGAGCCGTCTCACCTTGCGCTGGAGGGCTATATCAATGCCCGAGCGTTTCTGGAAGCGCTGCAGCGCGCCGGGCGCAATCCGACGCGTGCGGCTTTCATCGATGCGGTCTGGACGCTGCGCAAATGGGATCTGGGCGGCTTCGAGATCAACGCGACGGCGCCCGAGCGCAGCGCCTCCCGTTTTGTCGAACTCACCTTGGTAGGCAGGAACGGGCATTTCATTCGCTGATGAGGAAACGTCCGGGTTCAACCCCATCAGTACTTTCCCTGAAATTGTCGTCAAACAGACAAGATGGCGTCAAAGTAGAACCTACGATGGCAGTCAACAGCGTGTAACAACGGCAAGAAGGCGCACCGCGCGCCCCCGACACCAAGGATTTTCATGAACAGTACGTTCCCGCAATTGCTGCTCCAGCACGCCGCAGAAAGGCCCGACGCGCCCGCACTGCGCGAGAAGGAATACGGCATCTGGCAAGCGCACTC
>JAGNYI010000070.1 GCA_017985015.1 Giesbergeria sp. | reverse complement strand
CCAATTGAAGCGTGTAGAGAAACTCCGAGCCCCGAAACGCCTTGCGCAGCACGCGCGCCTGGACCGGCGAGCTGTCATCGTGCACGATGTCGTCCGCCCGCAGCAGCACATCGCATTCCCCATTGTCGTAATAGGAGGGCAGCGGGCAATCGGTCAGATTTTCCAGCGTTCCTAACGCCGTCCGGACGGCGACACCGCTTGCACTTTGCTCCAACCAGGCAGGCGCAAAGACCCCGTGGCCGATGAAGTTCGCGACAAAGCGCGTGGCGGGGCGGTGATAAAGCGTGTACGCATCGTCCCATTGCTGCAGCGCGCCCTCCTGCATGACGCCAATCAGGTCGCCAATCGCAAAGGCTTCGAGCTGGTCGTGGGTCACAAACAGCGCCGTGGCGCCGGCCGCCTTCAGAATGCCGCGCATTTCGTGCGCCAGGCGTTCGCGCAGCTCCACGTCCAGGTTGGAGAAGGGCTCGTCGAGCAGCATCAGCTTGGGGCGCGGCGCGAGCGCCCGTGCCAAGGCTACGCGCTGCTGCTGCCCGCCCGAAAGTTCGTGGGGATAGCGCCCCTCGCTGCCCGACATTCCAACCAGTGCCAGCACCTCGGAAATGCGCTCGGCCTGCGCCCTCTGCGCCATGCCGTGCAGACCAAAGGCGATGTTGCGGCCCACGCTGAGGTGCGGGAACAAGGCGTAGTCCTGAAACACCATGCCAATGCGCCGCTCTTCGGGCGGCACGTTGTGGCCGGGGCAGCTGACACAGGCTCCGCCCAGTTGCACCTCGCCGCGTTCCACGGGGGCCAAACCGGCCACTGCGCGCAGCAGCGTGGTCTTGCCGCAGCCTGATGGCCCGATCAACACGCCAATGCTCCCCGCTGGCAGGCCCAGGCTGACCCCCCGTACCGCCGGCTGGTCCTGACCGGGGTAGCGCACATCCAGATTCGAGAGCGTCAAATACATGCAGGTATTTTATGTTTGTGAATGCGTAAAATTCTCATTTACCTGCCACGGTGCCGAACTGGGCCAGTTCGGCATGCAGTTCTCTCCTTTTATTCCCATCTTGCTCACTCTCCGCACGGCCTTGCGCCATCTTCCTTTGTTCGCCTTGGCTGGTGTGCTGTGCCTGCCTGTGCTCGCTTTGCTCGGTGCCTGGTTGCCGGGCGTTGATTCCAATGCGCCTCTGCCTGTGCTCGAGGCCATGGCGCAGACCGTGCTGCCGGGCTACCTGTGGACTACGCTGTGGCTGGCCATTGGTGTGGGTGTGGGCGCTGCGCTGCTTGGCACAGCCGCTGCCGTGGCGGTGACACTGTTTGATTTTCCCGGCCGTCGCAGCTTTGAGTGGTTGTTGCTGTTGCCGCTGGCCATGCCGGCCTACGTGACGGCTTATGCGTACACCGATTTTCTGCAGTTCAGCGGCCCGCTACAGACCTGGGCGCGCGCGGCGTTTGGCCTGGAAGGCCGCCTTTTGCCCGAGGTGCGCAGCCTGGGCGGCGCCGTATTGGTGTTCGTGGTGTCGCTTTACCCCTACGTGTACCTGCTGGCACGTGCAGCGCTGGCAGAGCGCATAGCGCCCCTGATGGAGGCGGCGCGCATGCTGGGCGCGCCGCTGGCCCGCCGGATTGCTGCAGTGGCACTGCCGCTGGCGCGCCCGGCCGTGGCTGCGGGTGTGGCGCTGGCACTGATGGAAACCCTGGCCGATTTTGGCGTGACCAGCTATTTCGGCATTCAGACCTTCAGCACCGCCATCATCAAGGCCTGGCTGGCGATGGACGATGGCCGAGTGGCCGCGCAGCTGTCCACCATGTTGCTCGCCCTGGTGCTGCTTTTGCTTTGGCTGGAGCGGCGGTCGCAGAGTCGCTTGCGTTTCAGCGCGCGCGGCGCGGGGGGTGCGGCGGTTTCGTTGCCCAGGGCATTGACTGGCTGGCCAGCGGTGTTGGCGGGCACCGTCTGCGCCGTGCCGGTCTTCCTCGGCTTTGTAGCGCCAGTGGCCTTCATGCTGCGTCCTCTGGCTGCCGATTGGTCGGTACTCCCATGGCAGCGGTTTCTGGAGTGGGCATGGAACAGCGTGCGGCTCGGCGGCATCACGTCGGCCCTCGCGCTGGCCGTGGCCTTGGCGCTGGGGTTTGCACTGCGACGTGCCCCGCACGGCCCTGTGCGCGCTGTGGTGCGCCTGGTGGGTGCAGGCTATGCGGTGCCGGGGGCGGTGATCGTAGTGGGCGTGCTCCTGCCGGTTGGCTGGTTGCAGCAGCAGTTTCCCCACCTCGGCGTCGGGGCCTTGGTGACCACCACGGCGCTGGGTATCGTCTGGGCCTATCTGGTGCGGTTTTCCGCTGTGGCCCTGCAAAGTGTGGAGAGCGGCTACGCGCGCATCCCCACCAGCCTGGACGAGAGCGCGCGCCTGCTGGGAGCGGGCAGCATGCGCGTCGCGGGCGAACTGCACTGGCCGCTTCTCAAGCGTGCCGCAGCGGCTGGGGCCCTGCTGGTATTTGTCGATGTGATGAAGGAACTGCCTGCCACCATGGTTTTGCGGCCCTTCAACAGCGATACCCTGGCGGTGGTGGCGTACCAGCTTGCGCGCGACGAACGGCTGGGCGAAGCGGCGCTTCCATCCCTTGCCCTGGTGCTGGTAGGGCTGGTGCCCGTGCTGCTGCTGAGCCGGGCGCTGCGCAGCCGCTGACAGCGCGCGGCTGGCCAAGGCATGCCGTCAGAAAAGTCTATGTTTGAATTTTGATGCGAATCGCGCTAACCTCCCACCCCTTGCTGCGCAGGTGGGCTTCCAGGGCGGGTTGAAGCTGGCGCAATTTGGCTGCGGCCGAGCTGCCTTTGACCAGGATGCACCAATTGGTCTCATCAATCGGGCCTGCACGCACCGATGTGCGCAGCGCAGCAGGAATCAAAGGCTCGATGGCGCGCAGCCGCGCGCTCGAGTCCTGCACCAGGGCCGACAGCTGAGCCAGCATGGGCGCCTCATCGGCGGCTTGCTGAAGGGTCACGGCATGGTTGCGGCGGTGCATCAATGGGCGGGTTCCAAGCGGAAAGGCGGTCAATGCAGCTAATTATCATGGACGCGCGTCTTGCGCGAAGCCGGGCCATTACGCTCTCCGGGCCGCGCCTGCTGCTTGCCGCGCTGGGCCTGGCCCTGCTCTTGATGTGCATGGCCGCGGGCCTGTACCACCTGGTTTTCCTCAAAGGAGCGCGCGAAGGCTGGCCCGTGGTCAGCGATCTGGTGCGCCTGGTGGCGCGGGACGACACGGCACAGCGCGAGCGCTTCCTGCGCCAGAACATCGACGCGATGGCCCGCAAGGTGGGGGAGATGCAGGCACGCATGGTGCAACTTGAATCGCTGAGTGACCGTATTTCGGGTTTGGCAGGTGTTGCGCTGCCGAGCAACGGCAGCGGCAAGTCCGGTGCAGCGCCGGGCCGGGGCGGGGTGCTGGTGGCAAGCCGGCCGCTCAGCCTGGAAGACTTGCAGCGCACGCTCGATGATCTGGAGCAGCTGAGCGGCCAGCGAGTGGATTTGATGACGGTGATGGAGTCGCGCCTCATGGATCAGCACCTGGCCAAACACATGATTCCCACGCAGGAACCTGTGCCGGGCAATGTGGTCGGCTCGGGGTTTGGCTGGCGCATCGACCCCATCACCGGCAGTTCGGCGCTGCACACCGGGCTGGATTTCGCGACCGCGCAGGGCTCCGACATTCTCGCGGCGGCGGGCGGCGTCGTGGTGACTCAGGAATTCCACCCCGCCTACGGCAACATGGTGGAGATTGACCACGGCAACCAGGTGATCACGCGCTATGCACACGCCTCCAAGGTGTTGGTGCGGCGGGGAGACCTGGTCCGCCGCGGACAGAAGATCGCCGAGGTGGGAACCTCAGGCCGGTCTACGGGGCCGCACCTGCACTTCGAGGTCTGGGTCCAGGGCGTGTTGCAAGATCCAAGGAAATTTCTGGCCGCAGGCGATGCCGCCACCCGGACCAAGGGCGCACGCGCCGGCCCTTCGCTCGGCACAGCTGCAGCCAGTGCGGTGGCGCGCAGGTAAAATCGCTTTTTTCGAGCCCGAGCGTCGAGGGCATGCTTGATTGCTTGCACTCCCCGAATCCGGCCTCATCTGACCCACTTATTCACAGGGATCACGGATTTTTCGCGCACTTTCGAGTGCCGCGACAAATCCATGTCTGCATGGCCACCAACTTCCTCACCAAAATTTTCGGCAGCCGCAATGACCGCCTGCTCAAGCAATACCGCAAGACGGTGGCACGCATCAATGAACTCGAGCCCACCTACGAAGCGCTGAGCGACGAGGCGCTTCGCGCCAAAACAGACGAGTTCAAGGCCCGCGTTGCAGGCGGCGAGCATCTCGATACGCTGTTGCCCGAGGCCTTTGCCGTAGTGCGGGAAGGCTCCAAGCGCGTGATGAAGATGCGGCACTTCGACGTGCAGCTGGTCGGCGGCATTGCGCTGCATTTTGGCAAGATTGCCGAGATGCGAACCGGCGAGGGCAAGACGCTTACGGCGACCCTGCCCGTGTACCTCAATGCGCTTGCCGGCAACGGCGCGCACGTGGTGACGGTCAACGACTACCTTGCCAACCGCGACGCGCAGTGGATGGCGCGCCTCTACAACTTCCTTGGCTTGAGCGTAGGCATCAACCTGCCCAACATGCCACGCGAGGAAAAGCAGGCCGCCTACCGTTCCGACATCACGTACGGAACGAACAACGAATACGGCTTTGACTACCTGCGTGACAACATGGTCTACGAGGCGGGCGACCGGGTGCAGCGCGGGCTCAACTACGCCATCGTTGACGAAGTCGATTCGATCCTGATTGATGAGGCACGCACGCCGCTCATCATCAGTGGCCAGGCAGAAGACCACACGGCGATGTACATCGCCATGAACAAGGTGGTGCCGCTGATGGTGCGCCAAGAGGGTGAGGCCGACCCGCGTACCGGTGAGGGCGTGATCAAGCCGGGCGACTTCACGGTGGATGAGAAGACGCACCAGGTCTTTCTGACCGAGCAGGGCCACGAGACAGCCGAGCGCGTGCTGGCCGACCAGGGCCTGATTGCCGAAGGCGCGTCGCTCTACGATCCGGCCAACATCACGCTGATGCACCATTTGTACGCTGCGCTGCGTGCCAACCATTTGTACAACCGCGACCAGCATTACGTGGTGCAAAACGGCGAGATCGTCATCGTTGACGAATTCACCGGCCGCCTGATGGCAGGCCGACGCTGGAGCGAAGGTCTGCACCAGGCCGTGGAAGCCAAGGAAGGGGTGGAGATTCAGGCCGAAAACCAGACGCTGGCCTCCATCACGTTCCAGAACTACTTCCGCCTGTACAACAAGCTGGCCGGGATGACCGGTACGGCCGATACCGAAGCCTACGAATTCCAGGAAATCTACGGCCTGGAAACCATGGTCATTCCGCCCAACCGGCCCAGTCGGCGCGAAGACCAGCTCGACCGCGTGTACAAGACCACGCGCGAAAAATACGAGGCTGCGATCACCGATATCCGTGAATGCCACGAGCGGGGCCAGCCGGTGCTGGTGGGCACCACGTCGATCGAGAACTCTGAAATCATCGATGAAATGCTCAACAAGGTGGGCTTGCCCCACCAAGTTCTCAACGCCAAGCAGCACGCGCGTGAAGCCGACATCGTGGCCCAGGCTGGGCGCGCCGGCATGGTCACCATTGCCACCAACATGGCGGGGCGCGGTACCGACATCGTGCTTGGGGGCAATGTAGAGAAAGACGTCGCTGCCGTGGAGGCCGACGAGTCGCTGGATGCTGCGGCCAAGCAGGCGCGCATCGTGCAGTTGCGGGCTGAGTGGGCGGTGGAGCACGAGCGCGTGAAGGAGCTGGGAGGCCTGCGCATCATTGCCACCGAACGCCACGAGTCGCGTCGCATCGATAACCAGCTGCGCGGCCGCTCGGGCCGCCAGGGCGATCCGGGTTCCTCACGTTTCTACCTGAGCCTGGACGACGCGCTGATGCGCATTTTTGCAGGCGACCGCGTCAAGGCCATCATGGATCGGCTCAAGATGCCGGACGGCGAAGCCATCGAGGCAGGCATCGTCACGCGCAGCATCGAATCGGCCCAGCGCAAGGTAGAGGCGCGCAACTTCGACATGCGCAAACAGCTGCTCGAGTACGATGACGTCGCCAACGACCAGCGCAAGGTGATCTACCAGCAGCGCAACGAGATTCTTGACGCCAGCGCGCTGGACGACGTCGTCGGCGCCATGCGTGAGGACTGCTTCTCGGACTTGGTGCGGGCTCATGTGCCGGCAGAATCCGTCGAAGAGCAATGGAACCTGCCCGCATTGGAGAAGGCGTTGCGCGAGGATTGGCAGTTGGACCTGGATCTCCAGAAGGAGGTCGAAGGTTCGAGCTCAATGACCGACGAGGACATCCTTGAGCGCGTGCTTGCAGCTGCCAACGAAGCCTTCGCGGCCAAGCTTGAGGCGGTGGGTAGCGAAAACTTCACCCAGTTCGAACGGGTAGTGCTGCTGCAGACTTTCGACTCGAACTGGCGCGACCACCTGAGTTCGCTTGACTATTTGCGCCAGGGCATCCATCTGCGCGGCTATGCGCAAAAGCAGCCCAAGCAGGAATACAAGCGCGAAGCCTTCGAGCTGTTCCGCCAGTTGATCGACATGGTGAAGAACGAAGTCAGCAAGGTGCTGATGACGGTGCAGATCCAGTCGCCCACCCAGCTCGACGCCGCCGCCGAAGACATGGAACAGCGCGCCGAGAACATCGCCAACGTGACCTACAGCGCCCCGAACGAAAGCGGCGACGCCGAAACCACGGTGGACGAGCGTACGTTGCGCGTCCAGCAGAAGGTGGCAGCTGGCGGCCGGGTGGGGCGCAACGACCCCTGCCCCTGTGGCAGTGGCAAAAAATACAAACAGTGCCATGGCAAACTGGCCTAGAGCATACGGAACAACTCCCTGAGCGGCTGCGCCGCACGGTGCGGCCTCCAGAGGCGGCAGCCATTCGAGACTTTCCAAGCCTGCGCAGGCAGGCTTGGAGCCGAGGCCCTTAGCCCCTGAAGGGGGATAACCAGCGGGGCGGCGCGGCCGACCCAGGCCGTTGCGCGGTGTGCGCTGGCAGGGGTCGCGCTCTCTTATTGGCTGCTTGGCCCATGTTTTGCATTTTCGAAGGATGAAGACCTATGCCCGTGAATCTCTCCGCTCCCCTTGCATCCGACCTTCACCCCATTGCCGGCATTCGTATTGGCACCGCAGAAGCGGGTATCAAGAAGCTGGGGCGCAAAGACCTCACCGTCTTCCTGCTTGATGAAGGTGCGGCGGTGGCCTGCGTGTTTACGCAAAATCGCTTTTGCGCGGCTCCGGTGCAGGTGGCGCGCGAGCACCTTGCGGCTGGCAGCGTCATTCGGGCCTTGGTCATCAACACCGGCAATGCGAACGCTGGCACCGGTGCCGACGGCCTGGTGCGCGCGCGGCGCACCTGCGCCACCGCCGCGCAGCAGTTGGGCGTCGACGCAGCGCAGGTGTTGCCCTATTCGACCGGGGTAATCATGGAGCCGCTGCCGGTCGAGCGCATCGAGGCCGGCTTGCCGCGCGCCATCGCAGATGCAGCCCCGGCGCAGTGGGGCAACGCGGCGCTGGCCATCATGACCACCGACACCGTGCCCAAGGCTTTCAGCACCCAGCTCGACATCGGCGGGGTCCGCGTGTCCATCACCGGCATCTCCAAGGGCGCGGGCATGATCCGCCCCAACATGGCGACCATGCTGGGCTTTTTGGCCACCGACGCCTGCGTCGCGCCTGCGCTGCTCCCTGGCCTGGTGCGCGAGCTGGCGGAACAATCCTTCAATCGCATCACCATCGACGGTGACACCTCGACCAACGACTCATTCACGCTGATTGCCACGCAGCGGGCCGGGAACGCTGAGATCACCTCGCTTGCCAGCGCCGAAGGCCAGGCACTGGTGGCGGCTCTCGCCGGGGTGGCGCGCCGGCTGGCGCAGGCCATCGTTCGCGACGGCGAGGGTGCCACCAAGTTCATCACGGTGCAGGTGGAAGGTGGTGCCAATGGTGAGGAATGCCGCAAGGTGGCTTACGCCATTGCGCATTCGCCACTGGTCAAAACGGCGTTCTTCGCCAGCGACCCCAACCTCGGTCGCATTCTGGCGGCGGTGGGCTATGCGGGTATTGCCGATCTGGACCAGACGCTGATTGACCTGTACCTCGACGACGTTCTCGTCGCACGCCAGGGCGGACGCAACCCCGACTACCGTGAAGAGGACGGCCAGCGCGTCATGCAGCAGGCGGAAATCACGGTGCGTGTGCTGCTCGGACGGGGCGAGGCGCGCGAGACGGTCTGGACCTGCGACCTGAGCCACGACTACGTGAGCATCAACGCCGACTATCGCTCTTAATTAGATAGCTGTATCCGCTTATGCAGTAAGCGCTAGATGTCGAAATGAATCAAAATTTGGATCGCCTGATCGCCCGCGCTGAACAATTGATGGCGCGCATTGAATCGGTGCTGCCGCAGCCGCTGACGGCGCCCGACTGGCAGGAGGCCATTGCCTGGCGCTACCGCAAACGCGCCAGCGGCCACGGCCGGCTCGAGTCGGTACGCCATGTCGCCGCCATGCAGTTGGCGGATTTGAAGGAAATTGACGGCCAGAAGGAAAAAATTCAGCGCAATACAGAACAGTTCGTGCGCGGCGTACCAGCGAACAACGTGCTGCTCACGGGCGCGCGCGGCACCGGCAAAAGCTCGCTGATCAAGGCCTGTTTGAACGCCTATGCGCCTGAGGGGCTGCGGCTGATTGAAGTCGACAAGGCCGATTTGACGGATTTGCCTGATATCGTTGACGTGGTGGCCGGGCGCAGTGAGAAATTCATCGTATTTTGCGACGACCTGAGCTTCGAGGACGGCGAGCCAGGCTACAAGGCGCTTAAATCCATTCTTGACGGCTCGGTGGCTGCTGCCACGCCCAATGTGCTGATCTACGCCACCAGCAACCGGCGTCACCTATTGCCTGAGTACATGCGCGAGAACCTGACGTATACGCATACCGATGACGGTGAGGTGCATCCAGGCGAAGGCGTGGAGGAGAAAATTTCGCTCTCCGAGCGCTTCGGCCTGTGGGTCAGCTTTTACCCTTTCAGTCAGGACGAATACCTGGCGATTGCCGCGCAGTGGTTGTCATCGATGGGCGTGAACGCGGCTGATATTGCTGCAGCGCGGCCCGAGGCGCTGGTCTGGGCGCTGGAGCGCGGCTCACGCAGCGGCCGTGTGGCCTATCAGTTCGCACGAGACTACGCTGGGCGCCGCAGTGATTGATACGCGCACGCGCACCGAAGTAGCCGTTGGCATCTTGAGCCGTGAGGATGGCGCGTTGTTGCTGACCAGCCGGCCCGAAGGCAAGGTCTACGCGGGGTATTGGGAATTTCCTGGAGGCAAGCTGGAACCGGGCGAAACGGTGGAGCAGGCGCTGCGCCGCGAGCTACAGGAAGAGCTGGGCATCGTCATCGGGTCTGCGCAGGTGTGGAAAGTGACCGAGCACGACTACCCGCATGCGCTGGTGCGCCTGCACTGGTGCCGCGTCGCAGCATGGACGGGAGCCTTCGAGATGCGCGAGGCGCAGCAAATGTGCTGGCAGCACTGGCCGATCGCAGTGCGCCCGGTGCTGCCCGGTGCGCTTCCGGTGCTGCAGTGGCTGGCGCAGGAACGGGGTCTGGAGTTCGATCCGGAAATACTACAAAAAAAGTAGCTGCTGGTTGGCTCTGGTATTGCGCTAGAGGCTTATTTCACTCTTCATTTGTATGTGGGTCACCATAGGGCGCATCGTCCGGAGAATCCTCGGTGGGCATCCGAAATTCTTCGCTGGCCCAGGCCCCAAGATCTCGCTGCCGGCAGCGTTCGCTGCAAAACGGGCGCCAGGGGTTGGCCGGGCTATAGAGGCTCTTGCCGCCGCAGGCAGGGCAGCGTACCTGGCGGGTTTGTGGTTCTGGGTTCAATTCGGCGCCCCGATCAGGCACACAGCGTGAGTTCGAAGCTGGTGTCCTGCGTGCTGGGGATCGAAGCAAAGCCCGGCTGAACCTGCATCAGGCGCACCGACACCATCAGGCGGTTGCCGCTGATTTCGGGCACCAGATTGAGGGCAGGATCAATGCGCATGCGCAGCAGTTGAAAACTGCGGCCCTGGGGCAGGGTTTGCTGCAACTGGCCATGCTCGGCCACCACCTTCTGCGGCACACCCGTGTCGCGAAGCAACCGAAGCAAAAGCAAGATTGCCTCGGCCAGGGGCGCCAGTGCGCTCGCCCAGCCACCCAGTGCATGCTGGCGTTCGGCGGCCGGGCGGTGTTGCCAGGCTGAGTAGGAAGGCAGGTCAAAACCGCAAGTGCCACCGGGAATCCCGACGCGGCTGCGAATCGCCATCAGCCACTCGTTTTCGGTGAGTGTCTGCCCAGCTTTACCGATTTGCGCATTCAAGGCCACAAAGCACGCATCAAGTTGCGCTACCACGCCGTCGAGTGCGTCGATGGAAATCGAAGGGTTTCCACGGTAGCTGTCGAGCTGGTGCTTTTGCTTTTCCAGATCCTTGAGCACATCGGATTTGAGATCGGCCCGAGCGGCGACGTCCATTACTTCAAAAATGCTCACCAACGCAAAATGATGGTCCAGAGCATGTTCGCGAGAGATCAGCGCGCCGAGTCGCAGAAACAGATGTTCGAGGCGCAAATAGGTGCGGATGCGTTCGTTGAAGGGGTATTCGTACAGGATCACGCGGCCAGATTCCTTGGGGAGCAATGGGTGGAGGAGGCGCTCTCGGATGGCGGGCCGGTTTCGGCCAAATCCACAGGAATCATAGCGCGAAGCATTGTGCGAGCGTTCGCGTCTTGGCCGCCAGCTCGGACAAAGACAGGCCGTCGTTGAAGATTACCGCGTCTGCCACGGCGCGCCGCTGCGGGCGACTGGCCTGGGCATTGATCACGGACTGCACCTGCTCGCGCGTCATTGCGCTGCGCTGCATCACGCGTTCAATCTGTGTTTCTTCGAGACAATCGACCACGATGATCGCGTCGACTTCGCGCGCCCAACGGCCTGATTCCACCAGCAGCGGGATGTCCAGCACCACCAGTTGCGCGCCTGCCAGCTCAGCGGCAGCGGCGCGTTCGGCGATGCCGCGCAATACGATCGGATGAACGAT
>JAGNYI010000026.1 GCA_017985015.1 Giesbergeria sp. | reverse complement strand
ATCTTCGCCTTCACGGTGAACATGATGCTGAGCATGCGCACGGGCGGAAAAACCATTCTGATCCCCAACCCGCGGGACTTGCCGGCGGTGCTCAAAGAGCTGTCCAGACAGCGCTTTCACAGCTTTCCAGCGGTCAACACGCTGTTCAACGGCCTAGCCAACCACCCCGATTTCAATACCGTCGACTGGAGCCACCTCAAGGTGTCTGTGGGCGGCGGCATGGCGGTGCAGAGCGCGGTGGCCAAGCTTTGGCTGGAGAAGACCGGTTGCCCGATTTGCGAGGGCTACGGCTTGTCTGAAACCAGTCCGTCGGCCAGCTGCAATCCCGTTACCTCCAAGGATTTCACCGGCACCATCGGCGTACCCTTGCCCAGCACCTACATGAAGCTGCTGGACGACGACGGACAGGAAGTGACCGCGCCCGGAGCACCCGGAGAAATCGCAATCAAGGGACCGCAGGTCATGGCAGGCTACTGGCAGCGGCCGGACGAGACGGCCAAGGTCATGACAGAAGACGGCTATTTCAAGTCCGGCGACGTGGGCGTGGTGGACGAGCGCGGTTTCTTCCGTATCGTTGATCGCAAGAAAGACATGGTGCTGGTGAGCGGCTTCAACGTCTATCCCAACGAGGTCGAAGAAGTGGTTGCGACCTGCCCTGGGGTGCTCGAATGTGCCGCTGTCGGCGTGCTCGATGACAAGACCGGCGAAGCTGTCAAGCTGGTAGTTGTCCGCAAGACACCGGAGCTGACCGAAGCGAAACTGCGAGAGTTCTGTCGCGCCAATCTCACCGGTTACAAGCAACCCCGTGTGATCGAATTCCGCGAAGAGTTGCCCAAGACGCCGGTTGGGAAAATTCTGCGGCGCGAACTGCGCGACAAAAAATAAACCGTGCCATAAGCGCGGAGCCCAGAGCTTTATTGGCCCCTTACCGGGGGCGTTGTTTATCGATGCTGCGTTTTCTGCTCACGCGCGTCAGCTTGCTCATTCCGACCTTTTTCGGTATGACGCTGCTCGCCTTCTTTCTGATTCGGCTCGTGCCGGGCGACCCGATTGAAACCATGGCTGGTGAGCGCGGCATTGATGCCGCCCGCCACGCCGCGCTGCTGGTTGAGTACGGCTTGGACAAGCCGGTGCTGACCCAATACGGCGTCTATATCTCGCGGGTGCTGCACGGCGATTTGGGAAAATCCATCATCACGCAGGTGCCGGTGCTGGACGAGTTTCTGGCACTGTTTCCGGCCACGGTCGAACTGGCTGTCTGCGCCATTCTTTTTGCACTGCTTCTGGGGCTGCCTGCGGGCATCATCGCGGCCGTCAAACGCAATTCCTGGTTCGACCATGGGGTGATGACGGTTTCGCTCACGGGCTATTCGATGCCGATCTTCTGGTGGGGCTTGCTGCTCATCATGCTGTTTTCGGTCTACCTTGGCGTGACGCCCGTATCGGGCCGCCTGGACGTGATTCATTACGTTGAGCCGGTGACGGGTTTCCTCCTCATCGACGCGCTCATGAGCGAGGAAAAAGGCGCATTTGTCTCTGCGCTCCAGCATTTGATTCTTCCGGCCATCGTGCTGGGAACGAATCCGCTGGCGGTGGTGGCGCGCATGACGCGCTCGGCCATGCTGGAGGTGCTGGGTGAAGATTACATCCGGACCGCACGCGCCAAGGGACTGGCGCCGTTTCGTGTGGTGGCCGTGCATGCGCTGCGCAATGCGCTGATTCCCGTGGTCACGGTCATTGGCCTTCAGGTAGGGGTGTTGTTCACGGGGGCGATCCTGACCGAGACGATCTTTTCCTGGCCCGGCGTGGGCAAGTGGCTGATTGAGGCCATCAACCGGCGCGACTACCCTGTGCTTCAGGGCGGCATGCTGCTGTTGGGCGCGGTCGTCATGCTGGTGAATCTGCTGGTCGACCTGACCTACGGCATCATCAATCCCCGTATTCGCGTCGCCCGCTGAAGGAAGGCTGCCATGGTTTCTCCCAGCGTGGCTTCGGCTGCGTCCACACCACCGGCTCCACCCACGCCGCTCGTAGAGTTCTGGCGCGCCTTTTCAGCGAACAAGGGGGCGGTGTTCGGTCTGGTGGTGGTGTGCGTGCTGCTGCTGCTCGCGCTGTTTGCGCCCTGGATTGCGCCGCATGCGCCATTCCAGACGAACAGCGGCGCCTTCCTGGTGCCTCCGGCATGGCAGGCGGGCGGTTCGTCCACCTATATTCTGGGCACCGATGCCATTGGCCGCGACATCCTCTCGCGCCTGATCTATGGCTCCCGCCTGTCGCTCTCCATCGGTGCGGTCGTGGTGTTGATCGCCTTGGCGTTGGGCGTCACGCTGGGCCTGATCGCCGGCTTCTACCGCGGCCTGCTTGAGATCGCCATCATGCGCGTGATGGACATCATTCTCACCCTGCCCAGCCTGCTGCTGGCCATTGTCATCGTGGCCATCCTGGGGCCGGGCCTGGTCAACGCCATGCTGGCGGTAGCCGTGGTGGTCTTGCCGCACTACGTGCGCATTACCCGCGCCGCTGTGATCAGTGAAGTTTCCAAAGACTATGTGACGGCGGCGCGCATCAGCGGCGCGGGCACTTTGCGCCTGATGTTCAGCGAGGTGCTTCCCAACTGCGCTGCGCCGCTGATCGTACAGGCATCGCTTGGAGTATCCACGGCCATTCTGGATGCAGCAGCGCTGGGTTTCCTGGGCCTGGGGGCGCAGCCGCCCTCGCCCGAATGGGGAACCATGCTGGCCGACGCGCGCGAGTTCGTCATGCGGGCTTGGTGGGTTGTCACGCTGCCGGGCCTGATGATCGTCATCGCCGTGCTTGCCTTCAATCTGCTGGGCGATGGGCTGCGCGACGCGCTCGATCCCAAGCTCAAACGCTAAGACTGCGCCATGGCCTTACTTGAAATTCGTCAGCTCAACGTGGAGTTCCCCACGCAGGACGCTGTGATGCACGCAGTGGAAGGCGTTAGCCTGCAGGTGCAAGCGGGAGAGGTACTGGGGATCGTCGGCGAGTCGGGCTCGGGCAAGAGCGTCAGCATGATGGCGTTGATGGGGCTCATCGCCTATCCGGGCCGCGTGCGTGCTGAGCACCTGCAGTTCGATGCCAAGGACCTGCTCGGCCTGTCCGATGGCCAGCGGCGCAAGCTCGTCGGCAAAGACATTGCCATGATCTTCCAGGACCCGACGACCAGTCTCAACCCCTGCTTCACGGTGGGTTTTCAGCTTGTGGAAACGCTGCGCCTGCATTTGGCGCTGGACAAGCGGGCCGCGCGCGCGCGCGCGGTCGAACTTCTGGAGCAGGTGGGCATTCCGGCTGCGGCGTCGCGTCTGTCGGATTACCCGCACCAGATGTCGGGCGGCATGAACCAGCGCGTGATGATCGCCATGGCCATCGCCTGCAACCCGCGCCTTTTGATTGCCGACGAGCCCACGACGGCGCTGGATGTCACCATTCAGGCGCAGATTCTTGAGCTTTTGCGCGAATTGCAGCGCGAGCGCGGCATGGCGCTGGTCCTCATCACGCACAACATGGGCGTCGTGCAAGAGATGGCGCACCGTGTGGCCGTGATGTATGCCGGCCAGGTGGTCGAGGAAGGGCCGGTCGCCGGGCTCTTTGCCGCGCCGCAGCATCCGTATACCGAGGCCCTGCTGGCGGCCATGCCCGAGCAGGCGGGCGCCGACGGGCGCCTGGCCACCATTCCGGGTGTGGTGCCGGGCCTGTACGACCGTCCTGCGGGTTGCCTGTTTGCTCCGCGCTGCCGCTACGCCACCGCACGCTGTGTGGCGGCCCGCCCTGAGCTGGCGCCCGCGCCCGAGGCGGCGCCCACCAGTCTGGTGCGCTGCCATTACCCGTTGGGTGACCCCGCGCGCGATACCCGGCGCAGCGCAGACGGCGTGTTGGTGCCGGAGACCGTGGCATGAACGCGCGCGATCCCATTGTCCAGGCCCGCGGGCTCGAGCAGGTCTACACCATTCGCCGTGGCATGTTCAAACCGCCGGCAAAGTTGCAGGCGGTGGGCGGCGTGTCTTTTGACGTGCGCGCCGGTCAGACGCTGGCCGTGGTCGGCGAGTCGGGTTGCGGCAAGTCCACCCTGGCGCGCATGGTTTCGCTGATCGAGCACCCGAGTGCCGGTCAACTGCGCATCGGTGGGGCGGACGTCACGCGCAGCACCAATCACGAACGCCAGGCCTTGCGCAAAACCGTTCAGCTGGTGTTCCAGAACCCGTTTGGTTCGCTCAATCCACGCAAGAAAATTGGTGCCACGCTAGAGGCGCCGCTGGCCATCAATACGGCACTGGGCAAAGCGGAGCGACGCGAGCGCGCCCGCACCATGCTCGAGCGTGTTGGGCTGCGCCCGGAATTCGCCGAGCGCTACCCGCACATGTTCTCCGGCGGCCAGCGCCAGCGCATTGCCATCGCCCGCGCCCTCATGCTCAGCCCGCAGTTGGTGGTGGCCGACGAGCCCGTTTCGGCGCTTGACGTGTCCGTTCAGGCGCAGGTTCTGAATCTGCTGGCGGATCTGCAGCACGAACTGGGGCTCGCTTACCTCTTTATCTCGCACGATCTGGCCGTGGTGCGGCATATCGCGCACGACGTGCTGGTGATGTACCTGGGCCATGCGGTCGAGCAGGGGCCGAAGCAGAAAATCTTTGCCCAGCCGCTGCATCCTTACACCCAGGCCCTGCTGGCCGCCACACCGGGGCTGGTGGCGCCGGGCAGTGCGCCGCGCGAACGCATCGTGCTGCATGGTGAACTGCCTTCGCCGCTCGATCCGCCGCCCGGCTGCGTGTTTTCCACCCGCTGCCCGTATGCCACCGAGCGTTGCCGTGCTGAGCGACCGCTGCAGCGCGCACTCGACGAGAGGCTGGTGGCATGTCACTATGCGGAAAATTTCCTGGCGCCGGTGACCCATCCGGCGCCGCTCGCTGTATCGCCGTACCCGGCGGTTTGATGTTCACCCTCAAGGAGACTTCTGAAAATGCAAAAGAGATCATTGCGCAAGCGCTTCGCCCTGGCCACGCTGGCCCTGCCTGTCCTGATGGCCGCCGGCGCTGCTTCGGCCAAGACGCTGGTGTTCTGCTCCGAGGGCAGCCCAGAAAACTTTTACCCGGGCGTCAACACCACCGGCACCTCGTTTGACGGCAACGAGCCCATCTACAACCGCCTGGTGGAGTTCGAGCGTGGCGGCACCAAGGTTGTGCCCGGCCTGGCCGAGCGTTGGGAGATTTCCGCCGACGCCAAGGAATACACCTTCCACCTCAGAAAGGGCGTGAAGTGGCACAACACCAGCAAGGGCTTCAAGCCCACACGCGACATGAACGCCGACGACGTGCTGTTCATGTTCGAGCGCCAGTGGAAGGAAGACAACCCCTTCTTCAAGGTCACCAGCCCCAACCACTCGTACTTCAACGACATGGGCATGCCCAAACTGCTGGTGTCGATCGTGAAGGTGGACGACTACACCGTCAAGATCACGCTGAATAAGCCCGAGGCGCCCTTCCTGGCCAACCTGGCCATGCCCTACGCGGCGGTGCAATCCAAGGAATATGCCGACGCCATGCTCAAGGCCGGCACGCCCGAGAAGATCGACCAGGACCCCATCGGTACTGGCCCGTTCTACCTGGTCCAGTACCAGAAGGACGCCGTCATCCGCTACAAGGCATTCCCCGCCTATTGGGGCGGCAAGGCCAAGCTCGACGACCTGGTCTACGCCATCACGCCCGATGCGTCGGTGCGCTGGGCCAAGCTGCAAAAAGGCGAGTGCCATGTCATGCCCTACCCGAACCCGGCCGATCTGGAGGCGATTCGCAAGGATCCGAACGTCAAGGTGCTGGAGCAGCCCGGTCTGAACGTGGGCTATTTGGCCTACAACACCACCAAGAAACCGTTTGACGACGTGCGCGTGCGCAAGGCCGTGAACATGGCGATCGACAAGAAGGCCATCATTGACGGCGTCTACCTTTCTACCGGCGTGGCCGCCAAAAACCCGATTCCCCCCACCATGTGGTCTTACAACGACGCCGTCAAGGACGACCCGTTTGACCCCGCTGCCGCCAAGAAGCTGCTCGCCGAGGCCGGCTATCCCAACGGTTTCACTACCGACTTGTGGGCCATGCCCGTGCAGCGCCCCTACAACCCCAACGCCAAGCGCATTGCCGAGCTGATGCAGGCCGATCTGGCCAAGATTGGCGTCAAGGCAGAAATCAAGTCGTTTGAGTGGGGTGAATACCGCAAGCGCATGCAGGAAGGTGAGCACCAGATGGGCATGCTGGGCTGGACGGGAGACAACGGCGATCCGGACAACTTCCTCTATACCCTCCTCGGCTGCGCATCGGCCCAATCCAACAGTGGCAGCAACATCGCCAAGTTCTGCTACCAGCCGTATGAAGATCTGGTGGTCAAGGCAAAAACCGTGACCAGCCAGGCCGAGCGTGCCAAACTGTATGAGCAGGCCCAGGTCATCTTCAAGGAGCAGGCTCCCTGGTTCACCATTGCCCATGCCGTGCAGCTCAAGCCCGTGCGCAAGGAAGTGGTGGATTTCAAGCTCAGCCCCTTTGGCCGGCACAACTTCTATGGCGTTGACCTGAAGTAAGCACACGAAGTCAACACAGAGGCACACGCCAAGCGCGTAGGCTCGGCACCCTGGCGCTTTGCAAGAGCGCCAGGGTTTTTTTGTCCGGCTTATTTCCAGCATGACCACCGCCATTCTTAGTGCCCTCCCCGAAGAACAATCCGGCCTGCTGGCCCACCTTGAGCAGGGCCAGCAGCAGCTGCATGCCGGGCGCGTCTTCTGGCAAGGCCGCCTGCATGGGCGCAGCGTGGTGCTGGCGCTATCGGGCATTGGCAAGGTGGCGGCGGCGACGACCGCTACCGTGCTGATCGAGCGCTTTCGGGTGGCGCGCATCGTCTTCACCGGGGTGGCCGGCGGGGTGGGTGATGGCGTCTCGGTGGGAGATATCGTGGTGGCGCAGGACTACGTGCAGCACGACATGGACGTATCGCCCCTGTTTGAGCGCTGGTGCGTGCCAGGGTATGACGGCGTACGCCTGCCCTGTGATCCCACGCTAACTGCTATTCTTTCAGAAGCTGTCGAATCATGCCTGGTAAGCGCTAGAGGCTATTTTGACCATGAATTCATGGACGTTGCGCCGCGCCTGCATCGGGGGCTGGTGGCCAGTGGCGATCGCTTCATCACCTGCGGCGAGGTGGCGCGCGCCCTGCGTGAGCCGCTCGTCGCAGCGGGCCACGACGTGCTGGCTGTGGAAATGGAAGGGGCTGCCGTTGCCCAGGTGTGCCTGGACTACCGGCTGCCGTTCGCAGCGGTGCGCACGGTGTCGGACCGCGCCGACGCCAGCGCGCATATTGATTTTCCGGCCTTCATGGAAAAAGTGGCCAGCCGCTACGCCGAGCGCATCGTGCGCGAACTCCTTCGGAATTTGCAAAAAGGATAGCAAACAATGGTTGATGGATGAGCGCTAGAGCCTAATTTTGCTCATAAATTCGGGAAATCACTGCTTCAACCAGCCGCGTTTTCTGAAGTACCACATGGGCCCGAGCGCGCTGGCCAGCATCAGCGCCAGCACATAGGGGTAGCCCAGGCTCCAGTCCAGCTCGGGCATGTATTTGAAGTTCATGCCGTAGATGCTGGCGATCAAGGTGGGTGGCAGCAAGGCCACGCTGGCCACCGAGAAAATCTTGATGATCTTGTTCTGGTTGATATTGATGAAACCGACCGTCGCGTCCATCAGGAAGTTGATCTTGTCGAACAGGAAGGCGGTGTGGCTGTCCAGCGATTCAATGTCGCGCAGGATTTGCCGTGCTTCTTCGAACTGCTCGGCGCTGAGCATCTTGCTGCGCATCATGAAGCTGACCGCACGGCGCGTGTCCATCACGTTGCGGCGGATGCGGCCGTTCAGGTCTTCCTGCCGGGCGATGGCTCCCAGTACCTCGCCCGCGCGCTCGTCGGTCACGTCGCCTGAGAGCACCTGGGTGCTGACCTTTTTCAAGTCGTCGTAAATGCCTTCCAGCGTGTCGGCTGAGTATTCGGCGTCGGCGTCGAACAGCTTGAGCAAGACGTCGCGGGCGTCTTCGATCAGCCCGGGCGCGCGGCGCGCACGCAGGCGCAGCAGGCGAAAGACCGGGATATCCTCGTCGTGAATCGAGAACAGCACCCCTTTGCTGCGCAGGTCGGGGTTGGTGAGGTTGAGGATGAAGGCGACGCGCACCGAGCGCGAATCGTCGTCGTCGTCGATCAGAAAGTCACTGCGGATGTGCAGTTCGCCGTTGTCTTCTTCGTAGAAACGCGCCGATTCCTCGATGTCGGTGTCCATCGCATCGTGGGGAATCGACAGGCCGTAATACTGCGTGACCCAGCGCTTTTCATCGGGCGTGGGGGCGTCCAGGTCGACCCAGATGGGCTGAAACCTGGAGAGCTCTTCAAGCGACTCGATCTCTTCCTGAACGAGGCGCCCATTGGCGAGCGTAAAGATGTTGAGCATGGGCTCACTCCCTGGATGCGGGGCCGGTGGGGGGCGGGTGGGGCGCTTTCAGCCCCGGCGCAAGCCTGGGAGCTGAAAGCTATCGACTGGGACAGGCTTCCATGGTCTTTGGTCTGAATGAAAACGTTCGATTATGGCACTGGGGCGTTACAAGAGCTGCGGCCGGCCAGCGCGCGGGCCCGGCACAGATCGGCCCAGGCGCCGGGCTTGGAGGCAGCGTTGCGCAGCAGAAAGCGGGCGTCATAGGTCACCACCACCGGGGCGCCGGCGAGCGTCAACGCCTCGCCGCGCAGCTTGCCCAGGGGGTCGCTGCGTCCCATTGCAGCCTGCACTGCGCTGCGTCCCATCACGAGCACGACAGCGGGCGCGAAGGCGGCCACATGCTCCGCCAGGGCCGCGTCTGCCGTTTGCGCGCCCGGCTCGGCGCCTGCGCTGACGCTGCACAAACCCACCCGCGGGTGCCGGTGCAGCTGCAGTGCGTGCAGCATGGCGTGCAACAGGCGTTCGGCGCCCTCGGCCACAGGGTCGTCCGGTGAAAACGCTTCCGCCACCACCAGCCAGCCTGCGCCGAGCGCTTGCGGCGCCTGGCTCGGATCCGCCTGCGGATACAGCAAGCGTGGGGCCTGAACGGTCCAGGCCGATGCCGCCGCTGCTGGCTCCGCGTTGTTTTCTGGCATCGGCAGCAACCGATGCGCTGGTCTGGGGGCCGTGCCGGGCGAGGTTGGCGGGGGCGGCTGCACACGGGCAGCCGGCGCGGCTGCCGGGGCCCGCAGTGGCGCGGCCGATGCGGCTGCTGGCATCCACACACGCACTCCCATCTCGTGGAGCATGGCGCGTTGGCGAGCGTCGAGCGGCAAAGTCACAGCGACAGACTCATGACCACAGCATCCTCGCGCGCGCCGCCTGCTGCCGGGTAGTAGCGTGGCCGCTCGCCTACGCGGTGAAAGCCGAAGGCCTGGTAAAGCGCGATGGCGCGTGCATTGCTCACACGCACCTCCAGCCACAACCACTGGGCCGCTTGCGAGCGCGCCCACAACACCAGCGCATCGAGCAGTATTCGCGCCCAGCCCTGGCGCTGAAACTGTGGCGCCACGGTGAGGTTGAGCAGGTGCGCTTCGTCCACACCGCGCATGGCGACGTAATAACCCAGGACCTGCTCGCCCGCGCAGAGCAGATGCACCGCGTAGCCACTGGAGAGGGAGTCGGTGAAATTGCCGCGGCTCCAAGGGAATTCGTAGGCTTGCGTCTCAATGGCCAGAACATGTTCGAGCTGGTCGAGCGAAAGTTCCTCCAGCCGAACTTGCAGCGCATCGGGAGTCTGGGTGGCGACGGCGTTCATGGTGCTGTCGCGCCCGTCTGGGCGGCTTTGGCTGCGCGCTCGGCGGTGGTCTGGGCCACCTTGTTGCGCACATACAAAGGCAGGGCCGCATCGGCCGCAAGTGCCAGCCCTTGCGCCAGCAAGGCGGGCGCCAGGCGCAGCAGCGCGGCTGCTTCGGGCCGTGCCTGCACGTGCGGCGCATGGGGCGCCAGGCGCGCGCCATAGACCGCCTGGGCGTTGCCGGCCACCGTCCAGCCATTGGGCACCGCCACCGCCTCCGGCGCGCAGACCGAGCAATCGCCGCTGGCACTCCATTGCCCTGCGTCGTAGGCGTAGCGCGCCACGTAGACCTCGTTCATGCGGGCGTCCAGCACCGCGACGACCTGCGTGCAGCCATGCCGGTGTCGGGCGTCTTCCGCCACGGCGAGCAAGCTGTCGACGGGCAAGACCGGCAGGCCCGCGCCGCCGCGGGCCCCAAAAGCCAGGCCTTGCGCCACCGAGCAGGCGGTGCGCACGCCCGTAAACGAGCCAGGTCCGCGCCCGAAGACCAGCGCGTCCAGGGCGTCGAGCGGCAGTGCCGCCTCGGCCAACACCTGGCGCAGTGCGGGAATCAAGCCGGCGGAAGCCTGGGCGCCCCCCGCCCCGCTGTGGTTGATCACGCGCTCGCCGTGCTGCGCGGCAATGGACAGCGATTCGGTGCTGGTATCGAAAGCGAGCAGCTTCATAAGAAACGGGGGAGCGGGGCCATGGACACGATTATCGGTGGGCCGCAGCCGGCCGTGGCGCGCATAGACTCCGATGGATGCTATTCAAGTGCTTGCTCTTGTGTCTGCGTCCGCTTTGCGCTGTGCTTGCTTGGGGTCTGGCCCCCGGAGCCTGGGCGGCCATTCCTGCCGCGTCGCCCGTCGCGCTGCCTGCAGCGGTCGCCGCAGCGCTCAGCCGCGCCGGCGTGCCGCGCGAAGCCTTTGCGGCGCTCGTCGTACCCGCTGACGAAGGCAACCCGCCGCGCCTGGATTGGCAGGGCGATCGCCCTATGAATGCCGCGTCGGTGATGAAGCTCACCACCACTTTTGCTGCGCTGGACTTGCTGGGCCCCGCCTATACCTGGAGCACCCCCGTTTTTGCTCAGGGCCCGGTGCGCGATGGCACGCTGCAGGGCAACCTTTACCTGCGCGGCAGTGGCGACCCCACCTTGGTGATGGAGCGGCTCTGGCTGCTGCTGCGGCGTGTGCAGGCGCGGGGCATCCACACCATTGCAGGCGACATCGTGGTCGACGGCACTGCCTTTGCCGGTGCGCCCCGCGATCCGGCGGCCTTTGATGGCGAGCCGCTGCGCGCCTACAACGCTGCGCCGGATGCCCTGCTGGTGAACTTCAAGTCGCTCGTGCTCGATTTGGTTCCTGATGCCGCAGCCGGCCTAGCGCGTATCCAGGTGGCGCCGCCGATGGCTGGCCTCACGGTGCAGGCCAGCGTACCGCTGGCGCCTGCTGGAACGCCTTGCGGCGACTGGCGCGCACAGATGCGCTTGAGCCTTGCAGACCCCGCTCGGCTGGTTTTTAAAGGGCAATATCCGGCAGCTTGCGGCGAGCGCAGCTGGGCGCTGGCCCCACCCCAGCCCGAGCTGTTTGGACCGCGCGCTATGGCCGGCATGTGGCTGGCGCTGGGCGGCAGGCTGGGGGGCGTCGCACGGTTGGGCAAGGTGCCGGATGGCCTGGCACCTCTCTTCGTGCACACCTCGGCGCCGCTCGTCGAGGCGGTGCAAAGCATCAACAAGTTCAGCAACAACGTCATGGCGCAGCAGGTGTTTTTGACCTTGGGGCTGGAGATGGGCGGAATCGGCAGCGCCGACGCTGCACGCGCGGCGCTGCAGACCTGGTGGACGCGTCGCATGGGCGCTGCGGCCATGCCGGTCTTCGACAACGGCGCCGGCCTGAGCCGCGATGCGCGCATCAGCGCGGATTCACTCGCGCGCATGCTGCAGCGCGCCTGGGCATCGCCGGTGATGCCGGAGCTGATGGCTTCGCTTCCCATCGTCGGGATTGATGGCACCTTGCGTCGCAGCCAAAGCCGCGCGGTGGGCAGCGCGCATCTCAAGACCGGCAGCCTGCAGGACGTGCTGGCCATCGCCGGCTATGTGCTTGGTGATGATGGCCGCCGCTGGGTTCTGGTGGCGTTGGTGAACCACGAGCGTGCAGCCGCTGCCCGGCCGGCATTGGACGCGCTGATCGACTGGACACGGTCAGCAAACCAGCCTTGACCCCATGCAATAGCGGGCGGCAGCGGAGGGGGTCGGCTGTGCCATTGGCGTTTACCCGCTGTAACTTTTACCGTGCTCGCAGTACCATTTTAAGGAAATAGAACGGTCGTTCTATTTCCATTTTTTGGGAGTGAAGTGTATGGATTTCCAGCGCAAGACAAAGTGGGCCTTGCTGGCAGTTGCCGCAGCGGCACTGTCGGCATGCGGCGGGGGCGGCTCTGACACGACGCCGGTGGCACCCATCACCGGGGTCAAAGTCATGGGCGACAGCCTGGCCGACAGCGGCACATTCGGGCTCAAGTTCACGGTGCAGGGCGCGGCACCTACGGGCGCGGGGTCCACACCCATCTGGCCGGAGCGCATCGCCAGTGAATACGGCGTCTCGCTGTGCCCCAAGTACCAATTCACAGGAACGACCTTCAATGCAGCGGCCGGCTGCACCAACTACGCCATCGGCGGCGGGCGCATCAACAACTTCACTGCGCCGACCTCGCCCGTCTCCATCACCAAGCAAATGGGTGATGCAGGCGCGGCCGGTTTCGCGGCCGGTGACCTGGTGCTGATCGACGGCGGTGGCAACGACGCCGCCGACCTGGTGGGCGCCTACCTTTCTGCATCCAAAGACGGCGGCGCGGCCTACAAGGCATTCCTGACGACGCTGTTGCCCGCTTCCATGGTCGATGCCGCCTTCGCAGGGGGTGCCACCGGGATGGCCCAGGTAGGCGGCGCCTACATGGTCGGCCTGGCTGACAAGTTCTCCGCGTCCATCAATGCCGACGTGCTGGGCAAAGGTGCACAGCGGGTGGCCATCCTGAATTTGCCGGGCATCTACAACACACCGCGCCTGCAGCAGTTGCTCGGTGGCATTGCGGCGACCGCCGGACCGGCTGCGAGCGCGCAAATTCAGGGTTTGGTCAAGGCCTGGGTCGAAGCATTTAACGCCAAGCTCGCTGCGAACTTTGCAGGCAACGACAAAGTCGTGGTGGTGGATTTTTACACCTCGCTCAATGATCAGGTGGCGCACCCCGAACAGTTTGCTCTGACCAATGCCAAGAACACTGCCTGCCCGATTACAGGCGTCGGCGGCGATGGCTTGCCCACCTATACCTTCCCGACTTGCACGGCGGCCTCGCTCTCGGCGATGGCGCCGCCTGCCGGCGCAACCGGTGGCGCGGACTGGTGGAAGCACTATGCGTTTTCCGACAGCTTCCACCCCACCCCGTACGGACACCAGTTGCTGAGCCAACTGGTGGCACGTTCCATCGCCCAGGCCGGCTGGCTGTAGACGCACCACCAAGGAAATACCATGAAAAATACAAACCAATGGCGTTGGGTGGCAGGGGCACTGCTGCTGGCAGCCGCGCCGCTTGTGCAGGCCCAAAGCACCGGCAGCTTGCTGGTTCGCGGGGGCTTTACCCAGATTTCCCCAGACGTCAGCAGCGGCAACCTCACGGCGCCCAGCTTTGCGAATACCAAGGTGGACGTGCTGTCGGATACGCAGCTCTCGGGCGGCATCACCTACATGCTGACCGACCACTGGGCGGTAGACGTGCCGCTTGCCTTGCCGTTCAAACACGACACGGTGGGCGCCGGCGCGATTGCAGGCGTGGGCAAGATCGGTGAGGTCAAGGCCCTGCCGGTCACCATCTTCGCGCAATACCGTTTCCTGGAGCCCCAGGCCAAGATACGTCCCTATGTCGGCCTCGGCCTGACCTACGCCAAGTTCTACAAGGAGCGCGGCACGGCAGCGCTGAATGGCTTGACGGGCGGAACGCCGGCCAATCCGACGCTGCTGAGCGCAGAATCGAAATTGGGGCTGACGCCGCAGGTGGGGGTCAGCATCGCGCTGAATGACCGCTGGTTTGTCGATCTGGCCTATTACAAAACCTTTGTGAAGACGCGCAACACCCTGTCTACCGGGCAGCATATCGACATCAAGCTCAATCCAGATGTCTTTGCGATTGGCGTAGGCTACCGCTTCTAATCAAAAAACCGACCCTAGGGTCGGTTTTTTGATGGCGACGGCCTGCTCCTACCAGCGGGCACGCAAGCGGTCGTAGGCGTAATTGCCCAACTGACGATGTGCGGATGGACTGAGGTACACCGGGTCGGCAAACACGTAACTGCTGGCATTGGCGCCTGGAACCAGGGTGGCCGATGTGCACAAAGCCGAATTGACTTGCCCTGCGCCAATGCCGATGCCCGCTCCCGCGTCGACCGAGGTGCAGACGGGATTTGACGTGTTCGTGAAGAAGTAAACGCCCGGAGCGGTCTTGTACAGGTTCACGAAATAGGCCGTGTCGATGTAAAGAACGTGAGCTCCCAGATCATTGATGTCCACCAGCAGCCCTTGATTGAAGGCGCTGCTGGCCTGGCTGAGCAGGCTTTCACGGTCGACGGTCTTGGCCCAGGGCGTGATGCCCAGATCAAAAGTGCCCGACACCAGTACATGCGGCGCGCCTGCATCCACCAGGCGCTTGACCTGCGCGGCCAGGAGCTTGCCGTTGGCGCGGGCGCCAGCGACGAAGGCGTCGGCCGTCTGGCTGCCCGCCTGCACCGCAGCGAGGCCGACGATCAGATCGCTGATACCGCCGTTCATCAGAATCAGATCATTGGCTGCAAAGCTGCCCTTGGCCAGGAACGCATCCACCTGGGCCGCAATGGTCGGTGTGGACGCGTCGCCTGCTGCATCGGGCGTGGCTGCCAGACGCGCATTGCCCTGCGCATAGCTCAAGCCACCGGCCGAAGCGCTGGTCAGCGTCTTGCCATAGCGGTCGGCCACTTGCAGCGTCCAGTTGTTGATGCTGCCGTCGTTGATCGTGTAGCGCGTGCCTTTCTGGCCGACGTCGCTGTGGGCGTCGCCAAAGGCAATGAAACGATCGGGTGTGATGGCCGATTCGGTGGTGCTCGATCCGCAAGCCGCAAGCAAGGCTGCTGCGGCACAGGCGGCTGCGAGGACGCTGCGGCGCATCCAGTGTTTTGCCATGGTGTGTGTTCTCCGATAAGGCTGGCTAGTTTAACGATCTGCCACGTCCACGTGCGTTCACGCCGCTGCGCGCTGCAGGCGGTCTCGCACGCCTTCCCATTCGGTCGCTTCGGGAGGCGCCTCCACCCAGATCAGGCGTACGCCCGCATCGTCGAAACCCCGTAGCACGGCAAACAGCTGCTGGGCGGTGGCCTCGGCGTCGTCGGGCATGCGCCGTATCAGCACGCGCGAGGAGCCACTCTTGAGCGGGGCGCGCGCGTAGACCGCCAGGTGGGCGGCATCAGCGCCCAGGATGTCGAGGCCCGCTTGCAGAGCGCGCGCGTTCATCAGACGCACCGTCGCCTGCGGCGCGTAGTGGGATTCCAGCGTGCCCGACGCACGCGGCGTGTGGGCAGGCAGATCGTCCCTGGACAGCAATTTGCGTCCGCAAATGGCCTCGATCTGCTCGCGGGTGACGGCGCCAGGGCGCAGCAGCACTGGCGCGCCGCGCGTGCAATCGACAATGGTTGATTCAATGCCCACGGCGCAGGCGCCGCCGTCGAGTACCAGCAACTCGCTGCCCAGTTCGTCCTGCACATGCTGCGCCGTCGTGGGGCTTACCCGGCCAAAGCGGTTGGCGCTGGGCGCGGCCAGGCCGGCGATGGCACGCTCGCCTGGAGGGGGCGCGGCGCAGGCGGCCAGCAGTGCCTGGGCCACCGGGTGCGCCGGGCAGCGCAGGCCGATGCTGTCTTGAGAGCCAGCGGCGGCTGCGGCCACCTCTGCGCGGCGCGGCAGGATCACGGTGAGCGGGCCGGGCCAGAAGGCTTTGACCAGTGCTTGTGCAAAGTCCGGTATCTCGCGCGCGAAGTGCTGCAGCGCGTCGGCGCTTGCGACATGCACGATCAGCGGGTGGTCGCTGGGCCGGCCCTTGGAGGCAAACACCCGCGCCACGGCAGCGTCGCTGTCCGCGTCTGCGGCCAGGCCGTACACGGTTTCGGTGGGCAGGCCCACCAGAGCGCCGCTGCGCAGGGCGCGCGCGGCCTGTGCAATGGCATTGGGAGAACTGCCGTCGAGGATCATCGCTGCGCTCTCAGAAGACCGGTAGACCCAGGAGCGTCGCGGCTTGCAACGCCGTGCTGCGCGCTTGGGCCGCACTGGCCGCCGTGACGTTCAGGTGGCCCATCTTGCGGCCGTGGCGCGCCTGCTCTTTGCCATAGAGGTGCAAATGCGTCCCTGGCAAGGCCAGCACCTGTGCCCATGGAGGCTCCTGCGGCACCTCGCCGCCTGCAAACCACAGGTCGCCCAGCAGATTGAGCATGATGGCGGCGCTGTGCTGGCGCGGCGGCGTCAGCGGCAAGCCAGCGAGCGTGCGCACCTGCAGCTCGAACTGCGAAACGTCGCAGGCGTCCACGCTGTAGTGGCCGCTGTTGTGCGGGCGCGGCGCGATCTCGTTGACAACGAGGCGGCCGCTCTCCAGCACAAAAAATTCGACGCACAGCACGCCCACGTACTGCAGCTCATCAGCTATCGATTTTGCAGCTGCCAGCGCTTGCTGCATAAGCGCTGGAGGCATATTTTCCTCATAAACTTCGGTCACCGCCAGAATCCCATCCCGGTGCAGATTGCGCTGTACCGGCAGGTGCACAGAGTGGCCGTCCGCGCCGCGCGCGACGATCACCGAGCACTCCAGCGCCAGGGGCAGCATCTGTTCCAGCACGCAGGGCGCGCGGCCCATGGCTTCCCAGGCGGCAGCCAGTTCGGCGGGCGCCTGCACGCGGGCCTGGCCCTTGCCGTCGTAGCCCATGCGGGAGGTTTTCAGGATCCCAGGAAAGAGCGACTTGTCGGCGCTTGCCATTTGTTCCGGCGTTTCGATCACCGCATATGGCGCGCAGGGCACGCCGCAAGCGGTGAAATGGGCTTTCTCTTCGGCCCGGTTCTGCGCCACGGCCACGGCGCGGGCGGCCGGCGAGACGGTGCACTGGCCGGCCAGTGCCGCCAGCGCGACTGCGGGAACGTTTTCAAACTCGGTGGTGACGGCGGCGCACAGGCCGGCAAGCTGGCGCAGACCGTCGGGGTCGTCGTAGGCGCTCTGGATATGGTGGTGGCTCACGCGCCCGGCCGGGCTGGCCGGGTCGGGGTCGAGCACCACGGTGAAGTAGCCCATGGTCTGCGCCGCGTGCACGAACATCCGGCCGAGCTGGCCGCCGCCGAGCACGCCCAGCGTGGCGCCGGGCAGGATGGGGAGTGTGGACGTGTTCATTCGGGGGGCAACCGCATGGCGCGCGCGGCCTCGGTTTGCGCCTTGCGAAAGACGCGCAGCTGCTCGCGCAGCGCCGGATTGTGGTTGGCCAGCATGGCCACGGCGAACAGTGCCGCATTGGCCGCGCCCGCCGCACCAATGGCAAAGGTGGCGACCGGAATGCCTTTGGGCATCTGCACGATGCTGTGCAGCGAATCGACGCCTTGCAGGTGGCGGCTGGGCACCGGCACGCCCAGCACCGGCACGGGCGTTTTCGCTGCCAACATGCCCGGCAGGTGCGCTGCGCCGCCCGCGCCAGCGATGATCGCCTGCAGGCCGCGCTCGGCTGCGGCCTCGGCGTAGGCGAACATATCGTCGGGCATGCGGTGCGCCGAGACCACCTGCGCTTCGTAAGCGATGCCGAATTGGCTGAGAATCTCGACTGCATGTTGCATGGTGTCCCAGTCGCTGCTGGAGCCCATGACGACGCCGATCTGGAGGCTTGTCATAGTGTCTGGATGCGCAGCGCCCGCGGGTCTGCGCTAGAGTGAACCTGCAATTTTACTTTTGGGGCGGCATGAACGCCCCGCTGTTTGGAAAACGATTCCCATGATCGATGTCACCCTGGTAAATTTTGAAGCCGAAGTCATCACCGCCTCGCTCCGCGCCCCGGTGTTGGTGGATGTCTGGGCCGAGTGGTGCGGTCCGTGCAAGCAGCTCGGGCCACAGCTGGAGTTGCTGGAGACCGAATACGCCGGCCGCTTTGCCCTGGCCAAGCTCGACGCCGACAAGGTGCCCGAGATCGCCGGTCAGTTGTCGCAGATGTTCGGCACGCGCAGCATCCCGCTGTGCGTGCTGTTCGTGCAGGGCCAGCCGGTGGACGGTTTCGTCGGCGCGCTGCCGCCGGCACAATTGCGCGCCTTCCTCGACAAGCATGTGCCCTCCGAAGGCGCGCTGGAAGCCGAGGCCGAGGTGGACGAAGCCCATGCCCTGCTCGACGCGGGCGACACGCAGGCTGCGCTCGCCAAGATGGCGGACGCGCTGGCGGCTGACCCCACCAACGACGATGCCCGATTTGACTATGTGCGTCTGTTGATCGGTACAGGTGCCTACGAAGAAGCGCAGGCGCTTTTGCACGAGCCCCTGGCGCGCATCCCCAAGCCGCTGCGCTTTGAGGCCTTGTCGCACTGGCTGGGCGCACTGCAGTTCGTCCAGCAGGACGATCGCGGCAACTGGCCGCTGGAGCAGTTCGACGCGCAGATTGCACAGAACAAGCGCGATTTCGAGACCCGCTTTGCCAAGGCGCGCGTGCTGATGGCCGAGGGCCAGTGGACCGCCGCCATGGACGAGCTGCTGGAGATCATCCTGCGTGACAAGGCCTGGCAAGACGGCGCGGCGCGCAAGACCTATGTCGCCATCCTCGAATTGCTCACGCCCCCGAAGCCCAAGGCCGACGCCGGCGTCCCTGGCAAGAGCGCGGGCGGTATCGAGCTGATGGGCAAGGCGGGCGCGCAGGAAGACGAGGCCACGGCCCTGCTGAACAGCTACCGGCGCAAGCTCAGCATGGCACTGAACTGAGTTCTGGTCCTCAGTCGCTATTAAAAAAATAGCTGCTAGCGCTTATGGGATAAGCGCTAGAGCCTTATTTCTTCAAATATTTCAACCCGTCAGGCGCTCCAGCGCCTCGCGGTATTTGGCGGCGGTCTTCTCGATCACCGCCTGCGGCACGCGCGGTGCCGGCGGTGTTTTGTCCCAGGGCTTGCCGCCTACCTGGGCCTGCTCCAGCCAGTCGCGCACAAACTGCTTGTCGTAGCTGGGGGGGTTCTCGCCAGCGGCCAGCGCGGCCTCGTAGCCTTCCACCGGCCAATAGCGCGAACTGTCGGGGGTGAGCACCTCGTCCATCAGCACCAGCGTGCCGTCCGGGGCCAGGCCAAACTCGAACTTGGTATCGGCAATGATCATGCCCTTCTCCAGCGCAATGGCGGCCGCTGCCTGGTACAGCGCAATGCTGATGTCGCGGATGCGGCTGGCGTGCTCGGTGCCAATCATCTCCACCGTGCGCTCGAAGCTGATGTTCTCGTCGTGTTCACCGGCCGCTGCCTTGGCCGCTGGCGTGTAAATGGGCGTTGGCAGTTTGGCGGCGTTGGTCAGGCCCGCAGGCAGCGGCACGCCGCAAACCGATTGGGTGGCCTGGTATTCCTTCCAGCCGCTGCCGGCCAGGTAGCCGCGCACCACCGCCTCGACGGGCAGGGGCGTGAGGCGCTGCACCAGCATCGAGCGGCCGCGCACCTGGGCCACCTCGTCTGCGCGCACCACGCTCTCGGGCGCCTCGCCCGTCAAGTGGTTGGGGCAGATGGAGCCGAGCTTGTCGAACCAGAACAGCGCCATCTGCGTCAGCAGCTCGCCTTTGCCCGGGATGGGCTCGCCCATGATCACGTCAAAGGCCGAGAGGCGGTCGCTGGCCACCATCAAGATGCGGTCATCGCCGACGGCGTAGTTGTCTCGCACCTTTCCGCGCGCCAGCAGGGGCAGCGAGGTGAGCGTGGAAGTGTGCAGGGCAGGGCTGGCGATGGCAGTCATGAGCGAGGTCTGGCGAGGGGGTGGAGTGCGCATTGGCGCCTGGCAAGGGCCGGCCCGAACAAGGCTGGGCTGGACCAAGGGGGATTTTATGCGCGGCCCGGTCGGCGGCTGCCCCGGCGAGCTGCAAAGGGAACTGGCGGTTGGGCAACCAACCCAAGCCCGCTATTGTGCGCCGTTTGGTGCATGGGCGCGAGCGCGTCCCGAGAGTCCCGCCACCAGCGTCTGGATTGCCATTGATTTGCGGCGGGGCGACGCGCATAGTGGTCTCGTCGCGCTTCAATCCGGTTTCGGGCCACGCTTCACCCAGGAGCGGTGGCATTTTTCCCCAGAGCCCCAGGAGGTTTCTTTATGAATTTGACAATCAGCGGTCACCATCTCGAAATCACGCCCGCGCTGCGCAGCTATGTCACCAACAAGCTCGATCGCATCACGCGGCACTTTGATCAGGTGGTGGACGTCAAGGTGTTGATGACAGTGGAAAAACAAAAGGAGAAAGAAAGACGACAGCGCGCGGAATGCACGATCCGCGTCAAAGGCAGTGATCTGTTTGCCGAGAGCGCCCACGAAGACCTGTACGCCGCGGTGGACGAGCTGGTGGACAAGCTCGATCGCCAGGTCGTGCGCCACAAGGACCGCCTGCAAGACCACCATTTCGCCGCGCGTCGGCGGGAGCAGCCGGCGCAAATGTCGGCTTGAAGCACATTTCTGCGCCGTGCCGACCGGCGCCAGAGCAAGCCGCCCCTCGGGCGGCTTTTCTTGTGGCTTTTCTGTGCCCATGGGGTTGCTCACTTGGGCGGTGCATAATTCCTATCGACACGCCATGAATCGCCTCGCTTCCATTTTGCCTTCAGCCCAAGTGCTCGTGAGCGTTGACGCCACCAGCAAAAAACGCGCTTTCGAAGAAGCGGGCTTGCTGTTCGAGACCTTGCACGGGCTCTCCCGCGCCCTGATTACCGACAGCCTGTTTGCCCGGGAACGCCTGGGCTCCACGGGCCTGGGCCACGGCGTTGCCATCCCCCATGGTCGGATCAAGGGCCTCAAGTCGCCGATGGCAGCGGTGTTTCAATTGGAACGCCCGATCGGCTTCGACGCCCCTGACGAGCTTCCCGTCAGCCTGCTGATTTTTCTGCTGGTGCCCGAGGCGGCCACGCAGAAGCACCTCGAAATCCTCTCGGAAATTGCCGAGCTCTTGAGCGATGCGCCCTTGCGCGAACGCATCAAGTGCAGCACCGACGCCGCTGAGCTGCACGGGCTGATCGCCAGCTGGCAGTCCACGCAGGCGGCCTGAACCGCCACCCGCGCTGGCGCCATCGTCCGTCCGTCGCCCGTGAAACCCAATGTTGTCAGTGCCGATGTCCTTTTCGAGGCTTTTCGCGCGCACCTGAAATGGGAATGGGTGGCCGGCCTGGGAGCCTCAGAGCGGCGTTTTGACGAAGTGGCCGTGCGCTCCGCGCGCTCGGGTGCTGATCTGGTCGGCTACCTCAACTTCATCCACCCGTACCGTGCCCAGATACTGGGTGAGCGTGAAATCAATTACCTGAGCAACGCAACGCCGGAGGACGCTATGCGGCGCATTGCGCGCATCGTGACGCTTGAGCCTCCCGTGCTGGTGCTGGCGGACGGGCAGGTGGCGTCCGAAGCGCTGCTGTCCATGTGCGAGCGCGCACAGATTCCGATGTTTGCCACGCGCGAGTCGTCGGCCTTCGTGATCGACGTGCTGCGCGCGTATCTGTCCAAGCATTTCGCCGATCGACTCACCATGCACGGAGTGTTCATGGACATCCTGGGCCTGGGCGTGATGATCACCGGCGAGTCGGGCCTGGGCAAGAGCGAACTGGGGCTTGAGCTGATTTCGCGGGGGCAGGGCCTGGTGGCCGACGATGCGGTCGATCTGTTTCGCATCAACCAGACCACCATCGAGGGCAAATGTCCGGATCTCCTGCAGAACCTGCTGGAGGTGCGCGGCATCGGTCTGCTCGACATTCGCGCCATCTTTGGCGAGACGGCGGTGCGGCGCAAGATGCGGCTCAAGCTCATCGTGCACCTGGTACGCAAGGAGACGCTTGAGCGTGACTACGAGCGCCTGCCGTACGAGCCACTGACTCAGGACGTGCTTGGCGTGCAGATTCTCAAGGTGGTGATTCAGGTGGTGGCCGGGCGCAACATTGCCGTGCTGGTCGAAGCGGCGGTGCGCAATACCATTTTGCAGCTGCGCGGCATCGATACCTACCAGGAATTCGTCGACCGCCACCGCAGAGCGATGGACCAGGGGTCCTAAGGGCCCGCGCGTGCCTTTATTTGCCGTTGCGCACGCGCGCGCAATTGGCGCACAGCCCATAGAGGGCCATGGAATGGTCTTCCACGACCCAGCCTTTGGCCTTGGCAACGATCTGCTGGCGTTTCTCGATTTCGGGGTCGTAGAACTCTTCCACCTTGCCGCAGGTGGTGCAGACAAAGTGGTCGTGGTGCTGGCCTTCGTTGAGCTCGTAGATGGCCTTGCCACTTTCAAAGTTGCTGCGCAGCAGAATGCCGGCCTGCTCGAATTGCGTCAGCACCCGGTACACGGTGGCCAAGCCAATGTCGGAGCGGTCTTCCAGCAGCACGCGGAACACATCCTCTGCCGTCATGTGCCGCTGCGCGCCCTTCTGAAAGACTTCAAGAATCTTCAGCCGAGGCAGCGTAGCTTTGAGCCCGGTGCTCTTGAGCTCATCAATGTTGGTCATGGCAAAAGTCCTTCGTGCGCCGCCGTTCCTGCGGCGGGTGACCGGGCAGCGTGGGTAAGCAACCCTGTCGCTACAATCAACTGATCATAGCCTCAAGCCCCTTGCCCATGTCCGCCCCAGCCCATCGCAGTGCCCGCCTGGGCTCACTCCTGTGCTTAGGCGCCCTGCTTGCAGGGTGCAGCGCCTTCAACGGGGCCAGCACTTCCGTCGTCAGCATGGTCCGCCCTTACCGCGTCGAAGTGGTGCAAGGCAATTTCGTCTCGCGCGAACAAGTCGAAGCCCTGAAGCCGGGGATGGGCCGCCAGCAGGTGCGTGAAATTCTCGGTACGCCCCTGCTCACCAGCCTGTTTCATGACGACCGCTGGGACTACGTGTTCACGCTCAAGCGTCCCGGCCTGGAGGCACAGACGCGCAAGCTGACGGTGTTCTTCAAGGGCGACGTGCTGGATCGCCATGAGGGCGACGCGATGCCCACCGAAAGTGAATTCGTCGCCTCGCTGGAAACGCGCAAAGGCAAAGGCAAGGTGCCGACGCTCGAAGCCACAGAACAGCAACTGGCGCGCTATCCCGTGCAGACTCCGGAAAGCAAGAGCGCCGAGACCGATGCGGCGGCGCCGAACGCGTCCGCTCGCACTTACCCGCCGCTCGAACCCAGGACACGCTGAGCGCTGCGCGCGCCGCGTCGAATCTTTCTAATTTGGATGACCGATGGCGAACCCTGTGCCCCACTCCTCTCCCGTTCCGATCCGCATTGCGGTGGCCGGCGCCAGCGGCCGCATGGGACGCATGCTGATCGAAGCCATCCGCGAAAGCGACGACTGTGTTCTGGCCGGCGCCCTTGATGTGCCGGCGAGCCCTGGCATCGGATCCGACGCCACTGCGTTTCTGGGCTACGCCAGTGGCGTGCCCATCACCGCAGACCTCGACTGCGGGCTGGCCACTGCCGATGTGCTCATCGACTTCACCCGCCCGGAGGGCACGCTGGCCCACCTCACGGCCTGCGTGCGCCACGGCGTGCAGGCTGTGGTGGGCACCACCGGGTTTTCCGACGCGCAGAAGGCGGAAATCGCCGGGCATGCCGAGCACATCGCCATCGTGATGGCGCCCAACATGAGCGTGGGCGTCAACGTCACGCTCAAGCTGCTGGACATGGCGGCGCGCGCGCTGTCCACCGGCTACGACATCGAGGTGATTGAGGCGCACCACCGCCACAAGATCGATGCCCCATCGGGCACGGCACTGAAAATGGGCGAGGTGCTGGCCAACGCGCTGGGGCGCGACCTGAAAGACTGCGCCGTGTATGCGCGAGAAGGTGTCACGGGCGAGCGCGATCCCTCGTCCATCGGTTTTGCCACCATCCGCGGCGGCGACATTGTGGGAGACCACACGGTGCTGTTTGCGGGCACCGGCGAGCGCATCGAGATTACCCACAGATCGGCCAGTCGCACCACCTACGCCCAGGGCAGTCTGCGCGCAGTGCGCTTTTTGCGCGGGCGCACGGTGGGCTTGTTCGACATGTTCGACGTGCTCGGACTGCGCTGAGTTTTCATGAGCTTCGTGCATTGGTGGCGCAGCGGCGACGCAGTGACCCAGACGGCCGCGCTGGTGTTGCTGCTCATGTCCGTGGCAAGCTGGGTGATCATGCTGTGGAAGACGCGCCTGCTGAGTCGGGCAAGCGCCGACCTTGCCCGCAGCCTCGCCGCCTTTTGGCAGGCATCCGACTGGCCGCAGGCCCATGCGGCGGTGGCGGCCTTTGACCGCGAATCGCTGGCGCTGCCTTTGGTCGCGGCGGCAGACATGGCACGGGCACGCCTTGAGGTACGCGCGGGGGGCTCCGCGTTGCAGGAACCTGCGCTGGCGCATGCCACGCGCCTGCTGCGCGGCGCGCTGAGCGCCGGCACGGCGCGCCTGCAATATGGCCAGGTGGTGCTGGCAACCGTGGGCGCCACGGCGCCCTTTGTCGGATTGCTCGGTACCGTCTGGGGCATCTACCACGCGCTCGCTGCGATGGCCGGAGCGGGTCAGATCAGCGTCGAGCGCCTGGCCGGCCCGGTGGGCGAGGCCTTGATCATGACCGCTGCGGGGCTCGCGGTTGCCATTCCCGCCGTGCTGGGCTACAACGTGCTGGGCCGCACCGTCGCGCGGCTGGAGGCCGATCTAGAAGGTTTTGCGCACGATTTGCGTGAACTCTGCGCCAGCGCGCCCGAGGCCTGAGCATGGCATTCGGGCGACTCGCGCGCAGCACCCCAGCGCGCCCCATGAGCGATATCAACGTCACGCCGCTGGTCGACGTGATGCTGGTGCTGGTGGTGATCTTCATTCTGACTGCCCCGCTCCTGGCAGGCTCCTTGCGCCTGGATTTGCCCCGTGCTCAGGCTGTCGTGCCTGCCGCCAGTGCCGCGGCGCTGCTCCTGGAGCTGGACCGCTCAGGACAATTGCGCCTGGATGGCGCGCAGCTGAGCGACGCGGCGCTGAGTGAGCGCCTGGCCGAAGTAGCGGCCACGCAGCCGGAGGCCGAAATTCAGTTGCGTGCCGATGCTGCCGTGCCTTATGGGCGCGTGGTGGCCCTGATGGGGCTGGCGCACGCAGCCGGGCTCACGCGCATCGCTTTCGTTGCCGAGACCGCGCCTTCGATCCCCGCGCGCTGAGCTTCTGCTGCTCCTGGCGCATGCAGCGCCTAAAATCCTTGCAGCGCAGCGGTTTGCGGCTGCACCACACCATTTTCGGGCCTCCATGGACACCAAATACCAACCCTCCGACGTCGAGCGCGCCGCGCAGGCGCACTGGAGCGCGAACGACGCCTACCGCGTGATCGAAGACGCGAGCAAGAAGAAGTTCTACGCCTGCTCGATGCTGCCCTACCCCAGCGGCAAGCTGCACATGGGCCATGTGCGCAACTACACCATCAACGACATGCTCACGCGCTACCTGCGCATGAACGGCTACAACGTGCTCATGCCCATGGGTTGGGATGCTTTCGGCCTGCCGGCGGAAAATGCCGCGCTGAAAAACGGTGTGCCGCCCGCGCAGTGGACGCAGGACAACATTGACTACATGCGGGGCCAGCTGCAGGCCATGGGCCTGGCCATCGATTGGAGCCGTGAGGTCGCTACCTGCGACCCCACGTACTACAAGTGGAACCAGTGGCTCTTCCTCAAGATGCTGGAAAAGGGCGTGGCTTACCGCAAAACCCAGACAGTGAACTGGGACCCGGTGGACCAGACTGTGCTGGCCAACGAGCAGGTGATTGACGGCAAGGGCTGGCGCACGGGCGCGGTGGTGGAAAAGCGCGAGATTCCCGGCTACTACCTCAAGATCACCGATTACGCCGAGGAGTTGCTCGATTACGTGACCGGCGACAAGCTCCCCGGTTGGCCGAGCCGCGTCAAGCTGATGCAGGAGAACTGGATTGGCAAGAGCGAGGGCGTGCGTTTTGCCTTCCCGCACGGCATCCGCGGCGACGACGGGGCGCTCATTGGGGACGGGCGCATGTACGTCTTCACCACGCGCGCCGACACCATCATGGGCGTCACCTTCTGCGCGGTGGCGCCCGAGCACCCGCTGGCCACTCACGCAGCCAAGAAAAACCCCAAGCTTGCAGCCTTCATTGAAGAATGCAAAAGCGGCGGAACAACCGAAGCCGAGCTCGCGGTGCAGGAGAAAAAGGGCTTGCCCACCGGCCTCTCGGTCACGCACCCACTCACCGGCGAGCCGATTGAGGTCTGGGTCGGCAACTACGTGCTGATCGGCTATGGCGACGGCGCGGTGATGGGCGTGCCAGCGCACGACGAGCGCGACTTTGCCTTCGCCCTGAAGTACGGCATAGCCATCAAGCAGGTGGTGCTGGTCGATGGTGAACACTTCGACTTCCACCAGTGGCACGACTGGTACGGCGACAAGGCGCGCGGCGTCACGGTCAATTCCGACAGCTTCAGCGGCTTGGCCTACAAAGATGCGGTCGATGCCGTGGCCCACGCGCTGGCGCAAAAAGGCCTGGGCGAGAAGAAGACCACCTGGCGTCTGCGCGACTGGGGCATCTCGCGCCAGCGCTACTGGGGCACGCCGATTCCCATCATCCATTGCGACGAGCACGGCGCCGTGCCGGTGCCCGAGCAAGACTTGCCGGTGGTGCTGCCGCGCGACTGCATCCCCGACGGCTCGGGCAACCCGCTGCACAAGCATGAGGGGTTCCATGCCGGCGTGACCTGCCCGGTCTGCGGCAAGGCGGCGCGGCGTGAGACCGACACCATGGACACCTTTGTGGACAGTTCGTGGTACTTCATGCGCTATTGCGACCCGCACAGCAGCGACGCCATGGTGGCGGAGGGCACCCGCTACTGGATGCGCGATGCCCAAGTGCCGAGCGGCGGTAGCGGCATGGATCAGTACATTGGCGGTGTCGAGCATGCCATCTTGCATTTGCTCTATGCGCGCTTCTGGACCAAGGTCATGCGTGACCTGGGATTGGTGCAGATCGACGAGCCTTTCACCAAGTTGCTGACGCAAGGCATGGTGCTCAACCACATCTATTTCTGCCGCGGCGAAAAGGGTGGCAAAAACTATTTCCCGCCCGAGAGCGTATCGCCTGTTCTCGATGCGCAGGGACACATTGTCGGCGGCACGCTTGCGCGCAGCGATGGCGCTTATCCGGCCGGCACCGCACTGGAGTACGGTGGTATCGGAAAAATGGGCAAGTCCGAGCGCAACGGCGTTGATCCGCAAGACCTGATCGAGAAGTATGGCGCCGATACCGCACGCCTCTACACCATGTTCACGGCACCGCCCGAGGCCACGCTGGAATGGAACGACGCGGCCGTCGAAGGCAGCTACCGGTTCCTGCGCCGGGTGTGGAATTTCGGCATGAGGCTGTCTGCTATGAATATGGAAGCTGCTAATGCAATAGCAACAAGCGCTAGCGGCCTAAAAGACATTAAATTTGGTGAAGAGGCCCAGGCACTGCGGCGCGAGATCCACACCGTGCTCAAGCAGGTGGACTACGACTACCAGCGCATGCAGTACAACACCGTGGTCTCCGGCGCCATGAAGATGATCAACGCGCTGGAAGACTTTAAGGCGAGTGACTCCGCTGGCGGTCAGGTGGCGCTGGTGGAAGGCTTTGGCATTCTGCTGCGCTGCCTCTACCCGGCCACGCCGCACATCGCCCATGGCCTCTGGAGCCAGCTCGGCTATGCCGGCGTGTTGCGTGATCTGCTCGACGCACCCTGGCCGCAGGTCGATCCGGCAGCATTGGTGCAGGACGAGGTGGAACTGGTGCTGCAGGTCAACGGCAAGCTGCGCGGCAGCGTGCGTGTGCCGGCAAAGGCCGACAAAGCCGAGATCGAGCGCCTGGCGCTGGCAAGCGACGCCTTTGCCGCGCATTCCGGCGGCGCTCATCCCAAGCGGGTGGTGGTGGTGCCGGGCCGCCTGGTCAACGTGGTGGTCTGACGTGAATCACCCCCTGAGTCGCCTTCGGCGCCTTCCCCCTCTCCTTCGGGAGGGAGATGCCGCCAGTGGCCCGGCAAAGCCAGTTGCACGGCGGCACTGGTTTGGGCCGCGCCAGTTTCATGCGCGGCTGGCGACGCGCAGCGCTATGGATAGCTGATATGCAAAGACGCACCCTGTTAACCCTCACGCCCGCCGCGCTGCTGGCCGCCTGCGGGTTTCGCCTGCGCGGTGTGCCGCAGTTTGCCTTTCGCTCGCTGTACATCGCAGCGCCCGCCGACTCGCTGCTGGCGCTGGAGCTGCGCCGCACGCTGGAGGCTGTGGGTGGCGCGCTGCAGGTGCTGGCAGATCCCGCGTCGCTGCCCCAGGCCGAGGCGGTGTTCGAGTTGCTTTCCGAGAAGCAGGAACGCTCGGTGGTCGGCTTCAACGCGTCGGGCCAGGCGCGCGAGCTCGAATTGCGTCTGCGTATTCGCTTCCGTCTGCGCAACCAGGCTGGCACCGAGCTGATCGCGCCCACCGAAATCCTGCAGCAGCGCGAAATCAGCTACAACGAAACCATCGCTCTGGCCAAGGAAGCCGAAGAGGCGCTGCTGTACCGCAACATGCGCAGCGACCTGGTGCAGCAACTGCTGCGCCGGCTGGCTGCAGTCAAATCCTGAATCAGCGCGTTTTCAGCGCGCCGGCCGCTCGCGCATCAGCGTGCTTTTGCCAAACAGCGATTCCACCAGGTCCACCGCCAGCCGCGCCGTCTTGTTGCGCACGTCCAGCGCGGGGTTCAGCTCAACGATGTCGAGCGAGGCCAGGCGGCCGCTGTCGGCAATCATCTCCATGCACAGTTGTGCCTCCCGGTAGGTGGGGCCGCCGGGCACCGTGGTGTCCACGCCCGGAGCGAGTTCGGGGTCCAGAAAGTCCACGTCAAAGCTCACGTGCAGATGGGTGGCATCGTCCATGCCGGCCAGGGCGCGTTGCATGGTTTCCCGCATGCCGACTTCGTCAATGAAGCGCATGTCGTACACCTCCAGGCCTTGCTCGCGCACCAGTTGCTTCTCGCCCGCATCCACGCTGCGGATCCCGATCTGGCGAATTTGCGCCGGAGCCAGAGCATTGCGACCATCCGGCAGACGTGCCAGTGCGGTCAAGGGTTCCGGCCCCAATCCGAACAGGCAGGCAACGGGCATGCCGTGCAGGTTGCCGCTGGGGGTGAGGCCACTGGTATTGAAGTCGGCATGGGCGTCGAGCCAGAGCACGCGCAGCGTTTTGCCCGTGTTGTGGCAATGGCGGGCCACTGCTGCGATGCTGCCCAAGCCCAGGCAATGGTCGCCGCCGAGCAGTACGGGCAGATGCCCTGCCTCCAGCTCGGCAAGAACGGCGCCAAATACCTGCTGGTTCCAGGCAACGACTTCGGGCAAATGGCGATAGCCCCCGCTGGGCGGCTGCCAGGGATTTGCCGGCCCGAGCAGGTTGCCGCGGTCGATCACGTCCAGCCCATGGCTCTCCAGTGCTGCCTGTAGCCCGGCCACGCGCAGCGCTTCGGGGCCCATGGAAGCGCCGCGCGCGCCGGCGCCAATGTCGGTCGGAGCGCCAATCAGCGCCAAGGTCTGGGTGGAATTGTTCAGGGTCATGGCGGATGCATCGTGAGCGAAGACCGCCATTGTGCGCAGGAGCGCCAGCAGCGGGGAGCACGTTTTTTGAAGCTTCCCGACGCCAAGTTGGCGATTGGGCAGACCTTGTTGGCGAATTGCCGCAGAGCAAGGGGGCGATCGCGCCTTGCCCTAGACTTGCCGCGATGCAAATTGCCCTGGCCCAGCTTTCCGCACAACTGCAGCGCGGCTTGGCGCCGCTGTACCTGCTGCATGGCGACGAAGCCTTGCTGATCGAGGAGGCGGCCGATGCGGTGCGTACTGCCGCACGCGCTGCCGGCCATACGGAACGCACAGTGTTTGTCGCGAGCGGCGCGCGCTTTGACTGGAGCGCCGTGCTTGCCGCCGGCGGCAGCCTGAGCCTGTTTGCCGACCGCCAGACGGTGGAATTGCGCGTTCCCTCGGGCAAGCCGGGCAAGGAGGGCAGTTTGGCCTTGCAGCAACTGGCCGCAGCGGCGGAGCCGGGATCGAGCACTTTGGCCCTTGTCTTGATGCCCAGGCTCGACAAGGCGACGCGCTCAGGGGCGTGGTTTGGCGCGCTGGCGGCTGTCGGCGTGGCGGTGCAGATAGATGCGGTCGAGCGCCCGGCGCTGCCGCAGTGGATTGCACAGCGCCTGGCCCTGCAGCATCAGCGGGTGGCGCAGGGCGAGGCGGGCCAACGCACGCTGCAGTTTTTTGCCGACCGGGTGGAAGGCAACCTGCTCGCGGCGCACCAGGAAATCCAGAAGCTGGCGCTGCTGCATCCGGCGGGGGAGCTGTCGCTGGAGCAGGTCGAGTCTGCCGTGCTCAACGTGGCGCGCTACGACGTGTTCAAGCTCAGCGAGGCGGTTCTGGCAGGCCAGGTGCTGCGCGTGCAGCGCATGCTCGACGGCCTGGAAGCCGAAGGCACGGCGGCGGTGCTGGTGCATTGGGCATTGTCAGACGACATCCGCGCGCTCAAGCGCGTTGCGGATGCGATGGCCGCAGGGCGACCCTTGCCCATGGCGCTTCGAGAGGCGCGTGTCTGGGGCGCAAAGGAGAAGCTGTACGAGCGCGTTCTCGGCCACCTGGCGCCCTCGGCTGCGGGGCGTTTACTGCAATCCGCCCACCTGGTGGACGGCATCGCGAAGGGTCTCAAAGTCCCCGATTGGCCGCAGGACGCCTGGGAAGCATTGCACCGGCTCGCGCTGCAATGCACCCGTGTCTGCAGAGGGCCTCAATAGGTCGGCAGTCAGCTCTTTGCGCCGGCGACGAACGTGACCTGCATATTCACCCGGTAGGCGGTGATGTGGCCGCCTTCCACCGTGACTTTTTGCTCTTTGATCCAGGCGCCGCGTACTTGGGACGCATCCTGGCAGGCATTGGCAATGCCTTGGGCAATGGCATCCTCGAAGCTCGTCTTGCTGGTGGAACTGACTTCAATTACTTTGGCGACGCTCATGGAAACTCTCCGTTGGGTGGCAAAAGAGCCATCCTAGGCAGAGTGCGCGGTTGGGCTTGTCGGACGCTGCGCCCCATCAGGGTAGTCAAGGCCGACGGCTGCGACCCAGGCCTTCTGCCAGAATCCCGCCCATGAACGCTCTTAACGTCACCGAATACGTCCAGACGCTGGGTTTGCAGGCAAAAGTGGCTTCAGCGCTTATGGCATCTGCGTCTGCAGCTATCAAAAATGTTGCACTTAGAAGCTTGGCGAGCCAGCTGCGCGCGCAGGCAGCACAGCTCAAGGAAGCCAATGCGCTCGATCTGGCGCGGGCCCGCGCCGCTGGCCTGGCGGAGCCCATGGTGGACCGCCTGAAATTGACCGACCAGGTGCTGGAAACCTGTGCGCAGGGCTGCGAGCAGCTTGCCGCCATGCCAGACACCATTGGCGAAATTGTGGGGATGAACCAGCAGCCCAGCGGCATCCGCGTGGGCCGCATGCGGGTGCCGATTGGCGTGTTTGGCATGATTTACGAGAGCCGGCCCAACGTCACCATTGAGGCAGCGAGCCTGGCCATCAAGAGCGGCAATGCCGCCATCCTGCGCGGCGGCTCTGAGGCCATCGAGTCGAATCGCGCACTGGCGCTGTTGGTGCAGCAGGCGCTGCGGGATGCGGGCTTGCCACCGGACGCCGTGCAATTGGTCCAGACCACCGACCGCGAAGCCGTGGGCCAGCTCATTGCCATGCCGCAATACGTGGACGTGATCATCCCGCGCGGTGGCAAGGGATTGATCGAGCGCATCAGCGCGGGCGCCAAGGTGCCCGTCATCAAACACCTGGACGGCAACTGCCACAGCTACGTGGACGACCCTTGCGAGCTTGAGATGGCGCTGCGCGTGGTGGACAACGCCAAGACGCAGAAATACAGCCCCTGCAACGCCAGCGAAAGCCTGCTAGTGGCGCGCGGCGTGGCAGCGCAATTTTTACCCCGTATCGGCGCGGTGTTTGCGAAAAAAGGGGTTGAAATGCGGGTCTGCGCAGAATCCATGGCATTGTTAGCTCCTATTTCAGGAGCGAAACTGGTGCTGGCAAGCGAGCAGGATTGGTCCGAAGAGTATCTGGCCCCCATCATCAGCATCAAGGTGGTGGATGGTCTGGATGAGGCCATTGCCCATATCAATCGCTATTCGAGCCACCACACCGACGCCATCCTTACCCGCGACCACATGCATGCGCAGCGCTTTCTGCGCGAAGTCGATTCGGCCAGCGTGATGGTGAACGCCAGCACCCGCTTTGCCGACGGCTTCGAATATGGCCTGGGCGCCGAAATCGGCATCAGCACCGACAAGTTCCACGCCCGAGGCCCGGTGGGAATTGAAGGCCTGACCTCCCTCAAATGGGTGGTGCTGGGCCAGGGCGAGGTGCGCGGCTGAAGAGCCGCCGAGCATGAAAATCATCATCCTCGGCGCGGGGCGCGTCGGCTGCAGCGTTGCGGAGAGTCTGGTCTCCGAGCGCAATGACATTACCGTCATCGATATAGACGCGCGGCGCCTGCGCGAGCTCGAATCGCGTTTTGACCTGCGCGGCGTGGTCGGCAACGGGATCGAGGCCAGCGTGCTGGCCGAGGCAGGGGCGCGCGACACCGACCTCTTGATTGCCTGCGCGGCGCAGGACGAAACCAATCTGGTGTGCTGCAAGGTGGCGCAACTCCTTTTCAACATTCCGACGCGCATCGCCCGCGTGCGCTCTTCCGGTTTCGACAGCGAGGTGCTGACCAGCAACGAGGGCTTTGGTGTCAGCCGGATCATTCGCCCGGAAGAGTCGCTGACGCGCTACATCGGCAAGCTCATTGAACACCCCGAGGCCATGCAGGTGCGCGAGTTTGCTGGCGGCCGCGCCTGCCTGGTCTCGACGCGTGCGCGCGCAGGCGCGCCCATGGTCGGCAGGACGATTGGCGCTATCCGCGCCAGCACGCCCGAGCTGGCCATGCGCATCGTCGCCCTGTACCGGCGCCTTCCCGACGAGCCCGACCGTTTCGTCGCCTGCGATGGCGAAACGCGCATTGAGGCGGGCGACGAGGTGTTTGTGCTCTCTGCGAGCGAGAACATCTCGGTGGTGCTGCGCGGCCTGCACCGGCCTGTTGGGCATGTCACTCGCGCGGTGCGCCGCGTGATGATTGCCGGCGGTGGCGCCGTCGGGCTGCGTCTGGCCCAGCAATTGGGGCAAGAGCCGGGGCGCTTTCACGTCAAGATATTTGAGGAAGATGCCGAACGCTGCGTCGAGTTGGCCTCGCTTTTACCGTCCGAGGTGCTGGTTCTGTACGGCGAGGCCACTGACGAAGACCTGCTGGCAGCCGAGACCATCGAGGACGTCGACCTGTTCCTCGCACTCAGCAACGACGATGAGAACAACATCATGGCGGCGCTGCTCGCCAAACGCATGGGCGCGCGCCGGGTGCTTGCGCTGATCAACCGGCGCAGCTATGCCGACCTGATGCATGGCACGGAAATCGACATCGCACTTTCGCCCGCGCAAGCCATGCTGGGCGAACTGTTGGCGCATGTGCGCCGGGGCGACGTGCAGGCGGTGCACAGCCTGCGCCGCGGCGTGGCCGAAGCGCTGGAAATGGTGGCGCGCGGCGACCGCAAGAGTTCGCGTGTGGTGGGTCGGCGGGTCAAGGAATTGCGCCTGCCGGCCGACGTGCACATGGGGCTGGTCGTGCGCGGCCTGCCGGACGTCGGCGTGGCAGCCGGGCAGCCGCCAGAGGTCATCATTCCGCACAGCGACACCGTGATCGAGCAAGGCGACCACGTGGTGTTCTTTCTGCCGCACAAGCGCCTGGTGGGTGACGTGGAAAAACTGTTCCGCGTCAGCGCGACCTTCTTCTGAGCGCCATGGCCGACGTGCTACCGGTCCTGCGGGTGCTTGGCATGCTGGTCATGCTGTTCGCCCTGGCCATGGGCGTCCCGTTGGCCGTGTCTTTGCACCAGCAGGACGGCGTATGGCAGGTGTATCCGATTGCCATGGCGGCGGCTCTTGGCAGCGGCGCCGCGCTTACCTTCGGCCTGCGCCGCTACCGGCGCGAATTGCTGCCGCGCCACGGGGTCATGCTGGTGTCGCTTGCCTGGTCGCTGCTGCCGCTGGTGGCATCGCTTCCGCTCACGCTGGCGTGCGGCCTGGTGGGCCGCCCCCTGTCGTTCACGCACGCCTATTTCGAGGCGGTGTCTGGCCTGACCACCACCGGATCGACAATTTTCACCGGACTCGACGCGTTGCCGGTCTCGGTCAATGTCTGGCGCACGCTGCTGCAATGGATTGGTGGCATGGGTATTCTGGTGCTGGCCGTTGCAGTGCTGCCCATGCTGGGTGTCGGAGGCAGCCAGCTCTTCAAGGCCGAAGCGGCGGGCCCGGTGCGTGACACCAAGCTCACCCCGCGCATGACCGGCACGGCCAAGGGCCTGTGGGGCGTGTACGCCACGTTCTCGGTGGCTTGCGCGTTCGCCTACTGGCTCGCCGGCATGGAGCCGCTTGACGCCTTGATGCACATGTTCAGCACCGTGAGCCTGGGTGGAATGTCGTCCCATGACGCTAGTTTTGGATATTTCCATTCACCGCTTCTGGAATGGCTGGCGGTGGGTTTCATGCTGCTTGCCAGCTGCAACTTCGCGCTGTACTTCGTCGCCATGCGCAAAGGCCATGTGCGCGAATTCTTAAGTGACCCCGAAATGCGGGCCACGCTGGGAACGCTGGTGGGCGCCGGCCTGTTCGTCGCCTTGCTGCTATGGCTCAAGGGCGTGTACGCGCCGCTGGAGGCGCTGCGCCAGGGCCTGTTTCACACCATTTCGGTGGCTTCCACCACCGGTTATGCGAGCAGCGATTATCTGGGCTGGCCGGTGTTTGCGCCGGTGCTGATGCTGATGCTCTCCGGCGTGGCGACCAGCGCCGGCTCCACAGGTGGCGGCATCAAGATGGTGCGCATGCTGATTCTGTTGAAGCAGGCGCAGCGCGAGCTCACGCGCCTGGTGCACCCCAACGCCGTGCAGCCCGTGCGCCTGGGTGGGCGCGTGGTCGGTAGCCCCATGATTTTCTCGGTGCTGGCGTTCATGCTGGTGTACGCGGCCACGCTGCTGTTGCTCAGCATGGTGCTGCTGCTGACCGACCTGGACCCGGTAACTGCTTTCAGCGCTGTCATGGCCAGCCTGCATTGCACCGGGCCAGGCCTGGGCGCCATCGGGCCAACTTCAACCTACGCTGTGCTCACCGATTTCCAGGTGTGGGTCTGCACCCTGGCCATGGTGCTTGGCCGGCTCGAAATTCTGAGTTTCCTCGCCTTGCTGACGCCCGCCTTCTGGCGGCGCTGAGCGCCTGCAGCACTTCTACAATCGCCAAATCCCTCTTGCAAGGCCCCGCATGGTTCCGCATCTCATCACCGCCCTTACGGGGCCCATCAACGAACTCGAACAGCGCGTCATCGACTCGATGCCTGCGACAGAGCGCTGGTTTCGCCTGGAATGGATGGAGCACACGCCGCCGTTCTATACCTCGGTAGACATCCGCAATGCGGGTTTCAAGCTTGCACCCGTGGACACCAACCTGTTTCCGGGCGGCTGGAACAATCTGACTCCCGAGATGCTGCCGCTGGCCGTGCAGGCCGCGATGGCGGCGATTGAAAAAATCTGTCCCGAAGCGCGCAATCTGCTCATCATTCCAGAGAATCACACGCGCAACAGCTTCTACTTAAGCAACTTGGCGCAGCTGCAGCGCATCTTCAACATGGCCGGGCTCAATGTGCGGATCGGCTCGATCAGCCCGGACGTGAAAAAGTCCACGGTCATCGAACTGCCGCAAGGCGAAAGCCTGACGCTTGAACCCGTGGTGCGCACACGTGGGCGCCTGGGTCTCAAGAACTTTGATCCCTGCACCATCTTGCTCAACAACGACCTGTCTGCCGGAGCGCCCGGCATTCTCGAAGACCTGCACCAGCAGTATCTGCTACCGCCACTGCACGCGGGCTGGACTGTGCGGCGCAAAAGCACGCACTTTCGCAGTTACGAGGAAGTCGCCAAACGGTTCGGCAAGGTTCTTGGCATCGACCCCTGGCTGATCAACCCGCTGTTTGGCAAATGCAGCGAGGTGGACTACGCCACACAACAGGGTCTGGATGCCGTGCAAGCGCAAGTGGAAGTCGTGCTCAGCAAGGTGCGACGCAAGTACAAGGAATACGGTATCAAGGAAAAGCCCTTTGTCGTCGTCAAACCCGACAATGGAACCTACGGTATGGGCGTCATGACGGTGCGGGACCCCAAGGACCTCGAAACGCTCAATCGCAAGACGCGCAACAAGATGGCCGTGGTCAAGGATGGTCAGCAAGTGCACGACGTCATTGTTCAGGAAGGCGTACTGACGCAGGAGCGCCTCAACGGCGCCGTGGCGGAGCCTGTGGTCTACATGATGGACCGCTATGTGGTGGGAGGCTTTTACCGTATGCATCCGGACCGCGGGGTGGACGAAAACCTCAATGCGCCCGGAGCTGCTTTCGTCCCCCTGGCCTTTGACCAAAGCACGCATATGCCCCAATTGGGTGCACGACCCGGCGCCAGCGCACCCAACCGCTTCTACATGTACGGGGTGGTGGCCCGGCTCGCTATGCTGGCTGCCAGCTACGAGCTCGAAGCAACCAACCCAGATGCCGAAATCTACGATTGAGTGCTGCGTGGCAGGCTTGCAACAAATTGCAATCGAAGCAGAACGTGGCGCGATTTGCCTGTTCGCTCCGCCGCAGTCCGGCGCAGAATGACCGGCCCGATCCCCTAAGGTGGCGGGGCGCCTGAAAAAGCGCCTGCGCTCTCGCCCTGTTTGTGCAAAGCTCGAAATCTTCTCTATCGGCCCTGACCCTTGCAGCCATTGGCGTGGTGTACGGCGACATAGGCACCAGCGTCCTTTACGCCGTGAAAGAGGTTTTCGGCTCCGGCTATGTGCCGTTCACTCAGGACAATATTTACGGCATCCTGTCGATTTTCTTCTGGACGCTGACGGTCATCGTCTCCCTGAAGTACGTGGTGCTGGTGCTGCGTGCGGACAACAACGGCGAAGGTGGCTTGGTGGCGATGCTGGCCTTGGCCTCGCAGGCCGTCTTGGACAAACCCCGGTTGCGCCGGGTTTTGCTCGGCGTTGGCATCTTTGGAACTTCCTTGTTCTATGGCGATGGCGTGATCACTCCCGCCATTTCGGTGCTGTCGGCGGTGGAAGGCTTGGAAGTGGTCTCCACGCAGTTCACCGAGTACGTGATCCCATTGACCCTGTTGGTGCTGTTTTGCCTGTTTTTCGTGCAGAAGAGAGGCACCGGCGGCATTGGCAAGTTCTTCGGGCCGATCACGCTGGTCTGGTTGGCGACCATTGCTGCATTGGGCATTTCGCACATCCTTACCCATCCGGAAATTCTCTGGGCGCTCAGTCCGCACCATGCCGTGCGCTTCATTTTTTCCAATCCGGGGACCAGTTTTGTGATTCTGGGCGCCGTCGTGTTGTGTGTGACCGGGGCGGAGGCGCTCTATGCGGACCTGGGGCACTTTGGCAAATTGCCCATCCGGATTGCCTGGTTTGCTGTGGTCATGCCAGCACTGACGCTGAACTATTTCGGTCAGGGCGCCCTGTTGCTGGCGCATCCCGAAGCGGTCAAGAACCCGTTCTACATGATGGCGCCCGACTGGGCCTTGGTGCCCTTGGTGCTGCTTGCTACCATGGCCACCGTCATCGCCTCTCAGGCACTGATTACGGGCGCATTCAGTGTAACCAAGCAGGTGATTCAGCTCGGCTACCTGCCGCGTCTCAATGTGCAGCACACGAGCGTGCGGGACACGGGGCAGATTTATTTGCCTTTCGTCAATTGGGGCCTTTTTGTGGCCATCGTGCTGGCCGTTGTACTGTTTCGTTCGTCCAGCAACCTCGCGTCCGCGTATGGCATCGCAGTGACGCTTGATATGCTGATCACCACGATCCTGACTTTCTTTGTGCTGCGTTTTGGCTGGCACTATCCATTGGCGCTTTGTCTGGGTGCGACCAGCTTCTTCTTCGTCGTGGATTTGGCCTTTTTCACATCGAACCTGCTCAAGCTCTTTCAGGGCGGCTGGTTCCCGCTGATGATCGGCGGCATTGTTTTCACACTCATGACCACCTGGAAGGAAGGTCGTCGCCTGCTCAACGAAAAGCTCCGCAGCGATGCCATCGCCTTGCCCGATTTTCTCGAATCGGTGTTCGTCAATCCGCCCACCCGCGTGGACGGTACGGCCGTGTTTTTGAGCGCCGAAGCCGGCGCGGTACCCAATGCGCTCTTGCACAACCTCAAGCACAACAAGGTCCTGCACAGAACCAACCTGTTCGTCACGGTCAACAACCACGAGGTTCCATGGATCGGTCTGGACGGGCGACTGCAGGTGGAGCCACTGGGACACGACTGCTGGCAGGTGGTCATTCACTACGGGTTCAAGAACGACCCCGACGTGCCCCGCGCCTTGCAGTTGCTGCGCGGCCGCGGCTGTGACCTGGAGCCCATGACCACGAGCTACTTCCTGTCGCGCGATACGGTCATCCCCACCATTGGCAGCGGCATGGCTCCCTGGCGCGAAAAGCTGTTTGCGCAAATGCACCACAACGCTGGAGCCGCAGCGGACTTTTTGAATCTCCCTAACAACGCAGTGGTGGAGCTGGGCTCAAAAATCGAGATTTGAGGACAGCGCCTGTGCTGATTGGTGCACTCGGCTACTGGAGGCCGGCTCTGCCAGCTGTGCCTGGACTCGCAGGCATCGGGCCTGAGCCCACTGAGAGGAGATTGATGACGCCCATCACGTCGTCGACCAGCAAGACAGCGCGTTCCATCTCCGCAGCCTGCTCTTTGCTGTGAACGCATCCCATCAGTGTGACCAGGCGCCGCTGTCCCAAAGCCCAGACGCTGGTGTCGTCAAAGCGCCCGTCCATCTGGAGATAGAGCGCTACGCGCGGAATGATGTCGGCGTCGTACAAGTAAGAGTTTGGCAGTCGACAACGCCCGGACCGATAGCAGCTGCCCCCGTGCTGCACGCGAACATGCTCCTGCGAGCGAATCTCGGAGGTGTCCAATAGGCGCAGCTGCGGCGCGGAGCAGTCTTTGAATCCCCGCGTCGCCTGAACGAAGGGATCAGATGGAGACGCGGAAGGCACGTCACGGGCTGCTATTCCTGTCGCCAGGGCCGGTCCGCAGAAAAGTGCCAGGCAGGCAAGAAAACGCGGGTTGAATGGCATGTAGGTGGGCGATCATGAGGATTGAAAATCCTCGCGCAATTGCGCGCAGAACGCAATAGCAGAGCACTCCCGCGCTGTACTGCGCAGGCAAAATGCTCGCCATGCAATTCTTCAAAGACCTCAGCGTCTCGGCTGTCAGTGCGGGGTTTGTTGCCGTACTCGTCGGGTTCACCAGTTCCGTGGCGATCGTTTTTCAGGCAGCGCAGTCTTTTCACGCAACGCCCGCAGAAATCACTTCGTGGATGTGGGCGCTGGGTTTGGGCATGGGCTTGTGCTCCCTGTTGCCCTCGCTGGTGTTGCGCAAGCCAGTCATGATCGCCTGGTCGACCCCAGGCGCGGCCGTGCTGGCCACCGCAGGCGCCGCGGGTCACTTCGACATGGCGCAGGCCGTGGGCGCCTTCGTCGTGTGCGCCGCGCTCATCACGCTGGTCGGTCTGACGGGCTGGTTTGAGCGCGTGATGAATCGCATCCCTTCCGAAATTGCTGCGGGACTGCTCGCCGGCGTGCTGGCCCGCTTCGGCATGGATGCTTTTGCTGCGGCACAAACGGCGCTACCACTCATTCTTGTGATGCTGGGAATTCACTTGCTCGCGCGCCGATTCGTTCCTCGCTATGCGGTCGTGGCCACCCTGGGTGCAGGCATTGCCTACGCGGCTTTGGCCGGCCAAATGCAGTGGTCTTCCATCACCTGGGAGATTGCCGTGCCTAAATTCACGGCGCCGCGGTTTGATTCGAGCGCGATTGTGAGCTTGGCATTGCCCTTGTTTGTTGTCACGATGGCATCGCAAAATCTTCCAGGTGTTGCTGTCATCCGCGCTTCTGGCTACCAGCTTCCGGTGTCCCGCCTCATCACGCTGACGGGCGTTGCCACGCTCGTGCTCGCACCATTTGGCGCTTTTGCACTCAATTTCAGCGCCATCACCGCCGCGATCTGCATGGGACCGCAGGCCCATGCAGATCCTTCCCGGCGCTACACCGCTGCAGCCGCGTGCGGGGCGTTCTACGTGCTCATCGGTATCTTTGGTGCCGTGGTGACGGGATTGCTGACCGCATTCCCGCGCGAACTCGTCGTAGCCATCGCCGGATTGGCTCTCCTGGGAACCATTGGAGCAGGCCTTGCCAGTGCCCTGCGGGACGAGGGACACAGGGAAGCCGCACTGATTACCTTCCTGGTGACGCTTAGCGGGGTCGTCATCGCCGGCATCGGCTCGGCGTTCTGGGGGGTAGTGGCAGGCAGTATGGCTTTGTTTGTGCAACAGTACGCCAGCAAGTCCCCTCCCCAAGCATCCTGAGCGGGGGCCTTGCGCCCATTTTCAACGACTTTTTTGCCGCACCCCATGCATTATCTGTTTGTCGCCGATCCGCTTGAAACCTTCAATCCCAAGAAGGACACCACCTTCGCCATGATGCGTGAAGCGGCCCGACGTGGACATTCGCTGTCAGCATGCGAGCCTGCAGATTTGCGCTGGGAGCGGGGTGGAAAGGTACGGGCGCGGGTCCGCCGAATTTCCCTGACGGGCCACGCCGCAAACTGGTTTGAGGAAACTGGCACGGACGTGGCCGCGCTGGCTGATTTTGGCGTGGTGTTGATGCGAAAAGATCCGCCATTCGACAGCGAGTATTTCTATTCCACTCACCTGCTCGAGCAGGCCGAGCGAGAGGGCGCGCGCGTCTACAACAAGCCCCGCGCGCTGCGGGATCACCCGGAAAAGCTGGCCATTCTGGAATTCCCGGAGTTCATTGGCCCAACGCTGGTGACGCGCAATGCTGCCGACATTCGCCGATTTCATGTCGAACACCGCGACATCATCCTCAAGCCCCTGGACGGCATGGGGGGCATGGGGATCTTTCGTGTCGGTCCCGATGCAATGAACCTGGGCAGCATTACGGAAACACTCAATCGCGATGGTGCCCAGAGCGTGATGGTGCAAAAGTTTCTTCCGGAGATTGCAGAAGGCGACAAGCGCATCTTGATCATTGACGGCGAGCCAGTGCCCTACTGTTTGGCGCGAATTCCTCAGGGCAGTGAGGTGCGCGGGAACCTGGCTGCGGGCGGCAAGGGCGTCGCCCGCGCACTCAGTGAGCGCGACTGGGAGATCGGGAAGTCCCTAGGGCCGGTCCTCGCAGCACGCGGACTGCTGCTCGCCGGTGTCGATGTCATCGGGGACTGCGTCACCGAAATCAATGTGACCAGCCCAACCTGCTTTCAGGAAATCCAGCAGCAGACGGGTTGCGATGTGGCTTCGCTGTACCAGGACGCTCTGGATCGTCGATTGACCTGAGTGCGGAGGCTGCGCCCGCGCCGTGAAAATTTCCTCTCATCTTGCTCGTTCCTATCGAAAACCCGTACTACAAT
>JAGNYI010000103.1 GCA_017985015.1 Giesbergeria sp. | reverse complement strand
CGCCATTCTTTAACAATTTGATAGCACTCTCTATAGAGCAGGTATGCGCTAGGGAGCCTCTGCACGAATCGTCGCGCCGTGTGCATCTGCGGCCTCGGGCGATCTGCAGCGTTGCAGATCCTCGCGATAGCTTCGGCTATCGCTGCGGTTTGCGCCTTGCAGCTCATCCCGATCCGCAGCGCCCACTTGCCACGCGATTCGTGCAGAGGCTCCCTAGCCCTGCTTTTATGTCTAACTCCAGTATGCGAGTGCCCACCCGGCGGCGGCGGCAAAGGCCACCACCCAGACCGGCGACAGCCGCGCGAGGCTGAGCAAGGCCCAAGCAGCCAGCGCCAGGGCGGCGTCGGCGCGGCTGTGGATGGCGCCGGTCCAGACCGGGTCGTACAAAGCGCTGAGCAGCAGCCCCACCACGCCCGCATTGACGCCGGCCATGGCGCTGCGCATGCCTTGGCGCTGGCGCAGCACCTCCCAGAAAGGCAGCGATCCGAGCAGCAGCAAAAATCCGGGGAGAAAGATCGCGCAGAGCAGCAACAGCGCGCCGGCCACGCCGTGCCAGGCGCCTGGCAGCAGCGCGCCAAGGTAGGCGGCAAAACTGAACAGCGGCCCAGGCACGGCCTGCGCCGCGCCGTAGCCGGCCAGAAAATCGCCCTGGGACACAAGGCCCGCCGGCACCACGCTCGCCTCCAGCAAGGGCAAAACCACGTGTCCCCCGCCAAAGACCAGGGCGCCAGCGCGGTACACGCCGCTCATCGCCGAGAGTGCCGGTGACCCTGTGCCAGCGGCCCACAGCGGCAGCACCACCAACAGCGCGAAAAAAACCACCAGGGCAACGACGGCCAGGGAGCGGGACACCGCAATCGCCGGCGCCGCTATCGCATCGTTTGCGCCGGACGCCGCAGCGCCCACCCCTGTGTCCCGCAACCACCACAGGCCGAGCAGACCGCACAGCAACAGCGCCACCAGTTGCGCAGCCGCCGTGGGCGCGAGCAAGGTGAACAAGGCGGCAAGCATGGCCAAGGCGGCGCGCGGGCGGTCTGGGCAGAGGCTGCGCGCCATGGCCCACACGGCCTGCGTCACCACGGCCACGGCCACCACCTTGAGGCCATGCACCCAACCCGCCGCGGCAAGCGCGGGGTGGGCCGACAGGGTCTGGGCAAACAGCAGCAGCGCGGCGGCAGAGGGCAAGGTAAAACCCACCCACGCAGCCAGAGCCCCCCAGAGCCCTGCGCGGGTCATGCCCAGCGCCATGCCCAGCTGGCTGCTGGCCGGGCCGGGCAGGAACTGGCACAGCGCCAGCAGCTCGGAGTAGCGTGCGTCGCCCAGCCAGCGGCGGCGCTCCACCAGCTCGGCGCGGAAATACGCCAGGTGCGCCACTGGCCCGCCGAACGAGGTCAGCCCAAGACGCAGAAACGTGAAAAACACCTCCAGAAAGGCCGAGACACGCCCGCCGCCGCCAGGGGTCGTCATGCTGCCATCGTGTCCGGGGATCGGCCGCGCTGAAGGAAACACTGCACTAGGGCGTATCGGGAAACAGCGCCGCCCAGCAGGCCGGATCACCCGCCAACAAGTCGAGATCGGCAGTCGTCGGCTTGTCGCAGGGCTTGGCGCCAAGCGTTTGCGCCAGGGCGATGGCGGCGGGCGAAAAATAGGCAATCACCTCGCACTGCAAGCGGCCTTCCAGCTCGTGCCGGGCGAAGACGGCCATGTCTGCCGGACGGCCTGCGGCCGCGAACAAAGGCTCGAACTGCTCGCGCAATTGCTCCTTGGGTTCGAAGGCCAGAACCCCATCACCCAGCGATTGGGAAAACCAGGTCTGCATGGTGAGGTCCTTTCTCTCAATATTTCGCGGGGACAGTGCCCTCGGCAACCCTAGCCCGCACGCAATGGCCGTGTTGCAAGCAATGCCTTCAAGGCGGCTGCCGTGCGCGCTGCCGCACCCCGGTGGGCGGTGGAAAACGCCTCGGCCTGCACGCGCCCAAGGGCGAGCCGGGCGCGGTCACCCGCCCATTGGCCTGCGGCCAGCATGCCCTCGGCCATGTTGGCCACGCGCACGGCGGCGCCTGCGCCGCGCGCCTGCTCGGCCACCTCGGCAAAGTTGAACGTATGGGGCCCCATCACCACGGGGCAACCGCAGGCCGCTGCCTCGATCAGGTTCTGGCCACCCAGCGGCGCAAAGCTGCCACCCAGCAGCGCCACATCGGCCAGGCCGTAGTACAGCGCCATCTCGCCCAAGGTATCGCCCAGCCACACATCAGCATCCTGCGGCGGCTGGCCCCACTGGCTGCGGCGTGCGACGCGCAGGCCGGCACTGCTGAGCAGGGCAAACACTTCGTCAAAGCGCTGCGGGTGGCGCGGAACGATCAGCCATTGCACAGCCTGGGGCGCTTGATTTGCTTCTGCATTGATAGCTGGAAGCGCTTGTCCCACCTGCGCTGGAGCCCTGTTTTTTATAAAATTTTGTAGCCAAAGCGCCTCTTCCCCCTCGCGGCTGCTGGCCAGCAGCAGCACGGGCCGCGAGCAGGCCGCGCGCCATTCGCGGCCCTGGGCGAGCAGGGCGGCGTCGGGCTCGGCGTCGAACTTGAGGTTGCCCAGCACGCCCTGGACGGGAGCGCCCAATTGGCGCAGTCGCTGGGCGTCCGCGTCGGTCTGCGCCCAGACAGCACGCAGGCCGCCATACGCTGGGCGTGAGAGGCTGGCAATGCGCAAGGCGGCCGCCAGCGACTTTTCGCTCAGGCGCGCGTTCGCCAGCACCAGCGGCACGCCGCGCGCCTGGCACCCGGCGACGAGGTTGGGCCAGACCTCGGTTTCCATCAAGATGCCCACCGCAGGGTGAAATTTCCGCAGAAAGCGCTCGACCGCGCCACGCGTGTCCCAGGGTTGCCAGACCTGGATGTCACCTGGCAGCAGCAGGCGTTCGCCCTCCGTCCGGCCTGTGGCGGTGCCGTGGGTCAGCAGCAAACGCATTTCCGGCCATTGCGCACGCAGCTCGGCCAACAGAATGCCGGCGGCGCGGGTCTCGCCAAGCGAGACGGCGTGAATCCACAGGAAGCTGCCCTGGCCGCTGGTGCTGCTCAATGGCATCAGGCTGTCGAGCGGACGGGCGTAGTAGCCAAAGCGCTC
>JAGNYI010000069.1 GCA_017985015.1 Giesbergeria sp. | reverse complement strand
GCCAGCCGGTCGGCCAGGTAGCCGTCGAGCGCTTGCAATGGCAGGCGGCTGGCGTCCAGCTGGCCTTGGGTGGCAAAGGGCTGGGGCGTCAGCGTGCCCTTGTAGCTGAGCTTGCCGGCCTCCCCTTTGCCCGTTCCCGCACCCACGCGAGCCGAGACTGCAAAGGCTTCGGGTTTGCTGCCATCGAGTGCCAGGTTGCTGGCCTGCAGGTCCAGGGCCGAGATGCTGAGCGCCACCGGGCGCGGCTGGCTGCGGTCGGCAAAGCCGAGCTTGCCGCCTTCGATGCTGGCTTGGGCGATCTGCACGCGCCATGGGCGCGCGGCGGCATCGGGGGGAGCGCTGGTACTCGAAGTGCTGGCAGGGGCGCCCTTGAGCCAGCGCTCGAACATCCAGCGGCCGTCGGTGCTGCGCTCCACGCTGGTCTGGGGCTGGGAAATGGCAAGACTTTGGATGCCCACCGTACGGCCATCAAGGTCCACCTTGGCGCCTTCCAGCGCGATCTGGTTCACGCTCGCGAGGCTGGTCTTGCCTTGCTTGAGCGCCAGTTGCGAGACGGACAGTGGCCCCGCCTCCAGCGTGACGCCCGTGGCGCCGGACTTGCGGGCAGCCACGGCGTCCCACTGCACGCCAAGATCGCCGTTGATCTGGCCGGCAAGTGCGGGTTCCAGCGTGCTGGCCAGGTAAGGCGCGGCCAGCGGCAGGCCAAGGCCCTTGACCGATAGCTTGAGCTGCGCCGTTTGGTCGCTGGCCTGGCCTTCAAAGGACAGCGTACTGCCCTGCAGGCCCAGCGAGCCGTGAAACGGAAACGGCTTTTGAAACGGAAACGCGAGGGCGCTGGCCTCGAAGCTGAGCCCTGCGGCTTCCAGCGCGGCGGCAGGGCGCGTGCTCTGGTCGGCCCAGTGCACCGTTCCCTGGCGCACGGCGATCTGCGCGACGGAGACCGACCAGGCCGGCGCTTTCGGCGCCTGGGCCTTGCCGCCGCTCGCTGCCTGGCTTGCTGCAGGTGCGGACGGCGCGGAAGCGGCGGGACTGGTGGGAGCGGCGGGTTTGGGCGTTGGGGCGGGCGTTGGGGCAGGCGTTGGGGCAGGCGTGGCCAGTTGCGCCAGGTTGACGGTGCCGGCGGCATCGCGCGCTGCGCTGAGCACTGGCGCATCCAGTTCGATACTGCCCAGGCGCAAAACATGGTCCAGCGGCCGCACGTCGTCCAGTGCCACGCTCAGGCGGTCCCAGGAAAGCAGCGCTTGCTGGTTGCGGTCGGCGATCTGCACCTTGCGTGCCTGGGCCGTACCGGTCAGTTTCACGGCAACTTCGGGTTTTTGTTCGAAAGCGAGCTTCAGGTCCAGGTCGAGCACCGCGCCCTGCAGCCGCACAGGCAGACTGGCGGGCAGGTAAGCCAGGTAAGGCGCCAGATCCAGCCCCTCCCATTGGATCATCGCTTCGCCCTTGCCGGTCTGGTTAAACGGCGTGGCCTGGGCCGATGAGCTGAAGTGGCTGCCTTCCACATCGAAGGACAGATGGGGCTCCACCTTGATCTCGCGTTGCGAGGGCAGGGTGCTGAGAAAGGGCACTTGAAGCGACAGCTTGCGCACGGCATGGCTCTGGTTCACCGTGCGGTCGCTGAAGTCGAGCTCGCCACCCGTCAGCGTCAGGTTGTACAGCGCCAACCGCGCAGGGCCGCTCTTGTCAGCAGGGGGCGCATCGGCAGACGTGGCAAGGCGCTCCAGGATGTCGTCCACATCGTAGTGGCCGTCCGCCAGCAAGGTCAGCCGCAGATGGGGGTTGTCAATGGCCAAAGCGTCCACCACCGGCGCCAGGCGCACCAGCGATTGCAGCTCGGCATCGGCATACACCCGCGCAATCTCCAACTGCGGCGCTGCGCCGCCCCGCCCACCGACCACCAGGTCACGCAGCGTGATCTCCAGTGTCCAGGGCTTGAATTCAATGGCGCCTACCGTGACCGGCCGCCCCAGCAGTTCGCTCGCCTTGCGCTCCAGCGGGCCCTTGGCCAGTACGGGTACCAGCAACCAGCTCAGCAGCCACAGCAGCAGCAAGGCCACAACGGCCCAAAAAGCGCGGCGTACCCAGCGGTGGCTGCGCAAGGTTTCAAGAGGCAGGGCTGAAGGCATTGGGGGGCTCAAGGAAGAAGACGAGGCATCGCGCGCAACGCGCGGTGCCTTGGTAGGGTTGCGCTCACTCGGCAAAGCCGAGCACCACCCTGCGGGTGGTGGCTCCATCTTGGTGCAGTCGTCACGTGCGCTGCGCGCACATGAGCCTGCCCCAGAAGAGCGCTCTTCGCTTCGCTCACTCGGCAAAGCCGAGCACCACCCTGCGGGTGGTGGCGCTCTTCTTCTCAATTTTTGTGACGGCGATGGCGCCGATCTCTGCGGTGTTGCCGACATGCGTGCCGCCGCAGGGCTGGAGGTCGATCAGAGCGGCACCCTCCATACCACCAATGCGGATGGTGCGGATGCGACCGGTGCCGCGCGGAGGCTGCACGCTCATGCTCTTCACGAGCTGCGGCTTGGCGTCCAGTTCCTCGTCGCTGATCGATTCCACCGCAAAGGGGTGGGCGGCGGCCACCAGGCCGGCCAGGCCTTGCGTCAACACATCCTTGTCGAGCGGATCGGTCATGGCGAAGTCCATGCGCGCGTAGTCGGGCGTGATCGAGCAGCCGTTGACCAGTTGCGGCACCAGGTGGCACAGCAGGTGCGTGGCGCTGTGCAGCCGCATCATGCGGTGGCGCCGCTCCCAGTCGATGCGCGCGGCCACCACATCGCCCGCCTGCAGCCGCGCCAGCAGCGTCTCCTGCCCGGGCGCAGCCATGTGCACGATGCGGCCGGTGGGTGCGCCGGTATCGTCCTTTTCCTTGCGGGTGTCGGCAATGGCGATTTCGCTGCCGTCTTCGAGCAGCAGCATGCCGGTATCGCCCGCCTGGCCACCGCCCAGCGGGTAGAACACGGTGCGGTCCAGCACGATGCCTTGAGGCGTGATGGCGAGCACCTGCGCGCTGCACATGGCCAGGCGCGCGTCCTGGCGAAAGAGTTCTTCGGTCATGTGGCGCATCGTATCGCGCGCCCGCTACCATGGGCAGATGCCGACCGAACCACTCTCCCAACCCGCGCTGCCGTCCCGTTTCTGGGCCGATCTTGGTACGCGCGATTTTGCGCAACTCGCTGCATCCCCCGGCATCGAACGCACGGTGGCTGTGTTGCCGGTGGCCGCCACGGAGCAGCATGGCCCGCATCTGCCGGTATCGGTGGATGCCACGCTGCTCCAGGGTGTGATCGACGCGGCGCTGCCGCTGTTGCCGCCCGAACTGCCGGTGTTGTTTTTGCCGCCGCAGAATGTCGGCCTGAGCCCGGAGCACATCCGTTTTCCGGGCACGCTGACACTTGCCCCCGCCACGCTGATCGCGCTCTGGACCGAGCTGGGCGAGAGCGTGGCGCGCGCCGGCATCAAGAAGCTCCTGCTCTTCAACAGCCATGGGGGCCAGGTCAGTGTGATGGATATCGTCGCGCGCGAACTGCGCAGCCGCTGTGGCTTGCTGGTCTATAGCGCCAGCTGGTTCAGTCTGCCGTTGCCCAACGAGGTGAGTGCACGCTTTAGCGCCGACGAGCACCGTTTTGGCATCCATGCCGGCGCCATAGAAACCTCAATGATGCTGCACCTCGCGCCGCAATGGGTGCGCATGGAGCAGGCGCAGGATTTTCACTCCAGCTCGCAGGACCGCGCCGCGCGCTACCCGCTGCTGGGCAATGGGCGCAGTGCAAAACTGGGCTGGCAAATGCAGGACTACCACCCCGCGGGTGCCGTGGGCAATGCCGCTGCGGCGACGGCAGAGGACGGCCGTGCCGTGGTGCAGGCAGCCAGTGCGCAACTGGCGCAGTTGCTGAGCGAAATCTCGGACCTGCCCGCCAGCACCCTGTGCGACACCCCCCAGTTGCAAGCTACGCCCACGCAGACTCCCGCGCCGGCTCCCACCACCTTTCCGCGTCCGGAGCAGGGCTACGCCGGCGACGTGACGCCCGAGCAGGCCTGGCAATGGGTCCGTGCTGAGCAAGCGGTGCTGATTGACGTGCGAAGCGACGCCGAGCGCGCCTGGGTGGGCGAAGTGCCCGGTGCGCTGGCCGTGGCGTGGAAGCAGTGGCCGGGCATGCTGCCCAATCCAGACTTTGACGCGCAATTGCGCGCCGCCGTACGTTCGGGGCAACGCGCAGTGCTGCTGTGCCGCAGCGGCGTGCGCTCCATTGCTGCGGCCCAGCGGGCCACGCAACTGGGCATAGAAGCCTGGAATGTGCTCGAAGGTTTTGAAGGTGACCCCGATGCCAGTGCGCAGCGCAACCACAGCGGCGGCTGGCGTGCGCGCGGTCTGCCCTGGCGGCAGACCTGAGCGCAGCCTAGGGAACTTTACAGCGCCGGAATGCGCAGCTTCTGACCGGGATAGATCTTGTCCGGGTGGCTCAGCATGGGTTTGTTGGCTTCGAAGATTTTCGGGTACTTGTTGGCGTCGCCGTAGTACTTCTTGGCAATGGCCGACAGCGTGTCGCCGCGCACCACGTCGTGGTACTGCGCTTCGGGTTCAGGGCTGGATACCGCCATCAGGTTGTTTACCTGTTTGACGCTGGCGACGTTGCCGCAGCACAAGGTGACTTTCTCCAATGCCTCCTGCGTTGGTGCCTGTCCACTCACATCCACCGTGCCGGTGGCGCCGTCGTACTCGACGCGCACGCCTTGCACGCCCAGTTTTTGGCTGGCAATGTAGTTTTCAATGGCGCGCGCAGCCTTGTCGTTGAGCGCATCCAGAGACCGCTTGGCCTGGGGATCGGTGGCTGCCTGCGTGGCAGCGGCTTCAACTTCTTTGCCGCCAAACAACTTTTCGCCGGCTTCCTTGATGAAACTGAAAAGACCCATAAAAACTCCTCTGTGTCGTGGTTTGGCCAAATGCCCGGTTGCACCCGTTTCGTGTAACCTAACCCCATATGAAGGTCTGTTTTGCCTATGTCGGACAGAAGCGTGACGTTTTAAAAGAAAGGCGCGGTGAGCCGATATAGCCGCTGCTGTCGCGTGCGCGGTGCACCGTGCGTGCGAAAGTCCGCATAATTCCTCGCATGACATTTCTCGCCATCGACGTGGGCAACACCCGGCTGAAGTGGGCCTTGCACGAAGCGCCTGGACCGGGTGCGGCACTTCTGGCCCAAGGGGCAGAATTTTTGGACCATATCGAGCGGCTGGCCGAAGGTGCCTGGGCCAGCTTGCCTCCGCCCGAACGCATGCTGGGCTGCGTGGTGGCTGGCGACGCTGTCAAGCGCCGTGTCGAAGAACAATTGGAGCTGTGGGACATCGCGCCCCAGTGGGTGGTGGCCAGTGCGCAGGAGGCGGGCCTGGTCAATGGGTATGACCACCCCACCCGCCTGGGCTGTGACCGCTGGGTCGCCATGATTGGTGCGCGCCAGCGCATGCTGGCACAAGGCCCGGCGCGGCCGCTGGTGGTGGTGATGGTGGGCACAGCCGTCACCGTGGAAGCCATCGACGCGCAGGGGCGGTTCCTCGGCGGCCTGATTCTTCCCGGCCACGGCATCATGCTGCGGGCGCTTGAATCGGGCACAGCAGGCCTGCACGTGCCCACGGGCGAAGTCTGCATGTTTCCCACCAATACCAGCGACGCACTGACCAGCGGCGGCACCTACGCCATTGCTGGTGCGGTGGAGCGCATGGTGCAACACGTGATTGCCCACTGCGGCAGCGAACCGGCCTGCATGATGACCGGCGGCGCCGGCTGGAAGATGGCTCCCAGCATGACGCGCCCCTTCGAGTTGGTAGACAACCTGATTTTTGACGGTCTGCTGGAAATCGCCGCCCGGCGCTTCGCCTGACTAGCCTGCGCCCCAGAGCCGCCCTTTCCAGCGACCCCCGCGCAAGGGCCCGCCCCGCCGCGCTGGGGGTGTCCCCCTTCCGCATTGCGCAGCAGTGCGAGAGAAGGGGCTGAGGGGCGCGGCTCCAAGCCTGCCCGCGCAGGCTTGGACGACCCCGAAGAGCTGTCGCCTCTGGCGGCTGCACGGAGGCGCAAAGCGCCTCAGGGGGATGATCCGAATTTTCCATTGCGCAAGGGCCGCCCCGCAGCGCCGGTGGTGTTCACCTTCCCGCTGCGAAGCGATGCAAGAGAAGAAGGGGCTGAGGGCCGCAGCTCCAAGCCTGCCTGCGCAGGCTTGGACGGCTCCGAAGGGCTTGCGCGTCTGGCGCATGCTCGGAGCGGCGAAGCCGCGCAGGGGGTTGTCCCCTACTCTTCGAGTTCAGCCTGCGCCAGATCCACGTCGAGTTGCTCCATGGCGTCCTGCGGTTTGCAGGCGGCCGCTTTTTCGTACAGCGCCGTCGCCTCGCGCATCTTGCGCTCGCCTTCCAGCATGACCAGCGCGTTGGCGTACTCGATCATCGCAATGGCCGACTCGGGGTTGAGGCGCAGTGCCTCCTGGAACAGTTTGAGTCCTTTGTCCTTCTTGGCGCCATAGGTCATGCCGCCGATCAGGGCCCCCACCTTGTCGATCACTTCAGCATGGAATGCGCCCAGCGCAATGTGGGCGTCGGCATGCGCTGGAGCCAGGGCGATGGCTTTTTCCAATGACTCACGAATCTTGCTGCCCAGCCCCTGGGCCAGCGCCTTGGCCACGCTGATGCCCTGGCTGTAGCGTCCCAGCGCGTAGGCATGCCAATACCAGGCGTTGGCGTTCTTCGGGTCGGCCTGAGCCTGTTGATGCGCCTGTTCGGCCACCTGTGTGAAAAGCTCCAAGCGCGTCTTTTCCTTCTTCTCGAGATAGTTGGCGTAAATCGAGGTCGCCTTGTTGGCTGCGGTGATGCCCGCGCCGCCTGCTGCCAGGCCGACTTGGGATGCCTCCTGGAACTCGCCATTGTGGAAATGCACCCAGGCCTGCAGCACCTGCGGGTCTTTGGGCAGGGGCTCGGCGTCGCCGGTGTGCAGACGCGCCCACTGTTTCTTCAATTGGGCGGCATCCAGCCGAAACTGGCCTGCGTGGGGGAAGGGGGTCCATTTCGCCATGCGTCTCTCCGGTATTTTTGGTTGTTGGTCTGCAGCTAGGCTGCGGTGGGTTGGGCGTTCAATCGCCCGCGCCCTGGTAGGCCTGCGCCAAGGTCAGCAAATGCTGGCGCTGGTCGGCTTTCAGATAGGGCATGAGCAGGTTGAGTACATGGTGGGCGCCGCGCATCAAGGCGGCCTGGGCGCTTTCGGGTTCGAGGGCGCGGCGTGGATCGCGCACGTATTCAAAGCTGAGCCAGTAGGTCAGCACCACCACCATGCTGGTGGCCGTGGGCCCCACTTCGCGCGCATCGATATGCAGTGCGCCGCTGCGCTCCATGCTTGCGAGCAGGCCGCGAACGGCGCGCGCCTTGTCGGTCAGCACAGTCTGAAAATGCGTCTCGAGCAAACGGTTTTTTGACAACAGATCGTTGAGGTCGCGGTACAAAAAGCGGTACTGCCAGATCAGTTCAAACAGCGAGTGCATGAAAAACCAGGCGTCTTCCACGTTGCGCACGCCCGGCGCGGCGCCCAGCAGCTGGCCCAAAGCGCGTTCGTAGCGCTCGAACAAGGTGTTGATCAGCTCGTCTTTGGCCGGGTAGTGGTAGTAAAGATTGCCCGGGCTGATGCGCAGCTCGGCCGAAATCAGCGTGGTCGAAACGTTGGGTTCGCCGAACCGGTTGAACAGTTCAAGCGTGACTTCCAGAATGCGTTCTGCCGTGCGTCTCGGTGCTTTTTTCACCATGGTGTGCGGTCGGTTGCGTCGGGCGTTTGGGGCTTTTTTACCGGCGTTGGTCAGCTACTCTAACCGACGTTCTGCTGCGTGGAAATTGCTGCAGTGCCGCATCTTGACGCGCCGCAAACAGCGCGGCCGCCAGACCCCGGAGGGCGTGACGGCCGCACTCGGCCGAGCTGGGCTCGGCCGGCGAAACGATCAATCAGGAAGCGCTGGCTGCATCGGCTGAGCCGGCCTCTGCGGCGCGCGGAGCGGCCTTGGGGAAGGGCGCGCGTGCGGTGCGGGGCTTGGCGGCAGCTTTGGCGGCAGGCTTGGCAGCGCTTTTGCGGGCGGCTGGTTTGGCGACGGCTTTCTTTGCGGGCGCCTTGGCCGCTGCTTTGGCGACCGGCTTGGCAGCAGGCTTGGCGGCGGGCTTGGCCGAACCAGGAATGGTCTTGCCGACGCTCTTGGCCAGGGCGTCGATGCGGGCGTTCAGTACGTCCAGATCGCGCGAAGAAGGCACGCCCAATTTGGCGAGCGACTTGGCAACGCGGTCTTCAAAGATGTTTTCCAGTTTGTCCCACTGGCCGGCGGCGCGCGAGCTGATGTCGCTGGCCATGTTGGTCATGCGGCTGGTGGCTTCGGAGATTTTGTCTTCGGCTGCAGATTGCGTCTTGCGCTGCATGGAAAGGCCTTCCTTCACCAGAGATTCAAAAACCTTGGTGCCTTCTTCCTGGGCCTTCGAGAACGCGCCGAGGCCGGCCAGCCAGATTTGCTGGGCCGATTCTTTCACGGTACTCGCGAGTTGGGCGCCGTTCTTTTTCTTGTCGTTGCTGATTTTTTGCAGTTTTTTGACCATGGGTCCTCCTGAAGGGTGATTGGACGCCGTGGCAGACTGCTTCGGCGCATGCAGCCAATGTATGCGCGCTGACCGCGCAGGTGTAGGTGCGCGCTCCTAAAACGCTAGAGTGCTCAGTCCATTGGCTGCGCGGGTTTTCGCTGAAGCCGCGCGCCGCGCACTGGGCAACAATGGTGGTCTTCGCAAAGGGAGAGATTTATGCAGTATTTCGTTACGGGCGCAACCGGGTTCATTGGGCGTCGCTTGGTCAAAAAGCTTCTGGCACGCAAGGGCTCAGTGGTGCACTTTCTCTTGCGTCGCGAGAGCGAGGACAAGGTGTCCGAGCTGCGCCGCTACTGGGGTGTCGGCCCGGCACGGGCGGTGCCTGTGTTTGGCGACCTCAAGTCCAAACGCCTGGGCGTGGCCACGGAAGACGTCAAGCGGCTGAAGGGCCAAATCGACCATTTCCACCATCTGGCCGCGGTGTACGACTTGTCTGCCGATGAGGAAAGCCAGGTAGCGGTAAATATCGACGGCACGCGCAACACCGTGGAATTTGCCAAGTCGATTGACGCTGGGCATTTTCACCATGTGTCTTCCATCGCCGCCGCCGGCTTGTACGAAGGCGTGTTCCGCGAAGACATGTTCGAGGAAGCCGAAGGCCTGGACCACCCTTACTTTCGCACCAAGCACGAGAGCGAAAAAATTGTTCGCGAAGAATGCAAGTTGCCCTGGACGGTATTTCGGCCCGCCATGGTGGTGGGCGACAGCCAGACGGGCGAGATGGACAAGATCGACGGACCGTACTATTTCTTCAAGCTGATCCAGCGCATGCGCCAGATATTGCCGCCCTGGATGCCGTCGGTGGGCCTGGAAGGCGGGCGCGTGAACATCGTGCCAGTGGATTACGTGGTGGATGCGCTGGACGCCATCAGCCACCAGGCAGGCATCGCCAAGCGGTGCTTTCATCTGGTTGACCCGGTGGGCTACCGTGTCGGCGACGTGCTCGACATTTTCAGCCGCGCCGCGCACGCGCCGCGAATGAACTTGTTCGTCAACGCCGCGCTGCTGGGTTTTTTGCCCCGCGGCATCAAGAAAAGCCTGATGGCCATGGCGCCGGTGCGCCGCGTGCGCGACGCCGTGCTCAAAGATTTGGGCCTCCCCGAGGACATGCTCACCTTCGTCAACTACCCCACGCGCTTTGACAGCCGCGAGGCATTGGCTGCGCTCAAGGGCACGGGCGTTTCTTGCCCCAACCTGCACGATTACGCCTGGCGCCTGTGGGATTATTGGGAGCGCCACCTCGATCCCGAACTGTTCATTGACCGCAGCCTCAAAGGCACGGTGGCGGGCAAGGTGGTGCTGGTGACCGGCGGCAGTTCGGGCATCGGCCTGGCCGCCGCGCACAAGTTCGCCGAAGCCGGCGCCACCACGCTGATCTGCGGGCGCGACCAGGCCAAGCTCGATGAAGCCTGCGCCGAGGCTGAGGCGCGCGGCAACCGCTTCATCGCCTACGCGGTGGACATTGCCGACATGCAGGATTGCGACCGCTTCATCCAGCAGGTGCTGGCGGACCATGGCGGCGTGGATTTCTTGATCAACAACGCTGGCCGCTCCATCCGCCGCGCCATTGAGTCGAGCTACGACCGATTTCACGACTACGAGCGCACCATGCAGCTCAACTACTTTGGCTGTCTGCGCGTCACCATGGGCCTGCTGCCTGGCATGGCGGCCAAACGCAAGGGCCATGTGGTGAACATCAGCTCCATTGGCGTGCTGACCAACGCGCCGCGTTTCTCGGCCTATGTGGCCAGCAAGGCGGCGCTGGATGCCTGGACACGCTGCGCGTCGAGCGAGTTTGCCGACCAGGGGATCACCTTCACCACCATCAACATGCCCCTGGTGCGCACGCCCATGATCGCGCCCACGCAGATCTACAACAACGTGCCCACGCTGGCGCCCGAAGAGGCGGCGGACATGATTGCGCAGGCCTGTATCTTCAAGCCGGTGCGCATTGCCACGCGCCTGGGGATCGTCGGCCAAGTGTTGCATGCCTTCCTGCCGCGTGTGGCGCAGATCAGCATGAACACGAGCTTTCGCATGTTCCCGGACTCGACCGCAGCCAAGGGCGAGAAGGGCGCCAAACAGCAGCTCTCGGCAGAAGCCGTGGCGCTGCAGCAGATGATGCGCGGCATCCATTTTTGACGCGACCGGACGGTTGCGAGGGGCATGGATAATCGGCGCCATCTTTCCCTGCCCCCTCGCAACCCTATGATCCTCGTTACTGGCGGCGCCGGCTTCATCGGCGCCAACTTCGTGCTCAACTGGCTGGCCGCCAGTGACGAGAGCGTCCTCAACCTTGACAAGCTCACCTACGCCGGCAACCGCGGCAACCTGGCAAGCCTTGATGGCGACGCGCGCCACGTGTTTGTGCAGGGCGACATTGCGGACACGGCGCTGGTCGAGCGCCTGCTGGCCGAGCACAAGCCGCGCGCCGTAGTCAACTTTGCCGCCGAGTCGCATGTAGACCGCTCCATTCACGGGCCGGAAGACTTCATTCAGACCAACGTGGTCGGAAGTTTCAGGCTTTTGCAGGCCGTACGGCAATACTGGCAAGCGCTTCCAGCTATCGAAAAAGAAGCGTTTCGTTTCCTGCATGTGAGCACCGACGAGGTCTACGGCAGCTTGGCGCCGGGCGCCCCTGCGTTCACCGAGACACACGCCACCGAGCCCAACAGCCCCTATTCGGCCAGCAAAGCCGCCAGCGACCACCTGGTGCGTGCCTGGCACCACACCTTTGGCCTGCCAGTGCTCACCACCAATTGCAGCAACAACTACGGCCCGCTGCATTTCCCGGAAAAACTCATCCCCCTGATGATCGTCAATGCGCTGGCTGGCAAGAACTTGCCGGTGTACGGCGACGGCATGCAGGTGCGCGACTGGCTTTATGTGGCCGACCACTGCAGCGCCATCCGCCGTGTGCTCGAAGCGGGGCGACTCGGCGAGACCTACAACGTCGGCGGCTGGAACGAAATGCCCAACCTCGACATCGTGCACACCGTCTGCCGCCTGCTCGATGAACTGCGCCCGCGCAAGGACGGAAAGCCGTACGCGGAGCAGATCAGCTACGTGCAGGACCGCCCCGGCCACGACCGCCGCTACGCCAT